>JAAXHL010000179.1 GCA_012270865.1 Candidatus Poribacteria bacterium | reverse complement strand
ATAACTTCTGAGAAATATCAGATTAACAAGTTTGAACAAGCCAGAAAGATCCTGGATAAACAGGAGCTTACTGCAGCACAAGCCATAGACTGGGGGGCCGCGTTCGGTCAACTTCGCAAAGTTTTTGATAACTATGAAAAAGTTACAATGGAATCTGGCATATCACAGATAAAGTACGTTGGTGAACAAGAAAATGAAGAACAAAATGAAAAACAAGCTTTACGTAATGCAAGCTCGGTTGTTCATGGTCCGCGTCATCTTGTGGCTAGATTATTGGATAAATTTTTCCCATCTGTAATCTGGCAACTCGGACTTATTAATAAGTCGGATCTACATATCCTCGGGGATGCTGGAATTGGCAAAACTCATATTGCTTGTAATATCTGTGATGATCGATTGAAAAACGGATTACCCGCACTATTTGTCCGCGGGAGTCTTTTTACCACCGAGCAACCAATTGAGACGCAGTTACGGAACATTTTTGGGATCCCACCATCCTATGATTGGCACGACTTTTTGCAAGCACTCTCGGCAGTTGCCGAAGCATACCATACCCATATTCCTTTGATAATTGATGGGCTTAATGAATCCGTACATAACAGTACTTTTTCAAAGATATGGGAATTGGGACTAACAGGGCTCGTTCAGGAGATCGCACAGGCAAAGAACCTTGTTTTAATTACAACATGTCGCGAGAGTTACAAAGAGACGATTTGGAAAGCTGCCACTCCAAAAGAGTACATTTGGGAAAAGCTCATTTGGAAAGATAATGATTCACCAAATTTAATGTATGCCTATGGTTTTGACACTGACGAAGTAAAGCAGGAAGCTATTAAGAAGTATTTCAACGCTTACAAAATTAAGGCAGATCTCACGTTGGCCCCGTTAGTGCAATTTGAACATCCTCTGCACCTTAAAATTTTCTGTGAAACTAAAAATCGCGAACGGAAGACCGAGATAAAAGTTTATGGTGGTGAACAGACGCTTTTTGAAGTTTTTGAGGAATACTTGGACCAATGCAACCGAGCGGTGTGTGAACGTCTGGGTCTTCATCCGAAAACAATTATAGTCCAGTCTGCATTGAACAAGATGGCGGCTTACTTATGGCAACATAGGAGTCGCGAGATCCCTTTTGAAAAATTGGTACACATTGTAGACGGTCAATCCCGTGAACATTTGGATTGGCGATCATCAAAAACGTGTGCTATAGAAAGTGAAGGGTTGTTGGTTTATCGAGATTGGGCAGATGTTGGTGAAGTGATGCATTTTACCTATGACCTACTTGGTGGTTATTTGATTGCAAAACACTTGGTTGAACAAGCTGCTGACGATCTGCAAGGATTCTTGAATAGTGAGGAAATAGTGGCATTACTGTTTGGCGAAGACTATCAAATCTTACATCCGATGCACGAAGACATCTGCAGGTGTCTGGCTGCACTTCTACCTGCCAAGACCGGTCAATTTCTTCATGAGCTTTCGGATAATGAAACTGCATTCAGTTTATCAATTCGTGCTTTGTTTGAAATTTCACCTCAATATATCAGTGAAGATTGTAGTAACCTAATAACTCATCTATTTGAACTCCCTGAGAATAGGAAGTTGTTTCTTGAGTTAGCAGAATCTACCGTAGGTCATCCTGGCCATCCGTTTAACGCTTCATTCTGGTCGGATCAACTTTTGACACTGTCTATGGCAGAAAGAGACTTAAGTTGGTCCGAGCATATAAGACTTCACCGTGAAAATTTTGAAAGGACGGTGGTACGCTTCGAGGAAAACTGTCAGAATCAAGATATATCTGAAGTAAGTGTGAAACGTTTACATCTTTTGGCGGAACATATTAGGTGGATACTCACGTCAACCGTACGTCCATTGCGCGATCAGGCGACACGCGCGCTTTATTGGTACGGTCGACGTTTCCCTCAAGAATTCTTTGATTTAGTCATGAAGTCTCTTACAATTAACGATCCTTATGTTTCTGAGCGGATGCTGGCCGCAACTTACGGCATCGCAATGGCAGGACAAAACGACTTTACGGATCCCAGTTTTACAAACGAGGTCTTACCAGTGTATGGTAGACAATTGTATGAAACCATGTTCAAGCCTGATGCTCCATATTCAACAACACACATTTTAGCGCGTGATTATGCGAAACGAACGATTGATATCGCTTTGATACATCATCCTGATTTGTTAACAGATGATGAACGTGAACGCATCACCCCACCGTTTACAGATAGTGGAATTCGGGAGTGGGACGAAAGCGAAAAGAGCGATGAAGTACCTTCTCCAATACACATGGATTTTGATATCTACACACTAAAAGGATTGATAAACTATGATTCTGCCCCCGGTGAACATAAACGTGTTAAGGCAAATGTCCATTGGAGAATATACGATTTGGGATTTTCATTAGAGAATTTCGGTGAAATTGACCAATGGATTTCTAGAGAAAATTCAAATCTTGGTAGATATCATGAGCACCCCAGGAAAATAGATCGCTATGGAAAAAAATATTCTTGGATAGCGTTTTTTGAGCTTGCCGGATTTCGACAAGATAACGGTTTACTATCAGATGGTTCCGAAGACGCTCACATTGTAAATACTGATATTGATCCAAGTTTTCCCGATGAACACCGAGAATATAATTTTGTCAGAGAAGATTTTTTAGGTGATCGTGAAGCACCTACAGAACAATGGGTATTGAAGACATCTCACCCAGATTTAACACCATATTTGAATGTTGACCAACTTGGGGATGAACAAGGTTCTTGGGTGCTTTTGCATGGACACTTAGGGCAAGAAGATAAACCTGCAAGTCGTAAAATGTCTGCTTGGATGCAAGGACTAATAGTAAAACCTGAAGATGTGGATGAAATCGTTGAGATCTTGAAAAGACAAGAGAATATTGATGGACACACCGTACCATTTATTCCAGAAGACTATAGAACTTATGCTGGTGAAATACCTTGGTGTGATACGTATCCAGCGAACAACTGGCAAGAATTTTCGTTTTTAGTTAGAAAATATACAATCCCCAAAAAACAGTTTGAACTATCACGTGGTGGTGAACCTATATCCTTGATTGACGATTTTGAACTTTGGGATACTACAAGGAAACTGATTGAAAACGATGATAAGCAAAGACTAAATGAATTACGACGTGAAAGAAATCTTGAAATCAAAATAAAAACAGTAGATAAAGAAAAGTTTGAATATAAAGATTTTGAAGTCCTCGTTCCGGTAAGATATAACTGTTGTGAGGAATCTCGTAGTGCAGCAAATCCACGTCGGTCAATTGCTCTACCTAATAGGGAGATTTCAGAATGTTTAAACTTATATAAAAAACCTCAGAGTTTTGATCTTTTTGAAAAAGATAGCAATAGACGTGCTTCAATATCATTTGAATATGGTGATATATGGTCAAACCCACAGAGTTTCACATATCTACGCAGAGATTTATTGGAACGTTTTTTAGCTGAAATCGGTGGTGAATTAATTTGGGTAATATGGGGAAACAGACTTTTAGTTTCGGAAAATTATGATGGTCCGTATGAAAATTTTCAGGAAGTTAAGGCATATCGCGAAATCCAAAAAGCATCGGAGACTCATAATGCGTAAAATGAATTTGCCGGAAGCGTTGACGGAGTTTGTGATTGTCCACGAATTGGTGCATCTGCTCGTCCCGAATCACGGTAAATTGTTTAAGGGTTATATGTCTGCGTATCTCCCTGATTGGGAAGAGCGGCAGAATCGTTTAAGATCGCTGTATTGAGAGAACATCATAATTATGTTCTCTGTTGCGTTTTCAGACATACTATTTAGAAAAAACTTGGTTTCTAAGTGAAAATGTGTTATAATTACTCTACGCTATAATCGGCATGGATACACATATCGTTTAATAAGTATATCTATACCGATCTACAGATGTTCAACCCCAAGATCAGATAGTTGCTAAGTTGAACGTTTGTACGAACGATTCAAGTAAAACTTTGAAAGGCATTATTCATGAAATTAGATCAGTCCTTCAGTGGACTAGTTATTGTAGGTGGTTGGAATAGTCATATATTTAATCCGAACTGGATTAAGAGATATCTTTTCCCTGCGGAAGATGAGAAATTAACAATAGACATACAAGCTCAGTTTCCGCAAGGTTTTAATCCACAATTTATTTCGCCACGAATATCGTCCAAGGACGTTAGAATCCTATTGCAAGGAAACAAACTAAATTTTATCCCAATAAAAGACAAAAACGAAAACTTAAATCTAATACAAGACTTGGCACTACAACTCGCCGATTATCTTCCACACACTCCTGTCTCTGGATATGGTGTTAACTTCTTCTTTACCGAGAACCATGTCAACGAAGATTTGATAAATCTTATATGTCCGAAAGATTTAGAAAAAATTGAACAGTTTGGTGCCTCATTAACCGGTGAGGAATATACTCGCCGTTTATTGTTAAATGAGCATCCTCTTAATTTCACCATAGGACTTGAAGATAAGAAATTCACTTTTAAGTTTAATTTTTATTTTCAGATTGGCAATTTAGCTGCGTTTAAGGGAAAAATCGCGGAAACTTCAATACTGGAATTGAAGGAGGAAGCGGTAAAATTCCTTGCTGAAATCTATGATGTAGAATTGGAAGGAGGTATTGAATGAACAAATGGCACGACACAAGTCCAATTCCTGAAGATGAGAAGGTTTTCTCAAAAGACGTGGTTGAGTATGAAGAACCTATAAGTACCTTCGATTCGGAGATTGATTCAGATATTGACTTTGAAGAACTGTTTAATTTTGAAGTCGATCCAGACTTTGATTTTGAAGAAGTATTTGATTTGGAGATTGATGAAAATATTGATTTTGAAGGATTAGAAGAAGGGACAATTTGGGAAGAGTCTGAGGTGCTGGATCTTGAGCCACCGCAAATCCAAGTCTTCGACGTTGCTGCCTATATCTTGGAGAAGATGGAAACAATGACAACCATGAAACTCCAGAAACTGGTATATTACAGTCAAGCATGGTCATTGGTGTGGGATGAGAAACAACTATTTGAAGAAGATATTGAGGCGTGGGCAAATGGTCCCGTCGTCAGAGAACTATTTGATTATCATCGAGGAATGTACGAAATATCAGAGATGCCAATTGGCAATCCCCGGCTGTTGAATCAGGAACAACAGGAAACAGTTGATGCCGTACTTGATTATTATGGCGACAAATCTGCGCAATGGCTAATTGAATTGACACACATGGAAGATCCTTGGAAACAGGCAAGGAAAGGGCTGCAACCTTTGGTACGAGGTAGTAGCGTTATACCTTTAGACACAATCGCAGATTACTATAGTTCGCTACCAGCTGAGGGAGATTTTGAAGATGAGTAAAGGAAAACCCAGACGACAAGGTAATCCGAAGGGGAAAAAAGAAGCTACCTCTGATCCTAGGTTGACGACTCAAAATCAAAATCTGAGATGGGATGTTTCAAAGATTGATAAAGATGGTCAATGGGGATGGAATAAAGTAGACTGCTCGTATTTCTTCGCGGAGATATGGGAGAAAATGCGCAATTTTGAAACAAAGAAATGGAGTGAAATATTAGGAGGGGACCACCGCTTGAACCACAAGGTAAGTGTCAGCAAAATCGAAAAGGAAGCACAAAAACGGCTAAAAGAACTGAGATACGATGACCAAGAGAAGTTAGTTTCACTTCGATTAACTGGGAAGCAGCGACTCTGGGCGATTGAAATAGAAGGAACAGCTTTTCTGCTTTGGTGGGACCCCAATCATGAAATTTATCCATCACAACTGAGGCACACGTAAACGAGCGATTACTCTTTTTATCTTCTCCTACCACCCGTTTGGGCTAACAACATCACACCACCAAAACCTCTTAAAATCCGTGTAATTCGTGCAATCCGCGATTCAGAAAGAATATAAACATGCTGAAGAAACACCCAAGCAAAACCCCTTACAGGGCTGAGTGCTAACTGCCGATAGCTATTCCATATTTCGCTTGCATTCTTACCCTGTTTTTGATAGAATTCCCGTAAAGTTTAACGTAAAGGAGGTAAACGCATGACACTTCCAAATATGGCACGGATTCGGCAGCGGTTTGAGGCACCTGTTCTTACCGACCTCCCCGCAGCAATTCACTCGGAATTAGATCGTATCAACGCTGCCGCTATTGTTAAACCCGGTGAGACTGTCGCCATCACTGCCGGCAGTCGCGGTGTCGCAAATGTTGCTACTGCAGTCAAGGCGACTGTTGATTACTTGAAAACACTCGGTGCACAACCGTTTGTCGTCCCAGCGATGGGCAGCCACGGTGGCGCAACTCCGGACGGACAACGGAGCGTGCTGGAACATTACGGGATTACCGAAGAGACGGTCGGCGCACCCGTGAAGGCGACTATGGAGGTCGTGGAACTCGGAAAAACGGCGGACGGTCTGCCGATTTTTATGGATTGGTACGCCGCTGAAGCGGATCACGTCGTCCCGTTGAACCGTATTAAGGCGCATACGGATTTCAACGGTTCTATCGAGAGCGGTTTGATGAAGATGATGGTGATCGGACTCGGTAAACAGCAGGGCGCAAACCTCTATCACCGAGCCTTTTTCCAGTACGGTTTTGAACACGTCATCACGGCAGTCGGTGGATTTATTCTCGATACCGGCAAGATCGCTTTCGGGTTGGGGCTGATTGAGAACGCACACGAGGAGACGGCGAAAGCGGTCGCAATGCCTGCTGCACAACTCCTTCAGACGGAACGCGAACTGCTCGTCGAGGCGAAATCGCTGATGGGACGGCTTCCGTTCGATGAACTCGATCTGCTCATCGTGGATTGGACAGGCAAAAATATCAGCGGTACCGGTATGGATACAAACGTCATCGGTCGGATGATGCAGAACTTTGAACCGGAACCTGCGAAACCGGCGATTCTCCGTATATTCGTCCGAGACCTCACCGAAGAGAGCGACGGCAACGCCACCGGTATCGGACTCGCAGACTTCACCACGACACGCCTTGTAGATAAGATTGATCGGCACGCGACTTACATGAACGGTATTACCGCCCTCGGTCCGCAGAAATCGAAAATCCCGTTCTATTACGATACCGACCGCGAAGCGATCGAAATAGCACTCGACACCATCGGCCTCACAGAACCGGAGGATGCACGGGTCATCCGTATTGAGAGTACATTAAGATTGACGGAACTCGACATCTCCGAAGTGCTGCTTGAAGATGCGAAACTGCACTCCCGGTTAGAGGTTATTGACGAAACGAAACCTCTTCCGTTTGACGCTGCAGGCAACCTGCTGCCGTTTTAGCTGTTAGTTGTTAGCCGACTGCGAATAAAAAAGATGCGGAAACTCAAAATTATCTTAGAGATGATAAAATTTGAACATACCGTCTTCGCGCTTCCGTTTGCGGTTATGAGTGCGTTTATCGCTGCGGATGGGTTTCCGCCGTTGCCGAAACTCGGTTGGATTCTCGTGGCAATGGTCGGTGCGCGTAGCTGCGCGATGGCGTTCAACCGGCTTGCAGACGCTGAGATTGATAGTATAAACCCTCGCACCGCCATGCGTGCGATTCCTTCAGGCTTAATTACGAAGGGCGCGGTCTGGGGTTTCACTATCGTTTCCGCCGGGTTGCTGGTGCTCGCGGCGTGGCGATTGAATCCGCTTGCTTTCGCGCTGTCGCCTGTCGCACTTGCTGTGGTTATGGGGTACTCCTATACCAAACGTTTCACGGCACTCTCACACTTCTGGCTCGGTCTTTCGCTCTCCATCTCACCTGTCGGTGCGTGGATAGCGATTCAGGGGAACTTCGCGTTGCCGCCGATTGTTCTCTGTTTGGTCGTGCTGCTCTGGACAGCCGGGTTCGACATCATCTATGCCTGCCAAGATGTCAATTTCGACAGGAAGCACGGGCTGCACTCTATTCCGGCGAAACTCGGTATCCGTTGGGCATTGTGGCTCTCGTCTGCCTTACACGTCATCGCTGTGTTGCTCCTCCTCGGTATCCCGCACCTCGTTGAATTAGGACTTTTCTATTACATCGGTGTCGGGGTTGTTGTGCTAATCTTTATCTACGAACACGCCATCGTCAAACCGACGGATCTATCGCGTGTCAATCTCGCCTTTTTCACATTGAACGGCATGATTAGCCTCGTGTTGATGGTACTCTCAATCGCTGATATTTTGCTATAGTTTTTAGAGGAATGGTTGTCGATAATCCATTCGGTTGTCAGTTATCGGTAAAGAGATTTTCGTCTAACAATGGATGTTTCTTAAGATAATCCCAAAACCCGTAGTCCGTAACGAAGTGGAGGACGGATTTGAGAAACGCACGTTAAAGTTTAAATGTCCGTTGTTTCTCCACAAGGTAAAATTAAAACATGAAACTTTCACTTTCCGTACGCGTCGCAGAAACAGCATCCAAGAGAGATGCGACACACACCTTTGTACAACTGACAGAGCTCGCTGCAGAACTCGGCTATGAGGCGGTCTGTATGCGCGCCTCCCAAGTCGGTATCCACTCGCCGTTGGAGCAGATTACCGCAGCACACAAACAGGCGGAATCGCTGAATCTGAAGGTCTCTATGGTCACTGGCGACTTTCCGGTGCCACTTAACAACGATCAGGGACCAGACGGTCTCCGTAATATCACGCCGTATCTCGATTTAACGGAGCTGCTTGGCGCGGACCTTATCCGCATTGCGATGAAGGTCGAGGCGGACATCCCTTGGGCACAGCGTGCCTCGGACGAAGCTGCCGAGCGTGGTATCCGTCTCGCGCACCAATCGCATACACTGAGCCTGTTTGAAACGGTAGATGGATCGGTTGATGTCCTGAAACGCGTCGGTAGAGAGAATTTCGGGATCATCTATGAACCCGCCAACCTCGACCTCTGCGGACAGGATTACGGGGTCGAGACACTCAAACGGTTCTCGCCGTATCTGTTCAATGTCTACCTTCAGAACCATATCCGCCGCCCGGAGGGGAAGACGCGACTTCTGACATGGATTCAGGGAGAAGTTCCGCACGATCCGATCCGTCTACAGGACGAAGGGGGTATTGACTTTCCGCTGGTGTTTGAAGGTCTGGCGGCGATCGGTTATGACGATTATGTGACGGTGCATCAGGCGTTTCGGGAAATCATGGAACCCGAAGACGCAGCGGAACAGAGTTACACATATCTAAACCCGTTTTGCACCTAATCTATGAATCCTGTTTTCAAAACAGCCCAAGAAAATTAAGCTTGTCAATATCAAGAAAATATCTATGAACACACAACGTCCCAATATAATTATTATCACAACCGATCAACAGCGGACGGATAGCCTGAGCTGCTATGGGTCAACGTTCACGGATACGCCGCATCTTGATCAGTTTGCATCTGAAGGGGTCTGTTTTGAGCGTGCTTATTGTGCGAACCCTGTCTGTACGCCTGCTCGTGCCTCCATCTTTTCAGGACGCTACGTGAGTCGGCACGGTGCGTGGAACGTCGGGATGAATGTCCCGGAAGACGAAACGATGCTATCACACCGGCTCGCTGATGTCGGGTATCGCGCGCACTATATCGGCAAAGCACACTTCCAACCGTTCGGTGCCTCTGCGGAACAGTCCATCGAAACACGCAACGATACGACACGCTACCCCGATTTCCGAGGTCCCTACTACGGGTTTGAGACAGTCGAATTGGCGTTAGGACACGCGACTTATGGCATCGCCGGACACTACGGCGAATGGGTCCGTTCCGAGGTGTCCGAGGAGACACTCACCGGTTACAGTAAAGCGACGCGTCTCAGCGAAAGGGGGTTCGGCGGTGAGGCTTACGATTGGGAGATACCGCTGAAATACCACAACAGCGTCTGGACGGCGGATCGGACGATAGATTTCCTGTCGAAGCACGATGGAACGCAGCCGTTCCTATTGGCAGTCGGTTTCCAAGACCCGCATCACCCACACTGTGTTCCAACGGAATTTGAGGAGCGTGTTGATCCGACACAGGTGCCGCTTCCCGATTTCGTTGAAGGCGAATTAGACGATAAACCGCCGTATTTCTTGGAAGCGCGATGCGGGCAGCTTGAGAAGTCGGATATCCGTGGAAGGTTCGCTATCGCCGGACAGGGAGGGGGTGCCGACTACCGCAAAGTCTCGGATGACGACGCACGACTCGGCAAAGCGTATTACTACAATATGGTGAAAATTATTGATCAGCAGATGGGCAGGATTCTGGAGTGTCTGGATACGTATGGATTGGCAGAAAATACATTGGTACTCTTTACGACGGATCACGGTGAACTGCTCGGTGATCATGGACTCTGGATGAAAGGACCTTTCCATTACGAGCCGCTTGTCCGTGTCCCGACGCTGATGAGATACCCTGCAGCGATTCCAGATGGGCAGCGTATAGATGCACTTTTTAGTCATGTCGATATTGTACCGACCGTCCTGTCAGCAGTCGGTTTACCGATACCCGCAGACACAGACGGTGTGGACGTGATGCCGATGCTGACCGGAGAGGCGACATCTGTCCGAGATTCGGTGTTGGTCGAGTGTGTAGATGATCCGAACTGTTTACGATTGAAGACGATCGTGACGGCTACGCGGAAATTGACGTGGTATTGCGGACATGCTTACGGTGAACTCTACGATCTGGAGAACGATCCAAACGAACGTGTCAATCAGTGGAACAACACCGCATACACCGACGATAGGGCATCTCTTATGAGCACTATCCTTGAGACAATGGAGCCTTTGGAGAAACGGGTTGAGCGATTGTCTTATGCGTAGTAAAGTCTTCGACGAATCCGATATAACCTTTTAGGAGCAAACCGTACTCGCTGATGGGAGGTAAAACTGATGGCATTTAGCGATTTTAAGACAATTCCTGAAGTTCAAAAAAGATTCGGAATCAGATACTCGGAAAGCGACTTTTTCTGTGTAGAGGATCCCTTAGTTCCCTCAGAGCAATTTCTCCAAGAATTTGAATTTACAAGGCAACACATCAACATTTTCGGTTCGGAGGCAGCACGGTGTGAAGCTGTTATCTTTCCGGTTTTAAGAGAGGTCTATAAAGGGTACGCTGATCACTACGCCCTCTGGATTAAGGAAACGATAGCCTATGATGAGACGCTGAGCGGAACACCGGATTACCTCATTTCTACAAAATCTGAATTGGGCAAACTCATTGTGGGAACGCCCTTGATAATCTTGGTTGAAGCGAAGAAAAACGATTTTGAGCAAGGTTGGGGGCAATGTTTGGCTGAGCTGGTCGCTGCACAAAAAATAAATGATGACCCTGCTTTTCCGGTATATGGTATTGTTACGGATGGAACGTTATGGGAATTTGGACGGCTTGTCGGTGATACTTTTATGCGAAATAGAACAAATTTCACTTTGGCTGATTTGCCAATTCTATTTGGTGCTGTGAATTCAGTTTTCAAGGCAACAACCGACTCCTCTATTCAGAAGGCGTAAATTGGGACCATAGACGTAGCGCGCTTGCAACGTGTGCCTTCGGAAGGTGAAAAGGAAGTTCTCTTTTTTAAACTTGCTTTTAATATAAAGATTCGGTATCATTTAGGGAGAAGAGATTGGTCGTGTTCAACTCTGCTTCGTCTATGTCGTATCCTACACACAAACTGCGGAATAAAATATTGGGGGCATCCAGATGGCGGCTACGCTATCCATTGTGATTCCGATTTACAACGAGATCGCAAGTCTAAAGGCACTTCTACAACAGGTGGTCGGTGTTGAAATCGGTATGAAAAAAGAATTAATCCTTGTTGACGATTTTTCAACAGATGGCACACGCGCTATCCTAAAGGAAATCGAAGGTATCCAAGAAAATCCAGACGCAATACGCAGCTACCTCGCAACAACAGAAACACCGACAAATGAGAGCGTTGAAAACTCAGACGACGTTGCTGTAAAGGTTTTCTATCACGATGTGAACAGAGGTAAAGGCGCGACGCTCCGCACCGGTTTCCAACACATCACTGGCGAGGTTACGATTATCCAAGATGCCGATCTGGAATATGATCCAAACGACTACCCGAAGTTGCTGGCACCGATTCTCAACGGTGAAGCCGATGTGGTATACGGTTCTCGGTTTATGGAAGGCAAGCAGAAAGGGTTGTTGCGGAGTTATGTCGCGAACCAGTTTCTCACGACCCTCGCAAATGTCGTCAACGGCACGAAACTCACCGATATGGAAACCTGCTATAAGGTGATCCGGACACCTATCCTGAAGGAGATTTCGCTCTACTCGGACAGGTTCGGTTTTGAACCCGAAATCACAGCGAAACTCGCCAAACGGAAGTGCAAAATCGTTGAGGTTCCCGTCTCCTATCGCGGCAGAGATTACCACGAAGGTAAAACCGTGAGTTGGAAGGATGGTGTCGCCGCGATTTTTCATATTTTCCGTTTCCGGTTCTTCTCGTAGCAGACAAAACGCACACCGAAAAGTATGCAAAATTTGCAGGATTTGCTAAAACAGGTAGATGACATTCTGGAGTCGTCGGTAGATGCCGCAGAACCGATGCCAGATCCTGACGTGCCAGCAGATTCCCTCCTGACAGCACTCGACACCCACTTCGGCTACACGTTCTTTCGTAAGGGACAACGCGAGATTGTTGAAGCGATATTAGACGGCAAAAACACATTCGCAGTATTCCCAACCGGACACGGTAAATCGTTGTGTTATCAACTTCCCGCATTGATGCTCGACGGCATAACAGTCGTCATCTCACCTCTTATCTCACTGATGAAGGACCAGGTCGATACTTTACGGGAACAAGGTATCGATGCAGTCTCCTTAATCAACAGCACACAGACGTGGGAGGAATATCAAAGAACATTAGCACGTCTGAGACGAAACGAAGTCCGGCTGCTTTACATCTCGCCAGAACGGCTGCGAAGTCGGCGTTTTTTGGACATCCTGAACACGTTTCGGATCTCACTGTTCGTCATAGATGAAGCACACTGTATCTCACAATGGGGACGCGATTTTCGTCCAGCTTATCTGTCCCTGAGAGATACGATTGATGTCCTCCAACCGCATGTGATCGCACTTTTCACAGCGACAGCCCCACCAGAAATCCAAGAGGATATCCTGAATGTGCTAAACATACCGACACCGCATATCCTCATTGAAGGCATCGAGCGTCCGAACCTGAAACTCAGTGTCCAGCACAATGAAAATGACGATGAAAAGTATCTGCAACTCGAAAAGCTTCTCAACGAACAACGCGTGGAACCTTCAACGGGGGACGCTGAATCTCGACGACCTCGCCTGAAAAATGGGATTATCTACGCCGGACGTCGGCGCGAAACCGAGGAGATCGCGGATTTCCTTCAAAGACGTGGGTTCCGGGCAGGTTTCTACCACGCTGGACTCGAACCGCAAGTCCGAACGCGTGTCCAAGAAGCCTTTTTCGACGACAGCGACAATGAGAACGGATTGGACATCGTTGTTGCCACAAACGCCTTCGGTATGGGGATCGACAAAGCAGACATCCGATATATCGTTCATTGGACACTCACCGGCACGCTCGAAGAATACTGTCAAGAGATCGGGAGAGCCGGTAGAGATGGGGAGGACGCGCGTTGTGTCTTGCTTTTCTGTCCCGATGACCGCGGGTTACACGATTGGTTTATTCGGGAGAGCGCGCCGGATAAGCCGTTCCTACTTAAACTTTTAAAGGTCATCGAGGATTTCAAAGGGAGCGAAAGGTATCGCACAATTGCTAACGAAGAACTGGCATGGATGAGCAGCAGCAATCCGACAAAAATCTATGTCGGTCTCAGTTACCTCGAAAAGCTCGGCTTTTTGAAGCGGTGGTATAACGTCCCGTCTCAACTCTCTGTCCGATTCCGTGGATTCTGGCAGGAACAGGTCGAACCGCAGGACGCAGCGCAGCGGGAATTACTCAGCGAATTGCGGAAAGGCGTAAAGACGATTTTGGAGCTCTGCGACGCTATTGGACAGAATCCGAAGACGATTATGGAAGGTCTCGCTGAGCTGCAAAGCGAGGGTTACATCCAGTATTGGGGACAAGAAGACCTATTACTCATTGAACTGCGTGAAGACAGTCAAATGCTGAGTACACTGACAGATGAGCAGATTAAGATAGGCGACTATATCCGTCGTAAACAGAACCAGTTGGATCAAGTGTTCGTTTATGCATTGGAGTCCACCTGTCGGATGCGGGTCATCCGAAAGCACTTCGGTGAAACCGTTGAAGAAAGTTATCGGTGTGGTACCTGCGATTTGTGTCAATCGCAAGACAGCAATTAGCCCTCAGCTTAATTTTCGGTGCGGAGTGCGTCAATCGGTGTGAGTCGCGCCGCTTGTATCGCCGGATAGACACCGAAACTCATCCCCATAACAACGGAGAACAGAATAGAGGTCAGGATCCACTGCCACGAGAGAACGACGGGCCATTCCGGTACAATCGGCACGATGCGAACCGCAAGTCGCGCCATGCCGTGTGCTGCGATCCAACCGCCAGCGATACCGAGTACACCGCCACAGAAACAGAGACATATCGATTCCGTCAAAAACTGATAGAAAATATGGATACGTTTCGCACCGATGGATTTACGCAACCCAATTTCCCGCGTTTTCTCACCGACAGAAACGAGGCATATATTCATGATGCCGATACCGCTTACAAACAGCGCGAACCCGGCGATGCTGCCCAACGCGATTTTTAGTACCTTTTGGATATGCTCCAGTCGTTTCACACCGCCGGTGGGTACCCAATGGCGAACAAAGTCGTCTCTATTCCGGTGGCTTTTGCGGATTACGGCTTTTGCTGCGGCAATAATCGCTTCCATATCTGCTGCTTCTTCGGTGAAAACTGTAATACGTTCTATGTAGTCATACCCTGAAATCCGCTGCTGATGCGTCGTCAAAGGGACACAGACCACATCATCAAGTGTCCATGTAGAGCCAACGCCTATGCCCTTTACTGCCATCACGCCTACAACCCGCGCCCTGATAGATGCGTACCAATAGCGATATTTAATCTTTACCTCTTGTCCAATCGGAGAGGTCTCTCCAAAGAGTTCAGTCGCGAGGTTGTTCCCCAAAACACAGACTTGTAGTGCCTGTGTCACATCGCTTTCAGAGATAAATCTACCTTCCTGGACGTTCCAGTGCATTCCGCTGGCATAGTCTGCCGTTACACCTTCAAGTACAGGTCGCGCCTGTCTGCCATCACGACTGGTAATGAGGATCCTGTAACTTTCATTTTTCGGTAAGATATACCGGATGTTAGGCACTTCGGCTTCAATTGCAAGTGCATCCTCAAATGTGAGACGCTCCGTTGTGCGGTGCCAGCGTCCCCTACGGAAAAAACCGTAGTTGTTTCGCAACTGTACTTGGTCAATCCCACCGAGTGTTTCAAGTCCATCGGCGATGATTTTTTTACCGCCGTCCCCGATTGCCATCATGCATAGTACGCTGGCGATCCCGATAAAGATACCGAGAATAGACAACCCCGCGCGGAGAGGGTTCTGGACGAGGTGCGCAATACCCGCAGAAATAGCATCACGTAGTTTCATATTTGTAGGTAATATACTCCGTATCGTTCCCCGGTCGAGCCGAGCAGTTATAATCTTTGTGTGTGTTTTGTTCGCTAAAATCGCTGTTTATTAATGATACAATTTTAGCGCGGAAAAGGCGCGTAATCCTTAGCGTGGTTCCGCGTTAGCGTCTGTCTCGGACCGCAAGCAGCAAAAAAGGTTTGGTAAGGACAGGATTAAGTTTAATGAGGAAAATATTGGGTTTGTGGAGAACTTCCACTTATACGCTTGTACGGATGCACTTTTGGTGGATGCAGCGTTAAAGTTCAGTTATTATAGAGAGGAAGATTGTTGCCCGATAGGTTTAAGAAAAAAACGACGGTTTCGACATTGAGATTGGGGAGGCGTGGTTTGTGACCGCGCTATCTTATGTCCCGTCGACGGAAATTCTTGCTTTAAAAGCATTCGTGCTGCCTTTCTCACTCCTACCGTAACACCCGGTAGCACCCAACTTAAAAAACTGACCTCGGTCAAAACGATGCGTAAGTTGCCCTGTCTCATCAGGTTCCAACCACTTCATCGCAAGTACCATGTGTTTAGTCACTCTCTCTGTTGTAGGGAGGTCGTTGTCACCATCAACCAAATAGAAGTGCCCTTCCGCATCGGCTCTACCGGTTTCAATATCAATAGTTAGCGTGCCGCCCTTTTCAAACGCCCTTGTATCAATGATAACTATGGTGTAATCCTGAAAGCCAACCGTCGGGGTTCGGAAAACATCAAAGACATCCTGTGAAGGTTCTTCACTGTTCAGAGTGATGTTCCCCAATCCGGGTTGCTTTCCCGCTAAAGCTTCCTTGAGAAATATAAGGTAACTCTCCTCGTCTCGGCGTTTTTTACACCAATTGTCGTCGAAGAATTCATTGACAAGCAGTCTGCCCATCAATTCAAACTCTGGTGATATGACGAAACAATCCACGGGTGAACCTTTTTTTGATCCGGTCTTCCACCCCTTGATAATCGCTTGTGCTAGGGGATGGTTTGTGTCAAACGTTTTCCCCTCGCGCTCGCGTCGCCTTGCAATCGGTTCTCGCAAACTATGGATACGCCCTAATTCAGCATCCGCTATCCAAGTGTTTATAAAGTTTTCGTTCAGGAATTCAATGTTCAGATCGTCAGAGAGAGCACCTGCTCTCAGGCTTTTGCCGGTCCCTCAGCACGACTCGTCCGCAAGCGGTCCACCTGATGAAATGGCATGTATCGGTTTCTGTAATGCGGGTGCCATCTTCAAGGCTTCTTCAAGCGATACCCAGTTAATTTGTGCCGACTTGTAGAAACGTAACATCAGTGCTTGCAATGCTTCCGCTTCGGTGATTGCTTCTGTGAATTTGGCATCTTGTAAAATATGTTCTGCGCCTGCATAGAGTTCCATTTGCGGGCAGTAACCGATGTCTGCTCCGCAGAGTCCATCTCTAATTTTCCAACGTGCATCAAAGTTCAGTGTGGCATCCGGAACGTGCATCTTGAAGGCGGCAACTCTCTTTTCTAACCGATCAATAACCAGATGTCCGGCAAACTGCGATGGCGCAAACCAACCTTTTTCTAAAACGAATTCCGCGTGGATACGGAACAGAATCTCAGCAAACACATCATTGTAGGCGCGTAGACATGCCCACAAACCGTAAGAATCCGCGCCAGCAACGTCCAACTCCAATTGTGGACGGGGATTGAGTTTTCGCAACAGCGTTAGGGCACCTTCTTCTTCAATCTGCCAACATTCACCCACTGAAACCGGTTCCGATGGCAGAAATGCTTGAAAAACTGATGATGGATACCGCTTCTCCGGTTCAGCAGCCCGAAAGTTCGCCAATTCGTCCCAATCCACGTGATAGTTGCGTTGGGTATATTCAATCGGAGCGATGAAACCTTTGACAGATACTTGTGCATCACGGTCAATGTTAAGTGCAATTTTGTTATTGACAGTTTGCATTTTTCGTTATGAACTTCCTTTTTAGTATAGGATATTATCACCTATACACAAAATTGGATGCACTTCTACGAGTTATCAGAGTTTCTGTACTGCCATCCGTGCGTCACAAACTAAATGAAGTTTAAGAAAATAAATCGGTAATTATTACGGATCGCGAGCACAACTCGCTCCTACCAAGAGGTTTCTGATGCATTACCGAATTAATAAATTAATCTTCATACAGTTTGTGCTACAATCTATGCGTCACAAACTAACAGTTTGTGCTACAATTGCGCGCACGCGCAGTGTCAAAGCGTGAACTGAGAGGTGATAAGCAAAGGGTTAGATTTCGGGTTGATCTACTGGGTCAACAGAACTGAGGTTGCGGAGTGCTTCGGCGTAGACCTGTCGGAGCGGGATGTTGTTTTGTTCGGCGAGCCGTCTACAGTCTTCATATTCCGGGACAGTCTTGATAAGTGCCCCGTTGAGGTATCCGCGTTTGGCTTGGATAGCACCCCATTGCGTCTCGACTTGGATAAAATCGCGGCGGAGTTTAATCCGATCAGCGGAAGAGAGTCTCACGCCAAAGGTCGTGGTTTCAGTGAGGAGGAGTTCGATGAGTCTGTCGCGATGTGTCGTAGGACAGAGGACGGTGATCTGCGTCGCAGGTCTGCCCTTCTTCATGTAGACGGGTGCGAGGAATACGTCAAGTGCGCCGTGTTCAAAGAGTTGGGTCGTAACGTAGCCGGTAATCTCTGGCGACATGTCGTCTACATTGGTCTCAATGATGTCCACATTGTCGGTTTCGGTATGGTGGTGCGTCGTCTTTAAGTCGGTATCCGATGTCTTTTCGCCGAGACAGAGCCGGAGGAGGTTCGGACGTTGTTCGAGGTCGCGGGTACCAGCACCGTACCCGATACGATCAAGTCGCATCTGTGGCATGACACCGAACCCTTGCGATAACGTCGTAATGAGAGCAGCACCGGTCGGTGTGACTAATTCCTTCGGGATGTCGGTTTGATGGATCGGTACGCCTTGTAGGAGTTCCATGGTACCTGGAACAGGGACAGGCATAACACCGTGTGCGCATCGGACAAAACCCCTGCCGAGGGAGAGCGGGGACGCATAAACCGCGTCTACCTCCAGATACGCGAGACCGATGACTGAACCGACGATATCCACAATAGAATCGATGCCACTGACTTCGTGGAGATGAACGTTGTCTTTTGATGTGTTGTGTACCTTCGCCTCCGCTTCAGCGAGCCGATCAAAGACGCGTTTTGCGGTATCCCGTACCGCTGTATTGAGGTCGCTATCGTCGAGCAGCTTGAAAATATCGGAGAGATGGCGACTCGGTCCATGCTCGTGATGATGGTGCGAATGCTCGTGTGTATGGGAATGCGTATGCCCGTGTGAATGTGCTTCTTCTTGGTGGGGATCGGTGTGCGCCGGATGCACGTCCACAATCGCTCGGGTGCCGGTAATACTGTGTTTTACTGCCTTTTCAAAGCGTAGACTGAACTCAGCCTCAAGTTTGAGGGTCGCCAATCCGTCTGTGAGTATTTCTGGCGGCACCCCTGTATCAACTAAGGCACCGAGTGTCATGTCGCCACTGATACCAGAAAAGCAGTCGAAATAAGCGATTTTCAAGGTCGTTGGACTCCGTTAGATTGAGGTGCTTCGGGCAGTTAGGTAAAGTTTATAGCAAAGCGGCGGGGTTACAAACCCCGCCTGCAGGTGGAGGTACGCAAGTCCTGTTTAGGATTCTTGAAGCAACTCTTGAAGTAGGTCTTTCGATTCGTCGCTTTTCTTTAGTTTTTCGATGGCTTCGACCTCTATCTGTCGGACGCGCTCTCGGCTGATTCGGAGTTTGTCGCCGATATCCGCTAAAGTGTACTCGGTGCCGTCAATCAACCCGTATCGGAGGATGATTACCTGTGCTTCACGTGGATTAAGCGTCCGGTTGAGGATTTCAGAAATGACCTCAATTTTCGCGTAATCGAGCAGGTAGTTCTCCGGTGTAATCTGGGACTGGTCGGGAATGAGTTCAGAAAACGAACCGTCCGGCGAATCTTCATTAATCGGCGCGTCGAGCGGTACAGGGTCCTTCGTCGCGTTGAAGATTTCGGAGACCTTTTTCTCTGTGAGTTCAACAGCGTTTGCGATCTCGGTCGTTGTCGGTTCACGTCCGAGTTCGGATGTCAGATCCGATTGTGCCTGTTTAATGGCGCGTCGTGCTTCACCGATGTAGCACGGTACTCGGATCATCTGCCCCTGTTGGTCGAGTGCGCGTTTGATGGATTGCATGATCCACCATGTGGCATAGGTGCTGAACCGGAATTTGAGTGTATGGTCGAATTTATCGACAGCACGCATCAAACCGAGGCTGCCTTCCTGCATCAAATCGAGAAAGGTCAACGATGTTTTGCTGAAGTGGTGCTGCTTGGCGATGCTCGCGACGAGTCGGAGGTTCGCTTCGACGATTTTTAACTTCGTCCCGTGTGTAATCTGGTCAGCCTCTTCGAGTTGTTCGAGCAGCCACTTGATATGCGCGAACTCATTTTGCATATCCTCAAGGACGAATCGGAGTGCGCGCGGCGAGTGCGTCGCTGTTCGCTCGGACAACATCGCCGGTGGCAATTCCGCCAAAAGCGTCTCAATCTCGCAGCGAATAACATCAAATTCCTGAAAAGCGAGGGTCTCCTGTTCTTCGTCAAACGGCTTCAATGTGACACGATCGAAGTCAAGGAACGGTGCGATTTCAGCGATTGCGGTCTCACTGTGTTGTTCGGCTTTCTTGATTTTTTCGTTCGCGGCACTAATGCTACGACGAATCGTTCTCCGTGCGTATTCTCGGAACTCTGCGCCACGTTTTTTGTCGCCGTTGTCAATAGCATCAAAAAGCCCGAGGCTTCCGGCTTGCATTAATTCGGGTGATGATGTCTCATTGATGTATTTTTTAAGGAGGTGTGCTTCGCCTTCAAAAATCTTCCAGCGTGTTTGCTCGAACAGTTTCGCTTTTGCTTCTAATTTTTCCAACAAAACACCGAGTGCTTGTATTTCGGCACGAATTTTACTTATAATCAACCCGTGTTCTGCTTGCGGCGGCTCATATCTGTATCTCTTATCTGTATCGGTGTCTGGTTCAATGTCAAGTGAGGTTAGTACCCACCCCGGAAACTGGTTCAATAAAGATGTAAACAGTTGTAGACCGTCCTGATATTTTTGGAACAAAGCGGTCTCCTGCTTAGGGTCCAGCAAAGGTGTTTTGGCGATCTTTTGTAGGTATGCGAAGGTCTCGTCCCTTGGGGATTCTGTCGGTGTTTCGTCCGTCTCCTCTTCCTCTACAAAAAGTTCAGATTCTGTTGGGTATATCGGGTAATAGTCTCTCATGTCCTCACCTCATTATGATCTCGATCTCCAGACCGAAGTGTATTTGAATTTGCTGCGAACAGTCAAAAAGAAGAAAAAAGATTTAACTTTTTAGTGCGTATATGGTATGCTATTAAGTGCGATCATTTTATGTATCTTTAAAATCATTGGGTCGCAAGTTTAAGGCATCACACAGACGAGAAGATCACGTGAATTTGGTATAACCGCTGGAGGTAGTTAATGGCTCAACTCACACGTAATGAAATTTTAAAAAGATTGCAAGCCGGTGAATCCTGTTCTGGCGTAAACCTTGCAAATTTAGATTTATCGAATGAATCGCTTTCGGGTATTGATTTATCGGCAACAGATTTGAGCGGTGCTGATCTAAGTAATTCCGACTTAACAGATGCGAATTTGAACGACGCGAATCTTAACGGTGCGAACCTCTCTGGTGCTATACTCCATCGGACGTATCTGGTCGGTAGTAATTTGACAGACGCGAACCTTGAGGCAGCAAACTTACGCGGCGCGTTCTTGAGCGGTAGTCTGCTCTGTGGTACAAATTTTAAGAGTGCCGACTTGCACCGTGCTACCCTCGGATGCCCAAAGTGCGAGGTGCCGGGACCTTTCGGGTCCCTCACGAGTTTCGAGAATGCGAACCTTGAAGAGGCAATTTTTGGTGAAATCAAACTGAAAGGCACTATCCTACTCGGTGCGAATTTGAAAAATGCATATCTCTATGAGGTTGATCTCTCTGAAACTGTCTATCGCGCAACCGATCTCGAAGGTGCTATTACGAAAAAAGGACGCAATTAAAATTCAGAACCCTCTCCATCTCAGCACAATTTGACATTCTGCGACGCTGACGCTGCCCTTTAGTCTGAATCTCTGGGTTACCATAAACTTCGGAGATTGAGACTAAAATTTTAATAGCACTTACTGATTTTTATATTATATGTGACGTTAACATAACACAAGAGGTTTACCTAAAATGCATTTTTTCTTTCGACGCTGGAAAATTTGCCTCGGAATGTCCGTAGAACGTCCGTTGTTACACGGGAAAACCAGTACTGCGTTAGTTCAGTTGCATCTTACAGAGTTTTTGATATAACCCTCCTTTTGCCAACAATGTTTCGTGCGTTCCGGTTTCCAAAATTTCCCCATCTTTGATAACGAGAATCTTATCCGCACGGACGACGGTTGATAGTCGGTGTGCGATAATAAAACTGGTTCTCCCTGCCATGAGGTTTGCCAACGACTCTTGGATAAGTGCCTCGGATTGTGTGTCGAGCGAAGAGGTCGCCTCGTCCAACACGAGAATCGGTGCGTTTTTTAGAATAGCGCGTGCGATAGAGAGGCGTTGCTGCTCACCACCAGAGAGTTTCATACCCGCCTCACCGACGGGTGTTGCGTAGCCTTTCGGAAGCCTTGTGATAAACGCGTGAGCGTTTGCCTTTTTCGCCGCTGCGATAATCGCGTCGTCGTTAGCCTCTGGAGAACCGTACCGAATGTTCTCCAGAATCGTGCCATCAAAAAGGAATGTGTCCTGTGGAACAAGTGCAATACTTTGTCGCAGCGATGCCAGTTTTACTTCAGAAATAGGTACATCGTCAATCAAGATTTTTCCGGAGCCGACTTCATAGAAACGGAGCAGTAGGTTGAGGAGCGTCGTTTTTCCGCTTCCGCTGGGACCGACGAGGGCGACGACCTCTCCGGGTTTCGCCTCGAAAGAGACATCGTTGATGGTGAGCTGAGACGCTGTTTGTCGGTTTTCTGCATCTTGTGCGTAAGAGAAGGAGACATTCTGAAAGGTGACGGCTCCGTGGACACTTTTTAGTTCAATGCTGTCTGTAGCGTGGTCGTTCTGTTGTTGTTCTGCTTCGGGTCCGAAATCGAAGAGATAAAAGATTCGTTCCGCCGAGACGAGGCACTGTTGTAACGCGTTATTTGCATTGCCAATTGTTTTGATCGGTTTAAATATCCACATTACCATCCCGATATAACTGATAAACCATCCTGTAGAGAGTTGTCCACTAATAACCTGCCAGCAGGCTAACCCGAAAACCGTTGCGACACCAACAAACCCCAACCACTCAATCGTCGGAGGCAGGAGTGCAGCGAAGCGTGCCCGTCGTATTGCTGAACAGTATTGGTTCCAGTTAAGGGTTCGGAAACGTTCCGTTTCTGCCTGTTCGGATGTAAAACTTTTGATAATCTTGATCCCGACGAGTGTCTCTTTGAGTTGTGAATAGATGTCTGCGCTCTGTTGTTGGATATCTGTACTGGCACCGCGAATGCGTCTGCCGATAGTTGTAATCAGGTAAGCGACCAACGGAAGGATTAATAGAACGAAAAGCGTGAGTTTGTAACTCTTGAGGATCAGCATTGAAGCGAAGAAGGCGACAAGGACAAACGCGCGTATAATATTTGCCATCGCTGCAACGAGTGCCTGCCATACTCGGACATCGTCTGTAATGCGTGCCATGAGATCGCCAGACCGTTCTTCGCGCAAGGTACCTAAGGGCGCGGTGACAATACGCTGATAAAGCACGCTCCGCAGCTGAAACGCTAACTTATGCCCGACACGCGCCATCACATAGTCGTTGCAATAGGTGAAAATACCTTTTAGGCAAACAAGGATGAGCATCCCACCCACCAACCAGAGAAAGGCTTTTAAGGCATCATTGGCACTCGTCAGTGTTATCTCAAAACCGTCGAAAGTGAATATTTCAATGTCCCCTTCATGCCGAAGGTAGTGGATAGATACAGGCTCATCAAATGAATTGCCACCGACGGCTGTCAGTCCGTCAATCGTATCGGCTAAAATTTGGAAGTATCCGAATTCGCACACGGCAACGACTAAAGCGCAAGCAGTCGCTAACAGAATAGCACCGATATACGGTGTGTGATACCGCACGAATCGGGTAAAGATTGGGTTCTTGGTGAGAGGCTTTTTGTCCATGTTGAATTGTTACCGTTGGGTTCAATCCGAGCTACGCGTTCAGTTCTAAACGATAATCACCGAATTGGATGGCACACGCCTGCTTCGCAGCATCGCCGACTTTTGAAAACGGGCAACGGATGCTAAGCTCCCGCTTCTGGAAGTCTACAGCCTCAATAATACCGATGGCATAAGTGTCACCAATAGCATTGATTAATCCGACGAGGCGATTTTTAAAGTAGGCGGGAACCGCTGCCGTAACACGGGTCAAACTTAAATAGCTTTTGATGTGTGCGCGTGCCGCTTTGGAAAGCGGTGTGGATGCAATGAGACACAAGGTCCGGTGTCCCCATTCCGCATAGTGGATTTCGGTTTCGGTGAGCCGCGAGAGGATTTCTAACTCTTTCTCATTTGCAGGTCGCCCTATGAAAAACGGGGTACGCCCACCGCGAATCTGTCCAAAACAGAGGTTTTGAATACTGCTCCCGGAGAAGTCCGCATTAAATTGGTCCTTCCGATATTGGCTACGGAGACTGCTGCTCTTTAATCGAACATTTCGGTGCGGAAGGAGGGAGTGAATGTCGAGCCACTCCTGTTGCGTGTAGCATGCCGTTATCTGCGCCAACTCCGCAGAACGCCCGATACAGACCAAGTGGTTCGGTCTGATGAGTTCAATCTTATGCTGTTTGAGAACGACTGCGGGAGGGTCGTGGATATAACCGGTTGTGTCAATAACGACGAAATCGGCATCGGTCTGGCGTGCGCTATCTACCATCAAACGTATCCCTGTGAGAATTTCAAGAAAGTGTCCGCTCGAGGAGACATCACCGACAAAATAGAGTTTTTCCGCACTGCCATCAAAGACGACTCGTTTTTCTGTTCGGATCTGTTCGTCCGGTGCGAAGGACTTGATACCGACTGTGGTTGGCGGACCGATTCGGGATTGCCCGATGTCGGCATCGACGCAAGCGACTTTGAGACCTGACACGAGTGCGTAATCTGCTAAGAAACGGCAGAATGTCGATTTTCCGGTATCGGTTGCCCCTATCACCAACACTATCTGTTGCGGTTTGACGATCTGATTCGCAAGTTTTTGCCACTCCGGGTTAACCTGATACGTGCTATCCATTTCTCTGCCTCATCGCGTGGCGAACTTAGTCGCCAAGGCTCATCTGGTAGCGGAAAGTGACACCCGGAAGACTGAATATCTCATCTAAGGGTGGCATCTGTTTAATCCCGAGGAGTTGTTCAAATAGGGATGTCCGTCTCTCTGAACGGAGTACCCGCGGTTTACCTTCAATGCCTGCGAGTTCTCCGGCAATCTTGATTGCGTCGGGCAGATTACCGAGTCGGTCAACGAGTTTCGATTCTAACGCCTGTTTTCCAGAGAAAATCCTGCCATCAGAGAGTTCAACGACTTCAGCACGCGTTAGGCGATCCCCACGTGCCTTGAAGATCGCATCTACAAATTGATTGTAAACGTCATCAACGGTGGCTTGTAGCACTGCGCGGTCCTGTTCCGTTAACTCACGGAACGGTGAACCTGTATCCTTGAATTGTCCGCTCTTAACGACCTGATGTTCTAATCCGACTTTGTCGTATAAGCCTTTCAGCCGGGTGAACTGCATAATAACGCCGATACTACCGGTCAACGTTCCGGGGTTTGCGACAATTGTATCTGCAGCACATGCGATATAGTAGCCGCCCGATGCGGCACTTCCGCCCATTGAGGCAACGATCGGTTTTTCTATCTTTTCGAGTTCCGTGAAGATTTCTTGGACCGGGGCGACACTGCCGCCGGGGGTGTCAATTCTCAGTACGATCGCCTTGACACTTGGATCGTCGCGATAGGTGTGAATCAGTTTAATCGTCGCGTCTGATTTGGAGATGATGCCAGCAATATCTATCACGGCGACCTTCTGCCCGATAGGTGTCCCACCGCTCATTGCGCGTAGGAGTACCAACATCAGAAAGAATAGGGCGACGATACTGCCTAAGATAATAAAAACACGTCTTTTCTTCATTGTTTTAAAGACCTAAACTTATTTTACCCTACGTGTTGGGAAAACGACGACCCAACAGGTTTTTAGTAACCACCGGATGTCCGAGGCGATGCTCTGTGTCGCGACGTAGTGGAGATCCAGTGCGAGTTTTTTCGGCATGAGTTCCGTGATATAGTAGTGTTCCGCGTCGTGTTGCCCTTTTAATTTTTCTTCTTCATCACGGTTCGCGAGTTGTGATGGGCCGGTTATCCCCGGCTTTACCAATAGCACCTGTTTCTGTATTTCCGTGTAGTATTTAACGTAGTCTGGAGCCTCTGGGCGCGGGCCGATAAGGCTCATTTCGCCTTTGATAACGTTGATCAAGTTCGGGAGTTCGTCAAGTTTCGTCCATCTTAAGAACCGACCGATCGGTGTAATTCGTTTATCTCGATAGGTCGTCAAGCTGCCGCCGAGTGTATCGGCATTGACCACCATCGTCCTGAATTTATACATTTTAAAGATAACTTCGTCTTTGCCGACGCGCTTTGATTTGTAAAAAACGGGTCCTTTGGATTGGAACTTCGCCAATAGGCTTCCGAGAAAAAAAAGCGGGGACAGTAGCAAAAATGCGGTCGTCGCGAAAACGACATCAAAGGTTCGTTTCATCCAAGCAGATTTGGGTGCTATGATAACGTCTTGGGTATCTACGGTATGCAGCATACGTTGTCCCAACCTTATTATCGTCAGGACTTACGCAATTTTGACTGCAGCCTATTGTGTTAGATGAAATTTCTCGGAAACCCAGCGTTTTGCGGACACAAACTAACAGTTTATGCTACAAAAGAGATGCCAACAC
>JAAXHL010000146.1:1638-48489 GCA_012270865.1 Candidatus Poribacteria bacterium | reverse complement strand
GATTAATTTATTAATTCGGTAATTCCGATTTGCCCCAGGCCCGGTAGGTGCGGTTTCTAACCGCACCGGATTTCTAAAAGAAATTACCGATTTATTTTTTTTAACTTCATGTAACCCCGCCACTGTAAAAGTAATTACGGGTTTCACTATAAAGCAGACTGAGCCGCTATTCATTCCACAAGTTCGGGTTGATGAAGTATCTCTTTTTCGTCTGAAACAATAAACTCCGCTTTAATGTCCCATATACTGTGCTCATCAATTTTAATTTCATAAATTCTACACTTGAACCTATATTTCCCGTTAGGTAAAATTTCTACTTCTTCACCATTTGCGTCTACACTATGAAGATCAGCACTATGCGTAGTAATAGAAAACTGTCTCAACTTCTTGTTGGTATATAATTCTACATTACTTCCGTAACGCGTGCCCTTTACAACTGCCTCAAAGGTTAGTACCTTATCTATGTATGTTTCGGGAGCATCTAATATCTCTGTAAAAGACAAAGTGACGTTTGGATCGCTTGTATCTCGTTTAGATAAACCTACCGTTCCACATCCTATTGAAATGAGCATCACGATGACTAATACGTATAGAAGTGGTGTTCTTAACATTGAATTCGCCTCCATAAAAGCACACGGCAAGAAAGACTATCGTTGACAAAATTTATCCTATTTTCAAAATCTCTCCACGACCCCTATATATTACGTACGCGCTACTGGCGAGGTTTCAAACCTCGCCAGCAAGACATTTACGTGAATTCTGATTTCCTACTTACCCTTCAGATCGGATCTGAATCAACTTATTAACAGCGTGAATATACGCACGCGCGCTCGCTTCAATGATGTCTGTACTCGCGCCGTGTCCGGTGATGATATGTCCGTTGTCCTGGACCTTCAATGAGACTTCACCGATAGCGTCTTCGCCTTCGGTTACGGAACGGATCTGGTAATCGACGAGGTTCAGTTGAATGTCAACAATTTGACCAATCGCCTTAAACGCCGCATCGACGGGTCCGTCACCAGTGGACGCTTTTTCAATGATCCCGTCTTCCGTCCGAATGCCGACTGTCGTTGTCGGCGAAATCTTCGTTCCACTGACGACTTGGATATAGTCGAGTTCAAAGACAGCAGGAATCGCGCGAATCTCGTCGCTCATGATCGCCTCAAGATCAGCGTCTTGTATCGATTTTTTCTTATCTGCGACCTTCAGGAATCTTTCATAAACCTTGTCTAACTGTTCGCCTTCCACTTCATAGCCGAGTTCACTGAGCCGATGCCTGAGTGCGTTGCGTCCTGAACGCGGACTGAGTACCAGTTGACTCTCTTTCCAACCGATCTCTTGCGGATCGATGATTTCAAACGTCACGCGCGATTTAATGATACCGTCTTGATGGATGCCGGAACTATGAGCGAATGCGTTCGCACCAACAATCGCTTTGTTCGGCTGTACGGCAATCCCCATGGTACGACTCACACGCCGACTAATCGGGACAATCTCTTTCGCGTTAATATCGGTGTAATAGTTCTTGAAATAGTCACGCCGGGTGCGGATCGCCATGACGACCTCTTCAAGTGAAGTATTTCCAGCGCGTTCACCGAGTCCATTGATGGTGCACTCCACCTGACGCGCGCCTTGCTCAACCGCGATGAGACTATTCGCTACTGCCAATCCCAGGTCGTTATGACAGTGGACGCTAATGATAGCGTCATTGACATTCGGTACGTTCTCCATGATGCTTTTGATGAGATTCCCGAATTCTGTCGGGACTGTCCATCCAACGGTCTCGGGGATATTGATGACGGTCGCGCCTGCAGCGATTGTTGCCTCAACGACTTCATAGAGAAACGCCAACTCCGTCCGTCCCGCGTCCATCGGTGAAAATTCTACATTCGCATCAGGGTGCCCTTCACAAAGGCTGTTGGCATAAGCGACAGCATCGGTTGCCATCCGGAGCGTATCTTCCGGTGTCGTCCGTGTGATGCGTCCCATGTGGATCGGTGAGGTTCCGACAAATGTGTGGATCCTTGCCCGTGGGGCATCTTCAATGGCTTTCCACGCTGCAGTGATGTCTTTCTCAACGACGCGAGAGAGCGCGCAAATTTCCGGTCCTTCAACTTCGTTTGCTATCTGTTTAACAGCCTCAAAATCGCCCGGTGACGAAATCGGGAATCCGGCTTCAATGACATCAACATTTAATCTGGCGAGGTGCTTGGCAATTTCGAGTTTCTCCCCGATACCGAGAGCAGCACCAGGTGTCTGCTCAGCGTCACGGAGTGTTGTATCGAAAATATAGATTTTCTGTTGATTAGTTTCAAAATCGTCCAAGGCTTTTTCCTCCAATATTATACCATTTCTGTTAATAAATCTCTCTTTACGTAGAACAAACTGTTAGTTTGTTTCGCATCACCACACATACCTCAAAAACAGGTAAGGTAATAACTTCATTTAGAAATGGTATTAGTTATCATGCTTCGCAGTGAAAACAGTACAGCTTTTCTCCGAAAAACCTTTCAGCTTTAATAATTGTCAGTTAACAGGACTCAGTTTTGTAGGGACTGGGTCACCCGGTTTCCCTTACAGAGATTATTTGTATCGGTTATCTTTCCTACTACTGCTACAAGCCACCTCTTTAACTGAGTCCTGAAAGCGTAGCGGACTGAAAACTATTTTAGATCTCACGACCAACAGCGATAGCGATCGGTTTCAATTCACGCATCAATGTCTCGAATTGATCTGGGAACAGGGACTGAGCACCGTCTCCTGTCATGGAGTGATCAGGATCGTGATGCACCTCAAGAAGCAGCCCATCCGCACCTGCAGCGACAGATGCTTTCGCCATATCACACACGAGGCTCCGGATACCGGTGCCGTGGCTCGGATCTACGATGATCGGTAGGTGGCTTAATTCGTGAACAACGGGGACCGCGTTTAAGTCGAGCGTGTTGCGCGTGTGCGGTTCAAAAGTCCGAATACCACGTTCACAGAGAATCACATCCGGATTCCCTTCGGAAAGAATATACTCCGCAGCGAGCAGCCACTCTTCAATCGTCGAGGACATGCCACGTTTGAGGATTACGGGTTTCTGTGCGCGTCCAACTTCACGCAACAGGTAAAAATTCGTCATGTTCCGGGTACCGAGTTGGAACATATCCGTATATTCGCCGACAAGTTCGACTTCATGCGGTGTCATAACTTCCGTAACGATACCGAGTCCAGTTTCGTCTTTCGCATCTTGTAGCATCTTGAGAGCACTCTCGCCATAGCCTTGGAAACTATAGGGACCCGTTCTCGGTTTAAAAGCACCGCCTCTGATGAAACTTGCCCCACTTTCTTGAACGAGCCGAGCAATGGTTACAATCTGCTCTGTACTTTCTACTGCGCAGGGGCCCGCGATAACGGGTAACTGCTTTCCACCAATTTTTGTGCCGTTAACCACAATAACTGTCGGACCACCTCGGAATTCACGGCACGCTAACTTGAAGGGTGCTGTAATATGCATCGTCCGTTCAACGCCGGACATCGACTCTATCGGAATATCACCAAGCAACGTTTTATCTCCTATGACACCGATGACAGTGTGCCGTTCGCCAGTCGAGAGCTGCGCTTTCAGCCCAACGCCCTCAATCCGTTTGATGACAGCATCAATATCTGCTTGTGTCGCATTAGTCTTGGTAACGATTACCATACTTTTCAACTACCTCCGCCTTTTCAATAGCCAGTTTTCGGTTTGCAAACTACACCGAAAAGAATTCTATCTATCCCAAATCAACTCAGTTAAAAAAAATTACCCAACATCGAAACTTTTTTCAACGCTGGGTGGTGATCATGAGGTCGGTTCGTCATACAATCTGAGACATCGCCTTTGAACTTTCACCACCTATCGTTGCCGTACACATATAAGTACAGGTAAAGATAATACACAAATACACCTTTTAACAGCAAACTGCTGCTCGCAAGCTGCATAAAAAGTCGCCACGCGTAGAGAGGCAGGTTATAGCCAGCCTCCACACCGGTTATTTGTGTTGTGATGGTATTACGTCCAAGCGTTTGCATCATCAAATTCCCAGAATTGCGTAAGTAATAGACTTACCACAACGTCTCAAAAGCAATCTATGCTATTAAGACGTTATTTGCGAAAAAACGTTTACACGTTGTTAAACTGTGGCAGCATTGTCTGTGCCTAACTTTAATATATGATAACACATTTTTTTATCCATGTCAAATTTCTTTTTCAATAGTTGCCAGTTGTCAGTGCACGTAGCCTCCAGAAGATCGCTCCTACAAGAAAACGTCCAAAATAGGTTTGACACGCAAGCCAAAGTATGCTAATATACAAAATCTAAATTCGACAATAGAATGTAGACGGAGAACCCATGCAAGAAGATAAACATTTCACCCCCATCACGGTCGGAATTATGGGGGGTTCCGCTTCAGGGAAAACAACATTTGCCAAAGCACTGGCGGAAGAACTCTCGGATTTGTCGCCTGTTGTACTCAACCAAGATTCTTATTTCCGAGATTGGTCGGAATACCCAGAGGAAGAACGTGAGCACGTGATTACCGCAAATCACCCAGACGCTGTTCTGTGGGAGGCACTCATTACAGACATCAAGAAACTACGCTCGCGAGACGCTATTAATGTTCCGGCTTCCGGCACCCGCGGTGCACAGCGCGGCGACGAAAAGACGAGTGTCCAACCAAGTGATGTCGTCGTTGTTGAGGGACACCTTATCTTCTGGAGTGGAGACCTCCGCGATTTGATGGACATCAAACTGTTCCTCGATGTCGATGCCCACGAAAGGGTCCTACGACGGATGCTCCGTGATGTCGCACAACGCGGCGGCGATCTGGAGTGGGCGATCAACTGGTACCGGCGTGATGTCTTACCCAACTTCCCCGTCTATACCGAACCTTGCAAACAGTACGCGGACCTCGTTATCCCGTTCCAAGACGAAAACCCGGTTGCGTTGCACACGCTCATCGCTGGCATCCGCGCCAGAATTCAAGAAGGCAATCCCCCAACTTCTTAAACGCGCCGCCAAAACGAACTCTTACTGCTAAAGCCAAATTGACATACCCGAAGTGCCACAGTGGCAAGGCGTATGCCAATTTGGCGGTCTTTTTTTCTACCTATATCCCCGCAAACCCTACTATGCAAACATCCTTGCAACCGGTTTTTTATCCGCGCCGTTGCGATAAGTAGACTACACATACAGGAATCCTCAGCACAGACACCACAACTGCTTAGTTTACGAGTGGACGATAGAACGTTTGGCACGCAATTTGCTTAGCTTATATACTAAAGACTAAAGCAGAAGCGAACATACCACCGTTGCCTTACAAAAAAAGATTGGCACGGAACTTGCTCAGTATAAAACAGAGACGCAATGTCTTAAAAACGTCTCAAAAAGATTGGCACGGAACTTGCCTTAACATTTACACAAACAAAATTCAAAAGGAGCACAAAAATGACTTATTTGACGCTACGCAAACCGACAAGAAACCCATTCAGATTCTATAGTCCGTTCTTCGCGCCGACGCGCGTAAGAACCGATGCAGACACAGACAACTGGACACCTTCAGTCGATATTTCGGAAACAGACAACAGTTTTGAAGTTCGCGCTGAACTCCCTGGAGTCGCTAAGGATGACCTCTCTATCTCTGTCAAAGATAACCTTTTGACGCTCAGCGGCGAAAAACGGCAGGAAAGCACGGACGACACGCAAAACTACCGCCGAGTTGAACGGCGTTACGGGAACTTCCAACGCAGCTTCACACTCCCATCAGATGTGGCGGCAGACGACATCAAAGCCGATTACACCGACGGGGTGTTAACGCTCTCCATTCCGAAACCGGAAGCCGCGAAACCGACTGAAGTCCCGATTACGACCGCATCTTAGACAGAACCAAACCGATAGACAATCCTCACTGCAGGCGGGGTTTGAAACCCCGCCTGAGGGGTGGGTTATGTTGGAAAAGGCTGGCGTGTAAATGCGTCAGCCTTTTTCTTTTCTCCGTAATCAGTGTATTATGCTTCTTCTTTATCTTTCAATACACCGATATAGAGAAGCGCAGCAAGGATCGCACCGACGCACGGTCCCACGAAGTAGAGCCAGATGTTCCCCCACTGCGGGTCTGTGCTAAAAACGGCAGGTCCCAACGTCCGTGCCGGATTAAGCGAGGCACGTGTCAATGGACCCCCCATAAAGATACAAGCAATCAGTGCCAATCCAATCGCGAGACCCGCGAAATTGCCTGCCTTCCCGTTAACAGCAGTATTGAAGATCGTATTGACAAGAAAAAAGGTGAGTACGATTTCCACGACAAGTCCTTGAACCGGCGTAATACCTTCCATCAAAATTGTCACACCGAGATCCCCTGGATCCGGCAGTATAATATTAAGCAGAAATGCTCCCAGAACCCCACCAAGAAATTGCGCAATCCAGTATCCGATTGCCACAACAAATTCAATCTCTCCTGCTATCAACAAGCCAAGCGTCACAGCCGGATTGATATGCGTACCAGAGATGTGCCCATAAGCATAGACAAACGCCACAACGACGAAACCGTGAGCGAACGCAGCACCTGCCAAACCTCCCACATCTATTGCCACTGCACCCGCACCAACAAAAATCAGCGCGAAGGTGCCGATAAATTCGACGACTAACTTTTTCGTATTCATGAAACTCCGTTTCGGACTTGAGATTGAGCCATCAGATAACTATTCATGATAACCATTTTAACTCTAATAGGACTTACGCACTCCGTCTTAAAGTCCCCCTGATAAGGGGGATTTAGGGGGTTAATTCCTACTTTTTCCGTCTAAATGTCCAATATTTTCTCTATTTGCGTAAGTCCTGTCTAATTTTTGACAAAATATTTACACAAACTTATGATTTGATTTGCAAATTGACAATTCTTGGTGAAAATGCTACATTAATCCTAAATTTTTGGCGTAATACCATTTCACAAGGCGTATCAAAAGGAGAAATTCTCATGGAAAAAGAGATTAGAAACGACGTTAAAGGCATTGAGCGCTTTATCTTTGAAACAGGTGCAGATAGGAATCAACTGCATCTTCACATCTCGGAAGTTGGTCCGGGACAACGCGCACACCCGCCACATACACACGACGGACAAGAGATTTTTTACGTATTTTCTGGGGAAGGGGAAGTCTTGTTTGGCGAAGAGACGCACCGTGTCAGTGACAACGAAGCCGTTCATGTCGATTGCCAAGTGCTGCACGGGATACGTAACGTCGGCGAGACACCGCTCCGCTATGCCGTGATTATCGCGAAATGATTGGTCCCGTGACGGATAGGTTTCGCATACAGAGTACTCAGAGCCTTTTCTTATTCCAAGGGATCATCCGATAATTGACCGACACATAGATGATAAATACCGTAAATCCCTGCTGCCATTAGGACGATCCCGATGCATGCCAATCCGCGTCGTACCCAAATCGGTTGTAAAAAGACTGGCAAACCGATTGTGAACCATCGCGGCTGCAGTAGATTCGACATCGCAATGCTGAAATAGAGTACACCGTAAGCGATGAGACCAATATCGCTCGCGAGTTCCTGTTTCAGGGGTGTGACCGGCAGCTTGAACGGATTGAGAAGATAGTCCCCAGAGAAAATTAGGGTAATCCCTACGAACAGAAAGCAGATCAGGATGACACTCGAATCTCCTGAATGCCGTAACATAACCAATAAGACGATACTAATACATCCCAATAGGAGACTCATCACGCCTTGCATAATTTGATAACTTCTATTTTGTGAAATCATTCTTCGACTTTCTTATCCAAACCGGATGCGCGGATCAACGAGGGTATAACTGATATCGGTTAGCAATAAACCGACAATATATAGGACAGAACCGAGATAGACCATGCTCCGCACAATCGCGAAATCTTGTGCCTGAATTGCTTCAATAGTGAAACTTCCTAACCCCGGAATCGCGAAAAACGCCTCCATCACCAAGCTGCCGAGAAATAATAACGGAATTGCCAATACAACATTCGTCAGGATCGGGATCATTGCGTTCTTGAGTGCGTGTTTAAAGAGAACTCCGGCTTCGCTTACGCCTTTCGCGCGTGCCGTCCGCACATAGTCGCGATTTATCTCCTCAAGGAATATCGTACGGTAGAAACGGACACCGCTGCCGATGCCACTGATGATACCGATAACCACAGGTAGAATTACAAACTTCAGCATGTTTACACCGGAATCGTAACCTGAGATCGGAAACAGACGCAACATCTTTCCAAACAACCACTGCCCACCGATGATATAAAAGAGAGCGGAGACAGACATAACGGTCACAGCAACGATTGTGCCCCAGAAATCGACGTAAGTTGCGCGATAGTAAGCCACAATCATTGAAACGGTAATGTTCACGAGAAGTCCGAGCATAAATGTCGGCAAAGCAATCGCGAGACTTGCCCACATCCGTTGCGAAATCTGAGCGGTTATGTCAATATTGTTTGTATCGGATGTCCCAAAATCAAAGACGAAAAGTTTCGCGGCTTTCTGAAAGAAGATTGTCTCCGTAAAATGTCCACCCCCAGATGCCTCAGCATTAAAAAAGAGGGGTAGATGGTAGCCGTTCTGTTTTTTCCAATTGTCAACATCTTCTTGTGTAATATTCTTCTCACCGAGAATCTTCCGTGCCATCTGATCAGGCGAGTTAACGACAAAAAAGAGCAAAAAGACGATGAGGTTCACGCCTATCAGGATTGGGATCGCATAAAGAATTCGTCGGACGATATAGGTAACCATTTCTGTCTATTGTGGCCCTCTTTCTCGTTTCCAAATTGTGATAGCAGCGGGAATTGTGCCTAAAATTAGCAGCCCCAAACACAACCAAAGGGGCCAGACGATCGGCTTATTCCATGCTTGACGGCTTTCCGAACGCTGGTCAGCATTGATACGAAAATATTTGAAGTTGCCTCCGCCTAAAGAACTCGGTTTACTGTTCTTCAGCCACTGGTGCGACAGATCGAAAGTAACAGGGTGAAAGACAAAGACCCAAGGCGCATCACGCTGTAACAGACGGTTCATTTCACGGATACGTGCTAACCGTTCCGGTGAGTTCTCCATATTTTTCATCTCTTCAAAGAGACGATTGTATTCAGGGTTATCGTAGTTTGAAGCGTTTTCGCCATCGTGTAGTGTCTTACTGTTCGGACCGTAGAGGAGGAACAAGAAATTTTCCGCGTCGGGGTAGTCGGCATGCCACCCCCAATAGATGATCTGAAAATTTCCGTTTTTCACTTTGTCGCGAAACCGATTGTAATCCGTGGTTCGGCTCTCCATTGTGATACCGATCTGTTCCAATTTATTTCGCATCCATGTCAATTGGGACGTGGCACCCGCCGAGTTCCATGTATTGTCAAAAGAGACGATGAGTGGATTCCCTTTACGGTCTTGCCCACCGGCATAACCGGCTTCCGCAAGGAGTTGGCGTGCTTCTTCAACGGACTTTCGCACTGGACGATTCGTGCTTGCATCCCAGTTATAAAGATACGAGTTAATACCTGCCTCACCGGCTTCATAACCAAAGATACCGGGGGGTAGCGGACTGTGTGACACCACACCGCGTCCGTTGCGGAAAATCTCAATATATTCTTCGTAATTCAAAGCAATCGAAATCGCCTGCCGGAGTTTCTGTTTCTCCGGTGTATACCCGCCAACGGTATCATCTAACATATTGAAAGCGAGATAAACAGTCGTCGGTTCCACGCTGGTACGCAGGACGATATGTTTCGCTTTCAATTCCTCACTTGTGTTCGGATCCCCCGTTTCGTCGAAAGCGATTGCGCTGTCAAACGTATCCGAGGAGATACCCGAATTATCGTAATACCCTTGCAAAAACTTATTCCATCGCGGAATATATTCCTTCTCTAATTTGTAGACAACTTTCGGTATAAACGGCACGACCTCCCACGCGTCGTCCAGGAGTCCGGCTTCTCTATCTCCGGGTTCACCGCTTGACGGATAGCGTTCCACCCGAAAATTCTCGTTTTTGACGAGAACTATCTCCTTGTGTGCCAGGAGCGTCTCTATACGATAGGCTCCCGTTCCCACAGGAAACCGATCAATCGTGATGTTCCGTTCTTTCATAACGGATTGATTGTAAAAGCCAATCGCCTCTTCAGGCATCGGTGAAAAGAACGGCATCGCCAACCAATAGACAAACTGCGGATACTTCGCTTTGAGTATAACCCTATAGGTATACCGGTCCACGACTTCTACACCCGGAAACGAAGCACCGTCTTGTCCATTCGCAACGGCAGCCGAATAAGCGTCCATGCCGAGGATATAATCGGTCAACGTGCTGAGAATAGGACAAGAGAGACGCGGATCAGCCATCCGTTTAATTTGGTGGACATAATCATCCGCAATAAGTTCGCGCGTCCCCATCATCGGAAAATCCTTGATTTCGTCAAAACCGGACACATCCGATTCTTCTAAGGCGTGGTATCGCAACGCGCCGTTTTCAGCTCTGGCAAAGCACGGATGCGGTTGGTACATGATACCGGGACGTATCCGAATTTCATAGACGGCGCGCGCTACAGACGCCGCGGGAGCATCTGATGGCAGTTGCTTTTCGCGAGCATCGTAATAACGCGGTTGCGGGATAGCCTCCGCAGTCAATGGAACCAATGTATAAGGTCGCTTCAAGTAGTGGTATCGCAAAGGGGGTTCATAAATCTGTTGAATGAACCTATATTCATCCGAACTGTAGGAGACCGCTGGATCAAAGTGTTTCGGCTCTTGGATAAATGTGCCGTAGTAGATTTCCTCGTTCCGTTCAGATTTCGGATACGGATTGTTCGGCACACCACAACTGACTAAGAAAGCGACCGTTATGAGTGCTATGCAACATCTGCTATACGATGTCATAAACCTAATTCCTTGTGTTGTGGAGCCGTTTTTGACAGCCTCATCATTTTTCGCGAACGAAAACGGTGTCCTAAAATCCGTATAGAACTGTTAAGGATACCAAAGGACCCAATTCAAAGGCATCACTCTCCTTGTATACACCATCGAGTAAAGCGTCCGTATCATCATAGAGTGTCTCTTGGTGCAAAGGAAGTACGACTGCCAGAGACAAAGGGAGATCATAAGGTGTTACAACGGATGTCCCAAACGATGCCATACTAAACCGGAGTCCGGTATTGATGTCGCGTTCACCTGCCCAATACGCGTAAGCTTGATAAAAACCGAGGTATCCAGCTTGGAACGAAAGCCAGTCGTTGACCCGATAACTTAAACCCCCTGTGTACGTAACCTCTCGCGAGCCGCGGTAGGTCTTGCTATTTTCATAGAACGGCAATTTGCCGCGGATACTGGCACTCGCGTGGAGTCCTTTGTAAATCGGTAGATTATAATACAAATCGGCAATCGGATTGAACGTCCCGGTACCGAATTGTATATGGAGATGCTTAAGTCCGGCATCGCCGAGTTTCCAAGGGTCCTCTTCGGTTTTACCGAACGGAATCGTCGTTCCGACGCGTGCCATGAAAAAATCGTTTTCTCTAAGCAGTGCTTGCGTCCGATAGCCTAAGAAAAGATCCGCATCGGCGAATCCGATGTAAGTCTCATTTCGATGGTGATTGTCGCGGTTACGTATTATCGCTTCCGATTCCGCAGCGGTGACCGGATCAATCTCTTCAAGTGTCGCCGCTTGGGCTTTGGTTTCGTAGGGCAGATTCGCTTCAAGTACCCATTCGGAAGAGAGTTGATACTTCAATCCGACATCAATCCGGAAGATGCTTAGTTTAACGTGGTGTCGATGGAGTGGTACATCTATCACTTTTCCGTCGGGAGAAATCCCTTTGGTTTCTAAGTGCCCACCTTGTGCGTCAAACCAGCGCATCATACTGACAGTGGTTTGAAATCTTTTCGTCTCGCCTGAAGCCAAACTGACTTCACTGATCCCGCTACGTGGAATCCCGGGATTGCTTCAGGCACCTCAGCTATCTTGAACAAAACCGAGAGGGAGAAAAATAAGCTGAAGACATAGCAGCAGAGAAAACACCCGAACTATCATAGGGGGTTAGCCTCCGTTTCTAAGTTGAGCCACGCCACCTCAGCCTCGGAGAGTTCAAGCGTCCTCGCTCCGAGGGAAGAATCCAATTCAGTTAGCGTTACGGGTCCGATAACCGGAAAAACTGGAAATGGTATGTGCAAACAGTATGCCAGAGAGACCTGAATCGCGGAATACCCATATTTTTCGCCTAACTTCTTTGCGCGGGCGAGTCTTTCAAAGTTCTCATCGTTGTAATAGACGCGCACCATATCTCTGTTTTCACGGTTCTCCGGTGTAAATGCGCCGCTAAAGAAACCGCGCGCTTGAGATGACCACGGCATCAACGGAAACTGGCTCTCTTTATGCCATGCGCGTGCAGCATCGTCCACACAGACGCAGCCACCCCACATCGGTTCCATCGGCACGGCGAGACTAATATTGTTACTACAAGAGACAAACCCTGCCAGTCCGTTTTCTTCGGCATACGTGTTCGCCTCAATAATGCGCTGCGGTTGCCAATTAGAAGCAGCGATAGCTCTAATACGTCCCGCACCGATTTCCGCGTTCAGATAATCAATAATAGTCCTGACAGGAATTCCAGGGTCATCGCGATGGAGCATATAGAGGTCAATATAGTTAGTGCGGAGTCGTGTAATACTTTCATCAAGATCGGCTTTGAGTTCTTCCGGGGAGAGACGCGGGCGTGGTACGCTACCTTGCGGGTGTCCGCCTTTACCAATAAGGAACACCTCGTCCCGATTTCCGCGTTGTCGCATCCAGAGACCGATTAACATCTCACTATCGCCGCCACCATAGATGTGTGCGGTATCAAGAGCATTTCCACCTACTTCAAAAAATGCGTCAAGCATCTCAGTGCTATCATCGAATTTTACAGGTGAGAGCAACATAGTGCCCAAAATTAGATGTGAGATATCTTTACTAACTCCCGGAATTTTTATATGTTTCATTTACAAACAAATTTCCTTTTCTTTCAGGGCAGACAGATCGCGCCCTTTGGAATATATAGGTATACCACAACATACAAGGAAATTATAGCAGATTCCAAACTTTAAAATCCAGAGGAAAACACGCTTACACAAAAAGTTTCTATAGACATAGCACTCCTACGGAGTGAGGAAAGTGCGTGAAAACCTCCTTGAACCTTTAAAGTTTGTTAGTAGCAACTTGGGTTACTGTTAACTGGAAACTGAAAGGTTTTCGCAGAAAACCGTACTGACAACTATTACCAAAATGCATTGCGAATAGGTCAAAAATGTGATACAATAGGTATTGATATTTTGGCGATATGGATTGAACAAATCACACTAATTAAGCGACTGAGGTTGGAACAGACAAAACATTATGAGTATTTCCTATCTACGTTATCTACGAACAGCACAAGAGATTTTGAAACAGATTGAAGCGACACAAACCGATGCGATTGCGCAAGCCTCCGATATATGCGCCGAGACAATAGCAGAAGACGGTCTCGTTTACCTATTCGGTTCCGGGCATTCCCGAATGGCGGTCGAAGAGATGTTTCCGCGCTATGGCAGTTTTCCGGGATTCTTTCCGATCGTGGAATTGGCGGTCACATATCATAATCAGGTCGTCGGTTGTAACGGGCAACGCCAGGCACTCTTTTTGGAAAACATCTCAGGGTACGCAGAAGTTATTTTACGTAACTTCACCTTTGGTCCCCATGATTCTATGATCGTATTCTCGAATTCTGGAGCCAACGTCCTACCTATAGAGATGGCGATGGGTGCGAAAAAACAGGGTTTGCCTGTCATCGCAGTAAGTTCCATCGCACATAGCCGTTCATCTACCTCAAAACACAGCTCTGGCAAGCGACTTTTTGAGATCGCTGACTTAACAATCGACAACTGCAATCCGCCGGGGGATGCAGTCGTAGATATCCCGAATTTGGCATACCCTGTGGGACCTACGTCCAGCATCGGTACACTGTCAATTGTTAACGCTATTAAATGCCGTGTTGCCGAACTGCTGACAGAACGCGGGAAACCACCTGTTGTGTTGACAGGCTCACATTTTCTCGGTTCCGAAGAATCGGCAAAGCAGATTGAGCGGAGTTATGACGACTACAAGGCGCGCGTCCAGGGACGTTAGAACGCCTCGATTTTTCTATTGACTTTTCTCGTATAAACCCGTATACTTTAAACTGCACAGACGACAGATACGAGGTATACGTTATCGAGTTCGCATTCACTGGATACTCCGATATTCTGATGCTGAAAACAACCCAAAGAATTGCTGTGATGGGTGGAACATTCAACCCGATCCACTACGCACACCTATTAAGTGCTGAACAGGTCCGCGTAGGATTAGGTTACGATAAGATATTGTTTATCCCTTCCGCCAGACCTCCACACAAAGTCGCAGATGCCGATATTATTGAACCAGAACATCGGTATCAGATGGCACTCTTAGCGATTGTCGGGAATCCGTACTTTGAGGTGTCTCGGATAGAATTAGAGCGCGCCGGACCGTCTTACACTGTCGAGACGCTAAAAGCACTACAGAAACTTTATGGAGAAACGACCGAATTGGCTTGGATCATCGGGGCGGATTCACTCATCGAGTATGAAGTCTGGAGAGACTTTGATGAGGTCTTAGCACAGTGTATTATGATTGCGACGACACGTCCGAATTACGATCTGAACCGAGTGCCGCTGGAAGTCCGAAAACGGGTCACGACCTTCCCGGTAACCGGTGTGGATATATCCGCAACAGCGATTCGTGAACGTGTTCGGAACCGGCTCTCAATTCGGTATCTTGTTCCAGAAACTGTCGAAAATTATATTCATCGGCATCGGTTGTATCAATAACAGGAAATATCCGTTTAAAATTCATCAGAACATAAGGAACGACACCATGAAAACGATTTTACTTTGCTTGCTACTTCTTTATGCAATCGCGCTGCCTTTATATGCACAGTCAGAAGCGGATAACACACTCAAAGCAGATGTTCGTGAGCTCAAAGCAGATGTTTTTGAGCTCAAAGCAGATGTCCTTGTGATAAAAACCGACCTCCAGAATTTAAAAGAGAATGTCGTTAAGGGTTTTGGGGGGGTTGAAAAGAATTTTGACAGGATTGAAAAGAATTTTGACAGACAAAATAACATCATCATTGCCTGCATCGGTTTACCTTTAGCGATTCTTGCGATAGGTGCAACTGTGTGGGGTATATTGGCACACAGGCGCAGTATCCGAGACAGCTTACAACGGGCAGAAATTGAGACGCTCAAAGCAGAAATAGAAACCCTGAAGCAACGCCACATTGTCAGTCCCTGAGGAGATTTCCTTAACAGGTTGCGCAATGCTTTCGCTTCGTATGGAAAGCGCGCTTTTCAAGACAAGGACCTTAAAAACATGGAACATACATGTAGTATGTGCGGAACAGTTTATGATTTTGTATGGGAAGAAGGGACCCCTCTACCGAAAAATTTTCCGTTCTGTAGTGCACGGTGTAAAGCAACAGACCTTTCAAAATGGATTAACGAGGAATACGCTATTCGGACGGTATCACCAGACACAATTCTGTCTGAAACCGAACGTGAACTCCTCGCAGAATTGGCAAAATTAGGGATTGACATTGACGACGAGAAAGACTAACGAAGATAGATTAAAATCCGATGGACACGACACTCACAGAACTCCGGGCACACCCGAAATCAATCGAAATCCAGCAGTATCTTTCAGATAAACTGAGTAAAAAACGTCTTCAGCACGTGCTCGCCGTACAAGAGATGGCGGTTGATTTAGCTAATACCCACAAAGCAGACACTTGGCAGGCAAGTCTCGCGGCACTTTTACATGATAGTGCAAAATGGATGAACGCTAAGGAATTATATAACGCAGTCCGCTGTTATGAAATTCGCTTGGACCCGATTGAAAAGATAAATCCGTCGCTCCTGCATCCACTCGTCGGTGTACAGTTGGCTATCGAGAAGTTCGCAGTAACCGAGTTGGAGATACTCGAAGCGATTCGGAACCATACAACCGGACATCCATCTATGGGTATTATTTCACGAATCTTATATGTAGCAGACTTTGCGGAACCCAGACGGACACACAGGACAGTCGATTTAGTCCGCAAATTCGCATACACGGATTTGGTGCGTGCCGTCCATCACGTTGCTCATGCCAAGATTGAACATCTCCTTGAAAAAGGTGTCATGATCCATCCGAATACACTTCATACCTACAACAGTACGTTGGCGTATGTTGAGAAATAGAGGAATTTTATAATGAGAACAGAAACAAATACATTAGATATAGTGAAAGCAGCAGCCTCGGCAGCGATGAGCCGCCGCGCCGAAGATGGCGTTATTCTCGATTTACGTGAACTCGACGGCTTCACAGACTTTTTCGCAATCTTCAGCGGTGCCTCCGACATTCAGGTTGAAGGTATTTCACAAGCCGTTCTCGAAGAACTTGAAAACAACTGGGAACAGAAACCCTGGCATCAAGAAGGGGAACGTAAGGCGGATTGGATACTCTTAGATTACGTCGATTTTGTCGTCCACATCTTTCTTTCTGAAAGACGCGCCTATTATAACCTCGAACGGTTATGGGCTGAAGCCGAACAGATCGAACTGCCAGAACTAACAATCCCTGCACATATAGAAGCAATCGAAGAAGAATTAGACCCAGATAGCACCTTAGTCTTTGGAGAACAGACAGAAAGCGAGTCGGATACGTAGTGGATATCGGTGGACTATAGGTCTGCCGAGGATATTTGGCAAGCTGTGGGGAAAAATAGGCGCAAATTGATTAATCGACAGCAACGAGTAAGACAGTGACGTTATCGGTGCCGCCATAATCGAGGGCTTTGTTGACGAGATTCTCAGACGCTTCTTGGAGGTCTGAAGCCTGCAAAATAATGTCTGCGATCTCGCTATCATCAATAATTAGGTCGTGCAAACCGTCGGTACAGGCAAGAACGATGTCTCCGGGAACAAGTGGGTAGGCATCAGCACTGACAGGAACTGTCGGTTTCAAACCGATCGCCTGTGTGATGATGTTCCGTTTCTCATGGACCCGTCCCTCTTCAGGCGTTATCTCACCTTTTTCGACCATTTTTTGAACCATGGAGTCGTCTGTTGTTATCTGTGTCAGTCTTTCATCGCGTAGAACATAGAGCCTACTATCACCAACATGAACGTAGGCGAGGTAACTGAACGTAATAAAACCGGCAGTGAGCGTAGTGCCCATTCCGCGACCTTTATTCTCGCTCTCAACAGAGGTATAGATCCGCTGATTCGCCTCCTCTGCGAGATCGCGCAGAACGCCAAGTCTTTTCATAGGTCCTAAATCGATCTGCGGAGATGCTTGGGTTTCTACCCACTCCTGAATAACTTCAAGAGCAATGCGACTCGCGATATCACCGCGTTCGTGTCCGCTCATACCATCAGCGATCGCAAACAACTGGAGCTGCGCATCGAAATAGTATAGGTCTTCGTTCCTATCGCGGATCTTGCCTGTATCCGTTTTTACTGCAAATTGCATTTTTTTGTATCGTCCGAGCTGCTTATCGTTAAGAAAATAAGAAGACTTGTCGCGCGCTATATCTTGGGAGGTGCCAAATTTCATTCAGGAGAACCACTCACTTTTCTTAGAATGTCAACTACATCAAAAAACGATATAAATCAAATTTCGGTTTCAAAATTCGCCTGAAAAATGGCATAATAAGTCTTCAATTTCATTATAAATGGCACTCTGTATATTTGGCTTGAATAATATATATGGATATACAAAAATTGTCAACACTTCCGAAGCACCATTTTTTCGGTGCTACAGATTTATCTCATTGAACGACCGTTGTCTATGAATTAAGACCAGAGGATTCTAATGTTGTTAAATGGTTGCTATGACGAAAGAATTGGACGATTGCCATACATTGTGAGATGCGCGTTTGCCGATGTTAAAGAACGGCACGAGGCAATCGTTTTGACCACAGAACCTGCATGGCAGGTGGTTAAAGGTATCGGTATAAATCCGTCCCAACTTATCTACGTTACGGGTAACACAGAGGCGGCTATGGCGACGCTTGCCGAAATGTGTAAAGGCGAAGTCGTTTACGGAATTGGCGGCGGTTTGGCAATCGATACTGCTAAGTACGTTGCCTCCGCAAATGGATTGCCATTAATCGCGCTACCGACTATCTTGTCAACGGATGCTTTTCTCACAGATGCAACAGGTGTTAGAGAAAATGGATGTGTCCGCTATCTTCCTACGAAAACACCAGATACTGTTATCATAGATATGGATATGTTGGGCAACGCTCCAACTACAATGCGAGCCAGCGGGGCAGCGGATGTCCTCTCAATTGCAACAGCACTTTGGGACTGGCAAAAAGCAGAGGAGATGGGCGCAAACCCTTCTGGTCAACAGATTACACCACAGACAATCGCTATAGGGCAGACTCTTCTCCAAACGCTTCTGGAAAACGCAACAGAGATCGGCAACGGTACACCTACAGGATTGAAAATTCTACTCGATTTACTCTGTATGGAGGTACAACTCTGTAATCTATGCGGACATAGCCGTGTTGAAGAAGGAAGTGAACACCATTTTGTCTATGCTATTGAAAATTATTTACCACAAGCAAGCATTGGAAAGATTTTACACGGTGAACTGGTCGGACTCGGTATTTTACTAATGGCTGCACTGCAATCACAACCGTGGACGCAATACCGTGATACATTAGAGCGTTTGCAGATTAACTATCGTCCGACAGCTATCGCCCGCGAGACAATTGTTGAAACGCTTGTCAATTTATCCGATTACGTTGAGCAACATGAACTGCCGTACACTGTCGCGACAACGTTACGGATTACACCTGATATAGCCGAACGAACGATACAAACCGTAATGGATTAAAACTTGAGGACTATGGAACAGAAAAACAGAGAAAAACAGACAGATAAGCGAATCTCAGAACTGCATAAGCAGGCACTCGTGATTGATTCGCATAACGATGCAATTGTGGCACACATTCGTCACGGGAACGTCAGTTTTGCTGATGAAAACGTCCAAAACCCGATGGATCCCGTCGGCACTATCACCTATCTCCGCGGTCGCGTGCCGCCTGAAGAAGAAGCGATTGGTATTCAACTCAACATTCCAAAAATGCGACAAGGTGGAATTGATGCCGCTTTCTTTGCTGTCGATGTGACGCGCGCATGGAAGAACCATCTTGCTTACGCATTGGACGCTTTCGGTTGGTTTAACGAAGAGGTGACGGCGAATACTGACGACTTATGCATCGCTCGCAAGGCGAGTGATATTCGTGAAGCGAAAGCAGCCGGTAAACTCGCGGCGGTCCTTGTTATCGAAAACAGCGAAGCAGTTGAACGGAGCCTGAATATTCTGCGTTCACTCTATCTGCTCGGAGTCCGATCCATCGGTTTAACACATAACTTGAACACGTGGGCATCAACAGGGAACGATGAAGAGGATATGGGCGGCGGCTTGACTCGGTTCGGTATGGCGTTAGTCAAAGAGATGAACCGTCTCGGAATGTTAGTCGATGTTTCACATATCAGCGAGCGTGGGTTTTGGGATGTTCTGGAGATCTCAGACGCTCCAGTCATCGCATCCCATAGCAACTGCAAGACCTTGTGTCGGCATTCACGGAACTTGAGTAACGAACAACTGAAAGCCTTATCGGTTAACGGCGGTGTTGTCGGCATCACTTTCGTTCCAGGATTCCTCACGATAGACGGTTGGCAGAAAATGCCACCGTTGGCGCAGCTGCTAAACCACATCGCTTACGCTATTGACATCGCAGGCATCGACCACGTCGGTATCGGTTCGGACTTTGATGGCGGCGGAGATTTACTTAAAGATGCCAGCGAATTCATCAAAATCGCGGAAGGGTTAAGCGAACGCGGTTACTCCGATGACGATATACGAAAAGTACTCGGTGAGAACCATCTACGCGTCTTTGAAGCAGCATGCGGGTAAAGTCTGGGTTTGGATATCACTATCTACCGTGGATGGCTCGCAGGTCCAATCTTGCCGCAACATTGTCCGAAACGGCGTTTGTCCAATCCACATCGTCAATACTTTGCAGACTCATCAGTGCCACATTTACCATCGGATTTGAGAGGGAATAGTTCAGCAGAAAACTGTCTACATCAACGTCCGCCATTTCATTCGGAAAGCAATGCTTCATGAGGTTCTGGAAGGCGTTGCTGGTAGTAGAACGCATCAGCACGATCCCCATCTCTTGGGCAACAGCGTCAGGAATGATGCCACGTCTACCGAAAGTATCACAGGTGCTCTGATACATCAGATTATAGTGGGTCTGTATCATATCAAATTCACCTGTTGCGATCAGTTGTTCAGTGCCGCCAGAGGGACCGTCCGCAGAAAATCCGATGAACCGAACCGTGCCTTCTGCTTTTAGTTTAAGATACGTCTCCAATCCTCCCTGATTCAGGATTTGGTCTGTTTCTTCAGCATAGAACCATCCACCGTGGAATTGTAGGACATCGATGTAGTCTGTGCCGAGTCGTTGGAGGCTACCCGCTACATCTGCTTGGATACCGTCTGGATCGTACGCCTCCGTCTTCGTAGCGACGATGCACGATTCCCTACGGTCAGCGATAGCTTTACCGATAACGGTCTCACTATAACCACCCCCGTAATCCGGAGCCGTATCGAGAAAGTTGAGACCACAGTCCATTGCGTAGTGAAGCATCTTAACAAGCGATGCCGCGTCGTGTTCTGGACGGACTCTACCGCCGCCATACCCGACTTCTGATACGCTGAGTCCTGTTTTACCGAGTGTACGGTACTGCATAATAGATGAATCTCCTTATCTATAACACCATTCCTAAAAGTTTATATCGTATTAAACTACCGAGCAACCAAATCTACCTTGTGCGGGGCCAAGTTGGTAATATAGTGAACGCGTGGACGAAGCGTATCCACCGAATTTATACAAAACCTATCTGTGAGGTGTTTCTCTTATTCGAGCGTATGGTACGGTTGCTCGGTTTAACAGAATTTTCACCGAACAATTTCTCGACCTGTTCAATCACCGCTGGTTTGTTTGCGACACTGTATTTCTGAGCACACTTGGCAATAACCTCACCGTAACGAGGACTCATGAGGCGTAAAATCAGGTCCAGTTCACCTTTGTTCGCGCTGGCTATTTGTTGGAGTGCCTCCAATTTTTCGGTGTTTTCGAGATCGGATTCTGGGATTATGACTTCAAGTGAAGTCGTCTGATCCTGGCTAACAGTCGCGATGTCTACGATCTGCTCCGCTTGGATTTGGCGTTTTTCTTCCTGCGGTTCGTCATCAGATCTCCGATTTCTGCCGTTCTGTTTAATATTGACCTTGCCACGAATCCAAACTGCCCTACCCTCGACGAGTTCACCTGCCTTTTTGTATGTGTCCGGGAAAACGACGACCTCTATTGTGTCTTCCAAGTCCTCGAAACCAATGACCGCCATAGCGTCTCCTTTCTTCGTGGTGATATTGGTTACCTCTGTTATCATACCTGCCACGAAAACCTCGGAATCAATACGATGCTCCTCCAAAGTTCCCGTACTTGCGGTTGTATAGTTTTCGAGGATATCGCTGTATTCTTCAAGTGGGTGTCCGGAAACATAGAAGCCGAGTTGCTCCTTTTCTTGCATAAGCCGTTCTAAGGGATCGAATTCTGGTACGTCAGGGAGCGTTATCGTCCTCGCGGGTGTTTCTTCAACACCATCAAACAGAGTTCCCTGTCCGCGTTCTTGATCCGCCTGCGCATTTTGTGCCACTTTCATGACACTATCCAAACTTGCGAGGTGCTGCGCACGATGTCCTTCAAGTGCGTCGAAGGCACCACTCATAATTAGATGCTCAATTGCGCGTTTATTAACCTGTTTGATGTCCACGCGTTCACAGAAATCTTGTAAAGATGTGAACGAACCGCCTTGCTCCCGTGCTTCAACGATTGCATCTATTGCCCCGTCACCGACCCCTTTTACAGCAACCAATCCGAAACAGATATTGTTTCCATCTACGGTGAATTCTCTCCTACTGCTATTAACGTCTGGCGGTAGCAGGTTAATCTCCACATCCAGAAAATCAGCAAGTTTCTTACATTCGGTGCGATAGCGGATGATTTTTCCTGAGTGCCCGGCTGCGGATTCGCCCGTCATCATAGATGCCATGAATTCGTGTGGGTAGTGCGTTTTCAGATACGCCATCCGATACGCTAACATTGAATACGCGACGGTATGCGATTTATTAAATGCGTAGCGAGCGAAGGGTTCCAGTAACTCAAATACCTCTTTTGCCTCTTCTGCAGCGATATCGTTCTTCGTTGCCCCGTCAATAAACTTCTCCTTTTGTGCTCTAAGCAGTTCCTCGTCTTTCTTACCCATTGCGGAACGGAGGATGTCTGCCTCACCAAGCGTAAATCCCGCCATATCCCGAGCGATTTGCATCACCTGTTCTTGGTAGATGCAAACCCCGTAAGTGTTTTTAAGGGCATCCTCAATCGATGGGTGTATAATATCAACTTCTTGCAACCCGTTCTTGCGGTCAATAAACTTTTGCATCGTACCGCTTTCTATCGGACCTGGGCGGTAGAGTGCCGGAATCGCCGAAAACTCCTCAAAGTTATCTGGCCGGAGTTGCGTCACAACCCGATACATACCCCCCGAGGCTTCCAATTGGAACAATCCGTCAATCAACCCGTGGCTGAGGAGCGCGTAAGTCTCTTTATCATCAAATGGGATTTCGTCTAACTCGATCTCTTTACCGCGATTTGTCTTAATCATCTGGAGGCAATCGTAAATCTCAGTAAGGCTCCGCAAGCCGAGGGAATCAAATTTGACGATACCGACATCTTCGACGGTTTTACCTTCAAACTGCGTGGCGACTTGATCGTGTTTATCCTTGAACAGCGGGACGTAATCATTCAATGGACCGTTTGAGACAACGATTGCTGAGGCGTGGCACGAGACGTGCCGTTTCATACCTTCAACGGATTTGCTGAGGTCCATGAGTTCACGATATTCAGGATTTTCAGCGAGTTTTTGAAAATCAGGCACCTGCTCCAAGGCTTCATCAATTGTTATACCCGGTATTGATGGGATGAGTTCTGTTAATCGGATAACGTCATCAAGCGGCGTTTCGAGGGCGCGTCCGACATCTTTGATGGCAGCTTTTGCACCTAACGTTGCAAAGGTTGCAACTTTACCGACAGAGGGTTCGCCATATTTTTTGACGAGATAATCGATAACGTGTTCACGGGCGCGATCGGCGAAGTCAATATCAATATCCGGTGGACTGATACGTTCAAGGTTCAGGAACCGTTCAAAAAGGCAGTCGTAGTCCATCGGATTGAAAGCAATTACATCAAGCGCATATAGGACAAGGCTACTTGCAGCGGAGCCGCGTGCGGAGAGCGGATAACCTTGTTGGTGCGCGTATTTCACATAGTCCCACACGATAAGGAAATAGCCTGAATAGCCAGTCTTGCTGATGATATCGAGTTCGTAGTCGAGACGTTTCCGAATTTCATCGGACAAATCGCCGTACTTTTCGCGCAAGCCTTGATAGCACAACTCCTTGAGATAACTATCGTTTGTATGACCTTCTGGCACCTCATATTTCGGCATCAGACTCTCACCGTAATCGAGTTCAAGGTTACACCGATTCGCTATCTCAAGTGTATTGCTGATGGCTTCCGGCGGAAAGTCCTTCAGTGCTTCCCGCATTTCGTCAACGCTTTTAAAGTAGAAATGGTTGTCAAAACGCATCCGTTGCGGATCGTTAACGGTTCTCTTCATCTGAATACACAACAGAACATCGTGCATCTCGTGGTCGGATTTTCGGAGGTAGTGGCAATCGTTGGTCCCGACGATCGGCAGGTTGAACTCTTTCGCAAGTTCTACCATTATCGGATACGCCTCAAGTTCTTTATCAATATAATGGTTCTGGACTTCAACGTATAGGTTCCGTTCGCCCATGATTTCCATCAATGTTTTGAAGTTTTGGACACCTTCTTCTCGTCTGCTTGAGCAGAGGAGTTGTGGCACCTGCCCTTGGATACATCCTGTGAGTGCAATAATTCCGTGATGGTGTTCGCGTAGGATTTCCATGTCAATGCGCGGTTTGCTGTAGAAACCTTCTGTATATCCGAGTGATACCAGTTTAAGGAGATTCTGGTAACCGGTTGCATCCTCTGCGAGGAGTGTCAGGTGGTAGGGACCTCCCTGCTCCTTGCCGCGTTTTCGTCGGTCACCGGGTGCGACGTACACCTCACAACCGACGATTGGGTTGACCCCTGCCTTTTTCGATTTATCGTAGAGTTCCCACGCACCGAACATATTGCCGTGGTCGGTGAGTGCGACAGCAGGTATACTGTTCTCAACAGCCCAATTGACCATATCTTGAATACGGCACGCGCCATCAAGCATGCTGTACTCACTGTGATTGTGTAGATGCACAAATTCGGTCGCCATCTTTCCTCCAATATTTTAGTTTGATGATTAAATGCATTAAGACGATGAAACTGTCCTTAAAATAATACCAAAAATCTGCTAAAATTTCCATACTTAATTTTCCAATTAGTGTGACTCCAATTGCACTTTTTCATAGCAGGATTTTGTCATCATAACGCGGAACAATTGCGAACCTTGACAGTGACAAGTCTCATCGGCTATCTGGTTTTTTATATTGATGACTTCCCTTAAACCTGTTATAATGAATGATATTATATTTCGAATCGCTCCTTGGATCTCACCATTAGCACACAATCTACTGGAGCGGAAAAGGTACGGATTTACTATCGCGGATTTTCGCGTTCATCTTAGATGGAAAAAACAAAACTGCTTCTCCTGTTCTTAACCCTATTCTTCGTGATGCTTGGGTTTGGCATCATCATTCCGAACCTCGCCTATTACGCCAAAGAAATTGGAGCGACCACTACTGAAATTGCGATACTGATGTCCATCTACTCCGGGATGCAACTGCTGTTTGCCCCGCTCTGGGGAAGGCTATCGGACAAACACGGCAGGAAACCTGCGATTCTGCTCGGATTGCTCGGCAACACCGCTGCCTTAATCGGCTTTGGACTGGCAAAGGATTACGTGTGGCTTTTTACCGCACGCAGTGCTGCGGGTATCGCCTCCGCTGCAGTCTTACCGAGTGTGATGGCTTATGTTGCCGATATAACCACATCAGAAGAACGCGGCAAAGGTATGGGGTTAATGGGGGCAGCGATGGGACTCGGTTTCATCCTCGGACCCGCGATCGGTGGTGTTATGGGCAGCCACGATATGCCGTTCTTTGTGGCAGGCGGATTGTCGCTACTTACTTTTATTTTCGCCCTCATTTTACTGCCAGAATCGCTCCAGAAAGGTCTCACAAGCGAGGAACACGAAGAACGGCACGAATGGGTCTCTCCGCGTGAAATATTTCGTCAGACGACTTTGAAATCGCCACTTACCCCCCTATTTTTTGTCGCATTTTTCTCAACCTTCAGTTTCGCAGGATTGGAGATGACTTTTCCGCTGTTCATTGAAGACAAATGGAATTACGGAGAGCGAGAGATGGGGTGGATGTTCATGGTCATGGGTGCGATTGTGGTGCCATTGCAGGGTGGATTGCTCGGTAGATTAATCAATAAGTTTGGAGAACGGCGCATTGTTCTCACCGGTTTGCTGCTCAACGCCGTCGGTATGGTGTTATTGCTTAAAGCCTACTCTTTTGCGACGCTCACAGTGTATCTCACCATTACTGGCATCGGTAATCAGTTAATCCGTCCAACAAATACCTCATGGATTTCCAAGCAGACGCAGATCGGTCAAGGTGCTGCTATCGGTATTATGGACGCATTTTTAAGTTTAGGACGGATTTTGGGACCGCTCCTCGGTGGTTGGCTCTATGCAAAAGATGCCTACCCGTACATCGTTCTGGCAGGCATCTTAGTCATCGCGACGCTCTGCTTGTATATCCCGTTGCGTCGAATCAGAGACGAAGTCGCACCTATTTCACAACAGTCAGAGTCGTAATGTCACTGATAAAAGAATAAAATCCTTACTGCGGAACGTTCCAGAGAAATATTACCCCATCCTCGCTGCCACTCGCGAGTGTTTTGCCATCAGATGAAAAGACAAGTGCTTTAATCCAATTGCTATGCCCTTTCAGCGTTGCTACTTGACTGCCTGTAACAACATCCCAGACCAGAATCGTCCCATCATGACTACCACTTGCAAGAATGTTGCTACCTGCGGAGAATGCTAAGGCATAGCAGATGCCGATATCACCTTTTAGGGTTCTAAGTTCACTACCAGTCGTTATATCCCATAACTTGATGCCTTTGTTATGCGTGCTTGCGAGTGTTTTGCCATCGGCGGAAAAAGCCAAGGCTGTACTCAAATCAGAATCAAAACTGATGATTTGGTTTCCGGTGGTTGTATCCCATAGCCGAATTGTGCCATCTTTACTTCCGCTTGCGAGTGTTTTGCCATCAGGAGTAAACACTAACGCTTTAATTTCACCGTTATGTCCTTTAAGCGTAAATTGCAACTGCCGAGAAGACACCTTCCATAATAGTATGGAAAACTGATCGTCCCGAGTAACCAGCGATGAATTTTGAGCGGCGGCGATCATAGAACCGTCTCCCGAAAACGCTACTATCCCGTTGTTCTGATACTTGACGTACTTTTTAATACCGTTTGCCGTTTTTGTATCCATTATGCGCGCATATCCACCCATTGCCCCAGAGGACGAACTAATATCTTTCTGTCCTGGAAGCACCGGTGCCTCTCCTTTATGTGATTCAATAGGAAAGACAGATCGGTTTTGTCCAGTCTCCGCGTCCCACAAACTTAACTTGCCTTTCACACTCTCTTTGCTGAATCCATCACGTTTTTGTTTTCTGAATGTGAAATCTCCGGCACTGGTTACTATCCCACCATCTGGTGAAAATACCAGAGTAATGAGTTCATCTGTGGGTTCTATGGTTTCTGAGCGCAAGGTGAGAGCATTCGTATCCCACAACTCGACGGTTTTGGCATACCCAGCCGCCAAGGTGCTGCTGTCCGGTGAGAAGGCCAATGCATTTAGCCCATCTGTGTGTCCTGTTGTAAGAACGGACAACTCTTCCCCGGTATTCGCGTCCCAGAATCGGATGGAGCCGTCTTCTGAGTTCGCACCTACGAATGTCTTAGCATCCAGAGAAAATGCCAAAGTCCCAATTTCATCTGTCCGTTCACCAAGTGTCGCGCGTAAGGTTCCTGTATCAACGTCCCATAACTCAATCCCATTAAACGAAGTTTGGCAAATAAAGGTTTTACCATCTCTTGAGAACGCGAACATACCGCCTAAGCCTACATGTCTACTCAAGGTTTTGATTTGACGACCTGTAGTTATATCCCACAGTCGGACTGGATCGTTAAAAATATGGACTGCAAGGAGAGTCCCATCGGGTGAAATTGCCAAGTTATTGACGGTATCTCTATGTCCCCTAAGAGTTTTTAAGTGTCTGTCTGTAGTGGCATCTTTCAAGCGAACTATGCCGTTCCTGTAACCGAGTGCCATAATGCCGTTTTCATCAATTTTACCAATGTGCAGATGCCATGAACTAACTTCTCTGCCAATAAGAGCCAGAAGAAATTTACTGATATTGGATGAAGGTGTTAAGTGGAAAACTTTTTTTTCGTGCCCTGTAGTTATATTCCATAATCGGACTAACCCATCACTACTAACACTGAGGAGAGTTTTGCCCTCGTCTAAAATTCCGACTCCGACCCGTCCTTTGTGCCCTTTGAATGATTTTAGGGTTTTACCGGTATTAATATCCCAGAGCAAAATGTCGCCATATCCACCGCTTGCGAGCGTTTTGCTGTCCGGAGAGAATGCCACGGAAATCACTCCAGCTTCATGTCCACGAAGCATTGTAAGCGCATCGCCCGTGTGTGCATCGTAGATCCAGATACCGGTAGAACTGGCAACTGCAATTCGAGTTCCATCTGGTGAAAAACTAATGCTGGTTATCCAACCTTTGCCGAGCCGTGCTTTTGCCCCTTTCGGTAAATTCCATTGTGGAGAGACTTCGGCCATCGCGTTACCGAGGCATACAGTATAGATTGACAACAGAATGAGAGTAGCAAGTACGTGTTTCATTCTCACGGTTTTTCTCCTGTTGATAACGGCGGTAAACGGTGTTCCACGCGGCGTGTGTTGTATTCAAGTTGATACCGGCGATGCGCTTCGCTATCTGGGTAATGCTCTGTAGCCGGATACGGATAGGCAGACATCCCGTGGAACGGCAGCGGTTCAACTGTCTGTGAGGTGAGTGTATTAATGTCGCCATCTTTGTCCCATCCGTCGCTATAGAGGATAAAATCGCGCACCCATCCAGGCTTGAGGGCAGGCAAGCGCGAGGCATCAAATTCCACTGTGATTTCATCTCCCGCATTCAGGATAACGTACATATCATCAACTTCTTGCAATAGCGGATTGACATCACCGTAGCGCGTGTAATACCCTGCAAGATCGCGCCATTGTGCATCCGTCGTCACTTTCTGGTAATCAAACAGATGTGGAGCATGTGCGTTCGGACGGTACATCTCGGAGAAGCCGCGGTAGTGCAGATCCGCGCTATCCGGGTTCAACGTTGTCATCTCTATCGGTACGTCTTGCGTGCCGACGGTGAAAAACGCTGTATCCCAATAAATCTGCATATCGGTTTCAATCCAAACATGCCGATCATCCGATAGGAATTTGCCAGTTAAATCAATGGTAATCGTTTTGTTTTTCCCTGCTGGCAGCCCAATCATATCAATCACAGTTTCCCATGCTCCGGTCGCGTCCTTAACGGCAACCGACGGGAAACGGGGACTAATTTCGGGATTTTGGAACAAGGCAACGTTGATACTCGTATCTGTCGGGAATATCCAACCACTGAGGAACAGCGTCACGGGTGTGTTGTTGGGGATATTGCCGAGGTCAAGGATAATGGCGTGGGGTTCGACAACGCCTTGGTAGGGACCGGGTGCGTGCTCAACGGCATAATGGTAATCAAACACTTTTAACGCATCAGACACATCTTCACCGCGATGATTGACGGCAGATTGTGGGTGCAGTTTCTCTTTGACACCGTAAACCTTGAATTCGGCAAACGGCGGCGGAACATACTGCTCGTTTACGAAGATGTCGGTTCCTGATGGGTGGTCCACTGCGATCAGTTTCACTTCGTCAAAATAGGCAGTTTCCCACAGTTCTTCCGTAATCTGAATCGAATACTTACCATCTTTCGGTTGTATCTGTGTCCCCGAAATTTTCACGAAGTCCCGTGTCTCATCAGGTGCGACGAACCCCATTGACGTGACAAGACCCAAAGGGGCACGCCAGAGGAGGTCGGTGACGAATTCGTATTTCTCACCGTCATAGACGTACAGGAACGGACAGGAGCCTTTGAGTATCTGTTTCTCCCGAATCTGTTGTCTCGCCTGCGGTTCGATGACGTTCTGCGGCACGCCGTTCGTCCAGACAACACGCACAATGTCCGCCTTGTCAAACGCGCCTAACCCGAAATGTGAGACCTGCTCGGATACGTATTGTTGTTGATAAAGATCGCCGACTTTCACCTCCAGTTTCGATCCGATGCCGTCCCTATTCACCTTATTGCTCCCAGTAGTGATACCTTCCAACCGTACCTGTATCCAGTTATTTTGGTTGCCACCGTTATTTTGTAATGCCCGAAGTTCTCCTTCATTGTTGATGAAAAAGAGGTCGAGATCGCCATCATTGTCGTAATCACCCACGGCACCGGCAGTAGCGTTCTGGAGAACCGCACATCCTGCTGCTGTAACGTTTTCTATCAGTGGATACGGTTCCATAAACTGTCCAGTCCCATCGTTTCGGAACAGAAACATCCCATCTTCACCGCTCACCCAGAGATCAACAAATCCGTCGTTATCGTAATCTATGTTTTTCAGCAACGAAGGAGACAGATCACGGACACCTGCCTCTAACCGCGGGTCCTCCATAAAACTTCCGTCTCCTCTATTACGGTAGAGGTAGATATGATCTGCTGTCGATAGGAAAATATCAATGTCTCCGTCGTTGTCGTAGTCACCGATAACCCCTGCAGTATAATGCACATCCTGCGGAATGCCTGTCTCATCAGAGACAGCGCGGAGTTTTCCTTGACGAAGGTTATCGTAGAGTGTGCATCCGGTTTCGCGGTGTATGGCAAGAATATCTATATCGCCATCGTCATCGAAATCAGCGGAAAATGCCTCGGCAGGGGCTGGTTGTTGAACTGGATTTACAAACGTCTGCTCCGTAACATCGGTAAAGGTGAAGTTTTCATCGCCGTTATTCCGATACATGGTGGCACCGGTTGTAAAGAGATCTAAATCGCCGTCATGATCATAATCGACAGGATGGAGGACTCCTATCTCTGTTGCCTGCTTTTCATATTCATATAAGAATGAGACAATGGGAACTGTGCCTTCATTATCTTCTGCAGTTTCCGAGAAATATAGGATTCCGTCAGCAGTTTGCAATAGAAACTCTTGTATCCCATCTTTATTCAAATCCGCAACAGCTATATGGGTATCTTGGTCCGCTACGTATGTGCTAATAGGATCAAATTGTTCTCCCATATTCTGATATACCATAAAACCGTTCGCGACGGTATGCATATCCAGATTTCCGTCATTATCGTAGTCCGTAAGGATAACGGAAACGGGTGTTTTGAAATCTGAAGGTGGATTCACATTGGCAAGTCCGAGTTGTTCAGTGACATCCACAAATTCCACATCAATCGGTAGGCTCTCTTTAGCGACGATTCGCGCCCTAAACCCTGCACTAAACGTCTCTATCGGATGCCCAAGGATGTCAGTCACCAATTCGCCGATACCTTGCTGATAGCGCGGGCTTGCCCGATGCAAATTCTCAAAAATTCGGATATTACGTGTAGCGAGTTTTAGGTCTCTTTGTTCTATTGCCGCTATCCCTTGTGTGAGATATTCGAGTTTTTCTGCGTCCGTATCGCCTAAAAGGGTTTGTAGTTTCTGACTGAGGTCTCCAGCTTCTTCATATTCCTCTTGTGCTAACAATCCGAGTGTCAATTTCATCAGCACAACGATATTCACAGGCGATCGGTAATGGAGTTCCTGAAGATGCTGAACAGCCTCCTGCTGTGCTTCAGGGTCATTTCGTTGTCCAAGGTAGTGCCGTACCAACTTGTAGCGAAATTCCAATTCATCGGGTGCTAATCGTACGGCTTCCTTCATTGCCTCAACTGCCAAATCGCTTTTCCCTTGCAACTGATAGACTTCGGACAAAATGAAATGTAATTGACTCTCCATCGGTGCGACAGCGATACCGCGTTTCACCCACAATTCAGCGGTATCTGCCGCTTGTAGACGTAAGTGTGCGACAGCAAGGTTCCCATAACCGATCGCTTCGTTAGGAAGCAAGTCTATAAGTGCCGTGAATTCCTCGACTGCTTTTGTGGGCTGTGACTCTTCAAGGTATGCCAACCCTAAATTCTGATGCTGAATCGCTTCTTCAAGGATTCCGGCGTTGTCTATCTCTTGTGACCAGCCTGATGCGGCAGCAAAACACCATACCAACAGCAGTGTATACTTCAAACATTTTCCTATATTAGGAGACAGAAATCTCAGCATCATGCATTTTCCTCTTTCTGAATATCTTCGGCGGTTTCCACGATTGCCTGTTGTATGGTCCTCCGTCTAAGTGTGAGTGAATCTTCGAGTTGTTTGAGATGAAGCAGCCACGACTCTTTGGAGTCGCCGTCCTCCGTACCGAACCCGTCTGTTATAGAGAGCCGAATATATTTGAGTCGTTCTGACTGCAAGACTTTCAGCTGTGTGTCATATTCTTCAATGCCGGTTTCTAAGAGGGAAACCAGTTCGCGTACTTTTTCCAATGTGTATCTCCTTTTTTAAAAATTGTGTTCAAAAACTAAAAATAGTCTATCTTATTTTCCATCTGTAGTCAAACAAAAATAGGGTAAGTTCCGTAAAATTAAAATTTGACAGCGGCGTTCTTTTTTGCTACACTATTGTGTATATTAAGGCTCTGCTATTTCAATAACATCTCACACCCCGGCGCAAGAACAGACATGCATCTCACGCTACGGCAAGGGAGAATATAGATGAACACCTCTACAAACAAACACAATATGCCTTATGCCCCTACAGAAACGACAGACCTCTACCCCGAATCGGATGGTAAACCTATGGCTGATACGGACCTCCACCTTTATTGGATAAAGCGTATACAGGATATGATCGAAACCTATTTTTCGCAGAACCCAGAAGTCTATATTTCTGGGAATATTATGATGTATGACATAGAGGGACCGATGCGTACGGCTGTTTCTCCAGATATTCTTGTGGCTTTCGGGCTCGGACAGAAGTTCCGCCGCACCTATAAGGTGTGGGAAGAGGGAAAACCCCCAGACTTCGTCATGGAGTTTTCCAGCAAAAGGACCTATCGGAACGATTTAGATGAAAAGATGGCACTCTACGCACGTATGAATATCCCAGACTATTTTCTCTACGATCCGGATAGAAGGCACCTCCCCTCGCCCTTGATGGGGTTTCGACTTGTTGCGGGGACGTATGTTGAGATCGCTCCAGACAGTGATGGCGGGATTCGTTCGGAGATATTGGATCTGAATTTCCATTTAACGGAAGATGGTCTTACACTTTACAATCCACGGGCACAAGAATGGCTGAAAACCAGAGCAGAGAAGGCTGAAGCCGAAGTCGAGCGACTCCAAGCAGAGCTCGCACGCTTGAAAGAACGCACGTAATACTCCGAAATTCAGTGCGAAAAAAACGAAGGGCTTATCTATAATCTACACCACGACGATGAATGGATTGAAGGCCAGCTGTAACATATAAGGAGAATTCAATGTACATATCACCTGCATACCAAGAAATCGTTGATTTTATTGCAGCAGGGACAACCCCCGAAAATTTAATAAACTTTTGTCCATCCGAGGCGGCAAAGGAGCGTCTTGCAGATCTCATCCACCGCGAAAAGACGACTGGACTCACCTCTGAAGAAACTGCAGAACTCAATCACTGTTTGCAACTTGAACACCTGATGCGGCTCGCTAAATCTCGCGCCCGACACCATTTAAAAAATGAGTAAGACTTATATCCCTGTTGCCTTACGAGAGTTGGTTAGGGCCCGCGCTAAAAGCCTTTGTGAATACTGTCTGATTCGTGAAGAAGATACTTACTTTGGTTGTCAAATAGACCACATTCTTAGCGAGAAACATGGTGGCTCTACCCAAGAAAGTAATCTTGCCTACGCGTGTTCATATTGTAATCGCAACAAAGGAAGCGACATCGGATCTATTGTGTGGGAGGCGCAGCAATTTTCCCGTTTCTTCAATCCCCGTGTTGACCAAATCTGGTATGTAAAAATTAAAGATACTTCCGAAATCCGTCCGTATAAGTGCAAACCTCACCAAATTGAACAAGTGCATTGGGCACAAACACAGACGCAGCTGAGTGCTACTGTGATTTGGGCGACCATCCTGAAAGCCTTTGAAAACTGGGAGAATCCGGAACTTGACGAGATTATTGCGATATTAAACGAAGATTACCCGATCCACCAAATTACCATCTCAATGGAACAGATCAAACAGATGCTTAACGCCGCTAAAAATGCTGCGGATACCCGAAAGAAAATCTGGGAACTTATGGTGATACATGAATTTGATGGAAACACTGACACAGCAACAGTGTTCTATAAAATCGCAAACGAACTTGATCAGGACAAAAGACTCATCTACAAATCAATTAAAAACGTGCAGAAAATTATGAAGATCGAAATGACCGAATATGCGTCGTAATTATCATCTCTTTGTCCTCCTCTTCCCGATTGTTTTTTGGCTTCTCTGTTTCTTTTTGCTGCCATTGGTGTCAGTGTTTATCTATAGTTTCTTAGAGCGCGGAACTTACGGCGGCGTGCGCTGGATCTTTACACTGGAAAACTATGGACGCTTGTTTGATGGACTCTATCTCGGTATCCTCTGGCGGTCGGTGTCTACAGCATTGGTCTGTACGGCGGTCTGTCTGCTACTCGGTTATCCCTTCGCTTACTACCTCGCACGCTACAGACCGAAACACCGGAATATTTTACTGCTCCTCGTCGTTGTCCCGTTCTGGACAAACTTCCTCATCCGGACGTATGCGTGGATACTCATCTTACGCACGGAGGGACTTTTGAACAGTCTTTTGGGGACTGTGTTCCCGAACTCGGGACCGTTAGAGTTACTGAACACCCCGCTCGCGGTGCAGATAGGTCTCATCTACGGATACCTACCATTTATGATACTCCCACTCTATGCAGCATTGGAACAATTAGATATGTCGCTGTTGGAAGCGGCACAGGATTTAGGCGCGTCGCCACGCCGTGCTTTTTGGCATGTGACGGTGCCGCTCAGTCTTCCCGGTATCCTCGCTGGATCAATGCTGGTTTTTATTCCAACGGTCGGTGCGTTTTTGACACCTGACATCCTCGGTGGTGGAAAGGTGAGTTATATTGGTAATGTGATTGAACGACAATTCAAAACAGCACGGGATTGGCCCTTCGGTTCCGCACTCTCGTTTATGCTGATGGGTATAGTCCTCGTCGGTACTGTACTATACTTCCGTACTTTACAACAAGATGAAGCTTAAGACCACTTGATTGCTCCTGTTAAACGAAACAAAAAATTAACTAAGGCTGTAGCCTATAGCCAAAAGCGAAGGCGGATCTTTGAATACCTTGTCCATTACCCAAGGGAACCTGACAGCTCCCGTTAGGGAAAATTTAAAAGTTAGCTAAAGACTGTAGCCTATAGCCGAAGGCGAAGGCGGATCTTTGAATACCTTGTCCACTGCCCAAGGGAACCTGATAGTTCCCGTTAGGGAAAATTTAAAAAAATGAAACGGATTCTTGAAGCCAACTTAGGATTGGTGTTTTTCTTTCTCTACGTCCCGATTTTAGCCGTTGTGGTGTTCTCGTTCAACAGCGGCGAGCAGATATCTGTTTGGGAAGGCTTCACGTTCAGTTGGTATGCGAAGCTGTTTGAGGATGCGGCGTTATGGCGTGCCTGTCGAAACAGTCTAATCATAGCAGGTGTTGCAACGGCTGTTTCTACGTTCATCGGAACGACCGCTGCGTTGGCGATAGAACGGTATCGGTTCCGTTTCCGAACCGCGCTCACCCGATGCCTCTACCTACCCGTTATCATCCCCGACATCGTGTTGGCGATAGCGTTGTTGACCTTCTATGTGCAAACGCCAATTCCAATCGGCTTGGTCTCAGTGATTATCGCACACTGCGTTTTCAATGTCGCGTATGTCACGATTGTTGTTCGTGCACGGCTACAAGGCTACGATAACACTTTAGAAGAGGCAGCCCGCGACCTCGGTGCCAACGAATGGCAGACCTTTTGGCGGATAACCTTTCCGTTGATCGCTCCCGGAATTATCGGCGGTGCTTTACTCGCTTTCACGCTCTCTATAGACGACTTTGTGATCACCTTCTTCACCGCAGGTGTCGGCTATACGACGCTCTCCGTCCATATCTATTCGCAGCTGAAGTTCGGGATCACACCAAAACTCAACGCTATCTCAACAATGTTGCTGGCGAACTCTATTGTGTTTATTCTGCTATTCCTATGGTTCCAAGGCGGTGCTACCACCTCACGAAAGCAAGATGTATAATTGTCAGGATCCGAAAGATTTAGCAAATTTGGACAGGTTGTGTTATAATGTTCTTATCGGTACAGAGATATGGATGACTACCGAACACACGTAGAAATTAATCTCGGAGCAATCCGACGAAACGCCGAGACGATCAAAACTTTCACCGGAAAACGCTTGATCGCTGTTGTTAAAGCGGATGCCTATGGACACGGTGTGGGACCTGTAGCAAAAACGTTACGAGGTGTCGCGAACATGTTCGCCGTTGCAACGGTAGAAGAAGGCATAAAACTCCGTCAAGCAGGTATCCAGAAACCGATCCTCGTGCTTTTTAGTTCGCTGCCTGAACAGGCATCGCAAGTCGTTGAACACGGGTTAGTTCCAACGATAGGCGATTCGGAATTCGCGAATCGGCTGAACTCGGCCGCATCAAACACGGTAAATATTCATGTCAACATCAACACAGGCATGAATAGGAGCGGCGTTCACTGGACAGAAGCGGTACAGTTTCTGTCCAGACTTAAAACGCTGGATAGACTCACAGTAAAGGGGTTATTCACACATCTTGCGACGGCGGACGAACAGGACAAAAGTTATGTTTTCGTCCAAATAGAACGGTTTGCGTCCGTGCTTGAAGAAATCCCTAACGATGTTGAACTGGTTCACGTCGCGAACAGTGCAGCGACACTCACAGTCCCGGAATCGCATTTCAGTGCGGTGCGTCCTGGGTTGGCACTCTACGGTATCTATCCAGCATCCGAAAGACCAATCACTTTAGAACCGGCACTCAGATGGAAAACACGTATCGGCTGGATCGGCTCTCTTTCGGACGGCGAAGGCGTGAGTTATGGACTGACCTACAAAGCACCGCACCAGACCCGTGTCGCGATGGTACAGGTCGGCTACGGCGACGGCTATCCACGTGCGCTTTCTAATGTCGGTGAGGTGTTAATCGGTGGGGCGCGCCGACCGATTATCGGAAGAGTGTGTATGGACGTGAGCGTCGTCCGTTTAGAACCTACGGATAGCGTGTCCGTCGGCGATGAGGTCGTGTTGATTGGCAAACAAGGGGACACAGAGATTACAGTTGATGAACTGGCACACCGCGCTGGTACCATCTCTTATGAAATCCTTACACAGATAGGGACACGCGTGCCGAGAATTTTTAAACATTAGACCTCCAATGGCAAAATCCAATCGAGGTATCATAGTTAAAGATGTTAATAGAACTCAAAAATGTATCACTCTTTTACGGTGCGAATGCTGCGTTAGATAACCTTTCAATCGAAGTGCAAGGCGGCGCAATCGGTCTGCTCGGACCGAACGGTGCCGGAAAAAGCACCTTACTCAAGACATTACTCGGTTTCGTCGAACCCAGTCAAGGCACAGCCTCCGTGTTTGGATTAGATGTGAAGACAGACCCGTTGGGCATCCGAAGGCAGGTCGGATATATGCCAGAAGACGAGTGTTTAATACTCGGCATGAACGCCGTTCAACTCGTCTCTTATGCGGGGGAACTCTGTGGGATGCCACGTCGTGACGCTATGCAACGCGCACATGAAGTGCTCTATTACGTCGGACTCGATGAGGAGCGATACCGACCTATAGATGGATACTCAGTTGGCATGAAACAGCGAGTGAAATTGGCACAAGCACTGATACACGATCCGAAACTGCTGCTCCTTGACGAGCCAACAAACGGAATGGATACAAGCGGTAGAGATGAGATGCTTCGACTCGTCAAAGACATCGCAGCAGACAAAGGCATCAACGTGATTTTGTCCTCACATCTGCTCCCCGATGTAGAGTTCGCATGCACCGAGATCATCGCACTCTCACACGGCAGCGTTATTATTCAAGGAGAGATAGAGACCCTCAAAAAGAACAGAGGACAAGCATTCGATTTGCGAGTTGTCGGTGACAACGCGGCGTATATCAACGCTTTGGAGCGGCATAACTATCGGATTGAAGTGCGTCCCGACAAACACTTACGGGTTACGTCTGACAGTCAGGAACAGAGAGGGACAAAGTTCTTTTTTCAACTCGCTTACGATACCGGCGTACAACTCCGGCAGCTGCGTGAGGTGAGACATTCATTAGAGGATGTTTTCGCTGAGGTAATGAGTGTAGATTCGCAATGATGGAGGAGGTCAAGATGACAACGAAAAATGATTTTATTCAGGTTGGCGTTGCAGAGGTTGATATTACCCCGGATTACCCGATTCGGCTCAGTGGTTATGGCAGCCGTCGGACGGAATCTGACGGTATTATCCAGCAAATATGGGCAAAAGCACTCGCAATCGGCAGCGATGCAGATGACCCCGTTGTCCTCGTGGCAGTCGAAAACTGCGGTCTGCCAGACGAGTTAACGGAAGAGGTATCGCGCCGAATCAGAGAGAAAACAGGCGTTTCGCGGGCAAATTTTGTGGCGTGTTTCACGCATACGCACAGCGCGCCGTGCCTCACAAATGCTGCACCGTTCCTCTTTAGCTCAGATATACCACCCGACCAACAGAAAACGATAGACCGATACACCGAACAGTTTAAAGACTGGATGGAAGCCGTCGCACTGGAGGCACTCGCAAATCGCGAACCGTCGCGGTTAACATGGAACATCGGTGAACTCGGTTTCGCGAAGAATCGGAGGACAGAAGGCGGCCCCGTAGATCACTCACTGCCGTGTCTACAAGTCAGGAATTTAGACGGACATTTGCGCGCCGTCTGGGCAAGTTACGCCTGCCATTGCACGACATTGGCAGGTACAGATAACCATATCTGTGGCGACTGGGCAGGCTATGCACAAGAAGCAATTCAGAACACCCTTCCCGGTGTAACGGCGTTAATCACGATCGGATGTGGTGCCGATGCCAACCCTGAATCTCGGATGATGCCGATGCCTGATGGACAAGAGGAGGTCTTCAATACCCGTCTCGCGTATGCGAAAGCGCACGGTGAAGCACTTTCAGAGGAAGTCCAGCGTCTGCTGATAAGCGATACAACACCACTTCCGAGTGTTCCAACAGGTGCTTTTGAACGGGTCAATCTACCGTTTGATACACTCCCGACACGTGAGGAGTGGGAGGCACGTGTCGCTGAAGGCGGTTACAGAACCTATCATGCCCGAAAACACCTTGAAACCCTGCAGCGGGGGGAGTCCATACAAACCGAACTCTCCTATCCCATACAGACGTGGACATTCGGCGATGAATTGGCAATGGTTTTCCTTGCGAGTGAGGTCGTCGTGGATTATTCGCTACGTCTGAAGCGGGAGTTAGATGTGGAACGGTTGTGGGTGGGTGCATACACAAACGCGTTTCCGTGCTACATTCCATCGGAACGGGTGTTAGCGGAAGGTGGCTATGAAGGGGGTGGTGCAATGCTCTATTTCGGTCCGCCGACTCGGTTCGCTCCGGGTGTCGAGCAGTTGGTAATTGACACCGTGCATAAGTTATTGCCAGACGGTTTTTTAGCAGAATCGCAATAAGTGATATTTTTTATAGCAGTGTCAATTTTGGCACTGCTACCTCTATGAACGTGCGCGTCCCTGTTCCTACAATCCAACCTACGCTTCCTACCATAACAGCAAGTACAATAAAGATAAGCACATGCATGAGGTTACGAGGTTTCGTGACTTCTTCGCTGGATTGGCTACTTAGCCGTTCGTTTTCCAGATATAGAATCGGAACAAAAATAATTAAGAAGCCTATTAAAGCCGCTATCAACTTATATGTTGTTCTCCCTCCGATCCAAACTATGAATATAGGAATGTGAGCAATCCCAATCCAGAAGAAGCGGTCAAAGATAGAACAGAAGAAACAGGCGCAGGGGCGTTTTTCGCTGAGTTCATTGGTTGCGCGCTTATTTTCCATGAGCAACACAGGGATAGTAACAGCCAACACAGCGGATAAAGTTATCGTCAATCCAAACTGCCACTCCACTAAATTTCTACCAAATCGAAACGCGAGAAAACACGCGAAGAACCCGATAACAGTAAGCAAAGCGCGCTCTAAAGTCGGTAGACTCCACGGTTTTTGCGTTTCGGTTACAACGCCATCAGCGTTCCCGAGTATATCCACCTGATCAGCATTTATAGGGTCCTGTGTTTGGTTCAGAGGATTATCAAGCATTTTGAACGTTTTCGATTAGATTTCTGATGTGCGATGATATAATGCAGGTGGGGTTTGTAACCCCACCTATATTCTGAAGCCGATTTCAGGGAGGGCGTTGAATTAAATCAATCCCGATTCTGTAACGATCTCGCGTAAAGTCTCAAGATTCGCAGTCCCCATCGGCGCGAGGGGTAACCGCAATTTGCCGTTGAGTTTGCCCATCAACTGGAGCGCGGTTTTCGCTGGTATCGGATTCGTTTCGATAAAGAGGTTGACCGCCAAGGGTAACGTTTTATAATGGAGTTTACGTGCAAGTTCAAGATTGCCGGCGTGGAAAGCGTTGCACATCTCCGCAACATCCGACGGTGAGACGTTCGCGACGACCGAGATAACACCTTTACCGCCTACAGCGAGGATCGGCAGCGTGTTAACATCATCCCCGGAGAGGACAACGAAATCGTCGGGACAGAGGCTGACGACTTCACTGGCGCGTTTGAGTTCACCCGTCGCTTCTTTGAGTGCAACGATGTTCGGGTGTTCCGCGAGTCGCGCGATCGTCGGTGAAAGGATGTCCGTACCGCAACGTCCCGGAACGTTGTAGACGACAATCGGGATGTCCACAGTGTCAGCGATTTTCATGTAGTGCGCGTACAACCCATCTTGCGTCGGTTTGTTGTAGTAAGGCGTGACGATCAGTGCAGCGTCTGCACCGGCGGCTTTGGCGTGCTGCGTTGCACGCAACGTCCGCGTCGTTGAGTTGGAACCGGTACCCGCAATAACTGGCACCTTTCCATCAACAGTCTCAACCGTGATTTCTATAACTTTATCGTGTTCAGACTCGGACAGCGCAGGCGATTCGCCGGTTGTGCCACACGGGACGATGCCGTGCGTGCCGCCGTCAAGCTGAAATTGGATCAATTCCTTGAGCTTCGCTTCATCAAGCGATTCATCGTCCTTAAACGGTGTGACAAGTGCTACATAAGAACCTTGAAACATGTAACCCTCCTTGATAACCACGGAAACCCAACGGCGTGGGTTTTCCTGTTCCTTCTAATAATTCCAAGCATCCGCTGTGAGTTCACCGACGTAAATCACACGAGCATCGCCTTCGAGATAAACGTTTTTCGCTTCGCCGTTCTCCACTTCAAAATGGATCTTCAACACGACACCACTCGCTGTTTTGACTGAGACCGGCGATTCCACTTTACCTAATGATGCAGCGATGATCGCAGAAGCAATCGAACCGGTACCGCACGCCAGTGTCTCATCTTCAACACCGCGTTCGTACGTCCGAATATCAATTAACCCTTCCGACTGGACACGAATAAAGTTGGCGTTGGTACCTGCAGGTTTGAAATCGTTGTGATAGCGCGTCTGCTGTCCGAGGTCAAAGACATCTGTCCCTTCTAAGTCGTCTACGAAGAAAACGACATGCGGTACACCACTATTCGCGAAGCCGACGGTGTGCATCCCATCATCTAACTGGAGTGGGACGCTTAACCGAATATCTGTCGGATCGCTCATACCGACCTTAACATTCTCACCGACGATTTCGGATTCATAAATTCCGGCATTCGTTAGGAACCGCATCTGTTCGGAAGCGATGCCGTTCAAATAGGCGAATTTCGAGATGCAGCGTGCACCGTTACCGCAGGTTTCGACCTCTCCACCATCGGCGTTGAAGTAGCGCATCCGAAAATCAACGTCGTCTGCCTTTTCGACGAGAAGAACGCCATCTGCGCCAACAGACATCCGACGTTCACAGAGCTTTTTCACAAAGTTTGTATCGGTACTATCAACGATTTCCGCTAAGTTATTGATGATGACGAAATCGTTGCCTGCACCGCTGAGTTTCATAAAAGGTATTTTGTCCATTGTGTGTCCTTTACTGCGGAAATCCGGTTTTGTAATATTTAGAACTGAAAAACTCACTGCAGGCAGGGTTTGTAACCCTGCCCAGTTCTCCCTATTATGTAAGAATTTATAAAAAAAATGCGTCCATCCTAAATATGATAGAATTGTTTGGCTTTCAAGTCAAGATTTTTTTATCCAGCGTAGGTAGGTTCCGAAGAAACGTAAGTTAGTGCGTGTGTGCGGAGTTCATCCACAATCGCTAATACACCATCGTAGCTATCACACGTAACGAGACGGTATCGGAACGGTTTGACGTGTGGGATTCCTTTGAAATAGTTGCTATAGTGCCGCCGCATCTCCAGAAGCCCGCGCCTTAAGCCTTTCCACTTAATAGAGAAATCGATATGCTTTCTGAAGACAGCGATACGCTCGTCTATTGAAGGGAGCGGAAGCAGTTCACCTGTGGCAAAATAGTGTTTTATCTCATTAAAAATCCAAGGATAGCCGATTGCGGCGCGTCCGATCATGATGCCGTCAACACCGTATTGCTGACGCATCTGGAGTGCTTTCTGAGGACTATCAACATCGCCGTTACCGAAAACAGGGATGCTCATACGCGGATTGTCTTTAATCTGACCGATGAGTGTCCAATCCGCCTCGCCTTTATACATCTGGCGACGCGTTCTGCCGTGAATCGCGATGGCTTGGATACCGACATCCTGTAGTCGTTCAGCAACTTCGACGATGTACTTCGTCCTATCATCCCAACCGAGACGGGTCTTGACGGTTACAGGTAGGTCTGTCGCTTTCACCATTTCGTCAGTCATCTTCACCATTTTCGGAATGTCTTGCAGGATACCGGCACCCGCGCCTTTACACGTAACCTTCTTGACGGGGCAGCCATAGTTGATGTCAATGATGTCGGGTTTAACCTTCTCCGTAATTTCGACAGCAGCGCGCATAGAGTCAATGTCGTGTCCAAAGATTTGGATACCGATAGGTCTCTCCATCTCAAAGATGTCTAACTTGGCAACGCTGGGTGCAGCGTCTCGGATGAGTGCCTCGGAGGAGATGAACTCCGTATACATGATATCCGCACCCTTCTCTTTACAGACGACGCGGAACGGTGGATCACTGACATCTTCCATCGGGGCAAGCAGTAGTGGGAAATCTGGGATGTTAAGGTTACCGATTGTTAACATAATACGTTTTTTTAAGGGTAATATTACAGAAATTTGCAGTTATTGAATCCGGCGCACGTATTCGCCGTGTTTGCCGATCCAAAACCAGACGAAAGTACCTCCCTCTTCAAACGCCAAAGCGCGATAGGACCTGTTAATTCTCACCGATCAATCCGTTCTTCCAACTTTCTTGAAATTTAGAGAAGGATGTTTTGGATCTTGCTGCAGCAATTGAAAACACTTGTCAGCTTGCCGTTGGATTTCTTGGGGCAGATCTTGATAGTGCTCCCAGAATTTTCTACACGTTTTATAAATCCTTGCACCTACCCTCCCGCAAGTCCTCAAGAGTTTCCTCGCGAAGTTGATCAAGCCTTCCAGCTTTTATATCTTCCTCGATCTGCTTATCCCAGGCTTCCCAGTCGGCTTCTAAAGTTTCATAAAGCGTGCTTTCGAGAATTTTCAGCAATGCTTCTTGTGTACTTTCCTCACACCTCACTTTGGGGTGTTCGTGTATCCAGCCGATCCACCCGCTGCCGTTTTTTTGGATGTGGGCAGTATAAGTCGTTTCGTATTCTGAATCCCATATTTCAAAGACTTCAACCGGTTCCATGTTTAACTCCTTGTATTGAATTTTATAGAGGTTATTGTTATTGAATCCGTCGCATATATTCATCGTGTTTCCCGATCCAAAACCAGACGAGGACTCCATCTTCTTCACGTGCCAGCGTTCGATAGTTAATGCCAACTCTTGCGACCCAGTACACGCCAACCTTTTTGAGATTAAGGGAGGGATGTCTTGGATCTCGTTTCAGCAGTTTAAACTTTTCGTCGGCAAGTCGTTGAACTTCTCGCGGTAAATTCCGATAATGTGCCCAGAATTCAGGTGTAGTTTTATAGATCTTTGCACCTACCTGCCCGCAAATCCTCAAGGGCTTTGTCACCGAGTCTATCCAGTCGCCCTGCTTTTATATCCTCCTCAATCTGCTTATCCCAGGCATCTGCCCGAGCTATAAGGACTTCGTGGAGTTCAGTTTTGAGAATTTCGAGTAGTGTTTCCGGTGTCCTTCCTTCACACTGCACCTCAGGAACCTCTTGTATCTGTCCTATCCACCCTGTACTATTTTTTTCGATATGGGCAGTATAGGTGTCTCCGTACTCTGGATTTTGGATTTTGACGGTCTGAATGTGTTCCATCTGTTTCTCCTTGCATTCAATTAATCTGTAAATTTATTATACCTTGTAAAAACGTGATTGTCAAGAAAACGGCAATTGAAAGAATACCTCCGTGCTTGACTTTTTTCCGATTCCGTGATAGATATAAGGACACATTGTGGCGTACTGTCTATTCACACCAATTCAATAGCGAGGTCTTTCTTATGAGATGTATCTTTGTCGGAATTGAATACGCTGGAAAATCGACATTAGTGAATTTATTAACGAACTATTACCAGCATCGGAAGTTGAGGGTTCACGTAGACGATCACTTTACGATCCCAGATTCAACGCTGAGTCCCGAATCGAGAGCGGCGTACGTGAACTTCCCTGACGACGTGAAGGAACGGATGCAACGAATGCAACTCCAGTATCACGTTGAGGTCATCAAAAACTATCCAAATACGATGATCGCCGGTTGGCACATTGAGGAACTCGTGTATTCGTCTTTCTACGGCGATGACCCTGAGAGTCCGTATTACGCAAAGTATCACATCAACGCACAGCGCGGTTATGAAACACAAGTAATTGAAGCGCGGTTACCTGATGTCGTCATGATCCATGTAACCGCCAGTGATGCAGCGATTGAGGAACGGATGGAAACAGACCCACACGAATATCAGATTATCAAAAAAGCCGATATTCCGACACTCAAACGTCTTTTTCAAGAGGAGATTGACAGATCACTGTTTACACATAAAGGACGCAAGATTGTGTTGGATACAACAGACAAGACACCGACAGAGTCGCTTGATGAACTTCTACTGCTCTCGGAACCGCTCATCACCTTCGGAGAACTCGCTGTGCGTGCGATGGATGTGCCAGAGAACGATTATCAGGTACGTTATGAGAACGGTGTGCGGAAGATGGTAGTCGTGTAGGATGTGTTAGTCGTGTAGGATGTGTTAATAGCGTGGCAGGGTTAGGCACCCCGCCACTGTAAAAATTACTGGCTTTACCATATCAACGATGTTAGGATTATCTACTCAACGGATGTTCGCGGTTCGCAATGGGGAAAGGAACCCGCTGTCCAGAGAGTTGGGATTCATAAGCACCGAGAATCATCTCAAGTGCAGCGACAGCGTCTGCGGCGGCGGAAATCGGTTTCCGATCATTTTCGGCAGCATCAATTAAATCGCGAATCGCGAGTTCGTTGCCTTGGGAGAAAGGTGTTTGATCTAAGTCCATCGCCTCCCATTCTTGCTCTGCATTTGAAGGCACCAGCACCGGATAGGGGTAGACCATGAGCCGATTTGCGACATCACCACGGAGTGAGAAAATGCCGTCGCTGCCGACGATTTCCATACCGTATCTCCCTGTACCCGCTTGAGCTCTTCGAGACTCAAAGAAGCCTGAGACCCCGCTTGTGAAAGCGAAATAACTGTTGATACAGTCGCCAGCGACAGCTCCCACAGGTTCTGTCGGTTCATGATCATCGCCGTAGGCGATCTCTTTACCGTCTGTGGTAACGTGCGACTGCATCCACGCGACATCGCCGACGAAGAAGCGCATCATATTAAACGTGTGGGTGCCGAGGACAATCATATCCTCGCCGCCGCCACGATGATCCTGCTTACCACTGGCATAGATGGCTTGAACAGTACCGATTTTCCCATCATCGAGCATCTGTTTGATAGCGTGCGTTGCTGGAAGGTAGACCGCCTGATGCGCGACAGCAATCTTTAAACCGCGTGCTTTCGCAGTTTCAACGATCTTATCACCCTCTGCAAGTGATGATGTCATCGGTTTTTCGGTATAGACGTGGCAATCGGCTTCAAGACAGGCGGTTATCATATCGAGGTGTTCCACTGTCCAACGCGGACAGACGCTCACGATGTCGAGGTTCTCTTTTTCCAACATTTCACGATAATCCGCGTAACTGCGCTGGGCACCCGCTTCTGTGGCTGCCTTCTCTCTACCTTCTTCATTCGGATCGGAGACAGCAATGAATTCGACGTTTTCTATATTTTTGTATGGGGTATGCAGTCCGTGTCCGAAATTGCCAGCACCGGTATGCCCGATCGCCGCTGCACGGTACGTTTTTTGACTCATTTTTCCTCCATTTTGCGTTATGGTCTAATACCCTTTATCCTTATCAACGAGATTAACCAACGGTTCACCTGCCACATAGCGGTGGAGGTTATCAATGAAAAGTTGCATAGCGCGTCTCCGGATAGAACTTTAAGTTTATCCATCTGTCTCTCCACGTCTACCGATTGAGATCAATTTAACCGCTAATCGCATCCGCCTGTTTTGCCCACTGAAAGTCCAATTCACTGATACCGCCTGCATCGTGTGTTGTGAGATCAATTGTCACGCGGTTATAGACATTGAACCATTCGGGGTGGTGGTTCATCGATTCGGCGACTAAGGCGAGTTGTGTCATGAAACCGAACGCCGAAACGAAGTTATCGAACTGGAATTCTTTGTGAAGTTTACCATTTTCTATCGTCCAACCGTCAACCTGTGCGAGGTTTTCTTGGATCTGTGCATCTGTTAATTTTTTTGCTGCCATAAAAATTTCTCCTTAGGGTTTCGTTAGAATCGTGGAAACCGTTGCGTGGTACCGCGTCCACTAAAGCCTCTTTAGAGGGTTTAAGGTCCAATCTAAGTGGAATCGGCAAAATTATAGTGGCAAATAGAAATAAATGCAAGTTAAAATAGTAACGTTGAGAATCTATCAATCGTTAGTAGTTACAACGTGAGTTTGATAAATACTTGAGG
>JAAXHL010000146.1:0-1547 GCA_012270865.1 Candidatus Poribacteria bacterium | reverse complement strand
TTCTCATCTAACAGAACGGGCCGAAGCCAAAATTGCGTAAGTCCTGTTAGGGACACATTGTCAATCAGTGCGCTTTCTAAGTACATCTACCCATAGATGCCTACATATCAAACACAACAACAGAAACTATTTTTTCATTGAAATAGGAGGAATTAAATGCCAGGTGCAACGACACTCTATTTTCCGGAAGTGGGTCCCCAGTGGGAGGATTGGGTTCAAGTTATTAACGTCGGAACCGAGGAGACACGCGTCAATATCATAGCGCGACATGCAGGCAACGGGCAGCCGACGTGGTCGGATGATAAAGAGATCAGCCCTTTTGAATGTTGGACCCCGAACGTTGAGGCGATTAAACAGAATTCTTCGATGCAGTTTTCAGCGGATCAGCCGATTGTCGCGGAACGGCACATGCACAAGGGCTCGAACATCCTTGATTTCGTCGGTGCTGCAGAGGAATATGAAACGGTCGGACTCCGACTCTTCTTTCCAGAGCTGGTTCCCGGTGCACACGACTGGTTCCGGTTTCTAAACGTCGGCGAAGCGGATGCCTTAGTCAACATAATCGTCCGGAACAGGCGCGGCGATATTATAAGACAGCGCCATCACAGAATCAAACCGCAGTGCTGCTGGGATATTAACGAAGGGATCATGGGAAACGTCACAGGCACACTCGAGGTCCAAAGCACACAGCCGATTGTCGGGGAACGGCACCTACACTATCAGAGTGGAAAAACCTGTGTCGGGCAATATGGGCAGGTGATTTCGGATGCCCCGAGAACGCTCTATTTTCCAGAGACCGGACCGGCGTGGCGAGACTGGGCAATCATCGTCAATGTCGGTAAAGAGCCCGGAGAAGTTACGCTGATCGCACATGAGGACGGCACCGGCAAACCTGTAAATACGATGCAGCGCGAATTAGACCCCTTTGAGTGCTGGATGCCGAAGATGGAGGATATTAAGATCAAATCCTCTGTAAAAATCACCTCTGAGCAGCCGATCGTTGCGGAGCGGCACATGCACAGCGGGACCGAAATCATCGACTTACCTGGAGCATCAGAGGAAGGTGGACATGTCGGAATACGGATCTTTTTTCCAGAAATCGCAAGTGGGGCGAAAGATTGGTTCCGGTTCCTCAATGTCGGCGAAGCCAACGCACTCGTGAATATCATCGTCCGGGACAAAAAAGGCGAGATTCGTAGGCAGCTGCATCGTAATATTAGACCGAACTGCTGCGCCGATGTTGACGAAGCCGCGATGGGAAATGTCCGCGGCTCCGTTGAAGTCCAAAGCACACAGCCTATCGTCGGTGAACGACACCTCCACTATCAGAGCGGACATAAAGGTGCAGTTGTTGGCGAGTACGGAGTTGTAATCGGAGAGTAAAAGATGGCATGGATTCGCACCATTGATGAAGCCGAAGCGACCGGCATCGTGAAAGAAGAATACGACGCTGCTATCGCGCGGGCTGGGCAACTCTACAATATCGTCCAACTCTTCAGCGTGAGACCGAAAAGCATGCACGCTTTTGTTGAACTTTACAAAGTGGT
>JAAXHL010000092.1 GCA_012270865.1 Candidatus Poribacteria bacterium | reverse complement strand
CAACTTAGATGTGACAGAACACTAAAGAGGTTTTTGAAGTTTTTGAGGTTTCCGTTTAAAATCCGGTTCGGTTAGAAACCGAACCTACCGCGCTTGGGATTGATAATTCTTTGCGGTTTTCGCGTAAGATCCGGTTCGGTTGGAAACCGAACCTACCGGGCCTGGGGACCGCGTTTTTTTATTTTTTCACTGCGCCGAATGTGACGCCTCTGAGTAGGTGTCCGCGCATGAGGAACGTGAAAATAGCGACTGGGAGCAGGAAAACAAATGTTGCTGCGGCGATTTTGCCCCATTCCATACCCGCAGAACCGGTCGCACTCGTGATTGAAGGCGGCGCGGTCACTGCTCTACCGCCGACTTCCGTTAGAACCAAGGCAAATGCGAACTCGTTCCACGCCGTAATGAGGCAGAATACGGCAGTCGCGGCGATACCGGTAACGGATTGCGGTAAAATTACCTTTACAAAAGTTTGAAAACGAGAATAACCGTCAACGAGCGCAGCATCTTCGTACTCCTTCGGGATTTCGTCAATGAATCCCTTCATGAGCCATACTGCAAACGAGACGTTAAAGGTGGTATAGAGCAGGATCAACCCGAAGTGCGTATCGCGGAGTCCGAGTGCGCTATACATCAGATAGATCGGGATGACGACAACGACGGGTGGTAACATACGGGTGCTGAGGATAAAGAAGAGTAGGTCATCTTTACCGGCGATGTCGAATCGGGAAAAGGCGTAAGCTGCGAGTGTACCGAGTCCGACAGCGAGGATTGTGCTGCCGCCACCGATAATAATGCTATTGAGCAATTGGTAGAAATACTTGGACCCGCCGTTTGCTAATGCAGCACAGATAGCGATGGTTCCGAAGACACTCGGTAGGACAAAGGTGAGTCGCAGTTTCTTCTCTGTCTGCGACGCGATACCGCCTGTTTTTCTTAAGGGTACGATGAGGAGATAGGCGATAACGGTACAGAGGATCAAGAACAGAAAATTGAACCGGGCATCCGTTTGGAGACGCGTCTGGAGCTGCGGTAAACTGAAGAAACTATAGAGACAAGTTAAAATGAAAATGCTGTTCCATACCAAGCCGAGATAGCGGGGCATCTTCATTTTAGATAGCGAAAAGATACCAAACAGGAGCAGCCCAACAAGTACCTCTGCAAGAAAAAGGTATGTTACACCCGGTACACCCTCTGAAGGCATCAACTTCTTGTAGTTCTCCAATGATACTTTGAAGAAGAACTTTGGAAGTTTCGTGGTAATATCTGCCAAACTTTTCAGTGACGTTGCCAGTATCCAGTAAATCGGGGTGATGTAGACAAGGATGACAACGACAATGAGTGCCAGTATGAGATAGTGCCAAAAACGTCTCCAAAAACTTCTCCGGTTGAGATAGTGCCAAAAACTTTTCCAGTTCTGCATTTTTCCTTATGCCTCTCCCTTAACACGATTCAGATATTTAACGTAGATATTGCTCAGTGCGACGATGATGATCAGCAGGATATACGCCATTGCGCACGCTTTACCGGTGTTGAAGTTCCGAAAGGCGAGTTTATAGAGGTTCATGGATACGGTTTCCGTCGCAGTGCCGGGTCCGCCTTCACGGGTCAGTACATAGACGATGTCGAACATCTTGAAGGCATCCATGGTTCGGAACAGGAGTGCGATGAGGAGAAGCGGTGATACCAAGGGCAGCGTAATCCATCGGAACTTGAACCATGCGGAGGCTCTATCGACATCCGCTGCTTCGTAGAGATATTTCGGTACGGCACTCAATCCTGCCAAAGCGATGAGCATCATGAACGGCGACCACATCCATGTATCGACAATGACGACAGCCAGCATCGCCATCTTTGGATCCGTCGTCCATTCGATGGGTGATTTCAGGAACGCGCTGAGGAAGAAGTTGAGTAACCCAGAATTGTCGGAGGCAAGAATAAAACGCCAGAAGAGTCCGACAACTACAGGCGATAGCATCATCGGCAGCAGGAGAAGTGTTGTGACGAAACCTTTATACCGAAATTCTCGGTTTAGGAGGAGTGCAAGCCCGAACCCGATAAAAAATTGCGCCGCGACTGCGAGGACGACGAAGTAGGCAGTCGTCTGAAAATACCCCCAGATTTCTGGGTCTTGAAGGAGGTGTGTGTAATTACGGACACCGATAAACCTCGCGGGGGTGGGCATTGAAGCTTTGTAGCGATGGAAACTCAAGTAGAGCGACCAGAGCAGCGGAAAGATGTTCATCAAGATGAGCAAAATCATGGTCGGCATGATGAATGCCATCTTCAATTGGTAGTCGCTCATCCCACGTGACGTTTGATGGGGTTGGTTGATTTGCATATATTTCTAACGAAACTTGTGGAAGTGCTATAGAATGGAAGTGCGGAAGGATTTGGCGGGAAGGGTGGAAGCTTGGAAGATCGGATAATCTCCAACCTTCCAATCTTCCTGGGGGAAACACCCAAGCAAAAACACTTCCAATCTTCCAATCTTTACTCGTTGTAGTAGCCCGCGTCCTTGAAGATTTCCTCGTGTTTTTGTGCGATATTGTCGAGTGCCTCTTTTGGCGATTTGATCTTGGAGATTGCTTCACTCCAGTTCGTCTGGCAGACCTCTAAGAGTTCTGCGTATTCCGGCACTGCCCAGAAATCGCGGAGGTAGGGGAAACTTGCGGCGAAGGCTTCGTTAAACGGTGTTGCTTTCTTAAAGGTATCCGACTCCAACACCTCTTTGTGGGGTGTGAAACCGCCGAGTGCCGCCCATTTTTCCTGTACGGGTTTCTGCATGAACCACTTCATGTATTGCTTGGCAAGGTCCTTGTTTTTAGAATAAGACGAGATGGACATGCCTTGTCCACCGATACTGATATAGTGTCCTTTCGGACCGGCGGGTGCGATAAAGAACCCGCTCTTATCGTGCGAAATCGGGTTGGTTTCAGGATTAACGACACCCGGGAGAAAGGCGAAGTAATTCATCGCCATTGCGACCTTACCGGCGGTATAGGCATTCAGCGTTTCTGCCCAGTAGTAGTTTGGTGCATCCGGTGGTGCGAACTGGAGTAGGTCGGTGTAAAATTCGAGTGCCTTGGCAGCGTCTTCCGAGTTAATGTGCCCGGCAACCTTATAGGTGTCTGCGTCGCCGTAGCTGCCGCCGTAACTCCACATCACCTGTTGGAAGCCCATAGTAATACCGTCGTATTCCTTGCTATACCATGTCGCGATGCCGTAAAGATCATCGTCCGGGCGCGTGAAGAATTCGGCGATATCGCGGAGTTGGTCGTAGGTTTTCGGGGGTGCGAGTGCGTAGCCGTACTTCTCTTGAAATGCTGCCATCTCTTTCGGGTCTTCAAACATATCTTTCCGGTAGACGTACCCTGCGGCATCGACTTCTGCGGGTAGTGCCCAGTACGTTCCGCTGCCTTTTGGGTATTCGGCGAATGCTGTCATCGCGGGTCCGTAGATGGCATCTACATCAATATTTTCGTTGATCCACTCGGTTAGGTTGATATAGTTTCCGCCCTGAGAGTTCCTACCGAGCCACTGACTGTCACCAATAACAATATCGTAAAGGTCGCTTTTCCCGACGAAAGCGGTGAAGACTTTATCTTGGAAATTCGGCCACGGAATCTGGATGACATCAACGGCGATGCCGGTTTCAGCGGTAAAATCTTTTGAGAGTTCCTGTAAATAGTTGGCAGGATCCCATTCTGCCCAGACAATCGTTAAGGCTTTCTGCGTTGGTTGGCATGCCACGAACGCGAGTGCGACTATCAGGATTAGCGCGAGACTTATGTGAACACTTTTCATTTTCTGTCCTCCATATAAAGTATCATACAAGTTGTTATCAGCACCTGTTAAAATCTGAAATGCGGTTGGGTGCTTTACCAAGCATTATAAGCAAACAGAAAAATTTTTGCAAGGAAATTTGTTTGCAGTGCAGGAATCGACCCGACCTAACTGCCTGTATCTGAATCGAAGTGTCTTTCAAAGTTCACCGATACAGAAAACGGCATTCTTCGCTTTTAGACTCCGAATTTCGGAATAGTGGTAGACTTGGGTAACTTCCACGCCGTTTTCAATGATGGGGGTAGGACGTTCGATAACGAAGTCGGCGAAGTGCGGTGCGTTGAAAGCGACGTAAGCGAGGCTGAACGTCTCAATCTGCGGATCGTATCGCTTTGACAGATCTGGGAATAGCACAATTCCTGTGTCAACTTGGTAGATTCCTGCGGTTTCATCTATGTTCATGGTTTTAACTGGACACTCGATAATTGCCCGTTGGTGTGTATCGGTATCCCATATCTCTGTGTGTGTTACGATGGGTAGACATTTTTTTGTCGCCTCAAGAATGGCTGCGTTGCTATCAAGGATCTGGACTGGCGATGCCTCTTGAACGTCAAAGAGGGGACCTCCCCAATAATCCTGCGCCGGTTTATACTCGACGTAGTTATCGTTGCGGTAAGCGTGCCTTCTGAATACGGCTATATGCGCTTTGCCAAAAACGGGGAGGAAGTCATAGTTTGGATTTATGAAGAGGTTTTTCTCTGCGAAGGTGTGTTCACTCTTACACGAGCCGCATTGGTAATAGTCGCTGAAACTTCCGTCTGTGTCATCTATGATGCGGCATCGGGATTCGACCCAAAAGCGGGGGGCATTTCCGTTGCCAACAGTGTTGATGAAAGAGCGTCCATAATCAAGACAGATCATTGCTTTTCCTTTCGGTAATGTCCATATATTTTCATGCTTTACTATAAATCAATACCCCCAATCTTCATGTGCAAGGGGTGCCCGGTTGAGGGTATCTCTATACGTTCGCCATTGCGGTAGAAAACCATCCATCAACGCACGAAACCGATCGTTATGCTCACGTTCCAGAAGATGTACCATCTCATGCACCAAGATATAGACGAGGCATGAACTCGGTTTCTTTGCGAGTTCAAGGTTGAGCCAGATACGCTTGGCATCAACGTTGCAAGACCCCCAGAGCGTTTTCATTTTCTTAATCCGTACTTCATTGACAGACACGTCCAGTTTAGGTTCCCATTTCTCAAGGAGTGGCGGCAGCTGCGACCGGAGATACTGACGATACCACCGATGGAGGACTGCCTCCCGTGTGTTCCGATCAGATCCTGGGCGCACACACAGAGCGATCTTTGTGTTATTGGGGCGCCAGACCGTAGGTGGGGCATCTTGCTCTACGACATCGAGTCGGTAGCGTCTGCCGGCAAAATAGTGGCTCTCGCCGGTCAGAAATTCGCGTTGGGATTGCCGATCTTGCTTTGTGAAAGCCGCCTGTTGCCGCCGAATCCATCCGAGCCGTGAAATGACCGCCATCCGGACAGCGGTATCGTCAAAGGTCAATGGTGCAGAGGCGCGCACGCGACCGTCGGGCGGATGAACGGCGATATAGAAGTTCTTGATGTCCTTTCGGACGACCTCTACGGCGATCCCTTGCACTTCAATATGCGAGCGACTGACGTTAGTATTCATCTTGCTTCTTCACGAGTTCAAAGAGCGCATCAATGTCAACGGCGTTGTCACCGAGTTCTGTTCGCACAACCTCCTCAATAGCCCGACGGACTTCGCGTTCCTTGAGTGTGTGTCCGCGCCAATCGTCTCGCCGGACGCTGCGGATGGTCTCATCCAATGTGAGTGCAATCTCTGCCCTACGCGCCTTGTCATCTTCCTGCAACCCTGTGCCAACTATATTGTCAAACAACGCTCGCTGCGCCTGAGAGTGGATCTCTGGCGGATATGCGCCCTGTGTTCCTGACTGACCGACCTTTTCAGCCAAGTCTAAGATTTTCGCCAAATACGCTTCGTATGCTATCGCTTCTTGTCTCCGCCGACGGATAAGGGCATCGAGCACCTCCGACATCTCCTCGTAATACTTCGGGTTTTCTGGGGTCTTCTCAACGATGACCTGTCGGACGTTATTTTCGATGGTTTCTGCGGTTGCGGTTTCGCTGTTACGGACGCTTTCGGGGAGTTGGTCGAGTGCCGCATTGCCCTGCTCAACGATCAATTCCACGAGTGTCATATCCTCAAACGCCGAGAGGGTCTGGCTCTCCTCCGCCCGGATGTAGGTATCCAGCAGGTGCCGCATTGCGGGTTCATACGCCTTCAGGTCGACGTAATCGCCACTTGCGAGCTGAACCTCTTGGCGGAGCTTCTCGTAGTGCGCGGCGTCTACCTTGATTTGTTGTGCCTCGGTGTCGCTGTAGCCTGCGTCCTCCATCTCATTTGCGAGATTCGCATAAGCCCGTAGAAACGCCCCGATCCGCTTATAGAGCGTTACACGCCGCGGTTTGTTGGCTTCGAGCTGCGCATCGTTGCCGCTCTCGGCAGCGCAGAAGAAACGCCGGTAGGCATCGGCATCGCGGGGTGGATCGACCTGATCACAGAGGGCTTTCATCTGCTCGTGTGTCTCCTCCAACCGTTCTCTGCCCTGTTCAATTCTATCCTTCAATAACCCGGCGACGTCCGCTTTATCATAATCAGCGAAGGCTTCGCCGGTGTAATCTTTTATCGATTTTTCCAAGGATCGGAAGAGGTCCTTATAGTCGATGACATACCCGTATTCCTTATCTTCATCGTCGAGGCGGTTGATGCGACAGATGGCTTGGAACAATCCGTGATCCTGCATGTGCTTGTCGATATAGAGATAGGTCGCTGAGGGCGCATCGAACCCTGTGAGGAGTTTGTCGACGACGATGAGGAGTTTCATCTGTCCGGGTTCATTGACGAAACGTCCCTTTACCTCTTGCTCGAAGCGTTCGACTTTTCCCGCGGCTTCGTCTTCGGATTGGTTGAAGTGTGCGGCGAGCATCTTCCGATAGATTTCATTTTTCAGGAGTCTCTCGGTGAGTCCTTCGCCTGTCTCCTCACCTTTGATGGCGGCGGGTGTCGGTTTGTAAGAGGTCACGATCGCGCACTTCCCTGCGAGTTCCGTCCGTTGAAAGAGTTCAAAGAGCCGACAGGCGGAATAGATACTATCGGAAACAAGCATGGCGTTGCCGCGTCCGCTTTTCAGGCGCGGGTATCGCTCCATGTCGAATTCAATATCGGCGACGATTTTGTTGAGTCGATCGGCAGAACTGAAGACTCTCCGCATAGTGCCCCACCGCTTTTTGAGCTGTGCCTTGGCGACATCGGTGAGTCCTTGCGTCTTGAGTTCAAAGAGGTGATCGAGTCTTCGCTGTGAGGTCACCTGTTGGTCGATGTCGCGTGCCTCGTAACGCAGGTCTAACACGACCTTATCGGCGACTGCCTCGTCGTATTTGTAGGTGTGGATGTATTGACCGAAGGTCTCAAGGCTCAGTGGCTTGTCGCTTTTCAGGAGGGGTGTGCCTGTGAACCCGATAAAAACGGCTTCGGGTAAAAGGGTCTTCATGGCTGTGTGGAGTTTCCCCGACTGTGTGCGGTGACACTCATCGACGAAGACGAAGAATTCGCCACTCGGCTGGAAGCCGTCGGAACGATGCCGCTGGATGTCATCAATATAGGTCTCCACATCTCTGTCGCTTATCTCGCCCGACCTGCCGAATTTTTGGACTAACGAACAGATGAGCGGCTCCGTGGGATCACTCAGCGATCGGACGAGATCGGCACCGTTCTTGGTGCGGTAGATGTCCTCGCCGACACCGTTGAAGACCATTTCTATCTGTTCATCGAGTTCGGTGCGGTCGGTGATAATCAGGACGCGTGCGTTAGCGTTTTCACGAATCCACCTTGCGAGCCAGACCATTGTGAGACTTTTACCGCTGCCTTGCGTGTGCCAGATGATACCGCCCTCTCTGCGTTTGACGTGTGCTTGTGCCGCTTTGACGCCAAAGAACTGGTTGTGCCGACAGATCTTTTTGACCCCTGCGTCGAAGACGATGAAGTCGCGTAAGACTTCAAGCAGTCGCGTCTTCTCGCAAAGCTGCCCCAATTCAGTGAGCAACGGATCGTCGGTAGCGTCTGGAGCCGTCTCTGTCTCCTTCCAGTGTAGCCACTGTTTTTCCCGCGTCTCAATGACACCGTAGCGGAGTCCTTCGGAGTCGTTTCCTGCCATTAAAAGTTGAACCGTCGCGAAGAACGGACGGATGAAGGTCTCTTGTTGGTTGTCGAGGTTCTGACGGATACCCTCAGCAATGGATACGGTTGAACGTTTCAGTTCCAGCACACCGAGTGCGATGCCGTTGACGTAAAGCACGATGTCGGGACGCTTGATGTTCCTGCCGACGACGGTTACTTCTTCAGCGATGCTGAAGTCGTTGTTGCTGGGGTTCTTCCAATCAATGAGCCAGACGGTGATATTTTGTTCACTGGCACTCGGTTGGACTTTGACCCCGTAGCGCAGTAGGTTGTAGTCTTCGCGGTTCGCGCCGTAAAGCGTCTGGCTCCCGGCGAGTGTTGCGGCTTTCTTTAGCTGGAACAGCACCCTTGAGATAATCTGCTCGCTGTGTCCTTGACGTTTCAGCCAATCGGTAAGCTGCGCTTCCTCGATGTTGCTGTTGTCGGGACGGTGATGCCAGTCGCCGAGGTAGTCGTAACCGAGTTCCTCTTTGAAGTATGCGATCACGTTTTGCTGTGTGTGTATTTCTTTTTGTCCAACGGTGTTCATGATAGTGGTTATCAGTTATCGGCTATCGGTTGTCAGTTAAATTGTCTGAATCGCGGAGGACGCGGATGACACGGAGAACGCGGAAAGTGAGGCGTGTGCGGTGTCATCGTCGTCTGAATCAGGATTAGGTGTCGGGGTTGCAAACCCCTCCTACAGATGGTTGTTAGTTATTGATTGTTGGTAAGAGCGTGCGATGAATCGCACGACTACAAACGTTATGAGTCGGGAATCGGAAGCCCCTCCTACAAAGAGGTTTTCAGGTATATAGAAACTCTGGCTATGACTCTGGCTGTGACTCTGGCTGTATCTTATACTGCATCTTATACTGCATCTTATACTGCATTTTCTGATTTTAGATTCGCTAGTTCAGCCTTTCCTTTGCCTGTCAGCCGATACTGCTGCCGTGGACTTGTGGGTTTTTCTGGCAGCGTGTATTCAATCTCCCCGTCAGCCATGAGGTTGCGGACAACTTTGTTAAGTTGACCAGAGACTTCTTTATGCCCTAATTTCTTGGACAATTCAGATTTTGACATTGGACCATCGGCAAGTAAGTTTAGCACTTGACTACTCCCGCCGCTGCCTTAAAATTCCCTGCAGCTCATCCGTAAGGGGCCGAATGTCACTCTCTCTTTGATCCGCCTCTAAGCGGGCGACGATTCGGCAGATCTCCGATGCCTCTCTACGTAAGTTTTCAGAGAGGCTCCGAAATTTGTTTTTGGCAATTTCTGATGGTGAATCGGATGCTGAGCTATATATCGCATCCAACTGGTTCATTAAGTTAGACAGACCTGTACGTGTGTTCCCGAGTTGTCCGATTGCTGCGTCAGGAATGTATTTTAACCGATCCCATACCCAACTTTCGGGGGCTCCACTACCGGGGAGAAATAGTATGGACACAGTACTTTTTGCAGCGTCTTGTATTTTAAGCGCGATTTCATCATCTCTCTGGTCACCATCAAGAACGAAAACAGTATTTTGAATCTGACCGAATTTTCTTAGCGTCTCAGCGTGCATCGGAAATTGGCTTGCCCCTGTATCTCGTCCAATGCGGATTGCTTCTCTGTTCATACCCTCTTTTGGGAGTAAGAAGTCAAATATACCTTCCAAGATACCTTCAGCAATTTCATCTTCACAGAGCAGCTTGAGCATCTCGCTAGAACGTCCATAAAGTGCATTCTGAATTAAGTCACGATATGCCGGGCGCACAACCACCTCGCCTGAAGCGTCGTCTCGGTCAAGAAAAATTCTGCCGTTGAGTGGTACCGAGTCGAGAACGACCGGACTGTGTGAAGTTACGATGATTTGAAGATCATTGCGTAAGGCAAGTTGCTGTAGATGCAACATGAGGAGTTGTTGCACCCATGGATGCAGTCCGGCTTCCACTTCGTCAATCAGAACGAGTGCCCCGTCGAGTTGCGTAATCTCTTTCGACAACCGCAGGATTGCACGTTCCCCAGCCGCCATGTGTAATTCAGAGTATGCCGCACCACCTTCTTGGGCAGCAAAAAGAAGGTTTTTGTTGCCACTGACCAGACTCACCACTTCTGAATATCTGAAAGGGAGCATCTGATGTGCAAATTCAATCTGTGATGCTGTTAGAGGTGTTTCTTCCGGTTCGGATTTCAGACGCGACATGCTGAGAACACCGCGCACCTCAGATGGGTTCCTCAGATTGCTAAGCGTTCTGAGATAGACCTGCCGCTCCGGTTGACTGGCGTTTTTACGACCGAAGAAACTCCGATTCCAACCTTTAGCACGTCGCCATCGCATGGAGGCCTCGTCTTCAGGAGTCTGGTAATAGAAATCCATCGTAACCGTTTGCTGCATATCTTGGTGTCTACCGAGTTTAGGACGATAATCGGGAAAGAGTGTGGACGGGACAAATTCCTTAACCCCGGCACCCGGTACCTTATAAGCACATGCCACGGCAAAAAGTACTGTTGACTTACCAGTCGTATTTCCACCAGCGATGACACTTACTGGGTAATCAAATGGGACTCTTAAGTTATTGAATCCACGGATACCATCTAAGCGGATTGCCGACAGAAAATGCGGTAGATGCGGTTTCTTGCCTTGCAAATTTCTCCCGAGTTCTTCTAAGCGTCTCTCAATCATGAATTACGACCTCCGTATCCATTGATGTCGTGGTGTGCCGTCCAAATTGAAGTTCCTATGATGTGCTTCTGGCTATATCTTATACTGCACCTTATACTGCATCTTATACTGCAGACATAGCACTCCGCTGGAGTGCAACGCATTGAACACACTATCTCTATAGACATGTTGCTCCGCTGGAGCAAGGAGAACTATCCGTGACCACTTGCCACTCTTTGATGTAGGTTGGGTTTCACAGGCTCAACCCAACGCATCCTGTAAATCCTGATTCAGACAAAAGACGCGACAAACACCAAGCATCCCCTAATCCGCGTCATCCGCGTCAATCCGAGATGCAGGCAACCGCACGCGTCCTGTGAGGAGTTGCTGCATCATCCCCTGTTTGATGGCGCGGGTTTTGTCTCGGCGTTTCTCAAGAGCTGCAATCTCAGTCTCCACATCATTGAGGACTGCAGCAATAGCAACTTGCTCGTCGATGGGTGGGAGAGTAACATGAATTATTGAGAATGCAGGCCATCTTAAACTTCCCCGGCGATTAATGGAGGACGTAGTAGCATTGGCAAACTCTTGGCGGTAGGAGTCAAGCTTCAGTAATCTGTGGAGGAAGAAACTATTGATGTCCTTCTTCGGTGAGCACACGACATAAATTGGACTAACTAAAGCTACATCATAGAGGTCCTGAAGTCCGATTGATCCTTCTTCAACATGATTTATTGGATAACCTATCTGTCCGCGTCTGATGATTTTATAGCCACTCAGGTCTTTGCTAAAGACTTGGTTCTTGAAGTAACTAAGCGAATCAACGAATCCCAGATGCTTAGAACAGGTCAAAACCGGAATATCCGCGCCTAAATTATTCTTCTCACTACATGGACTTACCACGTCGCCGATTTGCTTCGTCTCCCACGCCCCGCTGAAGCCGGGCAGGCGGGTCTTACCCGTCAGGAGTTGCTGCATGGTGGCTTGCTTCATCGCCTGCTTCTTCGCGATGAGTGCCTCCAACGAATTGAGCAACCCATCCACATCGGACAATGCCTCGGCAATGGCGCGTTGTTCAGGTTCCGAGGGAACAGGTATTAGGTAATTAGAAATCTGCGGAGCCGTTAACTGAGGAACTCCAGTGCTTTCAACAGCAAACTCAATTCCGTAATTGATGTACTCGCAAAAAAAACGCGCGTCAACTGAAGTTTTTGGTTTCAAGACTATAAGCCTACCAATTGCCACGAATGGCGTACCTCTATAGAAGGCTTGCCCCAAAGTGCCTCTTCCAGTGACGGTGATTGATCCTGATGGTTCTTCTGCATAGTTACTGAAACCGTAAAGACCTTGCTGAGTCAAACCATTTGCATAAATGGGATATGGATAACGATTATCTCGAACATCGCTGGAGCTAGATGGATCATAATCCCCTCCAGCTTTTGCTTCAAATAAATTGCCGATTCGCATTACTTGCCACTCAGAAGGAAACTGGTCCGTTATTATGCTTTGGCTCATGCTCAATCAACTCCCAAATTCTGCAAATGTTCCGCAACCCGTGCACTACGCCCTTCCACTTCCTCTTCTAAAACCAGCAACGGCTGCGCATAGCGTTCCTCCAGTTCTTGAACGCGTTCAGTCAGTGCTTGTGTCAACCGCTGGACTTCACCCGCAATTGCCGATTGGACACTGGCGATCCATTTATCTTCAACCACAAGCGTCTTGATTTCGTCCTCGGTGAGCGTGGCATAGTGTGCCAACACCTGTGCATCCAATGCCTCCTGTTCCTGCTTCACTGCTTTGCTTATCTTCGACGCGGCATCCATGAGAAGCGCGCAGGACGTGAGTGCATCCCGCTCGTCCTTGCTGTCAGGTTCAGCTTGGATCGCTTTGAGCCGTGCTTTGACACTACTGGCGGTGATGTTGCCGCTGTCGTTGAGGGCATCGGCGAGCAATCCGTCCTCACCGGTATGTGCTTCAATGAATTCCTCTAACGTGCTTTCCGCAGTCGTCTGCTTGGCTTGCAAAGTCTCAATCGTCCCTTTTTCTTCAGCGAAGTAACGCGCGACGATCAACGCCGGTGGGATTAGGTCCATCTTATATTTGTTCTTTTTGATGACGAGGTCGGGTGTCTCCTTAACTTTCGCCTGTTTATCCTCAATGATACCACGGGGTTTTGCGGCATCAACCCAGCCGTCTGCGGCGATGAGGTAGACATCGTCCTGCATCGTCTCGTCCCAGTAATCCATCAGTTTCTGATAGACATCGTAAGGCTCAAGCAGGGGTAGATCGGTGAACCGCTCCAATAGGTCTTCCGACAACGTCCGAATGATCTCTCTCGGAACAGTGTCGATCCCGATACCGAACAGAAAATCTTCGTGTGCTGCGCGCCACGCCGCAAAGACTGCCGAGACTTGCTGCCGGTAAGCGGTAAATTCGGTATGGGTGAGAATTGTCGTTTTGACGTGCTGCGTTTCTACGAGTGGGTCGCTGTAACCGGCTCTACCGTTGGCTTTAAATAGGGCATTACGGAGTGTCGGAAAGACTGTCCAATAGGTGTTGAGTGCGTCAATATCTGCGTCGGGGATGCCGCCGTTGAGATGCGCACCGAGGTCGTGTAAATCTTCGGGTTCACTCGCATCGATATAGCGTGGGATATTGAGGTTATAGTCGTTGGCGGGGTCGGCGATTTCAGAGGTTGGCACCATGCGAGAATAGCGTGGCAGTTCTGCATAAGCATTGAAAACGGAGACAATTTTGTGAATGTCTTGGGCGCGGAGCCGGTTTTTGTTGCCGTCCTTGAGGAACCCCTTACTCGCATCTATCATGAAGATACCACTGCGGACGTGCGCGTTCTCTTTGTCAATAACGATAATACAGGCGGGGATACCGGTGCCGTAGAAGAGATTGGCGGGTAAGCCGATGATGCCTTTGATGTAACGGCGGCGGATGAGGTTCTTGCGGATGTCTGCCTCTTTATTGCCACGGAAGAGGACCCCGTGCGGCAAGATAATCGCGCCTTTGCCTGTGCTTTTCAGGGACGCGACGAAGTGGAGGAGGAAGGCGTAATCCCCGTTTTTCGCGGGTGGCACACCGTAGTGTTTAAAACGTTCATATTCGTCATGATCGGGATTCAGTCCTGTCGTCCACGCCTTGTCAGAGAAGGGTGGATTGGCGACGGCGAAGTCAAAGGTCTTTAGGTTGTTTAGGGTATCTTTGAAATACGGATCCGCCAGCGTGTTGCCGTGCCAGAGTTCTGCGGTTTCATCGCCGTGAAGGATCATGTTCATCTTCGCCAATGCGTGAGTGGCGTTGTCCTTCTCCTGCCCGAAGACGCTCATACCGTTTGGGGACTCGTCAGTAGCCCGAAGCAGTAGCGAACCGGAGCCGCACGTCGGGTCGTAGATTGTATCCCTCCGTTGGGTCTTTGGACCGATGCCGATGACTTTCGCCATGACGCGGGAGACTTCTGCGGGTGTATAGAATTGTCCCTTGCTCTTGCCGGATTCGGTGGCGAAATGGCGCATGAGATACTCATAAGCATCGCCTAAGAGATCATCGCCCTCGGTTCGGTTCATTCGGAGGTCCAGCCGCTCAAAGATGCCGATAAGCCGGGTGATCCGATCCACCATCTCCCTGCCTCTGCCGAGTTTGCTTTCGTCGTTGAAATCCGCGAGATCAATGACCCCTTTCAGGTCATTTGTCTCAGCGAGTTTGCCGATAATCTTGTTCACCTTATCCCCGATCTCAATATCGCTCTTGAGTTTCACCATATCGGCGAACTTGCCGCCCTCCGGGACATCAATCAGTGAACCGGCAGGGCTAGCGGCTTTGTCGGAGATGTATTTCACAAAGAGCAGCGTCAGGATGTAGTCTTTGTACTGTGAGGCATCCATCCCGCCGCGGAGTTCGTCGCAGCTTTGCCAGAGTGAAGCGTAGAGTTGTGATTTCTTTATTGCCATACGTGAATCCTTTCTTGTAATATTGGGAAAATTATACCATGAATAGACCTATTGAGTCAACAAGTTTATGGTTGAAGGACAGGGCTATTTAGTTTTCGGTTCCGGTTTCGATTTTCGTTTACATAAGTTAACGTTTTTTCCACAATATCGCGAGCACAGTTCGCTCCTACAGGGGAATTATATTCATATATGTAAAGTAAATATTTAAAACTAAATGACCCTGGGTTGAAGGACAGGAGCATTTAGTTTTCGCTTTTGTAGCGTATCCTGTTAGGTCGCGCTTCAGACACGCACAGGAAACCAACAGTCTCCTATGCTACAAGAACCCTGCGTATCGGTAGCAGAAATTGGTATTAAAAATGAGTTTCCAAACTGGAAAACTAAACAGCTCTCTGGTGGACCCTAAAAATATTTGACACGAATTGCAGTTTTACGGTATAGTTACGCCAAATAATTAAAAGATGCCGAAGCCCATGACGAGTCGGATAGCACCTATGAAAATGGCTATGGCACAAAGGACACTCCCCGCAACGGCGAGTTCTTTTTTTGATGATAAAACGACAACTAAGATGCTGAAAAGCAAGCCGAAGACTGCAAACGGAATGTTAAGGTAATTAAGAGTGCCAAAGCATGGAATAATACCGACTGCCATCCCAATAATAGCCAATATACCCCAAACCAAACTGAAGATTGATAGTAGTAAACCCATGATTCTTCTCTAAACTATGATAGAACGTTATCGTTATGAAGTGCTGTCCCGATATTTTTAATAAAACGTGTGTTTCGCTTTAAAGTGATCGCTGCGCAGAGTGTGTTGAGCAGAAAGATGAAGTAGATGTAGAGGCTCAGCGGATTCAAGCGATGCGCCTGAGAAAAATCGCCGCGTGAGATAGCGTAGAATGCGGTGCTCATCCCACAAAAAGCACACGGTTTGTGAAATTGCGATTGCCAACTGCACTCTGGGATAAACTGCGCTAACTGGTGTTGTGGCATCAGAAACGGGAGCAGCAGTATTATAAAAACACCGATGCTCAGGATGTACCACACAAACAATCCGACTAATGTCAATTCGCTTCGCCTACTTTGCCACACACTACACCTCTTCCGGTTTATCTGCTTCTATGTTTCTTAGAATGACATTTCCACCAACGGCACGGAGTTTTAGGAGCGGTCCGCCGCCATTAATAGTCCCTTGCAACTGATCAGGTTTTACGGTGCCTGTTGTTTCTACCGATACCGGAAATTCCGTTGTTACTGAACCACCGAGCACCTTTGCCTCAACCGTTGCATCGATATCTGGAAGGAGAGAGACGTTTATACTGCCGCCCATTGTCTCCAAATCTAACAGCATGTTCTGACTGGTGGTTGTTTCTTGAAGTTGACAACGGATGGAACCGCCACTCGTTTTCGCTAGGACGGGTCCATCATTCTCGACTTCTATACTCCCGCCAGCCGTTTTCAGTTCTGCGCCACCTTTGCATCCGCGCACGGTAACATTGCCGGCGGTGGTTTGTCCATTAACCGCTCCTATGACCTGAACAGCCTGTACGTTCCCACCTGAAGTTTTGGCTTTAACATCGCCGTTCCCATCCGCGAGTGTAATATTCCCAGCCTTCGTTTGAAGCATCACATCGCCATTAAAGGCTTTGAGATCAATATTTCCAATGGACGTAATTGCGTCAATACGTCCTATAATATCTTGCAAACGGAGTCCTGCCTTGAATGTCTCGGCGTTCACGTCGCCTGTAATATTCGCGACGGCAATGTCGTCACAGGCGGTTTTCAAATCGAGGTTGTAGTGCCGTGGCACGAGGATATCGAACTGAACGTCAAGATCGTTTTGCCGTTTCTGCCATCGTCTGGCATCTCCTGTGAACTTCGCCTCAATTTTAACGTCGGCTGCTTCGTGTGCTATCTGAACATCAAGATTCTTGAGGATTTCCGCCGCCCGTCGGTTCGCCTTTATCTGCGCGGCGCGTTGAATGCGGACGGAGACGGTATCGTCCTCTGTGCTCTGGATGTCAATCCCACCACAGTCGGTATCAATCGTTAGTCTGCCACCCGCAGTGACGGGAAAAGTTTCTACGATGTCCTCTAACGTCGTCTCGGTTAAGAAATCTGGTACGGCTTTACGGATGAGGTCTCCGATGGGTTTATCCGTTAGTTCTTCGGTGAGGTTTTCCATGAACCGTTTTCCGAAAAAGGTGGTGAACCATCCCTTGAAATCCGCCGTTGTATCCAATTCTTCGTTGAGATACGCTGCGAGTTGATGGCATGCGATTGCGACTTGACTAAAAGAGGCATCGGGATCAAGTGTGTCAAAGAGTCCTTCAGGTACTGCGTCAAGGCTATTCAATCGGGTCAGTACGTTGTTGAATTGCGTGATGCATCGCGTTTCGCCATCCGTAAAGGTATCCGTTAGTGCTGCGTCCTCTGCGATTTTTGCGGTATGCTCCAACATGTGGAACAGACCCTTGAGTTCTTGTTGTCGTTCCTGTCTGTGTTGTTCCACGGTTTCTCCTCCTTATGGTTCGTAAAAAAAGTTCTTTAAAGACAGGACTTACGCAAAATATGGGCATTCTGTCTATTACGCCATTAGGAGTTGTGGACATCTATGGTATTTATCAACTCTCCAGATGGCACAAACTAACAGTTTATGCTACAGTGCGTAAGTCCTAAAAGATTATCATACATCTTCACCGTAGCCGCGTCTCTCTAAAATTGTTTTGAGGTCTTCCTTGGCTTTACGGAGTCGCCATTTTACGGTTGTCAGTGGTAAAGATAGAAATTCAGCCATCCGTTTCTGTGGCATTTCTGCCCAGTAGTAGAGTTCGATAACTACCTGATAATCTGGTTGTAGGTCCTTGATGGCATCCCTCACCGATTGCTGTGCTGATTCTTCCTCGACAACTTTAGCGGGGTCTGTCGCTGATGTATCCGATGCTCTATTCAGAAAGGGTTCCATGTCCTCCTGCGGTTGATAACGATCCCTGTTTCTGTAGTAGCGCAAGGCACGGTTCCGGGTGATAGAGTGCAGCCATGCACCGAACCGATTCAGGTCTGAGAGTTGTGGCAGTGCTTCAAACGCTCGTAAGAGTGCGTCTTGTACGACATCTTCTGCGTCGGTAGGGTTTCGGACGATCTGCTGTGCGACGGTTAGCATGGCGCGTCGGTAGCGGTTCACCAACATATCGAACGCTTGCGTGTTACCGGCAAGTGCTGCTACAACTAATTCGGCATCATTCGCTTCAATCAATTCTACGGAATGCATGACAATACTCCTCTCCTTTTCTATTAGAGACATGGCACGTTAAAAAGGAGAGTAAGAAATATGTTTTTCAGGACTCAGGCGGGGTTACAAACCCCGCCTGCATGGGAAATGAGTGCGTGGAAGTAAGGCTGGCGGGGTTTGAAACCCCGCCAACGATAGAGAGGTTTTACGGGCGGCTTTTTGCTGGTGTTATGAGGTCGGTCTGTAAAGCATCACGAGACAACCACCGAGTGCTGCGAGGAGGATGCCTGCGATAAACTGCCATCGGACTGCCCCCCAACCGCCTGGAGGGGGATGCCATAGCGTCGCAACGACAGCGTTTACAATAGGCGCGCCTGCAAATACAATCGACATCACGACGGCGGGTCTCCCACCGGCACCGAAGGCGAGGAGTACACCGAATGCACCGATCGCACCGACAAGTCCGGCGACGAATGACCAAGAAACACCTTTTCCTGTAAAATGCCAGTCAGAACCATTCACGATGAGCATCAAGGCAGACCCGATGACCGCTGCGAGAAGATACGCGAGTCCTACAAAGAGGAACGCTTTGTAGCGTCCATGTACAGGATCCGCCATATCGACTTGTCCCTTATGTAGAAACACGCCGTAGAGTCCCCAAGATGACACGGTCATGATAACAAAAATTAGCCATGTTTTAGACATGATTTATTTCCTTTAAGAGGCACAACCTAACAGGTTATGCTACAAGTTACTATAGTTTGGACAATTTTAATCTTGCTACACATACCGCCCCTACGGGGCTTGAGACTTGGTAAATATGCCGTTTCTATAAACATTCCGTCCCTACGGGACTGGTCATTGGTGTAGTTGCGTTTATTTTTCTGCGAGTTGCGTTTGTGTGAGAAACATTGAGAAAAATCAGCAATGCTTTAGGAACCGGTCATGAACCAACAGAAACTGTCCAAACTATAGTAACTAATAGGACTTACGCATTTTTTAATGAGAACCCACATAATACGTGTTGGAGGCGGGGTTACAAACCCCGCCTGCAAAAGGGGTTGCGTAAGTGCTAACTACTATAACTGATAACCGATAACTATATTTTGGTATATTTTTCAAATACTTTCAAGAGTTGATCTGCGATGGCTGCGTCGTTAAAATTCTGATGGGTATTGATTTTGCCGGTTTTTCCGAGACGTTCGCGTTGCTCCGCATCGTTAAGGAGTTCCATGATGCCCATCGCCAGTGCGTCAGGGGATTCAGGCTCTACGAGGAGACCGCCACCGGTTGCATCAATCATCTCTGGGAACGTGCCGTGATGGGGTTGGACGACCGGGACCCCGTTGGCGAGCGATTCTATGATGGATAACCCTTTGGATTCACGGTAAACACTGGGAACGGAGAAGACATGCAGTCGGTTCAGGAAATCAATCTTTTGCGTCCGCGTTACTTCACCGTGATGGACGAAACTATCAGACAGCCCGGCATCCTGGATTTGATTGACGAGTTCTTCGAGATAGGGTTCATCTTTCTTACCGAGGTATCCAGCGACATGCAGTTGAACGTTATCGGAGCCGAGTGCCTCTGCGATGATTAGGAAAGCGTCTACTAAGATATGTAGACCCTTTTCGGGGCAGATGCGCGCGAGGTACCCGATAATAAAAGGCGGCGGTTCAGGTTTTTCGACGAGCAGACCGTGTCCGTCCATATTGAGTCCGAGTGGCACGATGTCGATTTTATCGACGGGGACACCGAGGTACGTGTCTGCCATAAACCTTGCATAGTAGTCGCAGGGTGCGACGAAGCCATCCGCCTCCGCTGCGCGTTTCCGAAGGAGGGTTAGTGCTTCTGTTTTGTAGGGTTCGATTAGGTCTTGGAGAAAGATGTCTTCGCCTTGAAGTGCGCAGACAACGGGTACGTCTAACGCCTTCTTTATCTCAGTGGTGAATCCGACGAGCATGGAGTTGGTTATGTAGACAATATCGGGTCTGTTTTCTTCGGCGAGCCATTTGACTAATTTCGTTAGTTCTTTCTTTTGGTGTCCGTGTTCGGCTTGGAGCATGGAAACTGCGAGTTCTCCGAGGTCGCTGGCATCGGTTGAACCGCTGAACCGTGCGAGTCCGTTTAAGAGTGCTCGGTTATCCAATAGTTTGTCAATTGCCCACGGTGTGTGCCTAAAGATGGAGAGTTTCTGTTGAAGATAGACGTTAATACCGCCGAAAAAGATGCGGTCCATACTGACATTCGCTTCATCAGTTCGGGTAGGGGTATAGGTAGGGATCAGTGCGACGTTATGCCCCTGCTTCTTCAAAACTGTGGCGACCATATTATCGTGGATACAGGTTCCGCAGTACATGCCGGCTGCGCCTGCGGTAATATAAGCGACTTTCATATTTTCTGTTGTGGTGCGAAGTGATGAGAAAATGGTTCTCCTCTATTTAGCGTGTTGTTGAAGATGTGTGTTTATGAAATGCGTCTGTGTAAAAGTCTTGAAATATAGTATACCAGATTCTCGAAAAAAAGTCGTGACTATTTTCTGACGATTGCGAAAGAAATTTGCTTTTTGTCCGTAATTGTGGTATCATTAACACTTAGGTTTGACTGATAACACTATAGCAAAAGGAGCAGGAAGGATGTCACGTGTTTGTACGATCTGTAGTAAGAGACCGATGACAGGACACCGAATTAGTAAATCGGATCAACATACGAAGCGGCGTTGGCTGCCGAATCTTCAGCGGGTTCGGGTTCAAACGGAGGCAGGTCCGAAACGGATCCGTGTTTGTACGAAGTGTCTGCGTAGCGGAAGAGTCGAAAAAGTTATCTCCAAAATGCCCAGTCCGGTGGCATAGCACATCACAATCCGAAGATCGTTCCCCAATAGCAGGCTATTCATATATTGTAGGTTGGTTTTAGGAGAGGCGGGTGACGCGTTGTACGCCTTTCAACTGTCGGATCCCTTGCATGCACAGGAAACCAATAGCCTATGCTACGAGGTGGCAACTTGCGTTATTGTAGGTTGGTTTTAGGAGAGGCGGGTGACGCGTTGTACGCCTTTTAACTGTCGGATCCCTTGCATGACTTTATCGAGCTGCTCAGCACCCGTTACGTCTATTGTTAGGTTGTCGGAAGCTGTTGCGTCGAGATGGACAGTTGATGGTTGGAAGGTTCCACAGCGGATATTTACTTTGTATTGCGCGATAGCTGTCGTAATTTCTCCGAGCATTCCGGGACGATCACTGCATTCAACAAGGATTTTGACAGGGTAAACATCAGGCGGTGGGTTTTCATTTTTGGGGGACGGTTTCTCGGTCCATTTGACAGCCAAGAGTCGCTCCGGTTCGTCAAGGATGCGGATACACCCAGACCTATGCACAGAAACGCCACGCCCACGGGTGAGGTATCCGACGACCTGATCTCCGGGTATCGGGTTACAGCATTTCATGATCCGCATCATCCCTAAGTCGATATCATTTTCGAGTTGGACGGCTGGTCCCTGTGATTTCCGTTTGGCTACAACCTCATCAGTAGGCTTGGTTTCAGGTTCGGGAACCTCAGGTTTCAAGAGGCTGACAACGTGTGTGGCGGACTCATACCCGTTACCGATACGGATGAAGAGTTCTTCAAGGTTTTTGAGATTGAGCTGTTTGGCAATGTCAAGAAGTTTTGGGGAATTGAGGCAATCACGTGCGTTAAGGTAGGAGACACGTAGTTCTGCTGCAAGAAATTTCTTTCCTAATTCGAGAGCATCCGCTCTATCTTTTTCTCGGAACCAGAGTCTAATTTTATTCCGTGCTGCGGCGGTTTTTACATGGGACAACCAACTCCGGCTCGGCTTCGCATTCGGTTGTGTCCGAATATTGACTTGGTCACCGTTTTCCAGGACGCGTCGGATGGGTGCGATAGAGCCGTTGACCTCTGCGCCGACACATGTGTGTCCGATGTCGGTGTGGATTTTATAGGCGAAGTCGATGACGGTCGCGCCTGCTGGTAGCGTAAAAAGGTCGCCCTTCGGTGAGAATACATAGACCTCGTCTTGAAAGAGTTCCAATTTCATGGATGCCACAAACTGATGTGGACTGTCCTGTGTCTCCTGAATATCTTCAAGAATCTGTTTATAATTTGCGAAGATTGAACGCCCTTGTGCGCTTGTCGGTACGCCTTCCTTGTAGCTCCAATGTGCTGCAATCCCGTCCTCAGCGATCTTGTGCATTTGGTACGTGCGAATCTGGATTTCGACGGTTTTACCTTCGTCAAGGATCGTTGTGTGGAGCGATTGGTATCCATTTTTCTTTGGGTTCCCGATCCAATCTCGGAGTCGGTCAGGGTGATAGTTCCATCTTTGATGGAGTGCGCCGAGTGCGATATAGCAATCCGCTTCGTTTTTGACGAGGATTCGCAGTCCGATGAGGTCTCGAATTTCGTTGAAAGGTGTCCCTTTCTGTATTTTCTGGTAGATGCTGTAGATGTGTTTCGTCCGCCCGTGGACATCGGCGTAGATCCCGCGTTTTTCGAGTACCTGCCGAATCTGTTTCACCATTTTATCACAGTAGGCTTCTCGCTCAACGAGTTTCTGGTCCAGGAGTTCGGCAACCTTTCGGTACTCGCCGGGGTAGAGATGTTTGAATGCGAGGTCTTCAAGGCGGCTCATGATACGCCATATCCCTAATCGGTGTGCGATGGGTGCGTATATCTCCAATGTCTCCTTTGCGATACGTTGACACTTCTCGCTCGTTAGGAATTTGAGCGTCTCCATGTTATGAACCCGATCAGCGAGTTTGATGAGGATGACCCGCATATCTTCGGCTGTCGCTAATAGGAGTTTTCGGTAGGTTTCGGCTTGGGTTTTCCTGTGGATACGATCTTCGACAGTTGCGACGGCTGCGGCGGTTGCGGTGGTGACATTGGGTCTATATTGTCCGATCTTCGTAACGCCTTCAACAAGGTTTGCGATATTCGCGCCGAAGCGGACTTGTAGTTCTTCGCGCGTGATCCCGGTATCTTCGAGTACGTCGTGCATGAGTCCGGAGCAGATGGTGTGGGTATCTAACCGGAGTTCGGCGAGTATTTCAGCGGTTTTAAGGCAGTGCGTGAAATAGGGTTCACCGGACTTCCGCTTTTGCCCTTTGTGCGCATCTTGGGCGAAACGGTAGCAACGTTCAAGAAGTTCGACTTCCGCTTCAGGATTATAGGATTGAATCTGACTGATTAGAGGTTTGATACTCATGCGCTACGCGCTCCCACATAGATTCAATGTTCTCTTTTAACTGAAATTCAACAAAAGAGGGATAAATCTGTTTAATCAATTTGCCTCTTAAGTAAGTTGGCGAACGAGAGAGTTCACTTTTCTCAGCGGGTCGGAGTCGGACAAGCCTGTGTCCCGGTTCTCCATACCGCTCAATAAACCCCAATTCTTCAAAGATAGCGAGTCCTGTTTCAACTGTCAAGGGTTCTCCGAGCGTACCCGTCAGCATTTCGTTCTCAGCGTATCCTTCCGCTCCGTTGGCTTGGACAGCTTTCCGTATACCGCCGTACAATTTCTGTAATTCGGCTTTTTCGGGATACTTCTTAGTGACCCAATTTTGCATCGCTGTTCCATCGGGATCGCCGTAGATGAGATGCAGAAAAGAGGGGGCTTCTGTGGCGAAAGCCGGTGCACACCGTTTGAAAAAGAGGTCCGGATTCGGTGTGAGATGGCAAAAGACGATATGCTGTACGAACGGGAACGCGTCAGGGTTCGCCAAAACTGTGCTTGAAGCGATTGTTCGGAGGTCGCCACGCTCCAATTGCTTCAATAGTGCTGTCTCCTCTTCACGGGATGTTGTCTGATCGTGCCGAGCGATCCCTTCAATGCTCTCCGGTAAGAGCCTCGTGAGTAGGCTGTCCAACATATCTTCATCTTGGACATAAATTATACAGGATTCTTCTCGCTCAAGCAACTTTAAAAGATAATTTTTTTTCGTCGTGTTGCGCCTGTTAACAAGTTTTACGGAAGATGCATCGTCGAGGTTAGGAAATACGTCCCAGTTCATGCCTCTGCCTTCGGGGTGTACTCTCCAATCTTCAAGGATAAGTTGGACGGATCGGTTGCCTTGCCATTCGTTGATTTGTGGTGAAAAAGCGACATCAAACGATACGTTGGGCCGGCTGAATGTGACGAGTTGGTCACCGGCACCCCACGCGATTGCACACTGTTTCACGGCACCGTCGGTAACGAACATTTTCAGATGGCTTTTATCCTGTCCCATTGTTCTGGGGGTGCCCTCAACGACTTCGACGCGTCGTTTACCAAAAAGAGGCGATGGATTCTCCTGTCCAAACGGTTCAAATTGCTCAAGTTCCTTTAGCGTTTCTAACGTCAAAAGCGAGAGATGGGTTTCAAATTCGAGGTCTAACTTCGGTGTCAATGCCTCTTCAGTCAAACGTTGGCGGGCGTATTCGTCGAAAGCCTGCCTGAATTTGGGGATTTTTGAAGTTTTGACGGTGAGTCCGGCAGCCGCTGCGTGTCCGCCGTGCTTCAGGAGTAAATCAGTGCAAGCGACGAGCGCATTGGCAAGGTTCATGCCTTCGATACAGCGCCCGGAGCCGGTCGCTTCATTGCCGTTAATTGCGAGGACAATAGCCGGCTTGTAGTAGGTTTGCATCAACTTTGCAGCGACGATGCCGACGACCCCTTGTGCCTTTTCGTTCCATCTGTCGCTGGCAACGACGATGCCTACGGCATTATCGTCAATCTCTCTTTCAATTATCTCTACCGCCTCATCTTGGATACGTCTTTCCAACTCTTGCCGTCTCTGATTTGCTTCGTTAAGTTCGCGAGCGATTCGGGCTGCAACATCGTCGGCATCGGTGGTAAGCAGCTCCACGACTTTGTGTGCGGTGTCCATCCGTCCGGCGGCATTGATGCGGGGTCCCAATCGAAAAGAGATTGTACCTCCGTCAATTGGTGTGTCGATGCCTTGTCCAGCTGCCTCACAGAGTGCGTTTACACCCGGTCGCCAGCGTTTGTCAAGTTCTGCTAACCCTAAACGGCTCAAAATACGGTTCTCTCCGGTGAGCGATGCCATGTCCGCGACGGTTCCCAACGCGACGAGGTCCAATAGGGATTCGAGAAAGGCTCTATCGTCTATCAACCCTTGTGCCAATTTGAATGCTAAGCCGACACCGGCGAGTTCGGTATACGGGTATTCGTTGCCCGGAATCTTAGGCGAAATCAATGCATAGGCGGGCGGCTGCTCTGCCGTCGGTTGGTGGTGGTCGGTTACAATGACATCCATACCGAGTTCATTGGCTAAGGTAACCTCCGCAACCGATGTGATACCACAGTCTACGGTAATGATGAGTTTTGCCTCGCTATCTTGGTGAATCTTGTTTATCGTATCTTCGCTCAATCCGTAGCCTTCATCGAATCGGTTCGGGATATAGTAGTCGGCGGAAACACCGATATGGCGGAATGTATTGAGCAATAGCGCGGTTGCGGTGGTGCCATCGACATCGTAGTCGCCGTAGACACAGATTTTCTCACCGTGCTTAATTGCCCGATGTATCCGTTCCACGGCTTTGTCCATATCGGCTAATAGGAAGGGGGAATGGAGTTCGTCAAAAGTTGGAGCGAGGTAGGCTTGTGCGTCGGCAGCGGTTCCTATCCCGCGATTGATCAGCAGTCGCGCGGCAAGTGGAGAGACACCCATTTCGGCTGCCAATGCGACACTGCTATCAAAATCTGGGTTTCCGAAACGCCATTTCTTGCGGGGGGGACTTTTCATGATATGCCTTCCTTAGCCTTCCTTAGAGATAGGGACCTGCACTTTGTGATGCAGCGGACTTGTAAGCAAAACTCTTTACCTACAGGACTTACGCAAATTGAGAAAATATTGGACGTTTAGACGCAAAAAGTAGGAATTAACCCCCTAAATCCCCCTTATCAGGGGGACTTTAAGACGAAATGCGTAAATCCTAACCTATTTAACATAGTAACACAAAAATTTGGATCTGTCAAATTTATTGCAACGGAATTCGGAGGGGGGCACAAACTAACAGTTTTGCGGCGTACTCGCCCAGATGCGAAGTGCATCATGCTACAAAAGAACACGCTGCGTAAGTCCTGCTATTCAAAGCCGCCGATAACATACGAGGGACTGTTAATGCGGTAGGGTTGGAAAGTGTACCCTTCCAACACCACACGGTTTTCAACGGGTAAATCGGATGGGTTTTTTACAGCAACCTCAGTGGGTAACGCGATTCTGTCCATTTCTGCGTATGGCAAAATTCTTACGGAAACCCTGGTATAGTCATTTGGGTGACCGGCACCATCGAGCAGTGGTGTTGTAATCTCACCTTTTGGGATGACATGTAACAAACGGTGACGACTCGCTTCAAGCGGGACTCGTGGTCCATACGCTGGCGGAGCGGCTACTTGATGTTCAACAGATACAAAGAGCGGATAATCGAGGACGCGATCAACACCGATACTATAGGTGTAATAGGTTGTCGCTTCGATGGTATCGTAGGCACGCTGCCCATTAACATAAATGCTAACGATAGGAGGTCCTTCTGAAACAACATTGAATGAACGGGCAACGGTTATAGGATCGCCGCTTTCATCGACACTATCTTCCGTAAAAGCGATTCTCGTCATCCCGTCTACAGAAGTATAAATATCATCAGATGCCTTGATTTCACGATATTCACCACTCTGAAGCAGAACTGTATCGCCGACACTTATGTTCCGAACTGGATAATGACTGCCAGCGTCAATAGGTTCACGCCAAAGCAGATGATCCTCCGGGCACCTTGTGATAGGCAGAATCTCTCCATTATCGCTGTCGCACCCAAGAATAGTGAAACATCCGAAAAGCAGGAGAAACCTGAAAAATTTAATTTTTCTCAATTTCATGGGGTTCTCCTATAATATACGATGGACTGGCAATACGGTAAGGCTGAAAGTCATGGTCTTTATATAGGAAGATATGGTAATCAGGCGTTATGTCTAATTCGGGTGTTAGTTTAACGTTCTTGTCTATATCCACGCGGACGGGTAATTCGATTTCATCCATTTCGGTATGCGGCAAAATTCTCACGGAAGCCTTTATATATGGATCGAAACCGATATAACTACCACAGGACAGTCTTAAAGATGTATACTGTCCTCTTGGGATAATGTGGAGGAAACGATAGTGTCGCGCCCCACCACCGGTTATCTGCGGTTCAAGTACCTGACTTTCGACATATACGAAGAGGTGATAGTCAAGGATCCGGTCAATCATCAAATAGTAATCGAGCAGCGGGAAAGGTCTTTCGATGTTGGGATCGTAAATATAACGATCATCCTCGAAAATATAGACAGTTGGTTGCCCGGAAGTGCCTTCTGGCACAATCGTTAAGGACTGTGTTCTGGTTGCGGGATTGCCTGTTGGATCACGCAACAGGTCGCCAGCTGCATTGAAAACTAAGGCTTGATGTGTGAGTATTTTTGTTTGCCCTATATCTATAGGATACTCATTTTCTTTCAGGGTGTGATGGGTTCCGTTTGAAAGTAGGACAGTGTCGCCGGGTCCGACATTACCGACAGGGTAATAATGCCCGATATCCACGGGGTCAAGCCAGGGCGGAAGTGATTCTGATGTCTCTTGTGTGCCGTATTCTCCGGCACCGCATCCGAATAGGGTAAGACAGGTAAAAAACAGCAAAAATCTGAAAAACATCAAATTATTTCCGTGCGATAGCATGGTTAATGACCTCAGCGAGACAAGGCTGATACAATCGACAAAACCGTATAAAGAGGGTATATGGTTTATATTAACATAATCGCAGCGGTGCGTCAAGATGAAAGCACGGAATCAGCAGGGTTATTTAGTTTTAAACAAATTGTCGGGTTGTCTCAATTTTTGGATTTTCCTTTTCAGTCCCGGTGCGGTTACAAACCGCACCTACCGGGCCTGGGGTGTCAAAATTGAATTAAAAAATCGAAAACTAAATCGTCCTGACGGAATCAGAAATTATTTGCTGTTCTCCTACGGGGCTTTAAAACTCTCTCGGGTTCGCATATCAAACACGCTTGCCCCGGGCGGTGGTTCAATGGAAAAACGGGATTCGGGGATAGGTTCGTTAATCCGAATATTTGTGAATCGTATCGTTGTGGTTGTGATATCGATTTTCCCGATTGTGTTAACCCACTTGGCAGATTCCGGGAACCAGAGATCGGGTGCGACCTCTTTGAACTTGAAATCCTTTGTCATTGAAAACATGGGGCCAGAAGCCCTAAAGCGTTCGGGTCGGTAACTTTTCTTCGGGTTCAGCCACAATTCCATAGTGCCACCGGACATAGTCCCTTTGATGTGATAAACATCACTGTTATTGAAACGGACCTCTTTAATACTTTCGATATCAAGCCCATCAATAGACATCACAAGAGACCTATCTTGACCACCGAGATTCCATCCCCAGAAGCGTGGATCATTAGATGTGTCATCGACGATTTCGCTTCTTCGACTCAGGTGGGTACCGTTGAATGTTTCCCGGAGTCTCTCAAATGTTTCGCCATCATACGCGTATTGTTCTGTCCCCGTAATCGGGATATTTCGGTCAGGTTCGTATTGAATAACATCTCGTGTCACAAGACACCTCATTTTGGGTCCTGAAAACTCGAAAGTTCCCTTCCATGTGCCACTGGGAGCACGTCCCAGAGGGAATTCAGCAGCCGCAACACTGGTAGTTTTCCTAAGAAAGTCAACACGTCCACTTTTTAGCAGCCCATCGTAATAAGCGACCCCTTCGCGGATAAGCTGCAGCAGTTCTTCTTCATCTTTTGGCAGCACGGGAGAGGCTGTCGCTGCTTCATTTTTAGCGAGCACCTCAGGATCTATCTCATTTCGGATTAAGGGGATCTTGGAATCTGAGCTATCCTCATAGCGTTGATCCGACGCGTCATCGAAATGATAGAGTGCTATGGTGTCAGTATCTGCAGTGAACGCTTTTGTCGGCACGTCGTAGTTGCCTTCTTTATAGCGGACAACGCTGCTGATTCTCAGTTCATCAATATAGACACCTGCAGGGAAACGCATTTTGACCGGTATCGGCATCTTCGTCAAAGTTGGCATACCGCCAAGCACAAGCCGATTCTCATTCGGCACTGGCAGTTCGCTCCAATCAGGTCCTCCACCTCTAATAAGACCGTTGCTGCCGATGGCAGCACCTTGGTCAATCGTCGCTACATAATGCACCCACTGGCGAATCGGCAGAGCTTCCATCTTCGTCACATGTGAAGTTTTTTCGGTGCCATTAGAAAAGACACCGATCCGAGTATCCATAATATTATCTCTATTTTCGTCCACAGGCACTCCAACCATAAAGCAGCCAAATCGGTCTGTTTGACCAACGAATGAAAAGGAGGCTTGCTTCGGTAACGTTTCGTCTATGTAGATCCAGGCTTCAATTGTGAGGGGCCCGGTGAGTTCAGGAAGCCAAGGTGCCTCGGTTTGGGTTAGCCCGAGTTTGGGGTTCAATTCAAGCCAACCGCCACCAGCAGGGGACGGTTCGTGGGGTGCTGCGAACAATATAGTTGGGGTCAGTAAAAAAACAATTAGGATTGTTAGAAATGTTTCTTTCAGATATTTCATCGGATAGTCTCCAATCTGTTTTGCGTGTATTTAGGTGTGAGGCGTTTCTACTTTGCGCCGAAAGCAAAAACTGGAATCTTGATAAGACGTATCAACATTAATGGGTCGCGTCTGAAACACATCATTTCCTGTTCCCCTATGGGCCTTTAAAACTCTCTCGGGTTCGCATATCAAACACTCTTGCCCCGGGCGGTGGTTCAATGGAGAACCGAGATTCAGGGATCGGTTCATTAATCCGAATATTTGTGAATTGTATCGTTGTGGTCGTGAAATCGGTTTTCGCTATTGTGGTAACCCACCTGGCAGATTCCGGGAACCAGAGATCCGGTGCGACCTCTCTGAATTTAAAATCCTTTGTTACGGCAAACCCGGGTTGAGAAAACATATAGCGTTCGGGTCGGTAACTTTTCTTTGGGTTCAACCACAATTCCATGGTGACACCTGACGACTTCCCTTTGATATGATAGACATCACTATCGTTGAAACGCACCGCTTTAACACTTTCGACCTTGAGCCCATCAATAAGCATTACAAAAGACTGATCCCCGCCCCTGAGATTCCATCCCCAGAAGCGCGGATCATTAAGTGGGACACCGATGATTTCGCTTCTCCGCTCCAACAAAAGACCGCGACTTGTTTCTCGGAGTGTCTCAAATGTTTCGCCATCATAAGCGTATTGTTCTGTCTCCTTAATTGGAATGTTTCTGTTAGGATCGTACTGAATAACATCTTTTGTCACAAGGCATCTCATTTTGCGACCTGAAAATTCAAAAGTCCCTTTCCAGGTACCACTTGTAGCACGCCTCAGTCCAGGGGATCCAGCACCGGCAGCTCTCACTTTCAGTCCAGGAATTCTATCGGCGGCAACACTGGTGGTCTCCCGAAGAAAATCGACGCGCCCACTTTTAAGCATCGCATCGTAATAAGCGACCCCTTCGCGGATAAGTTGCAGCAGCTCTTCTTCGCTTTTTGGCAACACGGGTGAGGCTGTCGCTGCTTCATTTTCAGCAAGCACCTCAGGAGCTATCTCACTTCGGATTAACGGAATCTTGGAATCTGAACTATCTTCATAGCGTTGGTTTGACGCGTCATCGAAATGATAGAGTGCTATGGTATCGGTATCTGCGGTGAACGCTTGTGTCGGCACGTCGTAGTAGGCTCTATAGCGGACAACGCTGCTGATCCGCAACTCATCAATATAGACACCCGAAGCGAAACGCATTTTGTCCGACCACCTTAGCATTTTCGTCAACGTTGGGATACCGCCAAGCACAAGACGGTTCTCAATTGGAACCGGCAGTTCGCCCCTCCCATCAGGTCCCCCTGTAATAAGACCGTCGCTGCCGAGGGCGGCACCTTGGTCAATCGTCGCTACATAATGCACCCACTGACGAATCGGCAGACTTTTCATCTCCGTCACATGTGAAGGTTTTTTCGTACCATCGGAAAAGACACCGATCCGAGTATCCATAATATTATCTCTATTTTCGTCCACAAGTACTCCAACCATAAAGCAGCCAAATCGGTCTGTTTGACCAACGAATGAAAAGAAGGCTTGCTTCGGTAACGTTTCGTCTATGTAGATCCAGGCTTCAATTGTGAGGGGCCCGGTGAGTTCAGGAAGCCAAGGTGCCTCGGTTTGGGTTAGCCCGAGTTTGGGGTTCAATTCAAGCCAACCGCCACCAGCAGGGGACGGTTCGTGGGGTGCTGCGAACAATATAGTTGGGGTCAGTAAAAAAACAATTAGGATTGTTAGAAATGTACCTCTGAGATATTGCATGGGATAGCTCCTTATCTGTTGTCAGAGCGTTCGGAGCTGAACGCTCCTACTTTGTGACGAAAGCAAAAACAGGAATCTTGATAAGACGCATCTGTGGGTGGTTTGTCCGAAGTCGGACTTCACTTTTCAGGATGCCTTTTGCTAAAACCTGTGGCAACGTTAACGTTAATTGATAGCTGGTGCTGTTCTCTTGTCTTTTTATCGTGCTGCCACGCAATGCATTCACGAAACGAAGGAAAGGGTTGGTGCTGTTCTTTTGTCTCTTTTGTCTCTTTACGGTGATTGTACCTATATCGGCTTCGGCTTTCTCAATCTGGAGCTCGGCGCTCGTCAGATTTTTAAGTACCAATACTTTCGTATTCTCCTCGCCTGAATTAACTTGACCGAAGAAAAACCGATCAGGTGTGAGTGTATAAGCCTGACTCCCGGCTCCGGTTATCGGCAGCTTGAGGGTTCTTATTTCGCCTTTGTGGTCAATGTATTCAACGATGAGTTTCTCGTGAAACCGTCCTTTAGGCATCTGCTCTGTATTAAAATTCAGTTCAATGTCAGCGGCGCGCCACGGATAGACGGTGTTATTGTTACGGAGGACGGGTTGAATCCAGTCTTGTGAGCCTTTAATGTTTTGAATCATCAAAGCCGTCTCACGCGGGTTTTTGAGCGCGACAGTTTTCTTGGGCTGCGATGTGCCGGTACTTTCGACATAGATGCTCTCAGGCACAAAGACGACCGGAAATTCCCGGACGCGCCCGAAAGAGATAAAGGTATACGGACGTTTTGGTGTATTCGTCCGAATATGGGCAGTCATAAAATAAGTCCTGTGGACTGCACCTGCAGTCGAGCCGATCCCTAAAACAGCGTCTTTCCCTATCGGAATGACATCTGTCTTCGGTTTCGCGATGACGCTGTGTCACGTATTGCCTGCGACAGAGACGATTCGTATCGGCACGTCGTCCCGGTTTTTAAGTCGGACCGGAAATTGATACCCGACCGGTTCCTCATTGCCAAGACCGTGCTGCAGCGTAATCAAGGTATCTAAGTCGAGTAATGTGGGTGAAACGACCAAAGTCGGTTGTCTTTGTTGACGTTGGTGTTCCGAGAGTGCAAGCACGCGCCCCGTCCAGAGGTCCAAAAAGCGATCGCGGGAGACGACAGTCGCGGCCTGATATAGGAACTTGCTCGGTGTATCAAAGAGGCGCACCCATTTTTTGTTGGTGTACTCAACGACGATGAAATGTCCATTGGTGGCATCTATTTTTGAGGTGTTTCTGTCGTCGAATGTGGTTCTAAGATGCGCGATGACCGGCGTTCTAAACGCCAAAAGTTGTTCGTAGTTGAGATGGCGTTCTTGCAATTCGAGTCCGATCTTCTTTGCAGCGTTAATGATGTCCGCAGAATCGGCAACGCGATATCCCTTTGTTTTTTTGAAGGTGGTTTCGATTTGTGCCTGTGATGCCTCAACACCTAAGATTTTGGCGAGGTGGTAAAGACTGGTAACATCGGAAGTTTGTTTGGCTTCTGCCGCGAAAACGGGTGAAAGTATAAGTAGGACGATAAGAAGCGGATTTATTAAAATTTTCATGTTTTTCCTCCATGTATCACATACTGCTTGTAATCCTTGCAAGGAACAAACGGATTTGTGTAAGTTTTGGATAGAACAAGTTCAGGACTTATACAATTTTGACTGTAGCCTATTCTGTTAGATGAAATTTCTCGGAAAACCCAGCGTTTTAATAGCACAAACTAACAGTTTATGCTACAAAAGAGCAGTATGCGTAAGTCTTAAGTTATTGCATCACGCCTACCCATTCTTTTTCTCCGAGTGCGATGTGAAACAGGCCGCGTTGTTCGGTTGCGATGTAAAGTTTGTCGTTGCTAACGCTGAGAGATATAACTTTACCGGGAACATCTGGGGCCATCTGTTGCCATTCGCCTTCCAAGCGATAGATACCGGTATCCGCCGCACCGTAAAGTGTCGTACCCTCTACAGCGAATCTGTCTATGATGGGACAGGTACCCACTTTATCCGTTATCACGCGCCAGTATTCTCCATTCTGTGAGGATAAGACACCGCTATCGGTTGCGACGTAGACCGTTGCACCTACAAACACGATTTCGTTGAAACGAGTAAAGTGGAGTGGCAGGCTTGATGTGATATTTTTCCAACTGTCTCCGCTGTCAAGCGATTGGAGGAGTTCACCGTCGCGTTTGCCGACGTAGACGGTTTCCGCTGAAGTGGCTAATTTGAACCCGTTATCGGATGTGTTGTCGAGCTGCTCAGTGGTATCAATCAAGCCGGTGTTTTTCCATTCGGTACTGTCCGGCTCCCATCTGAAAAGCCCTCGTTGGCATTCCATGTAGAACGTCTCACCACTGACAGCAAACCCCCCGGCTCCCCAGTGCTTTTTCATAAAATATAAGGTAACCGGTAGGTTCTCATCTTCTTCGAGACCGTCGGATGCGTAAACGTGTTGTACCTGTTCAACTGTCGTCCATAACTCAAAGGCTAACGCCTCCCTTGTGAACACATTAAACGGAGATCGTTGACTAAAAGAGGGAATCCTATCAACAGGAACGAACATATCGCTATTTAGCAGCAAATGGAAAACGCGTAGGTCATCTTCTTCAGGGACAATTCCGTAAAGAGCGTTGTCAGCGGTTACCAATCTTGAATGGCGCGGGAAATTACCTTCAGATTGTCCGCTTTTTAACGATCTAAGACCTCCAGAATGAATCGGGACGTTTTTCCACGAGGCGCCAGCATCGGTTGATTGGAAAACGTCGCTGCCGGTATACATGTATAGGTTGTCGTTAAACGCCACCACATCGAGTATTCGGGTACCTGTCATCCCTTTCATAAAGGGTTGCCACGATTCACCCGCATCCGTTGTCTGATGAACGCCGGATGTGCCGACGTTGTAAAATGTATTGTCGTCTATTGCTACAGTCGAAAAGCTGCCTTGTGCGAACAAGTTCCTGTTGGGTCGGAGGTCTTTCCACGTCTGTCCACCGTCCTTTGATCGCAATTGCGTGGTCCCGAGCAATAAGAGCGTTTCGTTAGCGACCACAAGTTTCATACCGGTAGGCGTCCGCTGAAATGGGGACCTGTTTTTCGGTGTTATTTCAGCCCAAGACTCTCCTAAATCTGTCGAGTAAAAAACCCCGTTTGAACTTGCATTGTAGCCGTGAATTATTTGTCCACCGTCCCTCAACCTCGATTCAAGTAACCCCAAGGTAAAAAGATCGTGTCCTGTTACAATATAGAGATTGTTTTCGGAGACCACTAACGAATGGATAACCTCGGATGTAGCGATAGGCATCTGCTCCCAAACCGCCGAGTTTAAGCGATAGAGTCCACTGTTTGTGGCAGCAAATACAGTGTTTCCGACTGCAGCGACTTCAGAAACCTCTTTATCTGTCAGTCCATCTTTAAGAAGCGTCCAGTTTGCACCGGCATCGGTAGATCGGAACACGCCTTTATCCTGAATGACGAGATACATTGCCGGAGAAGTGTGTGAGCGGTTGTGTTGTACCGCATCTACTATTGTTAATCCGACGGCATGTCCGTTTGGACGGGGTCCGAGTGCCTCCCATGTATTGCCGCCGTCGTCTGAAGAAAAAATTTCGTTGGTGGAGACAATATAGAGGGTATCGGCGTACTGTGCCATGGGCATCCGTGCGTTACTGATGGGGACACTTGTATCCATAAGCACCCACGCGGTTGTGCCTGTTGTCAGTCTGTAGATACCTGATGGGGTAACGGCGTACAGCGTCTTTTCCGGTGTAACGAAGATGTCAAGGACAGTGCTGCCTTGAGGTGCATTCGTCTGGGTCCAGTGTGAAGTAGAGAACTTTGCGGGTTTTTCCAGCGTATCGGCTGGTGAAACTGTTTGGGAAGTTTGCAAACCGTTTCCAATGTCTTTATCCACATTAAAAGCTCGCCCGGTCTGACTTTTCACAGTCGGTTTCGCGTCGCTATCAAGCGTAAGGGTTGCATCAATGAGCTCAACCGTAGGTTCTGATTGTGCCTCAAAACTATACGGCTGCTGGAAACGGGGGAGGTATTGACTGCTGACACCGATGAATAATATAATCAAAACGGCGGCTGTAGCCGAAGCTGCCCACGGTAGCCACGGTTTTCCAACCGGAGCGGGTTGCTGTTTTATGTCGGCGATTTGGCGCATGATATTTTGGGTTAAGTTGGTAGGTAATTGCACACTTCCAAGCGTTTCGCTGATCAAAAGTTCTTCTTGATTTTGTAGACGTTCTCGCGCGCGACGAATCCTGCTTTTAATTGTGTTTACGGATACACCTAAGAATTTAGCAATTTCCTTGGCTGTCATTTCACCGAGATAATAGAGTGTTACGACTGTGCGTTCACTCTCTGGCAATTTTTGTAGAAGTTTTTGGACGATTTCGTAGTGATGATCGGAAGCTTCCGTCTCGCGTTGATTTGATAGGTAATGCCTATAAGAAGATTCCTCTATCTCTCCGATAGATGTGTCTTCCAAGGATTGCATCACAGCCCTATTTTCTTGGCTCCAATTAATGCAAAGCCGATTTGCGATGACATAGAGCCATCCGGCAAACAGATTGGGGTCTTTCAGTGTTGCGAGGCTTTTGTATACTCGGAGAAAGGTGTCTTGCGTAATCTCCTCAGCGATATGGAAGTCGCCGATTTTCCGCCAGACAAGCGCGTGAACGCTCTTTTGGTACTTCTGAACCAAAAGACTAAAGGCATCATCATCGCCTGATAAAATCCTGTGGATTAACTGAACATCGTTTTCAACCATCAGGGTTCTCCATAATCAGTTGCCGTTTCCTTAACCATCTCCGGATATTTAACCTGCCTTGTAACTGAAGACCGGTTTTGAGTTTCCGCATAAACGTAGTTTCCGCCGCCAGTGAAATCGAGTTGTTTATGATTTAACGTGAGTTTGATAAAAGTTGGATTATGGAGCGTCCGCTGTTATTTTTTGCTGTATACGCCACAAACTAACAGTTTGTGCTACGATTCACGGATACCTTGTGATGCGGAAATAGACCTTGCAACGCATCCGAAATTATTAATCAAACTGGCATCAATTTATAATTAGAGTCCCTCAGATTATATAGGGATAGTGAAAATTTTGTATATCCTTTATAATTAAAGACCAAATTTTGATTGGAAAAGGGTGCATAATATGGAAAAGTCGTAATAATTTGGATGCTAAATCCGCGCGCTTCCAAAACGCGAAGAAACGCCTCAGCAAAATCCTATCAGTAAGTATCTACATATTTTTCTACTCTACCATAACACCGCTCAAGCCTTCGTCAGACTGAAGGTGTAAGCGAGATATCGGTGCTTCGTTTTAAATATAACTTGACAAAATAATCTGCATGTGGTATTATTATAGTGCCTGACGCAACTCAGCAGATAGTGCATAAAAAGCTGCCTTATCTTATACGACGCTATTTTTTATATGCCTTTGCCAAAGTGGGTTAGTTAAGCTCACCTATTCCGTGGAGTTGCCTCTATGTAGCACGGAGGCTTTTGTTGAAAAATAAAGCGAAAAGGAGTTTCCAATATGACGTATGTGATTTGTGAACCGTGCGTTGACGTTAAGGATAGTTCGTGTGTTGACGTATGTCCAGTGGACTGCATTCATCCGCTGCCGGATGTTGACGAATTTGAAGAGGTGAATCAACTCTTCATTGATCCGGAAGAATGCATCGACTGTGGCGTATGCGAACCGGAGTGTCCCGTCGAAGCCATCTTTATGGAAGAAGATGTCCCCGAAGAGTGGGAGGAGTTCATTGATATCAACGCGGAGTACTTTGAATAATGGAGAGCGGGAGCAATCCTTAGATCATAACTCCCTGAACGGTTGTCGGTTTGGTCGCACAGATCGGCAACCGTTTTTTTAGGTGTGCAACCTGTTTCGGTGATTGCCATGCAAAAATTCCGACCGACGCGTATCGAAAGAGGCGATAATCGTTTAACGATTCAATGGAAAGACTCGTCCGAGAGCGAGGTATCTTATCGTCTCCTGCGCGAGAAATGTCCTTGTGCGCACTGCGATGCGACGCGTTCCGACAAAGACCCGTTTCATATTTTACCAACTGCTGATTTTTTTGAGAAGTTAAGCCTTGTGGACATCCAGCGCGTAGGACGCTACGCCGTGCGTCTGGTGTGGAGTGATGGACACCGTACGGGGATTTATACCTTCGAGTTCCTGCGTGAGTTAAGTGAAGATGTATCTGGTGCTTAAAAATTTTAGGACGCTTATTCCGATAGTAATTGCGCGACGAGGTAGCAGTTTGGTGTTTTTTCGGTGGCACCTAATTCGGTGCTGAGGTCTTGGCAGACCTTCCAATAGCGTGTATAATCGAGGGGACGGTAGCGGTCACGTTGACCGATGAAGGTTTTGTGGCAACAGGCTAACTCGTTGCCGTTGTTTATTGGATACCCCCAGACACGACAGATGACAGGACGGTGTTCGTAGACGGAGCAGACACCACCGATGAGCATCGGACATTCACCTTCTGGCTTGCCGCGGATGACACTCACCGCTTCCATATCCACATCAGGGATGATGCTTTCGCTATTGTGTCCACTTGCTTCCAATTTTTTGATGCTGCGTTCCGCTTTTTGACGGATATGTGTGCGGAGCTGCTCTGGGAGTGCCTGTAGTCCGATCTTTAGGTCCCGAGCCTCGACTTCGCTGATCGCCATCGTTGCGGTGTTATGGCAGCAGGCGAAACAGGTAGATGGACACGGTACGCCGCCCGATTCGTTACGTAAACGCTCGACATCACGCTCAATCTCATCAACGAGTTCATAATATGCTTCCATAGGAGTACCCAATCCTAATCCACCGAGAGGCTATAGACGGCATGCCGGAAGATAACGACCTTTGCGCCGTTCTCTAAAATGAGTTTAATCTCGTAAGGACAGACCCAGTCTACTGTGCCGCGGAAGACTTCTCCTTCACGGAGTGTAATTTTAATTGCGGAACCATTTTTTCGTGCCTGCCCAACGGCTTCGGTGTCGAGTTCGCAAGCTTGTGCGTCGTCTCGGAGTTGTGTCAACTGTTGTGCTTTCACGTCTTCATCGACCTCAATGGCTGCTTGAAGTTTCTCTGCATCGATGTCTTTGTAGCAATATTTAACGTCCGTTTTAGGGATCTGCTGTTCCGTGCCGTTGTTGTTGAGTGTCAAACTGGAGAGCGTCATTTCGAGGACGGTCGCAGGAATCTGTGTCGCACCGTACAAGGCGAAGAACATTGACGTTTCAAAGTTAATCTGCTTGAGGATGTAAAGGTCCCCGAAACTGAGCTGCTTTGAAGATTTCTCTTCTACAGTTGTCTCGTCCGTTTCGGCGATGTTTTTGGTTGTACGGGGTTGGGTCCGCGGGTTTGAAGCCTGTTTTTCGGGCGCTGCGGAAGTGTCTCGGGGATGGTGTTTTCGGACTGGCTCCGATTTGTCTTTCTCTTTATTTTTCGCATCCACTGCCTCATCACTGCTGAATTGGTCTTGATTCTGTCCGGGGAATCCGCCGTATCCGCGTGGGATGATAGCCTTTCCTTGCCGTAGCCACCGGCGTTCTGTCGGTGTCAACAAAACTTCAACATTTTGGGCGACGAGTCCCTTTTCACCTTCAATGACACTGTACTTCACTCGCTGCCCGACGCGGAGTTCTTCGTATTCCGGATGTTTAATAGCGGAACTGTGCAAGAAGACATCCGCGTCGCTGCTATCTTGCGCAATAAATCCGAACCCTTTATCGAAATTGTAGTACTTAATCCGTCCTGTAGGCATTATACGCTCCTGTGGTCTTGTCGCCTTATCTTATAAGGGGTTGACGATAACCACTCGGGTTTCTGTGCGAGCATTTCTGATTCGTGGGGAACCTTAATTCTTCCCGAATTTTCCAGAGACTTTCAACTTTACGATATACTGTGTATGCATCGAGCCGTCGATAAAGCGTGAAACCGAAAGGCTCTACCGAATGTACGGTTTTTCTTGACACGAATGCCGGACGCTCTTATAATAGCGCGAATCTTGTTTTCCTCGCGCAAAATTCTGTCCATGATATTGAAAGATGAGCAAATTGTCAATACCTTATGTATTTATTAAATCATAACTTAACATATTTGTCAAGTAAAGACGACAGATACACCGAAGGATTCCGTTATCGGTTGTCAATGTTCAGTTCTCCGTGCCAGATACAGCGTTTTCTATAGGCATCCACATACCTTTGATATTTCACGACATATAGGAGAGTTTGTATGGAAACCACCACTGACTTAACACATCACATTCAATCTATCCGTCTTGTTGATACACATGAACACATGCGCCGCGAATCCGATTGGGTTGAGAATGGGCCTGATATCCTCCAAGATTTGTTCGGTAACTATGTGCCTGCTGACTTACACGCAGCGGGTGCTTCATCGGAATCCATGCGTAACTTGATGGATGCGTCGCGAGACGTTAAATCGCGATTTGAAGGCATTCGCGAAGCCTGGGAAGCGATACAATTCACCGGATACGGCGAGGCGGTCAGCCTTATTGCGAAACATGTTTACGGACTTGACGAACTCACCGGTGCGGGTCTTGTCCAAGCAGCAGATAAAGTGCATGAAATCCGTACCCCCGGGAAACGTCATCACATTTTACACGATCTTGCGAATCTTGACCATATCCAAACCGACGATTTCAGTTGGCCGTGCGAACCGGACACCTCCGGTCCTGATTTTTTTCTCTACGACCTATCGTGGGCGACATTCTGTAACGGGCAGGTTGACCCGGGTGCCATCCACGCCGAAACTGGTGTTGAAGTCAAGGATTTGGCTTCTCTGCGGCGCGGCATGGAGGCGATCTTTGCGAAGCATGCGGCGTGTGCTATCGCTGTGAAATCGCAACACGCGTATAATCGGACCCTCAATTGGATCGAAAGAAACGATGCGGATGCGTCCGCTGCTCTTGAAGTTGTACTAACAAAACCGGCTTCGGAAATCGCTGAAGCGACACGGCTTTGCCTCGGCGATTGGTGCTGGGCGCGCGGTGTTGAACTCACTATCGAACACAACCTCCCCTTCAAAATCCATACGGGTTACTATGCCGGCAATGATCGGATGCCGGTGCGACGTATCCCTGCGGGGAATATGTGTGCCTTGTTTGCGCGTTACCTCGATGCGAAGTTCGTGTTGATGCACATCGCTTACCCTTATAACGATGAACTTGTTGCTTTGGCGAAACATTATCGCAATATCTGGGTCGATTTCTGCTGGGCATGGAGCATTGACCCTTACAGTTCACGCGATTTCCTGCGTCGGTGCATTCACGCTGTCCCGTCAAATAAGTTGTTCGCCTTCGGTGGCGATACGCAGTGGCCGACGAGTGCGATGGCTTATGCGATTCAGTCGCGAAACGAGATTCGACGCGCACTTGAAGCCGAAATCGCCGACGGTTATCTTACCGAGAAACAGGCGATGGCACTTGCGACGCGTCTCATGAATACGAACCAGTACGACTGCTTCGATGTCCAGGGTACGCGTGCGAACATTGCGAAGGCTGCGTGATGTGTTAAAATAAAGTCCACAATTAATTGGATATCCAAAGGTCTGCGAGGTTACAAACCTCGCCTGCAAGGATTGGATGAACTAACTGTGTAAGTCTATGTAACTCACGCGTCCTGCATAGCCTTCAGGCTCTGTGTGTAAGGGGCGCGTGCGACTCCTTTTTCGGTAATAATCGCTGTGACTAACGCTGCAGGCGTGACATCAAATGCGGGACTATAGACTTTCACACCTTCAGGTGCGGTTAGTTTTCCGAAACCCTCCGTTACCTCCTCCGATGCGCGTTGCTCAATAGGAATCTGATCACCGGTTTCGAGTGCGAAATCGAGCGTAGAAGTCGGTGCAGCGACATAGAACGGTATACCGTGTGCCTCTGCGAGGATAGCGACGTTATAGGTGCCGATCTTGTTTGCGGTGTCACCGTTTGCGGCGATCCGGTCCGCTCCGACAATAACGCACTGGATTTTGCCCTCTTTCATGACTTGTGCAGCCATGTTATCACAGATGAGGGTTACGTCGATACCGGCTTGCATGAGTTCCCATGTCGTGAGGCGTGCGCCTTGTAGTAAAGGGCGCGTCTCATCGGCGTAGACTTGGATATGTTTCCCTGCCTCGTGTGCGCTAAACATCACTGCCAGTGCCGTGCCGTAGTCGGATGTGGCTAATCCACCGGCGTTACAGTGTGTCAGGATCGTATCGTTTTCGTTCAGCAGTGCCATGCCGTGTTGCCCGATCGCGCGACACATCGCTTTGTCCTCAGCGATAATCTCTAAAGCTTCAGCGAGGAGTACCTGTTTGAGTTCAGGTATCGGAAGCTGACTGTTCTTTTTCGCCGTTTGGGTCATTCTATCGAGTGCCCAAAAGAGATTAACGGCTGTCGGTCGCGATGTTGCGAGGTAATCGGTTGCGGATTTGAGTTCAGCAGCGAACGCCTCGTAGGTTTTCGCCGTGGAGTCCCAAATTCCGAGGACGGCACCTAAGGCACCAGCGATTCCGATAGCGGGAGCACCTCGAACACGTAGGGATTTAATCGCCTCCCAAGTTGATGGGAGATCGTCGCAATAGATATGCTTGAATTCGTTGGGCAACAGTGTCTGGTCAATCATCCGAATTCTGCCGTCTGCCCACTCAATTGTTGAAACTGCCATTTTGGGGGATGGAGTCCTCCTTTAAAAAATGAAGTATATCCGAAAACGGATAAACTAAAAACCGCGATAATCATTACGGGTCGCGAGCACAGCTCGCTTCTACATTACATTAACGCTAAAAATCGCGAGCACAGCTCGCTCCTACATTACATTAACGCTAAAAATCGCGAGCACAGCTCGCTCCTACATTACATTAACGCTAAAAATCGCGAGCACAGCTCGCTCCTACAGCAAGCGTTAAATCGGGCATGTCAGTTGTCCGAGTGCTTCAGTCAAGCGCAAGTTTTCAGCGTAGTTTACGGGGCAATCAATGACTGAAGGTACTTGCTGATTGAACGCATCTTTGAGTATTGGAACGAGTTCGTCGCTCGCTTCAACTCTATATCCTTTGGCACCGAAGGCTTCGGCGTATTTGACGAAATCAGGGTTTGTGAAGTCGATGTGCGCGGGTCTACCGAATCCGTTCATCTGTTTCCATTCAATAAGTCCATAAGCCTCGTCGTTGAAGATAAGTGTGACGAAAGGTACACCGGTTCGGACAGCGGTTTCGAGTTCTTGTGAGTTCATCATGAATCCGCCATCGCCGCAGATTGCCAGACATTTACGTTCCGGGTAGATCAGTTTGGCGACGAAAGCACCCGGGAGTGCGATCCCCATGGCGGCGAATCCGTTGGAGATGATACACGTATTCGGCTGATAGCAGGGATACATGCGTGCTATCCACATTTTGTGTGCGCCGACATCGGAGATGAGGATATCGTCCTCAGCGAGTACGGAACGGACATCGCTCAAGATTTTTTGCGGTTTCATTGGGAAGTCTGCGTCATCGCGGTGTTCGTTGAGTTGATCAAGGATGATTTTCCGTAGCGTATTTGAGGCATATTCTGCGTCTTTTGGGTAGATTTCTTCTGCCATGAGGTGTCTGAGGCTCTGTCGGATATTGCCGACCATCTCGACATCAGTGATGTAGGCGGCATCGGTTTCGCTCGGTTGTGTATCAATATGGATGAGTTTTTTGTCTCGGTTCGGGTTCCAGAGCCGTGGATGGTACTCGACAATATCATAACCGATGGCGATAACGAGGTCTGCTCGGTCAAATCCGCAGGAGACGAAATCGTGTGCTTGTAACCCGACACTCATGAGTGAGAGTCGGTGGGTCCAGGGTATGCTGCCTTTGCCCATGAAGGTGTGTGCGACGGGAATATTCGTCATTTCAGCGAATTGGGTGAGCATTCGTGCAGCATTTTGGCGGACAACGCCGTTTCCTGCGAGAATAATAGGCTGCTTTGCCTCGTTAATGAGCTGCGCCGCACGTTGCAAACAGGAGACAATAGGTTCCGTCTCGCTTGAAAAATCGTGTGAGATGGGTTCGGCATCGATTGACATGCTTGCGACATCTTCTGGAAAGTCGATATGTGTTGCCCCCGGTTTTTCGCCTGTCGCGATTTTGAAGGCTTTGCTTATGGATTCAGGGATGATTTCGGGGAGATGGATAAGTGTATTCCATTTCGTCATCGGTTTGAAGACAGAGACGACATCCATGTATTGGTGCGATTCTTTGTGCATCCTGTCCAAACTGGCTTGCCCTGTGATTGCGACGAGCGGTGCTCTATCCATATTGGCATCAGCGACTCCGGTGACAAGATTCATGGCACCGGGTCCGAGCGTTGCGAGGCAGACACCTGCGCGTCCGGTGAGGCGACCGTAGACATCTGCCATAAAGGCGGCACCGCGCTCATCGCGGGTCTGAATGAATTGAATCTCAGATTCTAATAAGGCATCCATAAGGTCCAGGTTTTCTTCACCCGGTATCCCGAAAATATAGTCAACGTTTTCGTTTTCTAAACATTTAACGGTGAGTTCTGACGCTTTCATAAGTTGTATTCCTTGATTTTACGGTGGTGTGCGATTCCTATCAGCGTGTAAATATATCTTCAGACTTTACTATTAATACTATATCAGATTGTATCTAACAATTGCAATTTTAAACTAAAAAACGAAAAATGATAACAAGAGATACATTTATTTTTTATATTTTTGTTTTGTTCGTGAATGTGCAGATCGTATTCGCGCAAAGTCCTTCAGACGGCTCCTCTCGTATCACGCACGCGCCTGGTGAACTTATTGTGCGTCTACATTCAGGTGCATCTCGCGAGACGTTTGAGGCGTTGAGTCGCAAACTTGGGGCGCGCTCGGTTTCACCGGTCTTTTCACCGTCTACCCCTGCCGGGCAGCATCCGCGCCTGCGTCGCAGCTACCTCGTCCGGTTTCCGGTAGAGTGGGAATTAGAACCGTTGCAGCGACGGTATGTGAGGCATCACACGGTTGAAGCGGTTGAGATGAATCGCCTGAACCGACCGTGTGCTGAAATACCTCCGAACGACCCGGACTACGGCGAACAGTGGAATTTGATGCTGATAAATATGCCGGAAGCGTGGCAGATCGAACAGGGAAACCCAGAAGTGACGGTTGCTGTCGTTGATGGCGGTATAGATATGCGACACCCGGAGTTCCGATCACAACTTTGGCAAAATGTCGGTGAGATCCCCGGAAACGGTGTTGACGACGATGCGAACGGTTATGTTGACGACATCAACGGTTGGGATTTCAGCGATGCGCCGACGCTACCGGGGAGCGGCGATTGGAGAGTGCGGGATAACGAGCCGGAAGACGAAATCGGACACGGGACGCACGTCTCCGGTATCATCGCAGCGGCAGCGAACAACGGTGTCGGGATTGCCGGGATTGCGTGGCGGTGCCGTCTGATGCCGTTGAGAGCGGACTTTAAATATGGCGGTGGTGGGTATCTTCAGAATGACGATGTTGCTGCGGCTATCGTCTACGCCGCCGATAACGGCGCACGTGTGATTAATATGAGTTGGGGGGATACGGTAAACGCCTTCATTATAGAAGATGCGATAGCTTATGCGGATGCGCGTGGTTGTATATTGATCGCTGCTGCCGGAAATGTTGGGTCCGTGGGATCGTGGTATCCTGCCGGACTTGAAACCGTTATTTCGGTTGCCGCACTTGGAGCGGAGAGGCAGTTGTCTGGCGATTCTAACTTCGGCGCGACAATCAACATCGCTGCGCCGGGTGAGGAAATCCTGAGTACCGATTTGAACGGTGGGTTTCGGCACTTATCCGGTACATCAATGGCGGCGGCACATGTGTCTGGGGTCACTGCTCTGGTTCTATCGTCAAATCCGAATTATACCAACACAGAAGCTCGAGATGTGCTTATCGCTACTGCCGGACAACTTTTTGTGAGTCCACTCGTCGGTGCTGGTTTGCTTGATGCCTACGCGGCACTCACTGAACCGATGGAACTTATTGCGAAGATTGATACTGTTCGAGTGCCGACAGAAACAGAGGAATCGGATCGTCTTGGAGAAATCAAGATTTTCGGGAGTGCTGGCGGTGCTGGGTTCAGTGAATATTCGTTGGAATATGGGATCGGAGAAGTGCCGGATCTGTGGTTTCCACTGGGAACGTCGCAGACGAGACCGCAATTAAATGCCTGCCTCTACAAGTGGGAGACAGCCGACTTAACGGAAGGCAGATACACCGTGCGGCTCAGCGTCACATCCAAAGACGGAGAAATCAAGAGAGACAGAACGGTTGTTGATGTGCGTCGGACGGCACCGCTCATTTTGAGGCATGCGCCTCAGGCGTGGCTTGCCGGTGACCGTGTTTCGTCAGTGGTTATGTGGGAAACGGATGAACTCGCCACCGGTAAGATAGATATTTTTCAGGCAAACGGGGACATCGTTAGCACCGCCTATTCGGATTCAGAGAACCTTTTGCATATTGTGTACGTGTCAGAGTTAGGTATCCCTCCCGGTGCTTACAGGTATCGTTTGTCGGTGGAAAACCGCTCAGGATTCCTACGGATTGACAATAACGATGGAGTGCTTTATAGCATTGAGGTGCAGGACGCACCGATTGATCCACTATACCTATTGCGGGGCGCGTCGGCAGAACGTGGGTTGCATGCCGTTGGGACACCGGTAGACCTGAACGGGAACGGGAAATTTGAACTCATCACGGCGGAGATCGGGACAAATATAGCACAAATTTTTGAGATAGCGGACGATGGTGCATTCAGTGAAATCTTCTCGTTCAGTGAACCGTTCTTACCGCGGGTGGTCGCGGACACGGATAACGATGGACGGATAGAGATATTGTGTAATCCACCCGAAGTAACGTTTCTGCTGGAGCAATCTGCAGAAGGCGAATTTCCGACCGAACGGATCTGGGAAGTGCAAGGCAATTGGGGTAGAACTATCATAGACGCGGATGCAGATGGTAGAGCCGAAATTTTCGCACACGACAACTCCACTAACGCTATTCTGGTTTATGAGGCGGACAGAGATAACAGTTATCGCAACACCGCGATCCTCGAAAATCCGACGGTAGGACATAACGGATTCAGCGCGAATCTTGCTACGGGTGATTTTGATGGCGATGGACGGATAGAGATTCTGGCTGCGGATGACGACGGTGATGTTTTTATCTACGAGACGACTGGAGACAACCGATACGAACAAACCTGGGTCGCGAGATTGGACGAAGGTGAGCCGGAACTTTTTGCAAGTGGCGATATGGATGGCGACGGTAAAGATGAGTTTGCTATCTGTGCTAAGACCGGCACCGAAATCGGCGCGTTAGCACTCGACATCCGTTACAATCACTGGTTGCTAACCGTTTTTGCGGCGGATGGTGATGATAGCTATCGACCGGTATGGACGCAACGGATTCGGGACGTGCGAGACGGGGGGAACGGGATGACGATTGCGGATGCGGACAACGATGGACGCAATGAATTGTGTGTCGCTGTTGCCCCGAATTTCTATCTCGTGCGGTACGATGGGACAGATTACCGTCCGATCTGGCACCATTCGGCGACGAACACGCTCAATCCGATTGTGGCGGATCTCAACGGAGATGGCGAGAACGTGCTACTGTTTAATAGCGATAATGTCTTAACCGTCTTCGCAGCGTTTAATGGTTCAGAGGGACAACCGGAAAATCAACAATCCGCTGTTGCGACCCGACGACCGCGGTTGCGTGATGCGATATATTCGCCGCCGAACCAACTTTCAGTGGTGTTCGACAAACCGATGGGGGTTTCCGCGGCACACGCCGGACGCTATCGTTTATACAAATACGGGAGCATAGAAAGCGAACCGGAGATGTATACACCGCGTTCAGCGATCCTCGACAGGACCGGTCAGCGGGTTCTGCTGACGTTTCCGGCTGCTGTCTTCCGTACGGGCAATCGCTTTCAGATTGAGGTGGGACAGGTTTCAGATACGGACGGTGCCGACCTTGCGGACGACGCGAGAACACTAACGATAACGTTGCCAGCACCGCCATTGGCGGAGACCATCGTCTATCCGAATCCGGCAGCATGTAATCAGGTTACGTTTGATAGACTGCCTATAGGTACGCGCATTGACCTCTATGATGTCAGTGGTAACCGTATCGCATCGTTTGCAGAGACAGAACGTGAGCGGGATAGGAAAGTGTGGGACCTCTCTGGTATCAGTAGCGGTATCTATATCTATGTGCTTTCGTCTGAAACGGATCGGCGCGTCGGCAAACTCTCTGTCATCCGGTGATCGTTTGTGGTATTGCTACTGATTTGTATGCAAAGGGACGAAGGAAGGTTTGAGTTTGAAAACGTTGCGTATCGCTGCTGTTGCTTTTCTCCGTTCGTTGGCTTCGAGTGCGACTTTTGCGAGATGATAGTGCGGTTCAACAGCGTCCCTTTGTAGATCAATGGCACGTTCTAAAACTTTCATTGCTTTATTTACCTGCCCACGCTTCGATAATATCCGCCCCAATGTATTATGATAAGCGGCGACATTAGGATTCAGTGTGACGGCTGTATACGCGAGCATTTCAGCGCGTCTGAGTTTTGGGGAAGACTTTATGTCCTCAATTCCGGCAGTTAAGGGGTGTCGATAGTTGTCTATATAGAGTCGTGCAAGGTTGTTATATGCCTCACCATACTTGGGTGCAAGACGTATCGCTTCCTCATAAATGCGTTCTGCCTCTAAAACGCGTCCCAGCTTCGCGTAGGCGGCACCGAGGATATTATAGGTTTCATAGTCCTGGGTGGTACCCTTTCCGATAGAAGTGAGTGTTTGGGTACCGGCAAACGATGCTTCTGCGGTAAACGCATCGGGTGTCGCTTGCTCTTCTCGTGCTTTTAAAAACGATTCATAAGCTTCAACAGCGAGTGCGTATTGACCCTCCATGAAATATGCGAATCCGAGTTTCCTATAGAAATCAAGGGGCAGCGATCCGAGTGCTCTGCTGAGTTCATAGGAGCTAATGGCTTTTCTATAATACCCTTCTTGAAGATGAAAATCCCCTTCTGCCAAGGAACGTTTTACCAATTCCGGCAATTCATCGGGGTTAAGTCCGATACGCGAGAGCGGGGTCGGTTTTGCTCGAAAATGCTTTTGGTGTTGGGTGAAACCGACGACAGCAGCGATAAGAACACCCCAGAGGATGAGATAGACGCGCGTCCGAGATAGCCACTGTTTCGAGAGATATTTGCTCGGATGCAGCAGTGCAAGGAATAGATTGGTAGGTGCGGGTTCAAGAGCTGTTCCGTTTGGATGATACGGCACAGTGGCGGCATTCGGTGCCAACATAGGTAGACTGACAGAGGAACCTGCAAGTCGCGGCGATTGCGCGATTGCGTCGGATAAATCCTTTATATCCGTATCCTCTTCGCGTTGTGCCGATTCTGTATCAGGTATCTCCGTTTCATCCGCTGTAACCTCATCTGATTCGTCAGCAAGTCGTGTATCTTTTTCGTCACCCCATCTATCATTTTCCTTGGGCGTATCATCTGCTGAAGCACGGACATCCTCTGAATCTGTTGGCGTGCTTTCATCCGAGTCATCAGGTAGATTTGTGAATGTCTTTGTTGTCTCTACAGGTTCGGTTTCACCTACGGCTTCAGGCGAATCGTCAATGTGTTGGGTGTCATCACCTGTATCGGTTGGTTCTAACGTCTCATCATCTGGATCGATGGGTGTGCTTGGTGATGTCAAGTTTGTCAAGAGGTGCGGCTGTTGGTCGTCGGTGGCTTCATCTGTTTGCGTTTCCGCTTCGGTTTTATCGCTGGATGTATCGACTTGAGGCGGCTGTTGGTTGTGAGATGGTGAATCCTGTGGTGCCGATGTTTGTTTCGGTTTCTTTTTGTTTTTCTGTTTAGAGGTTCGCCGTTTTTTAAATAGCGTCCGCAGTAGACCCTCACGGGTATCTGACGTTTTATCGGCATCCGCTGCTGGTTCGGGGTCCGTCGTCTCCGGTGGTTTAGTGATGGTCGTCGTCTCTGGTGGTTTAGTGATGGTCCCGGTGGGGTATCGTTCTTGGATTCGGGAGATGCTCTTTTTGATCTCTATCCGTGTGAGCATAGAATCGACTTTAAGGAGTGATTCGAGTACGGGCAGGTCGTTGGGTGTTCCCAATTCGCTGATGGCTTCAAGCATTGCCCAGAGCGTTAAATCTTTCGGCTCCGTTTGCAAAGCGCGGAGCAGGGGTGCCGTTGCGCTTGTAGCGTTCAAGTGTTGAAGTGCTTTCGCCGCTTCGCGCCGTATCAGAGAATCTGCGTCGGCAAGTGCGTCAACCAAGAACGTTATGCTCTCTGCGTCGCCTCGCGCGACGAGACCTGCGATCGCACTGCTGCGGACAATGCTCGGCTGCGTTGTATCTGTTAAAGTCTGGATGAGTTGATCAAAAGATGACATATATGTTGCTACGGTCTATTTAGAAGTGGTGTCAGATGTGCTTAAACATCTATGGTTATTGATATACTCCGCCAATTAATAAACGATTTTTATAGAGATTTGGTTTCAAATGTCCTGAACGCAGTTGTGGCTTTCATATTGTCGGGACTTACGTAAAGACATTGACCAATTCCGCGCACTTGCAACACTGGGGCAGCGTCTGATAGATTGGCATCTCCTGAAAGACGTGCAAATCCCGACACGTCATCGGTTTGAGGGAGAAGGGGATGGCGTTGTCGCAAAAGTCCGATATGAGGATAATAAAATCTGGATCAATCCCACACAACATTTCACTGATGTGCCGATAGAGGTATGGGAATACGAAATCGGCGCGTATCAGGTGTGTGAGAAGTGGTTGCGGGATCGGAAGGGAGAAGAATTGCGTCATGAAGACGTGCGTCAGTATCGTGCGATTTTGGTGGCTGTTGCGGAGACGCTTTCGGTCATAGCAGAGATTGATGCGGTTTTGTGGTAGGTTATTTTTCTGAGAATGTCCTTGTCCAATTAATCACGGATTATCGTTGCGTTTGATATAAAAGGACACGGAGAACCTTGAAGGCGTAGCATCAAAATTGCCATCTTTCGGAAGATGTATTTTCCAATGCTTGTAGTCTGTTGAAGGTGGACTGAAGGTAGAAATTTCTGCTCCAAACCTCCGCTTTAACGCCGAGGCGAATATTTTGAATACCTCAATCTCTGTTTCGCCTTTTATGGGACCATCCGCAAGTTTCGATATTGTGTGTTTAATACTTTCTTGGTCTTCCGTATTAATATTGATCGGTGAAATCTTGATCTGCTCGATGGTATAAGTGTTTTCGTTAGTCACTCTATTAACCTCCGTTCTACAAACTATGGTAGATTTCAGAATTAATTATTTTCAAAATTCACCGTAACCCTGATTGACTACTATGTAAAAGTATTACATAGTTTTGAGAGGATAGCAAGGAAAAATTAACATGTACGTGTTGAAGTGCCGACCAACCTTTACTTCTTCCCAAAATGGCTAACACAACTAACAAAACCACAATCTGAAAAGATACATATCCTAATGTAAAAGAACCCATGTAATCTCCTAATCTTCTTATGAATTTGATGTTTCGCAATTGTAATACAAGACAGAAAAAAAGCAATAGTTTCTATATATTTACTGTCCGAACCAGCTCAGGCAAACATCTTTCCAATAACTCCGTAAACATACCGCCCTTACAGGGCTAAAGAGTCGAGGTATGACGCGTTTTCTATAAACATACCGTCCCTACGGGACTGAAGGTTGTCAAGCAAGAAGCCATTATAGGACTGGAAAATTAGAAGCGACGCATTTCTATAAATATGCCAAAGAAACATTGAAGAAAATAAACCCTACGGGACTGAAGACCTCCAAAATGAGAAAACTCTTAAAATCTGCGAAATCTGTGAAATCCGCGAGAATCCGCGATTCAGACGAAAACGCCATCCATAATCCTGAAAATCACTCAAATCCCATAAATCATAGTTCAGATTGTAGGTTGGGTTGAGCGGTGAAAGTCAAAAAGCCTTACAATTTATGCGATGAATCTCTGCCTTCAATGCCTTATCCGAATAGATAGCCGTAGCGAAACCCAACGATCCAAACGCTGAAAATGTGAGGAGATGTACTGCACGCGGTTTTTTAGACC
>JAAXHL010000025.1 GCA_012270865.1 Candidatus Poribacteria bacterium | reverse complement strand
TAACGATTTATGAAACACCCTCAAGTAAATTAACAATCTACTTGATATATTACCAAAAAACGCTTAAACTGTCAAGAAAAAAACTATTTGAGGTAGAATTTACGCATTTTTCTTGAAATCCCACATAAGACGAAGTGTAGGCGAGGTTACAAACCCCGTCTACAAGGGGGTTGCGTAAAAACGCTTAAACTGTCAAAAAAAACTATTTGAGGTAGAATTTACGCATTTTTCTTGAAATCCCACATAAGACGAAGTGTAGGCGAGGTTACAAACCCCGCCTACAAGGGGGTTGCGTAAAAACGCTTAAACTGTCAAAAAAAAACTATTTGAGGAAAAACATAATGTTAACCGTCTCCGAAAAAGAACATCTTGACGCATACGGTTTTCTGCTTCTGGAAAATCTGATACCGTTGGATACAACGTCAGAACTTCGGGATCGCTCTTTAGCACTCGCTGAAGCAGAGCAAGAAACCGGTCAAAGCCATAGATACCTCGCGAACGATAGTGCGCAACGCGTCTGGAATCTCATTGATAAAGGCGAGATTTTTGAAGATGCTATTCAGCATCCGAAGATGCTCGCTGCGATGGCGTACTTACTTGGCTCCGATTGTACGCTGAGTTCGTTTACGGTGAATGTGCTTTATCCGGGAGCTCCGGATGCCGGTCTTCATATTGATTATCCGCTATCCGCCTTGCCGACCCCACGTCCGAGTTTTCCGATGGTTGCCAATAGCGTCTGGTTCTTAGATGATTTCACGGTTGAAAATGGTGCAACCAGTTGTGTGCCGGGGAGCCATCGTCGCCTTGAGGCACTGCCGCAATCAGGTGTTGCCTACGCTGATAAGGTGCAAGTCTGCGGACCGCGGGGTTCTGTTTTAATTGTCAATGGTGCGATATGGCACGGTTCTTCGGAAAATAGAACGAATGAACCGCGTGTTGGGTTACTCGGTTTCTTTTGTCGTTCTATTCTGAAACCGCAGCAGGCACATCTTAAATTGGTGTCCGATGCGGTTATCTCGCGCGCAACGCCGACATTAAAACGATTGATAGGTTTAGATTCGCAACCGAATATGAATGCGTAGTAAAACCCGGTTCGGTTAGGAAACCGAACCTACCGTGCCTGGGGCGCGAGTTTGTGAGTTTTCTCTGCCATCAATATGCGCTTGGCTTCAGGTGTATCAGGTGTCAATTGGTATATTAAGCGAACTCTGATAGTGTCGCCGGTCTTAGCAGATGCTGTGTTAAATGTATAGGTTCTGTCCTCGTTGGGGAGAAGGCGGTTCGCATTCTCAGCAGAGATTGAGGTGTGTTGCGTTTGACGTTCGGTACTATCGGGTGCGAGAAGTGTTACCTCCAGAACAATGGTGCGCAAGGTTCCACCGGGTAAGATGTGTCCGGTTCGACTCCGAATTTTTACATTGACCTTTCCGTCTGCGTATTGAAGTTGAAGGGTCGCTGCGCGTTTGAGTTGCGCGACGCTGCGGCTGCCGCGCCATGTATGCTTTCGTCCGTTGATGCTTTGATGGCTGGTTGTGCTTTGTAATCGCTTGACGACGGGCATGTGGCACGTTGCACAATTGGCGTTTTCTGCAAAATCGCTATCGAGAAAACTGGAGACCTGATCGTGTTCAGGAACGCTCTGTTGTCCGTGGCAGGTGGCACAAAGGGTCGTTGGTTCGGTATAGACCGGATTGGTAACGTTGGCATGAAAGTAGGTTTCAGCGCTTGCTGGCGGTCCGTTCATTGCGCCTTGCGCATCGAGGTGGCAGACGAGACATGAGACCCCTGCTTCGCGTTGTCTGTTTCTGAGTTTCGGCATCTCCGCGATCCCTGTCATGAGAATTGGTTGCGGCGCGTGGCATTGATCGCATTTGGTTTCTCTGTCGGGAACCTGTTGTGCCGCCGCTTGATAGATTTCATCAGTCCAGGCTTTGGCGTGCATCGAATCTTCCCACTCTCTCCAGATCGCGGGGTGGCAACTTTGACATTTTCCGTCCTGAAACCCCTGATATGCTTCTTCTACGCGATGTGCATCGTCTGCGGCACGGAGCGTTCGGTTAACAGTTAATATAATTAATACGCATCCGAACAGTCCGAAACTTATGCCGATGATACTCCAACGCACTGTCTTAAGATTCATAGTTTTCCTTATGCCAATAACAATGGTTTGGACAGTCTTTTTTGTGTGTTTTTGCTTGGATGTTTCCCTTAGGTTGACAAGAATTTGAAGTCTTCAAGGTTTCCGCGTAAGAGTCGGTTCGGTTGAATCTAAAAGTGAAATGGCTGCTGTTTCTCCGCTCCGAATACAGTCTGGGATACCTATCCCGTGATAGCCGTTTCCTGCGAGAGCGAGTCCGTGTAAACGGCTGGTGAGTCGTTCTATATCGGCAACGACCTCTTGGTGTCCGACCTGATACTGCGCCATCGCCTGCGTGTGCTTGCGAACAGTTGCAAATAAGGGTGCGCCTTGGATGCCGAGAATTGGTGTTAAGTCTGCTTGACAGGCTTCAATAATGTCTGCTTCGGGGTTTTTAGCAATCGGTTCACTCACAAAGGCACGTAACAGAACGTGCTTGTCGGGTGCGCGATTCTCAAATTTAACGCTACTGAACGAACAACCGATAAGCGATAGGTTTTCTGTGGCAGGGACGACGAATCCCATGCCATCTAACGGGTGCGTAATGTCGGCACGGCGGAACGCGAAGTTAACCGTCGCAGATGAGGCGTAGGGAATCGTGCTGAGTTTTGTGACGAGTGGATTTGAAACGTTTTGGATGAGCGATTGCGTCTGTGGTGCGGGGAGCGCGAGACAGAGGTGTTCCGCGTTTAGGGTTTCGCCAGTAGCGAGTGAGATTTGCCATTCGTTAGTGTCGGTATCCTGCTGGATGTGTTTTACGGGCGCGTTCAATTTAATATTGCAGGTCAGCGTTTCGACGAGTGCGTTAATCAGTATCTGCATACCGGACGTGAACGACAGAAAGAGGCTATATCGGGGGCCGCTGGTGTCGCGACTGGTTTCGGTTGCTTGTTTTTTTTGTGCGCGGAGTGCTTTGATAATGCTTCCGTGGGTTTTTTCCATCTCTAAAAATCGTGGAAAAGTTGCCTTTAGGCTCAAATTTTCGGCATCTGAGGTATAGATACCACCTATCATGGGTTGCGCGATCCGTGTGAAGGCTTCGTTGCCGAGTCGGCGCCTGACGAAGTGTGCGACGGCTTCGTCTATGTCTCTTTCTCGAGGCGGGATAAAGAGGTCTAACGCCATCCGCAATTTACCGTGCCAAGTGAAGAGTGGGGTTTTTAGGAACGGCTTTAGTGAACCGGGTGCCATCATATAGAAACCTTCAGGAACGGGGTGTAATATCCCTTTGCGCAGGACGAAGCTCCGTCGGACATCTGGGTTCGTGCCAATGAATTGGTCGGCGATGCCGAGTTCTTCGGCGAGTGCCTTTGCGGCAGGTTTCGTTGAGATAAAGGCATCAGGTCCGTGTTCAATAAGGAAGCCGTCTCGGTGTTCGGTCTGAATGACACCACCGAGGCGTTGCGTCGCTTCAAGGAGGATAACCTCAAGGTGTATATTTCGGTGTGCTGCTTCTTGCTGTAGGCGATAGCACGCGGTTAACCCTGTAATGCCGCCTCCAATAACAATAGCACGTTTTTTAGCCATAGAGCTGCTCCTCAATCCACTCATCAAAATCTTAGTCTTACAGGACTTACGCATTTTCCGATGATAACGGACATATAACGCACTGCAGGCGGGGTTTGAAACCCTGAAGAAACACCCAAGCAAAAACCCTGCAGTGGGGTTGCGTAAGTCCTATCTTAAACAAAATCGGTTTTATGAGATGGAGGCTACAGGCGTGCTTTCAAGCGTGCAAGTTCCGCTTGGAGTCGTTCAACTTCTGCCTCAGCCTTCTGTCGGGCTGCCGCCTCTTTTTCTGCGCGTTCTGCTTCTTTTTCTGCGCGTTCTGCTTCTTTTTCTGCGCGGGTTTTCAGCCACCGTTCTGATAAAGGATCATAAAGAGCAAGACCATCTTCCATTAAATGGAAACTCAGAGCCAATACTTCCGAACGGATACCGCCATCAACATCTGTAGCAATCTCAACATACGTATCCGCCACAAGTCGAAACCCCATCAATGGCGAAGGGAGATATCTTCTATCGGGATCGTAGAGAAAATACTCTGGTATCCTCATACGCGCATAGTGTGCCATCTTCTCATCCAAATCGTTCCGATAGGTTCTTTTGCTGGAAAACTCCATCACGAAGTCCGGCGGTTTCCCTTCTTCCCACACCTTATAGGTGCGCCGGAATTTCTGTCCGAGCCCGAAAGCGACGAGAATATCAGGCGAGATCGCCGTGCGCATCGGACCCTCTATATCATACATCATAATATTGCCAGAAATATAGGCTTCTGGGTTCTGCGAAAGATAGGTTTCGATCATGTCCTGCACACGCTTTATCCAATAAAGATGAAGATCGGTATCAGCCATAGGTTTACCATCCGATTCGGGGTAGAGGTCTGTTGTTTCTGTTGGTGCATAAGGAAGCTGCCGCACATTTGTAGGCGTTTGCATCGGTGTTCTCCTTTACCGTTTTGGTCCTGAAGTTCCATTGACGTGAGAGACTCAAATACTGATCTACTATTATACAATTTTCGCGGCTGTTTTCTCAAGTTTTTTCTAAAAGAAATAGGGGTTGCGAACCCCTCCTACAAGCATTTTTCATAGACGAAATCGGCTAACATGTTGATGAATTTCGGATGGTCGCCGACGGTGCCAGCTCGTATAAAATCGATGCCGCAGGTTTCCGCTGTTTCGGCTGCCTCTATGTCAAGGTCGTAGAGTACTTCGACGTGATCACAGAGGAACCCGATGGGTGATGCGACGACGGTGCCAATACCTTCCTCTTTTTGGTCTTTGATCCAGTCGTTGATGTCCGGCTCTGTCCAGGGCATCGGGCTGTTTTCTACGGCACTTTGGTATGCTAAACCGAACTGCTTTTTTCCAATCTTTTCAGCGACCGCTTCACCGGTCTTTCTATATTGTTGTGAATAAGGTGAGGTATTCGCCGCGGCTTGCGGAATTGCGTGTGCGGTGAAGACGAGTTCGGCATGTTTTAACTTGTCGCCACAAGCGGTTTCAATAATTTCGGCGATAGCACCGACATAACCTTCATGTGTATACCAGGGATCAAGGTAATCGACTGTCGGTTTTTCACCGTCAACTGCTTCAATTCCTTTTTTAACAGTCTGTTGATACCACTCCCAACTGACTTTCGATTGGTGTGGTGCCATAATGATTCCGAGTATTTTACGGTGTCCTTTTCGTGCCATTTCAGCGATGACTTCGCTCAGATAGGGTGTCCAATGCCTGAACCCTGCATAAACTGGGAGCGGGAGTTCACGCGCTTGGAGCGTTCTTTGTAATGCTTCGGCTTGTTTGAAGGTTAATTCGTTGAACGGTGAAAACCCACCTAATTTTATATAATGTGCGGAGATGTCTTTTATCCGTTCTATTTGGGATTTGGCAGTGCCGACAATTCCTTCAACAAAGCAGTAGGCTTCGCCCGGACACGTATCGCTTTTGTATTTTTGACAGCATCCGGGTGTGGGTCCGCCGAATGCGATGAGTAAAACGCTGTCGTATTTCATTTTGTTTCTCCTAAGCAAGTTTCAATATCATAGAAAAAATACAATTAATAAGACATTTATAGAAAGCGGGGTTACAAACCCCGCCTGCAAGGGGTCTATGCCATATTTGCCAATTGTGCTGGCATAAACCGTGCATCCGCTGCGATCGCCTTCGTGAAAGCTTCATGTGCCAAGGTTTCGTTGCCGTTGGTCCGATGTGCGAGTCCGATACAAAAGTATGCCTGTGCGAGTTGTGTGCCTTGAAGTCCACAGACGAGTGCTTTATAGATGGACTCCAATCCTGTGTCTGTTTCATCGCCGTTGCGATATGCTGAAAGGATGTGACTGTATCCGCGTAAAAGGTGTGCTGGTGCGTAATCGGGGTCTAATTCGAGGGCAGTGTTGATCGCATTTTTTGCCTCAACGAAGAAGTCGCCTTTTTCAAGGACGCTTGACACACTACGGGCGGCTTGTGTGAGCAAATTAGCGTATTCTGTCCATGCGTCAGGTAGGTTCGGATATTTTTCGGTGGCGGTTTTCAGAATAGCGATGGCTAAACCGAAATCGTTGCCCTCTGCGACCTCTTCGGCGGTTTCTCGGTATCCGTTAAATTCTTGAAGTTCGGATGTTTTTTGATGGAGTTTCTGGGTATCTGCTGTCGGAATCGCGGAAGGTTTGAGGTGCTGCCACCCCGGCTCTGGGTCGTCAATCAACCCGCGGTATACGCGCAAAATCGCGTAGCGGGGTGTTCCCCAGACTTCAGCGATAGAACGAATCCAATCGGGTAGGTTAGCCTCCATCTCAGGGAGTAGTTCGGTTAAAGACATGCCTTGTTCAACCTGTTTTCGGACTTCTGTTAAAAAATAGGACTCTATCTGGAGGAGCAGATTTATTTCGGGGTCTTGTGCTAAGGGTCCGTGTCCGGGTAGTACGCATTTAGGTGCGTACGTGCGGAGTTCTTTAATTGTGTTAATCCAATCGTGGTTTGCCATGAGTCCTTCGTTCATGACAGGCTGCCCGAAGATTGGAAAGCTCCCAGTCATGACGGTGTCGCCAGAAACGATACATTCTTCTACTGGAACTCTGACAGCAGTGGCATCATCTGTCTCCGCTTTTCCTAAATGAACGAGGTGCAGCGGTTGGTTGCCTAAATCGAGTTCGGTTTCGTACGGAAATGTCTGCTGTGGCAGGAAGGGTGGGTCGCCTAACGAGAAACCTCTTGACCGGAGGAACGCCTCCTGTCGCGGTGAGCGGTTCACCATAAAATCTTTCGTCATCTCGCGTGCGACAACGGTTGCGCCTGCCTGATGGAAGATCGTGTTTCCGTTGGTATGGTCCCAATGATAGTGTGTATTAATTGCGTATAGGATCGGTTTATCTGTGACGGTAGGAATTGCGTTGTACAGTCGTCGTGCCATCATTTGGTTTACTTGTGTATCAATCACTGCGACACCGTTATCTCCAATAATAATAGAAGAGTTGACGATATTGCGAAATAGGTACACTCGATCTGTTATTTTAACGAGTTCTCCATATTGTCGTGGTGCAAATGGATTTTCTGAAATGTTTCTCATGCGTGTTCCTACAACGTTTTTGCGATATTTACAAAATGTTTAACGTTTTCAAAAGGTGTGTCTCTGTGAAGTCCGTGGCTTAAGTTGAGTATATGCCCTGTTTTTCCGCCCTGTTTTAAACAGGTTTTGACAGCTGTGGTGATGTCGTCTGGGGTTCCGTCTCGGAGGATATCGTTATCGACGTTGCCTTGAAAAGCGACTGTGCCGTCTGTGTCGGCTTTGGCTTTGCTGAGGTCAACGCATTTTCCGACACTCAGTACATCTGCGCCGCTTTGGTGCATTAAATCGAGGTAATCACACTCTTTGGCGAAAAGGATGCTGGGAGCCTCTGGGTTGAGTTGTGCGAAAATCTGCTGGTGATACGGGAATGCGAAATCGGCGTATAGGTGTCTCGGCAAGACATCGGCGATAGACTCAAAAAGTTGGACGATCTGAACGCCTTGGCTAATTTGGTAGTTCAAATAATTAACGGTCATCTCAGTTAATTTGTTTAGTAGTCGATGCATAAGTTGAGGTGTCTCTTTGATCATTCGGAAAACGGGTTCGGCTTTCTCAGATATACCGGTACCGCGTTTGATAGGACTCTCACCGGCGATGAGGAAAAATGCGAGGGTCAAAGGTGCGCCGGCAAATCCGATGAGTGGCAGTTCGTTGTTTAAGGTTTCTCGGAGTCTACGGATAACGTTTCCGGTAAATGTTAACTGTGCGGGTGGGTCATCAACGGGTAGGAGTGCGTCGACTTGTGCGGGTGTCCGAATTGGCGGTTTTAAGATGGGTCCTGGGTTAAATCGGAAATGTGCGCCCATGGGTGCGAGTGGTGTGAGTATATCTTTATAGACGATGATGGCATCAACACCGATACGCTTGGGTAGCAGTGATATTTTGACAGCCGATTCGACATCGGTTTTTGAGATCGGTGCGGGACAGGTTCTGAAGAGTTGTTCTAAGGGGAGGTTAAGTTCTTCCCGAATCTGTCGATAAAGTGGGTCTGATCTGCCAGCCTGTCGCATCATCCAGACGGGCACGCGTTCGACTGGCAGACATCGCGCCGCGCGAAGAAGTAAGTCGTTTTTTAATTGTTGTTCCATGCGGTGAGGCTCTACCTTTCAAATCCCGCGATTCTGACATCGTTCCAAGAACTGCCGTAGTTTGGCAAAACTTTTAACGTTTTTCATAATCCTGCCACTCTCTCGCTCCTCAAGATAAAGGAGGAACCCCATAACATAAAGACTGGTGAGAAACAGCAAGAACCCTACGGTGCATCGTCCGATTGCCCAATAATTGGCTTGGAGACGGAGGTAGGGGGTTAAGTTAAGGGTGTCGCTATCTGCGTCTGGAGTCTCCTGTTCTGGCCACTCCACCGAAACAAAGTCCCCCCATCCTGTTATGCCAAGTGATAGAAAAGCGATCGAAAGGACAAAAACGATGAAAAATGGGATACCCATGTTATGTCCTGCTTAGTCTGAGACTTTTATCAACCCTTTGGTGCAACCATCTTCTCTGTTGCGAACCTTTGTTATGCCTTCAACGAGGGATTCCAGTGGGAATTCGTGGCTAATAATTTTGTCCATATTGACATCGCCGCTGGAAATGAGTTGTACGGCTTCTTCCCATGTATCGGGTGCAAGCCAAGAGAAGCGAATGGTTTTATCATCAAGGATAGTATCCAGGATTGGGACCTGCATCACGTCTTTGTCGCCGGGGAGTCCGAAGATAACGACGGTTGCGTGTCGTCCTGTCACTTTGAGTGCGGTGTGGATTGCATCAAGTGAGCTGGTAGCCGTAATTGCGCGGTCTGCTAATTCGCCGTCATTGAGTTCCTGGATTGCAGCGCCGAGGTCTTCAACATAGTGTGGCGAGTTGGTATCGCTGACGTTGACGACTACGTCTGCGCCGAGTTCTTTACCGCATTCCAAACGATAATCGCGAGTTCCGACAAGCAGTACATTTTTCAGTCCTCGGCTTTTCAGTACTTGCACCATCATGAGACCGATGGGTCCTGGTCCGAAGACGACGGCTGTTTGTCCTTCTTCAGCATTGAGATTGTTAACAGCATAGAGTCCGCAGGCGAGGGGTTCTGTTAGTGCGCCTTGGTCATAAGTGACGTTATCTGGGAGTTTGACAGTCCATCGGTAATCGGAGACAGCGTATTCTGCGAATCCGCCATCAACGCCTACACCTAAGACGCGTTTTTCAGGACATAGGTTGGACAACCCTTTTTTGCTCCAGAAGGAATCAGGGTTTGATTGGACGGGGTTGACGACAACGCGGTCGCCTACTTTAAATCCGCCTTTTGCTCCTGCTTGGTTCCCGACTTCAACGACTTCGCCGGTAAATTCGTGTCCAAGGATAAGGGGTCCTTTTCCATCATCTGTTTCGAGTGAACTGTTTCCAAAATAGTATGCAACATCCGAACCACAGATGCCGACCGACCGGACTTGAACTAATAGGTCGTTGTCGCCGGCTTGCGGTACGGGTCGGTCTTCAAGGTTCATTGATTCGGGTTCATAAAAAATTTGCGATTTCATTATATCCGCCTCCTTTAAATTTTTAATGATGCAGTTATTTTAGCACGTTTATATTATATTTTGCAATCAAATTTAAATTATACAATAGTTTGGACAGTTTCTGTCTGTTTCGCGTCATGTTTCCAAGGAAACCGTTCTATTCTTTACGAGTTTTGAGCAGTGTCGAACTCGTAGAAAAAGCGCAAGAGTGAACAGGAAACCAACAGGCTCCTATTCTACAAAAGAGTCCAAACCATAGTAATTTTAGAAGATGAACCGCATCTCTAATAGCAAAAATCGGCTGCAAAATTCGCCGAGGAAGACGGTGATAATGGCAATAAAAAGAAAACCGGTTGCGGCGCGCGTGGCACCAAGTACATCACGGGCAACAGATTTAGGACGTAGACAGTCCCATGTGATGAAATAGAGGAGTAAGGTCCCTGCGATGCCTATAAGTAGTCGCATCCCGAAGATGATTTGGTAGAAGGGGTTAAAAGGGATCACATCTGCGGATTGCTGTCTGAAAACGATGTTCAGGCAGAGGAGGATCGTCACGGCTGAGAGTGTAAGGAGTAGGACGGTGTTAAAGCGTTTTAGGTACATCACGGGCAGATCGGGTGTCACGAGGTACCAGTGTCCGAACCACATACCAGTGTGGACTGCGCCGAGCAAGGCGGCTGCTGTCAAGAATTGGAGGGGGAGTAGAATTACCTCTCCGGGGAGTTGAACAATTTGGAAGTAGCGTTGTGCCGTCAGTACGATCCATGCTGCGCCACAAATTGAACCGCCGATGAACAGAATTTGTGTGAGTAGCGGACGCTTGAACCACCAACTTAGGGTATAGATGAAAACGAGAAGAACGAAAGAGATGACCAAAATGGATTCGGGGTTCTGCCAAAATCCAAAAAAGTTGAGAAATGTGACAGGCTGCTGATGAAGTGCTAAGTCTGCACAACGCGATAAGCCGCTAACGAGCAGGTATATGCCGCCCATCAAACGATAGAAATTTGGGCCGACTAACCGTTTGGGGACGAGGATTAGGAGCGCGAACCCGCCGACTGCGAGTTGACTGAAGACGAGATAAAAGATATCAAGGATACTGAACATCGGGATTTCGAGGTAATTACGGAAAAGGGAAACCCATCACAGTTCACCGTAGCGTATCGCTATGTTTAAGAACTATAATGGGTTTCCTTATGATACGCGGTCTCATCACGTATTGTACACGTGTAGAGATACGACAATATGTTTGGAATTCTGAAACTAAACAATTTCGACGACAGCACCGAGTGCTTCGAGCTGCTCTTTCGCCTTGTCAGCATCTTCTTTAGAGACACCTTCTTGAATGACGACGGGTGCGGATTCAACTTTTTCTTTTGCTTCTTTCAAGCCGAGTCCGGTGAGTGCTCGAACCTCTTTGATAACAGGAATCTTGCTGGATCCGAATTCCTTGAGTTGTACGTCAAATTCGGTTTTCTCTTCGGCTTCTTCCGCTTCTTCGGCAGCTGCGCCTGGGACTGCTCCTGGGACCATACCTGGCATAGCGACTGCGGGTGCTGCGGATGCGCTGACTCCAAATTTATCTTCTAATGCTTTGACGAGTTCGGAAAGTTCCAGAACTGTCATACTGCTGATTTCATCAATCATTTTTTCTAAATCTGCGGCCATTTTTTTATCCTTTCTAAATTAGTTTGTGTAGACATATCACCCCTACGGGGTGAAGATAGCGTCCGAAAAACTTGGTGTGTTTCCTACCATTTTCGGCACGAAGAGGCACAGGAGACTAACGGTTTCCTATGCTACTCGGCACGAAGAGGCACAGAAGACCAACAGTTTCCTATGCTACAAATTCCGCACGAAGAGGCACAGGCTAAAAGCCTATGCTACAAATTCCGCACGAAGAGGCACAGGCTAAAAGCCTATGCTACAAGGTAGCAACCTGGGTTAATATTTATGATAAAACGTTAGGCGTCTTCCGCCTCTTTCTTTTCTTCGGCGACCTGTGTCAGCACGGAGGTCACCTGACGTATTGTTCCACTGAGTACATTTACCATCCCAATGATGGGCGATCCCTGATGGAGCGTCCGTACAAGTCCAACGAGGGGTGCGCTGACAAGTCCGACGGTTTTAGCGACTAAAACCTCATAGGATGGCATATCCTTGAGTGTTTCCACGCCGTCTGCGTCGATCACTTGTGTTCCAAGGATTCCGCCTTTAATTTTGAGGTCTTCGTGTTCTTCGCTAAATGCAAGTAAGACTTTTGAAGATGTGGCGGGGTCTGTGCCTGCGGCGAGTGCTGTATTCCCTTTGAGGAATGGCTCCAGTCCTTCTATTCCTCTCTCTTGTGCGATAACGTTGATTAATGTGTTCTTGCAGACTTTGTATTGGATATTTGCTTCCCGGAGTTGGTTTCGCAGTTCGTTTGTTTCTGCGACGGAAAGTCCCTGAAAGTCTGTTAGGAGAACAACATCGGCACTCTCAAAAATCTCACGAATTTGTTCTGCTTGCTGAATATTCGCCTGATTCGGCATGTATCAGCTCCTTTCTATATAAGATACACAATTGGCATAGGGTTTAGACGGGGTTCCATGAAGTTTAAGAAATATTTCGATAATTTCCTGGGCAGTCCGGTGCGGTTAGGAAACCGCACCTACCGGTCATTAAACGTCACCAAACCGCGCCTGCAAGGGGTTGCGTAAGTCTTAATGCAAAAAGCCTCCAGATGCCTGGAGGCTGAGATAAAAGGAGAGAACAATAACGAGCAATAAGACTCCGCTTGCGTATTGACGCTGCGCTCGCTGTTTCTATACCCTTCAAGCCTCGGTAGGCAATTAAGCCGTTGGCACCTACGTTCTACGACTCTATTTAGTTGTCAGGATTTTTGCTATATTATATATCTGTTGCTCGTTTTATGCGAATTGTTGCGGGTCTATTCGGATACCGACACCCATTGTTGATGAGATTGCTACGCTGCGAATATATCGTCCTTTTACAGATGGCGGACGAGCGGCAACGAGTGCACCCATTATAGCGTTGAGGTTCTCTTTAATGCTTGTCTCCTCAAAGGAGGTTTTGCCGATTGGGACGTGGATGATACCAGAGGTACGCTCCACACGGTATTCAATTTGCCCTGCTTTTATATTTTGTATTGTTTCAGTGACGTCCGTTGTGACGGTTCCTGCCTTTGCATTAGGCATCAACCCTCTGGGTCCGAGTACTCGTCCGAGTTTAGGCATAATAGTGCGCATCAGGTCGGGTGTTGCGATTGTTGCGTCAAAATCGATCCATCCGTCAACGATTTTATCAACGAGGTCGTCAGTTCCGACGAAATCTGCGCCGGCTTCTTCAGCCTGCCGTGCTGCGTCGCCTTCGGCAAAGACGACGACACGTGCCGATTTTCCTGTGCCGTGTGGCAGTGTAACGATGCCGCGGATATTCTGGTCGGCGTGCTGTGCGTTAACACTGAGCCTTGATGCGAGATCGACGGTCTCGTCAAATTTGGCACGACTTGTTTTTTTTAGTAGCGAAACCGCTTCGTCAACGGTGTACAATTGGAGTCTATCCACCTGCTCTTTGATCTCGCTGTATCGTTTTCCTCTTTTCGGCATATTGTTCTCCGATAATCAGCCGGTTATATCTCTATACCGTCATTGGTAGGTGAGTTTATGTGTATAGGGGCATGTTAGCTGCGTCCCCGTATATCTGACCTCGCTACCTAACCGTAAGTCCCATACTGCGGGCAGTGCCTTCGACCATCCGCGTTGCGGCATCTAAGTCAGTCGTATTCAAGTCCGGTAATTTCGTTTGTGCGATTTCTCGGATTTGGTCCATTGTGACGGTAGCGACTTTGTTTCGGTTCGGTTCCCCAGACCCTTTGGCGATCTTTGCTGCGGATTTGAGCAGAACGGATGCTGGGGGTGATTTTACAGCGAACGTAAAAGACCTGTCGCTATAACAGGTGATGATAGTCGTCACCACCATACCGGTTTGATGCTGCGTTTGGGCGTTAAAAGATTTGATAAACTCCTGTAAATTAATCATATAAGGTGCGAGACTTGGTCCGACGGGCGGTTGCGGTGTTGCTTGTCCGGAGACCAGTTGGAGTTTAACTTCTCCTGCTACTTTTTTTGCCATTGCTTTTCCCTATTGTGGTAGGTTGTAGTTCTAACGTGCGTTCCCTTTAACAAGACTTACGCAAATTGAGCACGTGATGGTAGATTTTTTATTTTTAAACCCCCTAAATCCGCCTTATCAGTGGGACTTTAAGAGGAAATGCGTAAATTCTATTTAATTTAATTCTTCGACTTCAAGTAATCCTAAATCAACAGAGGTGGAACGTCCGAAAAGCGAGATACTGAGACTTAGCCGCTGGTGTTCCATGTCAACTTCCTCGATTTCGCCAAGGAATCCACTAAATGGTCCACTTATCACTTTGACTTTATCGCCGATTTCATATTCCATGGCTGGTACGGGCTGTACTTCTTCTTCTTCGGTTGACATTTGGAGCATTTCTTCAACGTCTTTAGGACTCAGTGGCGATGGATGTGCGGTGGGTCCCAGGAAGTTCATGACCCCGGGTGTCTCTTGTATGAGTTCCCAACTCCTCTGTCCAATTGGACTCTCTACATTCGGACCGAGTTCATGGGAGGTGTTCACAAGTACGTATCCCGGATAAGAGGGTCGAACGCTAACCTTTCGCTGGCTGTCCTTAATCTCTACGACTTCGGTTTGTGGGACATTAACCTGCAAGATTTCGTCCTGTAACTTTTCTCTTGCGATCATGTTGTCAAGGTTAAGTTTAACCTTTTTCTCATGTCCGGTGTATATCTGAACAACGTACCAGTATCCATCCATATTCTGAATCCACTGAATTCTTCGTTCTTACTCACCAGGAGTTCTGGAAATAAAAAGTTTTCTAAGAAACGCCATACCGAACCCCTCAAGCGTATCGTTGAGGGCGTATTGGGTGACGAGTACTGCGATTAATGGGATGCAGGCTACCGCTGCGGCGATTATTTTCCGATTACTGGGAATGACAGCCTCAGGGTTTCTATCGCTCTGTGAGTGGTCTTCCCAACTTTTCACGACAAGAAACACGCAGACAGGGAGCGCTGCGAGAAAGAGCCAACTTAAAGGGTTTTCCCATCTTGGGAATTCGGGGTTTCCATCAATAATCCCGATGTAAAGCCCTAAAAGTGCGGTGGCAACAATAACAGTAATGGTGCTGCCCTGTACCTCTTTCAGGTCGGGTTTAGTGACTTTCTGCCATTCGAGATGGATGCCCTGAAGATATTTTTTTAATCGAGTTATCATAAACGTTATATAAAGGCAGGCCAGGAGGGATTCGAACCCCCAACATTCGGTTTTGGAGACCGACGCTCTAGCCGTTGGAGCTACTGGCCTGCAAGATTCTGTTGTATGGCACGGATTTATTTATCGTTTGATGCGACATCCTCCGTTGCCGTTGTAAAAAAGTTAGCGTGTCTCTTTATGAAGTGTATGTTTTCGACAGAACCGACAATATTTCTTTCGTTCATAGCGAGATTGCTGTGTCCGACGGTTCCGGGTCGTCACATAATTGCGTTGACGACATACATCACAGGCTAAGGTTACAATGTCTCTCGGCATGATAGTCCCCCACTTTCGGTTTTCTGTAATTAGTCTTGAACGAGTGGAGCCGACGACCGGGATTGAACCGGTGACCTCGTCCTTACCAAGGACGCGCTCTACCGACTGAGCTACGTCGGCAAAAATCGGTATTCAACAAGCGGGAGACGGGATTCGAACCCGCGACGCATGGCTTGGAAGGCCAATGCTCTACCAGCTGAGCTACTCCCGCGTAAGGCCAGTGGTGCAGGTAACATCTGCTTCTCTCGTAGGGTCTGTTATCCTGCTTTCTACTCCGCTCCGGTATAAAGAAACGTTGATGGGGGCAGATGGATTCGAACCACCGTAGGCATAGCCAACAGATTTACAGTCTGCCCTTTTTGACCGCTCAAGCATACCCCCATATTAGAAAGCTGACGAGAGGAATCGAACCTCCAACCTAGTGATTACAAATCACTTGCTCTACCATTGAGCCACGTCAGCAGCACTTAATATTATACACGCTTTAGAGGAGGTTGTCAAGTGCTTTTGATTTTTTTCGGGATAGGTTTATTAGGTATTTCAGTCTTACCACGCTTTGTTGCTACAGTCCTTCTTCGGGTTCGTTAATCTCGGTATCTTGTTCCTGTTCAAGGAGTTCTTCATCAAATATGCCGTCGTCGCCGTCTAATTCCTCAGGGTCATTGAAGATGGAAGGCGCTTTCTGGGTAGGTGTTTTTGCTTCAGTTTTTTCAAAACTGAGTTTCCCTTCGACCAATTCTTCTGTTGCAACGGCAACGGGTTTTTTCTTGTTATCTGTGCTGCTTGAAGGTGCGATAGGTAAGCCGTTTGCCTTCATATCTCTGGCGCGTTGGGCAATAACATTGACTGCAAGATACTTATTTTTTACTGTTTTCACCAAGTCTTCGTTGTAAACGACTTCACTCATTAGTATATATCCTCCCTATAGCAGATTGAATGCGGATTAATAAGAGTTCCGGTTCGGTTAGGAAACCGAACCTACCGGGCCTGGCTCCTTATAGCAGATTGAATGCGGATTAATGTGTTATTATATCATTAATCGGCGCGCTTCCAAAGCGCGCCTACACCGTTCTATATTTCACTCTAAATACAAGTCAACCCGAGAGCATCGTAACAATTATACCAAATTTATTTTAAAAGTCAAGTTAAATTGACAGAAAAGTTGACAAAGTGGGTTAAAAATGTTAAAATTGGAGTATTATCACAAACTGAAGGGATCCGAAATGGATACGTACATCCAACCAATTCTCGAAAAATCGCTTGCTGGCGAACGCTTAGACTTTGATGATTGCCTTGTGCTTTTCAAGAGCCACGATCTGCTTGCATTAGGACATGCGGCGGATGTTATCCGACAACGGAAGCACCCAGAGGGTTACGTTACGTACATTGTTGACCGGAACATCAACTATACCAACTGGTGCTACGTTGATTGCGATTTCTGTGCCTTTTATCGTCATCGTCGGGACCCAGACGCTTATGTTATGGAACGCGATGAATTAGGCAAGAAAATTCAGGAGACGCTTGATCTCGGTGGCGAGTTGATTCTGATGCAAGGGGGTTTACATCCGAAGCTTAAACTCGACTGGTACGAGGACCTGCTCCGATGGATCAAGGCGAACTACCGGATTCATATCCATGGATTTTCGCCCCCGGAATTAGATTGGTTCGCTAAGATAAACCGTATGCCGTTGCGCGAGATGCTCGAACGCTTGCGAGATGCCGGACTCGATTCAATACCGGGAGGCGGTGCGGAGATTCTGACCGACCATGCCCGTGATGAGATTAGTCCGAAAAAATGTACGGCTGACGAATGGCTGGAAGTCATGCGTCAAGGACATCTCGTGGGACTTAAATCGAGCGCGACAATGATGTACGGTCACGTAGAGAGTTACGCTGAACGTGTTGAACACCTGCTCCGTCTCCGCGATTTGCAAGATGAAACTGGCGGATTTACGGCTTTTATCTGCTGGTCTCTGCAACCTGCTAATACCCGGATGGACCATATCGCACCTGCGGGGAGTTTTGAGTACCTGAAGACCCTTGCAATCTCACGACTGTTTTTAGATAATTTTGACAATTTCCAATCTTCATGGGTAACACAGGGTCCGAAGATCGGGCAGCTATCACTTAAGTTCGGTGCGAACGATATGGGCGGCACGATGATAGAAGAGAACGTTGTCAGCAAAGCGGGGACCGTCTACTGCATGCCGATTGAGGAGATTGAACGGACTATAGCGGAACTCGGATACATGCCGAAACGTCGTAACTTTTTCTACGATATTCTCAATTAATTGCGATAAGGTAAGATCGCGAGCAAAACTCGCTCCTACTGGTAAGCGGAAGATCGCGAGCAAAACTCGCTCCTACAGAGATTAGCGGCCAGTCCCTATCGTCAAAAAATCCCGTCTTGCAATTCAATGTTTTCCTATCTGGAGTGTTAAAATGGCTAATCCACCTCCGAACGTTCTTTTAATCACTACCGATCAACAACGTGGTGACTGTCTGGGATTGGATCCTGATGGTCCCGACTGCTTACAAACGCCGAACTTGGACTGGATTGGTCGCTCTGGTACACATTTCCGCCGCGGGTATGCTGAATGTCCGAGTTGTATTCCTGCGAGACGCGGGCTGATGACAGGGACGGCACCTGCTGCTAACGGTGCTGTCGGTTATAGAGGTGCAGAATGGGATCCGCCACATACCTTGGCAGGTGAGTTGTCCACAGCCGGTTATCAGACCGAAATGATTGGTAAACTCCACCTGAATCCGATGCGTAAGCGGTACGGTTTCAATCATATACAGTTGGCTGATGCTACTCGTGGCAACAACAACGATTACGTGGAGTGGTTGCAGCAGTATCACGGTCGGAATGACATCGATCCGGGTATGGCGCACGGTGTTTCTGCGAACGGTTGGGTCGGTCGTCCGCATCATCTTCCTGAAGAGCAGATGCACACTTTCTGGTGTATCGACCGGGCTCTGGATTTCCTGCGAAAACGTGATCCGACGGTGCCGTTTTTTCTCAATATCTCTTTCATAGACCCGCATCCGCCGTTGACACCGCCACTTCATTATTATCAACGTTACATCGAACGGGAGCTGCCGCCGCCTATAGTTGGCGACTGGGCACCGGAATTTGAAGGTGTGCAGAAAGGGTTGAATCCCAACGCTTGGGAAATTTGTCTTGACGATTACGACATGCAATGTGCCCGTGCTGCTTATTATGGGATGATCAATTTCATTGACGATCAAATCGGTCGTTTGATTCAGTCTGCTGGTGGCGTGAGAGACTGCTTCGTTATCTTTACTTCTGACCACGGCGAGATGTTAGGTGATCACAATCTGTACCGTAAGACCTGGCCCTACGAAGCCTCGGCGCGAGTGCCTTTCCTGATGCAGGCACCGGCGAGATGGGGATACCCGAAAGAGACTGTCTGTCAAAGTCCTGTTGGTCTACAAGATATTATGCCGACTATTCTGGATGCGGCTGGGATCGAGATTCCTGATACTTGTACCGGCAAAAGTCTGCTGCCTATTATGCGTGGTGAGACAGAACGTGTACGGGACTGCCTACACGGTGAACATTCCGGGTGCTACGAATATAAACACGGGAACCACTATCTAACGGATGGAGATCATAAGTACATCTGGTATTCACAAACTGGACAGGAACACCTGTTTAATCTTCGGGAGGACCCGCACGAAACGCGCGATCTGGCAAGGTCGAGCGAGGCGGAGTCTCTCCTAACGCCGTGGCGGGATCGCTTAATTGGCTTTCTCCGCGATCGTCCTGAAGGTTTTACGGATGGCACGCAACTTATAGCTGGACAACGGCATGATGCGCTGCTTCCGGACTATCAACCGGATGTTATGTATCCGTATTTGTGATGTTTGGTGGGAATGGCGGGGTTACAAACCCCGCCTGCAAAGAACAGAGATGGAGAATGTGTTCTGAGCGTTGTCGATTTGAGATTTAACGATAATCTTGATGGACCCAGAGTTTACTTGCTTCTTTGCGTGCAGCGAACCAGTTCGCGAATGTTTCACGCTTCTTGGTTTGTATGAGTGCTTGACGGTGTCGCGCTTTTTCAGCGGGGTCCACTTTGAAAGCTTCAATATCGGCTTCTTCGCGTTCAACAAGTTGAACAATATACACGCCGTTGTCGCCTTTGAAGGGGCCGGCGATGTCACTCAGTTTCATTTGAAATACTGCAAACATAACTTCTGCCGAATTTCCCATGCCAGCGACGTAGTTACTGGTTGGACTCCGCGAGAACAGATTGCTCTCTTGAACGGAGAATTTGTCAGCGGTTAAGCCTTCGGGAACCTCATACTTTTTCAGCAAGTCGTCGAGAGATGTTGTATCTGCCCGTTGATTGAAAAGGTTTTGTGCTTCCGCGAAAGCGAGCGATTTCGCCTTTTCTTTTCGTAGCCCGGCGACCTGACCTGTTCCTTCAATTACTTCTGCCTTTATCTCCTCAAATGGGGGGATCGCTGCGGGTTTCTTTTCGAGAACAGTTGCGATAAGATAGGCTTCGACGTCTTGCTGTCGTGGTTTTTTTACCTCAATCACCTTCCTTATATTAACTTCCATATCAAAAAGTTCATCGATTAGACCTCGATAACTCCATGTTGACCCAATTTTCGGTATATTCGCTGTATCTCGGTTAAAAAACCCTGTCTCCATTGCGGTAAGGGATAGGTGCTCATATTTTTCGAGTTTAAGTGCAGCGTCGTAATCCTTGATTTCGACTTCGTAAAGGAGGTCGGATGCGACCTCTTTGGCTTTATCGACCCCGATTGCTTGTACAAGTTTTGGCTCAATCTCGAATCTGGCTTGCTCAAAAGGTAGGGTTTCGGGTGCCTTTTTCTCTTCTAATTTGATGATATGGTACCCGTAGCTGGTTTCGACTAAACCGCTGACTTCTCCTGGACTGAGTGTATCGAAAGCGGCTTCTTCAAAAGGTTTCACCATATCGCCGCGTGCGAAATAGTCGCCGGGTGGAAGTTTCGGATTTCTGCCTCGCAAAGCACCGCCTTGTGCAGCGGATGGCCCCTCGGAATGTTTGGTCGCAAGTTCAGCGAAATCGGCGCCGGCAGCGAGTTCGGCGTTGACGGTCTTGAGTAATTCTTCCGCCGCGGTTTTGGTCTCCGCTTTCTGTTCATCCGTCGCGTTGTCGGGGAACACTTTCAATATATGGCGTGCTTTGACCGCTTCGGGTGTCATAAATTCCTGCTGATTCTGTTTATAATATGTCTCTATTTCCTCAAACGTAACCAGACTTGCAGGGTTCACCCTGATAAATTTGACATTTATCTGTTCTTCGACTTTGTAGTCCTCTCGATTTTCCTGAAAATGGGTCTCTGCTTCTGCTTCATCAACTTCGGCGATTGATGTATAGTCGTTGTATTTGAATTCAATAAACTTAATTTTCGCTTTATTCGCCTCAAGTTGATATGCGCGTTCTGCTTCGGTGTCGGTTACCAATTCCAATGCTCGGACACTATTTTGTATGGCATTAGAACTGAGTTGATAGCGGATATTGTCGGCATAGATGTCGGCTGCGCCCCACTGTTGGTAAAGATTGTACTGATCGACTCGACTGGCATCACTTCGGATGTATTTTGTTACCTCCGATTCACCGATACTGGCACTTCCAAGAATGGTTCGCTGAATCCATCCATCAATGATCTGTTTTTGGATACGCTCTTTATCGGGTTCTGCGCCAAACCTCTGGTTCTGCCTTTGAGATTCCATAGCATCAGCGACAGCACTTTCAAAGGTTCCACGCTTGACTTCTGCATTATTGACCCTGAGAACGACTTCACCCTCAGAATCGCCGCCCCCGCCGCGTGTGTTTGTGTAGAGGAACACTGTCCCTACCAAGAATACGATGGCGATTACCCACATAAAGAGTTGCGCAATAAACTTCTCGCGTAGAAAGATAATCATATTTAAAAGTTTCTCCTGTCTGGTTTCTGGTTACAGATACTAAATATTATACGCATTAATAGGGTAAATGTCAAATTACAGGTGCCGTATTTTAGCAGTAGAACCTACATAATATAAGAAAAATTTGCTAATTTTTAGAATTTGCTATATACTTAAATATAACGAGATATAACAAGATATAACAAGCGTATTGTTTCAAAGATTTTTATCGGAACTGAGTAACGCGCATGACTCAGATACGGGATGTAACAAATTTTAGTTTAAAGTATACCTTAGAATCGGGACAGTCATTTCGATGGGACCGGATAGATAACGCCTACTACGGTGTTATAGAGGGACGGATTCTGAAAATATCGCAAGAAGGGACGACCCTGCATGTTGAGAGCTCCACTGAGGAAGATGAAGCCAATTTCGTTCCACTCCTCCGTCACTATCTTGACATTGCGCGCGATGTTCCCAAACTCCTTGCTGGCGTGAACAACGATGCGTATATGGATCGTGCGGTTGAGAAACTTTGGGGCATGCGCATTTTGAACCAAGACCTTTGGGAAATAATAGCATCGTTTATATTGTCACAGAATAACAATGTCCCACGTATTCGTGGAATTATTCGTCGGTTGTCTGAACGTTTCGGTGAACGTTTGACGCTTGCCGAGTACGTAAACTACAGTTTTCCGAGTCCTGATGCTCTTGCGACAGCGACGGAGGATGACCTACTTGCTTGTGGGACGGGTTACCGAGCGAATTATCTTCGGGATACGGCGCAAGCAGTTGTTAGCGGTGAACTTTCACTGACCTCATTGCAGCAGATGTCGTACACTGAGGCGAAACAGGAATTAATGCGGCGAAACGGTATCGGCGAAAAGGTTGCCGACTGTATCTGTCTATTCTCACTTGAACACCTTGCGGCATTGCCGATCGATGTCTGGATAAAACGGATCTTTGAGACCCTTTATCTTCGCCGACGCGCGACGCATCGTGAGATACGTGAGTTCGCTCATGACTATTTTGGGGACAGCGTCGGCTACGCCCAGCAGTACCTTTTCCATTACGTGCATGAATGTCCTAATTGGGCAGATGCCGAACACTTATCACTTATTGAAATGAAATCTCTACCGTAGTGGTGGCTTGTGACCCTGTAATGCATTGATTTAATCTATGCAAAAAACGATTTTAGAGGAGACCACAATATGTCTGAATCATTTGAACAGAGTATTGTATCGCTTTTGGAAGATCATGTTGAGCTTGCGATTTCGACTGTTCAGAAGTTGAGAGCAGAGAAGCTTGAGCTTGAGGCTGAAATTGCGCGTCTTAGTAACGATGTTCTCCAACGCGATGCCAAGATTCAAGAGCTCGAGACCCGTAATAGTGAACTTGATGAGGAGCTTAACCTCGAAAAGTTAGCGACTACGCAAGAGCGTTCCGAAATCCGCGAACGCCTTGAAGGCTTGATGGCTGTTCTTTCAGCATCGGGTGAAATAGCAGCAGATACGGGTGACGAGATTGACTTCACATCGCAGAGCACTGAAGAGGATACCGATACATCGTTGCCGGCATCAGATTCGGAAGACTCTGAAGAAAATTGAGATAATTAGTTCTCGTGCGTGTGTTAGTTCTTTCTCACTCTTATATTATGAAACCGTACCGGCGCAAGTTTACGCTTATCGCGGAACGTCCGGATGTCACGGTTCGTGTCATCACACCGACACGTTGGTATGAAAGTTTCCAAGAGATTGTTTTTCAGTCAGAGCCGGACACGACTTGTGAAGAGTTTCCGTGTCCGATCCGCTTCTCGGGTTACGGGAGTCGTTTTTATTATCGTAGCGGTGTGAAACCGCACTTTAGGGATTTCCAACCGGATATTATTCACTTAGAAGAAGAGGCCTGGAGTCTGAATGCGTTACAGACAATCCGTTTGAAACGAAAGTATTGCCGAAACAGTCGGTTTATTTTTCGGACATCGCTGAGTATACCGACAAAGCAGCGGTTCGGTGTCCTACCGGTTTGGATTGAACGCACCGTTTTTCGAGAGACAGATATAGCGTTTCCGCTGAGTGCGAATGCTGGTAGCATTTTAGCTGCCCGCGGTTATAGTGGCAAACAGATTGCGTTTCCGAACGGTATTGATGTCCGTCACTTCTACAAAATGGATGTTGGTCAGCTGCGGGATTCACTCAGGCTCCGTAACTGTTTCGTGATCGGTTACGTGGGCAGGCTGCTGCAGATGAAGGGGGTCGGGACGCTTCTTGAAGCGTTAGCACAACTTGTAAACCGTGCGACGACGGATACCTATAAACTCTTAATCGTCGGACAAGGTGAAGACAAACCGACTTTCCAAAAGCAAGCCGAAAGCCTTGGCGTTTCTGAACAGATTGTATGGATAGATGCGGTACCACCTGAAGATGTGGCTGCCTATATTAATTGTATGGATACGCTCGTTCTACCTTCTCGGACGACACCGGGATGGGTCGAATTTTTTGGGCGTGTCCTTATAGAAGGGATGGCGTGTGAAGTGCCGGTGATCGGTTCGGATTCTGGCGAAATTCCGAACGTTATTAACGATGCGGGTCTTGTCTTTCCTGAATCGGATTCGGATGCTTTAGCGGAACAGATACACCAAATTGCGGAGGATGAGTGTCTGAAAAGTGAATTGGTGGCACGCGGGCTTAAACGGATTCACAATTTTACGTGGGAAACAATCGCGGAACGGACGTATCAAGTGTATCAGGAATTGCTTGCGGGGGTTCGGTAACAAGAAAGATGCCCCCGACTGGACTCGAACCAGCATGCCAATTAAGGCACAGGCCCTCAACCTGCTATGTATACCAAATTCCATCACAGGGGCATCGTGTGATTAATTATACTTTATTTGTATAGCGATGTCAAATTTTTTAGATTTTTTTTAGAAATTCCTGGATACGATATACACGACCCTTTTGGACGGCAATATGAACACCTCTACGTCGGAAAATCTCGAACAACAGTTATCGGAAACCCTTGCTGGTGAGGTGCGTTTTGATCTCTACTCCAAGGCGCTCTACAGCACCGACGCGAGTCTCTATGAGATACAACCGATAGGTGTTGTTATCCCGAAGGACCGGCGCGATGTGATCAAGACAGTGGAAATTGCCTTGGCATCCAACGTTCCGATTTTGCCGCGCGGGGGTGGTACGAGTCTTGCTGGACAGAGCGTTGGTCAAGCCATCGTATTGGACATGTCGAAATATATGAACCGATTGCTTGAGGTAAACGTTGCGGAACGTTGGGCGCGAGTGGAACCGGGTATCGTTTTAGATGAGTTGAACCATCAACTGAAACCACACGGTCTGATGTACGCTCCGGATGTTGCCACGAGTAGCCGTGCGAACGTCGGCGGTACTATCGGAAACAATTCTGCAGGTTCACATTCCCTCATTTACGGTAAAACCATTGATCACGTCATGTCTCTTGACTTGGTGCTCTCCAACACCGACGAAATTACTGCTCTTCCCTTATCACTTGAAGAATTAGAAACCAAGAAACGTGGTAGCACTTTAGAGGCACATATCTATCGTGAACTTTGCCGTATCTGTGCCGACAACGAAGCCGAGATTCGTAGACGTTACCCACGTATTCTCCGTCGCGTTGCGGGCTATAACTTGGATGAATATGTTAAAGGTGCAGGTTCAAAAGAGGTCACACCGTATCGTCGTGACGGCTGCGATGCAGATCATCCGTTTAGTCTGTCGAAAATCCTCGTTGGCTCTGAAGGTACACTTGCGACGACCGTCGAAGCGACCATTAATCTGGTTCCGGTTCCGGATTTAACGGCGTTGTGTGTTGTCCACTTTGATTCGCTTATTGCGTCTATGGAAGCGATGCAGCCTATCCTTGCCTGCAATCCGACGGCTGTGGAGCTGATAGACAAAACGATCTTGGATATGGCGCGAGGTTCACTGGAGTTTTCACGGTTGACGACTTTCATAGAAGGCGAACCTGCTGCGCTTCTTGCTGTCGAATTCTACGGCGAGACGGAAGAAGAACTGGTATTGCAGTTGGAGAAACTCGAAAAGACGTTGAAAGGTGAAGGTTTCGGTTATGCGTTTGTTCGGTGTTTTACTGCCGAAGAGAAATCGCGTGTTTGGGAGACTCGGAAAGCTGGTCTCGGTCTGCTGATGGGTATGAAAGGCGATGCCAAACCTGTGGGTTTCGTCGAAGATGCAGCGGTGCCGATAGAACACCTACCAGAATATGTTCGTCGGTTCGATGAAATTGTTACTGCCCACGATACGACTGCTTCTTACTATGCGCATGCGAGTGTTGGACTCCTGCACAATCGTCCTATTATCAATCTGAAATCCGAGACCGATATTGAGAAGATGCATGATATTGCTCGCGATGTGCGGGATCTACTCATGGAGTTGGACGGTGCGATGAGTGGCGAACACGGTGATGGGCTTGTCCGAAGTGAGTGGATAGAGAGCATGTTCGGTCCGCAGATATATCAGGCACTCACTGAGGTAAAGCAGGCGTTTGATCCGAATAATACCATGAATCCGGGTAAAATTATCAATGCGCCCCCGATGACAGAAAACCTCCGTTTCGGTGCCGACTACAATACCATTAAAATCGATACTTACTTCGATTTTTCGAGCCAAGATGGATTCGGTAGAGCTATTGAGATGTGTAACGGTGTCGGTGCGTGTAGAAAAACGTTGACGGGTACGATGTGTCCTTCCTTTATCGGTACCCGTGAAGAGGAGCATTCGACGCGTGGACGTGCGAATGCGCTCCGTTCTATTATTTCGGGTGCGTTGCCGCACACGGATTTCACGAGTGAACGCCTCCAAGAGGTTTTAGATTTGTGTCTCGGCTGCAAAGCGTGCAAAGCAGAGTGTCCGTCGAATGTAGACATGGCAAAGATTAAGTATGAGGTGCTTGCGCATTACCATAAGGCAAACGGTTTGCCGTTGCATCGGCGGATGTTCGGTGAAATTGGTGCTTTTGCGCCGCTGGGTTCAATGTTTGCTCCTTTTTCTAACTGGGCAGTCAATAACGGGTTGTCGAAATGGATCGCTGAAAAGCTGATCGGTGTTGACCGGCGGCGCGATATGCCGACTTTCGTGCGTCCTACTTATGAACAGTGGTTCCGAAAGCGTCGTTCCCGCGTTACGTCGGACAAAAAGGTTGTGCTGTTTCCTGATACCTTTATGAATTACAGTGAACCTGCTATCGGCAAAGCTGCAGTAGAAGCATTGGAAGCCTGCGGTTTTGAGGTGCTGTTCCCTGAGAAACGGTGCTGCGGTCGTCCGCTCATCTCGGAAGGGATGCTTGACCGAGCAATTGAGAATGCGCGCTATAACATTGACGTGCTTCACGGTTATGCGGATGCTGGCATCCCAATTATCGGATGTGAACCGAGTTGTACGTCTGCTATCACGGACGATTACGTTGAGTTGATCGGGACGGTTGAAGCGAAACGTGTCGCTGAGGCAACTTGTTCATTTGAAGAGTTCTTTGTGAAACTGATAGAACAGGATGCATTAGGGGTAGAATTCTCAACGGAACCACAGGACATATTACTCCACGGTCATTGCCACCAGCGTGCGCTCGTCGGTATCGAACCGACTGTGAAGATGTTAGGTCTACCGGCAGAACACAACGTCTCAGTGATTGATTCGAGTTGTTGCGGTATGGCTGGTGCGTTCGGATATGAAAAGGCACATTACGATCTCTCTATGAAGATTGGCGAGTTACGGCTTTTTGAGGCAGTCCGTGAAAAACCGGCAGATAGTTTCACGCTCAGTGCTGCTGGGTTTTCTTGTAGACACCAACTCGAACACGGGACAGGCGTACAGGCGAGACATCCGATTGAAGTGCTACGCGAAAGCATAATCACAGTTTAACTTTATGCGTTGGAGGGAGGTATATGGCAAGATTTTATGAACCGCTTGACGATTTTAAAGTTGTTGAGTTGCCGGAAAAACGGTTGCCGTTCTGGAAGATTGCGGGTCCTGGAGCGATCTTAGTCGGTCTATCTATCGGTGCGGGTGAGAGTGTCATTTGGCCTCTGATTGCTGCGGAGTATGGCGGTAGCATGGTCTGGGCAGCGGCACTGGGTGTATTCCTCCAACTCTGGATTAATTTTGAGGTAGGACGTTGGACGATTGCGACGGGTGAAACGGTCTACACGGGTTACAGTCGCGTTTGGCGCGGTTTCGGACCGTTGTTTATTCTTCTCACGATCGTTGGTTGGATTGCTCCGGGTTGGGCGCGTACCTCCGGTCTCGCGCTCAAAGCCCTTATCCTCGGACCTGGTGGCTGGGGGTCTGACACCTTCTGGACGGTACTAACGTTTGCTGGGGTCGCGCTCATCCTTTTCGGACCGAAGATGATTTACAATTCCGTCGAACGGACTGTTGAAGTGCTTGTCGCCATCGTGACGATTGGTCTGATTCTGGTTGTTATTGCTGTCGGTTCAGTGGATACGTGGAAGGAACTGGGCGCCGGTTTGATAAATGTCGGTTACAAAGATCCGGGTATGTCGGTGAAAAGTCTGTTTATCGCATTAGTGTTTGCAGGTGCGGGTGGGACAGCGAACCTATTCTATACTTTCTATCTACGGGATAAAAATATCGGAATGGGTGCGCAGTTGCCAGGTCTTCAGAACCCGCTTCGCGGTAGGAGCGAAAAGGTGCCTGCGACTGGGTTTATTTTTGAAGCGACAGAAGAAAACCGGAAACGTTTCGCTGCCTGGTGGCAGTACGTGAAAAGTGACCAGATACTCTTCTTCTGGGCACTCAACACCCTCACGATTCTACTTTTTATTTTTGGTGCCCTTGCGGTTCTACGTCCTGAGGTAGTTGAACACGGACTTGAAGCTGTTCCACAAAAAGGGCGACTGATCTACGACGAGGCAAAGATTTTAGGTGAAATTTGGGGTGTAACTGGACAGAAAATTTTCTTAATGGTCGGTGTTGCTACACTTTTTGGTACGCAGCTTGCTCTTGTTGATGGTGTATCACGTTCCATCTCTGATATTATTTATACCAATTTCCGAGGCGCGCAAAATCGGAGTATGAGTTGGTGGTATCTCCTTATCGCTGGGATATGGATTGTCGGCGGGTGCGTGATTACCTTTGTGATGGAGCAGTTAAATGTCAGTGAATTAGGATTCCTCTTTAATGCGGCGTACATGGGAGGCTTCGCCATGGCGATTTACGTGCCGCTCACACTTTACATGAACCGCCGCTTTCTGCCTGATTTCGCGAAACCGAAACGTTTATCGACGGTCATGATGTTAATCGCTTCATGTGTCTATGTTGGGTTTGCGATTTCGAGTATTATCTGGGAAGTTAAACAATTATTTGGAGGCTAAGATGGAACTGAAAGCCCGAAAAACTTTTTTTGAAAAAGAAGGTTACCTTATTGTTGAAAACCTGTTGTCGGCAGAAGAGGTCGAGAGATGCCAAACAGAGATTCATCGGTTGCATACGTTTGCAGCTGGGCAGGAACCGGATGGAGAGAAGGCACGGGCGGAGATTGCTCGTCGTCACGTCCAACGCGAACCGTTTGCGAAAGACGAAACACAAGGTGATAATCTGCCGGTGCTACGGAAAGCAGAAAATACACGGCAGTACTCTCAGGTGTTCCGGGATCTCGCAGAGCATCCGAGACTCATTGAGGTGCTTCAAGAGCTTACAGGTTCCGTTGATCTCTTGCTTTTTAGAAGTACCTTGATGTTCAAACCTGCGTTTCACGGGTCTTCACACGGTTTACACCAAGACTCCGCATATTGGCCGATGGAACCGCCGAACCTTGTTACTGTGAGTATCGCCCTTAACGATGCTACGCCTGAGAACGGGTGTTTTAAGGTGATTCCGAAAAGCCATCTTTGGGGTATGCAGTCTTGGGGGCATATTGCTCGGGAACAGGATGCTAACCTGACTGATCGCGAAGATGTTGAGGGGCAGCAGATGGATGTCCCGCTCTCTGCCGGGAGTGCGTTGTTTTTCCATAGTTTAATGGTGCACGGTTCGGGTCCGAACACGACTGCTAATCCTCGGAATACGGCACTGTATGCCTACTTCTCTCCGCAAGTTCGGTACGCGCCAAAAGATGGTAAGCCTGCTGAAAAGACGTTCCCGGTCGTCGCTGGACTTGACGGTAAAACGGAATTGACGCTGGTTGCGCAACCATAGTCCACAACGGGAAAACATGTACAGAATTCTGAATCTGTTTTTTTCATTGACTTGTTTTTAGATTTATGTTAGACTTGATAATAATTGGACAGATCCAAGGAGTACATCATGCGGTTAAAACGCCCTCGTCATCAAATTTTCAAAAGAGCGCGCATCCGAACATTGATGGTATGGTATCTTATTTTACTCGGTGGGATCATCGTTCTTGTTTGGAAAATGCCGGCGATTGTCTCGCGCCTGTAAAACGGTTTACTCAAAGATAGAGCATGCATTATGCGACAATGATTTTGGTCTACACTTTAAACTGAACCCTTGAAGAAAGGAGGATTTTGAATGTACACACTTACCTTTATATCATCTCGTGGAGATAGAGTTCGGGAGCGTACTATCAGTGGCAGGCTTGTTCTGCTTTTTTCGCTTGCGATCTTTGCTCTATTCTCAGCAGCGATTGGTGGATTAGGTTACGGTTTTTTCCAAAAGTCCCAGAGAAACGATTCAGAAAAACGGCTACAGATGAATTTGGAAAAACTGGATGAATTGACGCGTACGAAACTCCAAATTGAATCGGAGTTCGCTGCTGTTAATGCGGAGATGAGCGGTATTCGCGATATGGTACAAGAGATCCAGCAGACTTTGGGAATTCTAGGGCAAGGCGGTGGGGAAAGCAATATTGCTTGGACCTCGGAAGATACTGATGAACCGCTTGATGCTCAGCAGGAATATGGTACTGTCATTGACGCTGCGAGTTATGTAGACGAAAATCAAGAAGCGTTAACACCCAAAACCCTAAAACAGGAGATTCAGCCGCTCTATAACTATGTTATCTCATATCAACAATGGATTGACGAATATCCTTCGATCTTACCGGTGAAACTGCAACAATCGGATGGCAAGAAACATGCTTTTTGGTATTCGTCTGAGTTCGGGCGGCGCATCCATCCTTTAACGCGTCAACGCGAATTTCATCAAGGATTAGACATTAAAACGCGTGCTGGTGTTCCTGTTATCGCTGCTGCCGATGGGACAGTCACTGGTGTTGGAAGGAGAGGCTATCTTGGCAAGGCGGTTGAGCTGGTCCATGACGCGCCTCAGCTCAAAACGTTGTATGCGCATCTACAAGATTACGCCAATGACCTTAAGGAGGGGCAGAGAGTGACGCGCGGTCAGGTCATCGGTTACGTTGGAAATACGGGGCGTAGCACTGGTGCCCATCTGCACTACGGCATTTATGATCTGACGAAGGGGAAATGGGTGAACCCGAGGTCGCATATCCTTGATCAGCAGCCGACATTCTCGCCATAACTGCCTATCCGACTCGTTTAATTTGAAGCCGAGTACAAAAGGAGATTAAAAAAATGTCCTATCTCAGGTCCCTTTTCATAGGGACAGTATTATGCTTTTTCCTACTACCGACGCTCTCATCTGCGCAAGATAAACTCATCATCATATCCCCACACCCTGAAGGCATAGAAACTGAATTTGGTAAAAATTTCGAGACGTGGTACAAAGCACAGACAGGCAGAACCGTCGAAACCGACTGGCGAGATGTCGGAGGTACTTCTTCCAACTATCGGTTTATTGAGTCGGAATTTAAGCGCGTACCGGCTGGTATCGGTATTGATATTTTCTTTGGTGGCGGTACTGATAACTATCTCCGTCTCTCGAATATGGGTTGGCTTCATGCCTACGAACTACCGGGCAGACAACTTGAGCAGATGGTGCAGTCGTTCCACGGGATCCCGCTCTATGATGCCGAACATCGTTGGTATGGTGCGGCGTTATCAAGTTTCGGTATTATGTCCAACGAGGAACTCCGAGAATTGTTGCAACTTCCACAAGTTTCGACATGGCAGGACCTGGGTAATTTGGAATTGATCGGCAGAATTGGTGCGGCAGATCCGCGAGAGAGCGGTTCGGCGCACATGGTCTACGAGATCATCCTTCAAACGCTTGGTTGGGAAGAGGGGTTCGCACTTTTGACGCGGCTCGGCGGTAATGTACGCGGCTTCTCTGCCGGTGCTAACGCCATCCCGACAGACGTTGTCGCAGGACAGGTGATTTACGGACTTGCCATCGATTTTTATGCTTATGGTCAGATCGCTGTCGTCGGTACGGATAAGATTAAATACGTTGTTCCGGCTGACGGTGCGGTCGTTACGGCGGACCCAATTGCGATTCTCAAAGGTGCGCCTAACGTACCGGTCGCTGAAAAGTTTTTGGAATTCGTTTTATCGGAAGATGCTCAGAAACTCTGGATGCTCCGCAACAAACCTACCAAAACCCAACTTTCTGAGGCAAAAGATGATCCAGAGAAACTCTCGATGCTTAATAAAATCACCGATCCGGAGGGTCCTGACTGGAAAGGCGGTTTAAACCGAGCCAGCGTTCTGCCAGTGCTCTATGATAAACTCGGCGAAAGATGCATCGTTCCAAACCCGTTTGCTATGGAAGGGACTCCATTTCAATACGACTCAGACAAAGGCGGTACCCGATGGGACATTGTCAACGACCTCTTCGGGACTCTGATCATTGATTCACATAAGGATCTTGTTAACGCGTGGAAAGCGATCCAGAAGAGTAAAGACCCGATAAAGCGGGACGCGGCGATTGCGGTTTTAACGAAGATGCCAATAACTGAATCAGAGGCGATGGCGTTGGCGAGTGGTGCCTGGAAAGACCCGGAAATCCGAAACGAAAAAATGAAAGAATGGGGTCAATTTGCGAAAGAGAAGTTCAAAGAGGCACGGAATCTGGCAAGATAGTCTCCTTTTCTACCCCGAGAAAATCGGCAAGTTTTCCACATTCGGCTCGGTAGCGCGCGATTTTATCGGGACACCCTGACTCTCCAGTTATTATTGCTGCCATGAACTCACGCGGGTAGTGCGTTTTCAGGTACGCCATACGGTATGACAACATAGAGTATGCGACAGTGTGCGCCTTATTAAAGGCATAGCGACCCACCGATGCGAGCCAATCAAACACTTCTTCAGCCTCGTTTTTAGCGAGGGACCCCTTTTTGACTGCGCCCCCAACAAATTTTTCTCGCTGTGCGGTAATCAGTGCTTCCTTTTTATGCCCTATGGCGTGGCGGAGTATGTCCGCCTCACCGAGCGTAAAGCCTGCGATATCGTGTGCAATCTGCATGATCTGTTCTTGGTAGATACAGACACCATAGGTGCTTTTGAGTATATCCTCAAGCGAGGGGTGCACATATTCTATAGGCTGTACGCCATTCTTCCGATCTATGTACTGCTGCATATCGCCATTTTCTATCGGACCCGGACGATAGAGTGCGGGAATAGCGGAAAACTCCTCAAAGTTATCCGGTTTGAGTTGTGTGACAACTTGAGACATGCCAGCGGAGGCTTCCAGTTGGAATAAACCTTCAATAAGCCCGTTACCGATCAGTGAATAGGTCTCCTTATCGTCAAACGGAATCTCTTCAAATTTAATCTCGGTGCCCTGATTCGCCTTAATCATCTGTAGGCAGTCGTAGGTTTCACTAAGACTCCGTAGTCCGAGGGAATCGAATTTGACGATACCGACACCTTCAACAGCCTTCCCTTCAAATTGCGTTGCAACTTGATCGTGTCTATCCTTGAAGAGTGGCACGTAATTTGTCAGGGGTCCGTCTGAAACTGCGATTCCGGAGGCATGACATGAGACGTGCCGTTTCATCCCTTCAACGGCTTTGCTCATCTCAATGAGTTCTCTATTCTCCGGGAGTTCAGCGAGTGCTTGGAATTCTGGGACTCGTTCCAGAGCCTCATCAAGCGTGATGCCCGGTATCGGTGGAATCAACGCTGTTAACTTTTCGACCTTATCAAGAGGCATTTCAAGTGCGCGCCCGACATCCTTGATAGCGGTTTTCGCCCCCAATGTGGCAAAGGTGGCGATTTTACCGACGGAGTCCGCGCCGTATTTTTTCGCCAGATACTCAATTGTAGACTCACGGGCGCGGTCGGCGAAATCGATATCAATATCGGGTGGTGCCAGACGTTCAAGGTTTAAGAACCGTTCAAACAGGCAACCGTGATCCATGGGATTGAAGTTAATCACATCAAGTGCGTACAGGACGAGACTGCCGGCGGCAGAACCGCGGGCAGAGAGCGGATACCCCTGTTTGTGTGCGTGGTTAATATAATCGCCGACAATCAGGAAATAGTTGGCGTGTCCGGTCTGCTTGATAACATCTAATTCATAATCAATCCGCTGCCGTATCGGTTCAGAGAGTTCGCCATATTTCTCGCGCAAGCCTCGGTAGCACAATTCTTGAAGATAACTGTCGTGCGTGTACCCTTCAGGGACTTTATATTTCGGCATCGAGGCGCGTTGATAGTCGAGTTCGAGATTGCACCGATTCGTAATTTCAAGTGTGTTACTGATCGCCTCTGGCGGGTAATCCTTCAGTGCTTCCCGCATCTCGTCAACGCTTTTAAAGTAGAAATGGTTGTCGAACCGCACGCGGTCTCGGTCGTTGATGGTTTTCTTCGTCTGGATGCAGAGCAGCACATCGTGCATCCCGTGGTCGGACTTACGGAGGTAGTGGCAGTCGTTTGTGCCGACGAGCGGGAGATTGAACTCCTTCGCCAGCTCTACCATCACCGGATACGCCTGAAGTTCCTTGTCGATGTAGTGGTTCTGCACCTCAACGTAGAGGTTGTGTTGCCCCATAATCTCCATGAGGGTTTTGAAGTTTTGGATCGCTTCGTCGCGGCGATTTGCGCAGAGGAGTTGCGGTACCTGTCCCTGAACGCATCCTGTTAGCGCGATGATACCGTCCCGGTGTTCACGCAAGATTTCCATGTCAATACGTGGTTTGCGATAGAACCCTTCTGTATATCCGAGGGATACCAATTCCAAGAGGTTCTGGTAACCGGTTGCATCTTCAGCGAGCAGCGTGAGGTGATAGGGGCCGTCTTGTCCGTGTTCATGTACCTTTCGACTCCCAGGTGCGACATAGACTTCACAGCCGATGATGGGTTTGATACCGGCATCTGTCGCTTTGTTGTAGAGTTCATAAGCGCCGAACATATTGCCGTGATCGGTAAGTGCGACGGCGGGGACGCTATGTGCAACCGCCCAGTCCACCATATCGCTGATGCGGCAGGCACCGTCAAGCATGCTATACTCGCTATGGTTGTGTAGATGAACGAATTCGGAAGCGGTTTTTGAAGGAACAGAAGTACCGCTTTCGGAAGAGGTCCCGTCTTGCTGAGTAGAGCGTGGTGTGGTGGGTTCGTTTTGCGTCTCAACGCTTGTTGCGAGGACAGTGACATCAACGGTGTCTTCAGGTTGAGGTTCGCCATCCTTATAGACCACCCCAAAGATAATCTGTGCTTCGGGGGTGGTATCTTTGAGGACTGTCATCGCCGCGTCCAATTCATTCATCATGAAGTCTGGGGGTGCGCTGATGGTGGTAACCAATCCGGGCGCATCGCCGAGTTTTCGTCCGTCTAAGAGCGGCGACGAGATGGCATGCTTCATAGCGTTTTGTGCTCGGTTTTCGCCGTGTGCCTGCCCTATGCCTATTGACACGCGCCCAGCGCCCTGCATGATACTTTGTATATCGGCGAAGTCAAGGCTAATTTCACCTGATTCCGTAATAATTTCGGCGATAGTTTTAACACCGCGTATTACGGCTTCATCGCTGAGCTGGAATACTTCGCTCAGTGAAGGTTCCACATCGAGAGGGTCAAGGAGTCGCTGATTCGGGACGACGATAACGGCATCTGTATTCTCTTGTAACTCGTGGATCCCGTATTCTGCTTGTTCGGTGTAGCGTTGCTCCTCAAAATCGAACGGGAGTGTTACAACGCCGATTGTCAAAGCGTCGTGTTCTCGTGCGAGGGATGCGATGACGGGTGCGGCACCTGTCCCTGTTCCGCCGCCCATGCCTGCTACAATGAAGATCAGACGCGCGTCTACGAGGGCAGCGTCAAGCGTGTCCAGATTTTCCTCCGCAGCACTTCTACCAATCTCAGGATTCGCATCTGTGCTGAATCCTTGCGTGGTGTCAATCCCGATCTGTATCTGCGTTGCGCCCTCACAGGTGCGGAGTGCTTCCAAATCCGTATTCACAGCATAAAATTCCACTTCTTTCCGATAGGATGCGATCATCCGTTTGATGATGTTGCCACCGGCATCGCCGACCCCGAAAATTTTAAGTTTGTCTCGTATCGGTTTGGCTGCCTCTTTTTCACGTGTCATAGTTGTTCCCCTCTTAATTTCTTCAACGCCAAATTCCTGACGCAAAAGTGCGCGAATCTGGCGGAGTCTGGTTTTGACGGTCCCCGCCGCCAAGCCGAGTTCTTCTGCGATTTCGTTGACAGTCCACAACTCTAAGTAATACAACACTGCGACGGCTCGGACTCGTTCCGGTAGGTGATGCACAGCTTCTGTCACAGCGGTGCGAAGTTCGATTTCCCGAGTACGGGCAAGCACATCCCGATCAATCGTCTCTGCGAGTTTCTCCGCGCTCTGAAGGATTTCGCCTCTGTTGTGCGACTTCGCGGCGTAGTACCTTCTGCAAGTGGTGTAGGCTATCTTTCGGAGCCAAGCCCCGAAGCTGCCGACTTCGCGTAAGTTGCTGATGTTTTCCCAGACTGCCACCCAAATGTCTTGAAAGATCTCTTCAGCGTCTCGGATTTGGCGGGAGTGTGAGACGACCATTTGCCATATCCTCGAACTATGACGGGATGCGAGTTGTGCAAACGCTGCCTCGTCTCCGTCTCGCACGCGCTGGATGAGTTCTTCATCGGTGAGATCTGTATATATTAATGAATCGTATCGCATAGATAAATTCCCGATTAGATTTTGGCGATTAGACTGTAGTTATAAAGAGGGGAATTTTCGGGGAAAGGGTTTAAAAAAAATGTAAATAGTCAATATTTTGTGCTATCTTCGTCGTGATGCCATATCAAATCCGACGGCTGCGACGAGTACGATCCCTTTGATAATGTCCTGCCATGAGGCATCCATATTTGCCATGCTCATGCCGTTGTTGAGGCTCTCCATGACGAACGCGCCTAAGATTGCGCCGAAGATGCTTCCGCGCCCGCCCATTAAACTGGCACCACCGATAACACAGGCAGCGATAGCGTCTAATTCCAACAAGCGTCCGGCTTCTGGACTGGCACTTCCGACGCGTGCTGTCATGACAACACCGGCGATCGCCATCAACGCACCCATCGTTGCAAATACCCGCAACGTAATGCCACGCACGTTGACACCGGAGAGGTACGCTGCTTCTGAATTGCCGCCGACGGCATAGACGTAACGTCCGAAACGGGTGTGGTTGGCAATGAAATGAAATACGAACGCCAATCCGAATAGAATGCAGACGGGAAACGGGACACCTTTGTGGGCATTCATTACGATGATGAAGGCGACGATGAGTGCCGATATCCCAACGACTTTCAATAGGAACACCGGCATAGCGGTCTGCTCTGGGTTTCCGTATTGTAGCCGTGCGACGCGTTGCCGGTAGAAACGGTATCCGCTGATGCCGATACCAATAACCATAAGTCCCCATCCGAGCGTCGGGGAGAGGTAGGCGTTGCCGATCGCCTTGAACCAATTGTCGGGGAGCAGAATAGTTTCGCCTCTGGTAAATGCGAGCATCAAGCCGCGATATGCCAGAAACCCGCCCAAGGTGACGATAAACGCTGGGATCCGTTGATACGCGACGAGGTAACCCTGCATCAGTCCCATCAATGTACCGACACAGATCACAATGAGAAGTGTCACCGGAATCGATTGTCCCCACCAGACATGTACAATGGCTGCGATTGCGCCGAGCAACCCGGCACCGTAACCGACAGAGAGATCAATGTTGGCGGAGACGATGACCAGCGTCATACCGACAGCGAGGATAGCTGTGACGGCGGCTTGCCGGGATAGATTCGACAGGTTCCGAGTGCTAAGGAAGGTGCCGTTGGTCAGGAGTGTGAAAATCACCCAGACGCAGACAAGTGCAAGCACCATCGCATACATACGGAGGTTTAGATTCTTTAACAATTGGGTTTCCGCTCCGATTTTTCCGAAACGATTAAGTTATTTAAAACATGTGCCCATTAAAAGATTGAAATTCTGGGTTGTTATTTCACCGATTGTTTCTATGGAGGTATTGCGGAGTTCGGCTATTTTTTCTGCGACGGCGCGGACATAAGCCGGTTCGTTGCGTTTACCACGCCGAAACTGCGGTGTGAGCCATGGACAATCTGTCTCTATTAAGAGCCGATCCTCTGGCACCTCTCGCGCCACGGCTTGGATATCTTTGGCATTCGGGTAGGTCACAATACCACCGATGCCGATATGGAATCCGATCGCGAGGCTTCTATGCATCAACTCGACATCACCGGTAAAGCAGTGCAGTACGCCTCGAATTTTCCCTTGCCGCGCCTCTAAGATAGGCAGGATGTCCATATAGGCATCACGGTTGTGGATAACGATCGGCATCTGCAATTCTTCGGCGAGGTCCAACTGTTGTTCAAACGCCGTTTTCTGAACTGGGCGCGGTGAGAGGTTACGGTAGTAGTCTAACCCCATCTCGCCGAGTGCGATCACCTTCGGATGTTCGGCGAGTTCGCGAAAGGTATTCAGGACATCCTGGGTCAAGTCTTTTGCGTCGTGCGGATGCATACCGACGGTGGCGTAGATGTGCGTATGTTTTTCCGACAATGCTACCGCGCCGAGACTGGTCTCCATATCAAAACCGATGACCAAGATATTGGAGACCGCGGCTTCGTGTGCGCGTTTCAGCACCGCGTCGCGATCTCGATTGAATTGCGAGAGTTGGATATGTGCGTGTGAATCAATAAACATTTGGACTATGAATTCCGAATAAGCTGCAGACGGGGTTACAAACCCCGCCTGCAAAGAGATTTGCGCCCCACCTGCAAAGAGGTCTGTGTAAATCCTGAAATTACATCAGAGGTGTTCGGATAACGGTTTCAAGTGTATGCGCGCGGGGTGGCTGCGTCACGAGGAATAGGATTAGGTCCGCTACATCCTTTGGGAGCGTCAGGTGTTCAATCACATCGTCAGGATGGTTATCGCGGCGCATTTTGGTATCTACAGGTCCCGGGCAGACGACCGAGGCTTTCACGCCGTGCGCTCTCCCCTCGTTGTTCGTTGTCTCCGTGAACCCGATAACGGCGAACTTAGAGGCACAATACGCGCCACCGTTGACGTGTCCGAATTTGCCGGAGACCGAGGAAACGTTGACGATGTGCCCGGACTTTTGTTCGCACATCTGGCTGAAGACGGCTTGTGTGCCGAGAAATACGCCTTTGAGATTAACCGCCATTGTTAGGTCCCAATCTTCCTCTCGTATCTTCGGAATCGGGTTGTGGATTGCTACGCCTGCGTTGTTGACGAGGATGTCCACCTTTCCGAAGATGTCGAGCGTTCGGGATACCATGGCATCAACAGAGGCTTTCGACTGGACATCGGTTGTAACAGCGAGTGCGCGTCTGCCGAGTTGCGTTACTTCTTTTGCGACGGCGGTTATCTCGGTGTCTGTCCGTGCGGCGAGGACGACATCGGCACCTTCTTTAGCGAATGCGATGGCGGTTGCGCGACCGATGCCGCGTCCACCACCTGTAATAATAGCGATACGGTTTTCAAGTTTCATATTTTTAATCTTACCTTGCGATTCGGTCAGATAGGATTGGGTATTGACATGCCTTTTCGTATATCCGCCCTCCGCTACGCTTACGGGCTGCGCGCTTCTGTTTAACAAAAGCCTCTTAACCTATAACCTATAAACTAACCTGCGTGTGATGAAAACGTGTCTTTTGTAGCGTAAACTTTCAGTTTGCGCAGGACACGCCACAAACTAAAAGTTTATGCTACACTTGTGTTCAGTGACAGACGAAACCCAAAACGTCATTTTTATTTTCAAACTGACGTTTACGATATTTGATACTGCGCCAATTTCTGTTTATCGAACAAAATACCGTGTCCGGGACGTTCCGGTGGTGAGAAGTGACCGTCTTTAAGTACTAAGGTATCCTCAAGCACGGGATCAAAAGATGGGATGTATTCGACAAAGAGCGAATGCGGGACCGCTGCAGAGAGATGCACGTGTAAATCCATCAAGAAATGCGGCGATACGGAAAGCCCGAAGCATTCGGCTGTATGTGCGACCTTCATCCACTCGGAGATGCCGCCGACACGGACAGCGTCGGGTTGTAAGATGTCCGCTGCGCCTTGCGCGATGTACTCTTTAAAGACGTATTTATTGTAAATCGTTTCACCGATAGCGATCGGGATGGTGGTTTTCTGTCGCAAATCGACGTGGCTATCTACGTCATCTGCTTCAATGGGTTCCTCGAACCAGAAGAGGTCGGCTTCTTCGACGCGACACGCGAGTTGGATGGCTTCGCGCGCGTTCCACTTCATGTTGGCATCAATCATAAGGTAGGGTTCTTTGCCGATGGCTTTCCTGACGGCGAAGATTCGTTCGACATCTTCGTGGAGGCTGTCACGCCCGACTTTAATCTTGATACCTTTGAATCCTTGTTCGACGAATTCGACGGACTGCCTGACGAGTTCGGCTTCGGAGAGATGGAGCCATCCGCCGTCTGTGTTGTAGACGGGTACTTCGGGTTTCGCGCCGCCGAGGAGTTGGTAAAGCGGTAACTCGGCGCGCTTTGCCATGAGGTCCCAGAGTGCGATGTCTACCGCTGCTATGCCCAAACCGACGATACCGCCTCTGCCGACCCAATGCGTCTCCATCCACATCCGATTCCATATTCGGTCGATGTTTGCGGCATCTTCTTCAAGGAGAATCGGCGTGAGGTAGGCATCCATAATCTGTTTGATCGTTTCGCCACCTTTGCCGATGGTGTAGGAGAATCCGGTGCCAATAACGCCGTCTTCATCCTCTATCTCAATGAAAGGGAACTCCATAGAGACAAACGCTTGGATGGCATCAACACGCTCAACTTGTGGCGGGATGTCGTAAAGAGAGGTGCGAACTGCTTTAATCTTCATTTTTAAATTTTCCTTGCGGTTAAACAAGGGGAGATTATTATTTCACGGGTCCTGCTTAAGTCCGTCCTCCATTTCATTACGGACTACGGTTTTGGCACGCCAAAGTTGAGTAGAAAAATCGCGAGCACAACTCGCTCCTACAGCAAAATTCGTAGACTACACGACATACACAGGCGCGCGAAATACGTTTCACCCATCATTTTACGGATGGAAAAACTATTGCTTTAGGTTCTGAATCATCGTCATTAATTTTTCGATACAGATACGCGAGGCTTCTTCACCTGCTTCGGAGAAGGCTTGTCCACCCGGTCTGTTGAGGATGGCATCGTCAATTTTGAGTGTGGGTCGCCAATGTGTTTCGAGGCAGAGATGCCCTTCATAGCCGTCATCAATAAAGGCTTGGAGCTGCCCTTGCCAGTCGATGACACCGTCTCCGACAGGGACGGATTCCATTTCGCCTGTATCCGGACTCGGTGCCGCGTCCTTGAGGTGTGCGTGTATCATCGTCGGTTTCATGCGGTTGTAGGCATCAGGATACGGGGTTTCGCCACTTTCGGCATGTGCTTCGTTGGCAGGGTCCCAGATACCGCGGATGTTCGGGGAATCGATCTGTTCAATAAATTCTGCTGTGAGTTTGGCGGTGCTGAGCGAGGTTGTGGATTCGTTTTCCATGCCGAGGACGATGCCTTCGCCATCTATAATCCGACGCGGTTCGTCGTAGGCAGCGATAATTTCGTCCCAACGTTCCTCGGTCTCGCCGGTATCCCAGAAGACGAAGGTGCGGATAAGGTTCACATTGAACGCCTTCGCTGTACGGATGCATCCTTTGAGTATATCAAGGTGTTCTTTCCGTTCTTCAGCGTTGTCCATATCGCATTTAAAAAACGGGGACGCAACGCCGATGATTTCGATGTCGGTGCCGTCGAGCAGACGCTTCATTTCGTCGATGTCGGTGTCGGTGAGTTGGTGCGGGAGTTTATCCCAGACAGACCGAATTTCGATGGAGTGTAGGTTGAAATCTTTCACAAAATTGACAACGGTAGCGAAATCCTGTGAGACTTCGTCGCCGATAACGCCGAGTTTAAACATAGTCGTGTATCTGTTATCCTTTCACTGAATATTACGGAAGAAACCCGTACATCAGTGCAGTTCCTCATTCCCTTTACTGCCTGACCCCCTTATGCTCAAAGCATAAGTAGCCTACAGAGTCCAGAGGCGTTTTACATCTCGGTCTCACCGACCGCGATGGTTCTTAAATTAATGGCGGCGTTTATATCGCGATCTACGGTATATCCGCAAGATTCGCAATGATACATTCTGTCCGCCAACGTTAAATCTTCCTTTTTATCTCCGCAGCTGCTGCATGTTTTAGACGATGCAAAAAACTGCGGTGCTTCCACGATTGCTATGCCGAGAGCATCGGCTTTAGATTTCAGCATGGCAAGGAATCCGCCTAACGCTGAATCGCTAAGTGCTTTTGCTAACTTACGATTTTTTACCATGTTCGTCACTCTAAGCGTTTCGATACCAATTTTGCTGGCATTTCTAACTATAGCGGTAGTCGCTTGATGATGCGCGTCCTTTCGGATACACGATATGCGGTAGTGAATGCGTTCCACTTTTAGTTTCTGTTTATGCCAGTTATTTGACTCGTATTCCTTACGACTTAATTTCCGTTGCTCTCGTGCGAGTTTACGTTCATAACGTTTTAGCGGTCGCGGGTTATCATACTTCGTGCCATCGTCAAGTGTGGCGAGTGTGTTGATACCTACGTCTATGCCGATGACGGGCGAGGCAGGGGCTGCTGCCTCTATAATAGCGTCCGTCTCGACAAGGACGCTGGCAAACCAACAATGTGCTGTCCTTGATATCGTGACACGCTTGATTTTACCTTTGAAACGTAGCCTTTCGTGCATGGATACCCAGCCGATTTTAGGGAGTTTGATAGCGTTATCGGTGATCTTTACCTTCGCGCCTTCCATGCTATAAGATTGGCGGGCATTATGCCGTTTGCGTTTTGGGCGCTCGTTTTGTCCCTTACGGTAGCGGAGGATTGCGTCTTCGAGGCTCATAATGCCATACATCGCCGCTCGCTGATCCATGTCCTTACACCAGTGATATTTACCGTATTTGATAGCGTTAAATCGCTTACGCAAATCACCTAATTCCGCGCCATGGTTCCAGTCGTGCAAAGCGTCGTTATATGCCACACGTGCGTAACCGCACTGCATAGCAAACCACCGACGCTGGCGAGCCGTCGGTCTTAAGGCTATCTTGTGTCCGCGTAACATAAGGGTATCCTCGGTGTATGAAGTTTTCGGTGTCCTATTGGTAGTAGGTGGCAGAACGCTACCAACGTTCTGCCTACACCGATTACTATAATTATACCGCAAATATACGCATAAGTCAAGTTTTTATTGCCTTTCTGCCTTTCTACGCTTTTCTTCAGCGTTTATAGTCCTTGCACTATGCTCCTTTGAAACTTTTAGGGTATATTAGCACAGTGCGACGTTAATAGCAAGTAGGATTTTATTCGCTTCAATCGGACTGACGGACAGTTGATTAGAGTAGATCCCCTGATATTTCTCAGAAGTTATTGTAA
>JAAXHL010000125.1 GCA_012270865.1 Candidatus Poribacteria bacterium | reverse complement strand
CACGAGTGCAGTGAAGGCACCTTCATCGCCTGCCAAGATACGTTCAACCCATTTCGCATCATCGTTTTTCATGCCGATCCTCCAATCAACAATATTGACTTGTGATATGTGACAGATATTTGAGGGGGGTCGGTTGCAAATTCGTAATTTCGGTTTTTTTCGTCCAATTCTGGCACCCCAGGCCCGGTAGGTTCGGTTTCATGAAGATTTATTAATTCGGTAATTCCGATTTTCCCCAGGCCCGGTAGGTGCGGTTTCTAACCGCACCGGACTTGTAAAAGGAATTACCGAAATATTTTCTTAAACTTCATGCAACCTCACCCAATTACCGATTTATTTTCTTAAACTTCATGCAACCGAACCGGATCGTAAAAAAAGGCGCGAAAACTGATATTTTTTAAAACTAAATCATCCCGCCGAAAGTAGAAATAGATTATTGACAAAATGAAGCGGTTGTGCCATAATGCTACTGCTGAAGAATGATTTACGCGTTACGAACCATACACCAATAACAGGGGGAACAGATGGCTAACAAACCCATGACGAATGAAGAGAATTACGCTTTTGATGTGGCAGGCTACCTACACATCCCCGGCGTTCTCAGTCAGGAAGAGGTAGCAGCACTCAACGAAGCATTAGACGCATTTGGTGAAACTGAGACGCTGTTAGGTGGCGACAGTCCACACCGCGAATTGTTCCGCGACTTACTGATACATCCGACATTGGTATGGTATTTGAACCAGATCATCGGACACGGCTTCCGACTCGATCAGGCACCCCAATTGTTGGGGCAGCGAGAAGGTGAAACCGGTCTCACACTCACCGGTGGCGATGAACCGAGAAACCCGTCCTTGGCATACCGCATACAAAAGGATCGGAGAAGCTGCCAAGGCGTGAAAGCGGTCTGGGTGTTGGACGACATCAAAGAAGACGACGGTGGACTCGTCGTTGTTCAGGCAAGCCACAAAAGCAATGTCGAAACACCGCACGACTTGGCAACCGGTATTGACGATATGGATGTAGTGGTGCAACCGGAACTCAAGGCAGGCGATCTATTCCTGATCGCGGAACCTACGCTCCAAGGTGTTCGTCCGTGGAAAGACGAACCGAAAAGGTTATTGAGTTATTGGTATGCCGCGCGTGCAGCAATCCAATCCAATCCAGTCGGTCCCTACTCAGAGACCGAATCTTTACCCGGATGGACAGACGAAGCAACGCCTGCGCAAAAGGCGGTCCTATATACCCCTGGGTACAAGGGTTCAAGTCCGCCACCTGTGATAAATACAGACGGCGAAGAGACATGGGTGGAGGAAGACCCGTCCATCGTTCATCCGTCAATTTATATGCGCGACCCGAATTCAGGCATCGATGAGAAAGAGTTCTATTTTTGGGACCTGAACGGGTACCTCGTCGTGCGCGGCGTGATGGATGAGCAGTGGTTAGCAGAAGCAAACGAAGCAGTGGATAAATTCCAAGACCGCATCGTTGTCGGCAGTGAACTCGCAGGCGGATCGGTCAGCCAAGCCGGGACAGGTCGTCCGCTCCTATCGGGTCTACTAAGCCTACCCGACCCTTATAACGAACCCTTCCGCCGTATGATTGCACACCCTACTGTGGTACAGCGACTCAACTGGATGGGCGGTAGCGGCTATCGTACGGGTGGCGCGACCGTCTTCTGCGCCGTTGAAGGCACATCCGGACACGCACTCCACGACGGAAACGAACCGATGAGTCCATCACGCGGTTATGATTTCAAAAACGGACGCAGTTATGCTGAAACCGTCACGATTACATGGCAATTACGCGATGTCGAACCCGAACTCGGCGGTTTCGCGTGTGTACCCGGTTCCCATAAGACGCAATACTCGATGCCACGCGGCATCCGGACATGTGACGATACCATGGGTTTAGTCGTACAACCCGTCATGAAAGCCGGAGATGTGCTTTTCTTTATGGACGGCGGTTGCACGCACGGTGCCTTGGCGTGGAAGAATCCGATCCCCAGACGCGGGATACTGATTAAGTATCAATCGAAAAACGTCAATTGGGGCGGTGGGGTGATTGATCCGCAAGACCGATGGGGTGATATGGTCGAAGATATGACCGAAGAACAATTCGCTGTCATGCGAGGTCCCGAACGCGACGGTCGCCATCGGACGGTACCACGACTCGTTGTAGAGGACGGACAGGTGTTCGTCTCCTATGACCCTGAAGGCGACAGTTATGCATCAAAACACCGACGAAAACCCGGTGAAAAACGCGAGTAAGCTGATGCCAATCACCAAAGCCAGCGCGATGATACGCATCGCAGAAAACTGCGCGAAATACCGCTGAATACTCTGGTGGAGGGTTTTCGCTTAAGCAATAATTTGAAACCTGACGAAACACGAGGCATTATCTGTCACTGCTGGCTTTCAGCTTACCCCAAGTCAGTGCTAATTTGTCTGAAGGTTCAACGGCTAAGATACCGACCGCCTCTTCGAGACCTCCGGTCATGATGGTGTTGATATCCTCCACTTCCAAAGCGACAGAAAAAATAGCCGCCTCATCAATTATACCCTCTACCGGCTGAATGGCTGTCGGATAATTCGTACCAATTACGACAGGCGCGTCCGTGTCAGCAATTTCCGCGGCAAAGGCTCGCGTGGCAGACAGCACGCCATCAACGTAAATCTGCGCCTCATCACCCGTATAGACAGCCGCTACATGATACCATGTACCATCTTCCGGTTGCACATTGGATGCCGTCCAGACGGTGTTACCTGCTTCTCCAAAGGGTGCAAACTCGAAGACACCGTTGGCATTGCGTTGCAACAGGTAACACATATCGACTTGCCACCCCTGTGCTTTTGTCACCAATCCGTGCCAATCACCGGGTCTGTAAGTGCCTTTAACCCAGATGACGATTGTGAGTGATTCACTGAGCTCGGTATCCAAGGTTTCATGGTCAGGGACGCTCACATAATCATCTGCGCCATCTAATTCCAATGCACCACCAAACTTACCATCAGGTACCCACTTCGGATCGCTCTGAAGTGTACCATCATTGCCGTTTCCAGAGGAATCGCGGGCAGTCCCGCCAGCACTCTCATTAAAGAGCCACACACCGACAGCAGTTTCAGCGTCAATCTCAGCGTCGCTGCCCGTCAAGGACACAACAAAACAGCACATAACGCCGAAAACAATTACCATTAAACGCATTATTTGGTTTACCTCCATTAGGTTAATCTAAAGCCCATTTTCTTTTGTCGCACATAAACTGGAGAGATTACAGTGTAGTAAAAAAATAAGTAGACTTTAGGTTTAAAAGTCTGTTAGACTTTAGTACATTATCGCGTATTGAATAGATTTATGCAAATGCGTCTTAGATTCCATTAAGGAGTAACGCAAGTTGCCATCTTTGTAGCATAATCTTCCAGATTGTGCTTGCGGAGACGCAAACTAAAAGTTTACGCTACAAAATCCTGTGGAGAATCAATCACCTTCAATAAAAATGGTCTCCGCACGCCTAAAATCTTATGAGTAGCAACTTGGGTTAAGGAGTACTGTATGAGCGGAAACAACGAGGTACGATGGGAACGGATGTTTCCAGACGAATTAGAAGCGGCACTTGAGGCGTGTCCAATGGTATATCTACCTTACGGGTTGTGTGAACCGCACGGTTGGCACAACGCAGTCGGGATGGATGCGATTCGCGCCCACGAATGCTCGTGTCAGGCAGCACAAGCACACGGCGGGATTGTCGCACCACCGTTTTACTGGCACTGCCATGAAATCGGAGGCTACGGCTCATGGGGACACAATCAAGTCAATCAAGAACGAACATGGTTGACAGCGATACCGCCTTGGATGTTTTTGAAGAATATCTGCTATCACATTCGAGCCGTCGATGCACTCGGCTTTCACGGCGCGATCCTGTTTTCAGGGCACTCGGGACCGCATCGGTTGGACGTACCAATAGTGATTGAAATTATGCAGGCACACGTCGGGGTTCGGATGTATTCGACAATGAGCATCGGCGCGGATATCGAGCGTTTTGAGGACGGTAAAGGATTGGGCGGACACGCTGGACGCGGGGAAACATCGGTACTCTGGGCAGTCGCACCAGATTGTGTGGATATGTCGCGGATGCCGACAGATGATAAACGCGCACCCGACTTCGCAATGGGGTCTTTCAACGAGTCCTCCAGTCGCCGCGTCGGAGAACAGATGGTGGCAGATATTGTGGCGCATTTCGGCGAAAAGACAAAGGAATTGTTGTCGGCATACAAAACGGAGGTATCAAACCACACACCACTGACGTTTGATGATGTTGAAGGGATTTGGGAAACCGAAATCCGCCCGAAATTGGCTGAGTTCGCTTCTTTGCAACCTCCCGAACCAGCACCACCTTCCGATTCTCGGTGGTACCCCAACTCACAAGTACCTAAGAAAGGCCGGATACTCTAATATATTCCGCTGCTAAAGCAGAAGGCGTATGTCAATATGCAATTTAAACATCTCAGTCAATCAGAAATCATAAAGAAGACCGCCTTATGGGCAATACCCATCTTGCTCCTATTTTTCGGGTTTCTCTTTAACCTATGGCGAGTCGCTGATCAAGATTGGTTTGCGACACATCAGAAAGACACCGAAGCGCATATCATGGGAAGAATGGTTAAATCGCGCCAAGACGGTATCTTCTCATCTGGGGGTCTGAATGGTTGGGGTACAGCGAAGAACACTGATGCCGAATGGATACCTTCAACAGAACGGGGACCCCAATATACGGCTTATCTGTACAAACTCTCCTTCGATAAATTCTCACCGTACATGTCCCAACCCGGCGGACAAGGCATGATTTTCAGCCTACTGGATAGACTCATTCCGTTGTCGCCGCAAATCAAACTATGGTCGTTTTATATACTGACAGCACTCCTCTCAGCAATCGCATTGACTACGATTATAGGTTGGTTCTACGAAGCGTTCGGCGGGTGGGTCGCTATATGCGTCACCGGTTCGGCAGTGCTTTCCCAATGGTTGACAGTCTTCGGTAAGAATCTCTGGTGGAGTCTATGGGCATTCTATTTACCGATGATTGTCGTCATGTATTTCCTCAAACACCACAGAGAAACACTGGACCGACAACTCATCAGATTTGGGATTCTGATCTTCATCGCGGTCTCCATTAAGTGCTTCATCAACGGCTATGAGTATATCACAACCACGCTAATCATGATGCTGGTCCCGTTCGTCTACTACGCCATCCTCGACAAGTGGAACGGTCGCCAATGTCTGAAATGGTCGCTTGTAGCCGGAATCGGTTCAGGTGTCGCAATTTTCCTAAGCCTTATCATGCTATGTTTCCAGATCGGTGCCACGAAGGACGGGTTTATGGACGGTGTTGCACACGTAATCTGGTCTTTCGGCAAGCGCACGTATGCAAACGCAGAAGACTATCCACCCGTATATGCTGCCAGCCTGAACGCAGGTGCGATCAGTGTGGTCATTACCTACATGAACGGTATCTTCTTTGACCTCAACAACTATCTATCCGTCCCAAACGAGTTCATCTCTAACTTCCTCTTGAAAATCCGTTATTATTACCTGATAGTCCTCTTCATAGCGATGTCTGCGCTACTATTTTGGCGTAGCAGCGCAGACCGAAGATGGCAAAACATCACATTAATCTGTACGACGTGGTTTTCAATTCTGGCACCCTTATCGTGGTTCGTCATCTTCAAGGCGCACTCATACATCCACACGCACATGAGTTTTCTTTTATGGCAGATGCCGTTCACACTTTTCGGTTTCGCCGTACTCGGATCCGCCGTTATCTCATGGCGAAAAAACAAAGTTTATAATAAAATCCGATTTTGAACCCTATCGAGAAATCTTTATTTCTCCCCAAGCGATAGCGAGCTTCTTTTCTGGACTGACAGCAAGTCCATTCGCATCAAAGTTCCGTTCGACTTCATCCACTGTCAGCGCGCGATCATAGATGCCTACCTCGTCAATTAGACCCTCAAAGTACCTTCGAGTGGCTTCGCCGGTTCGGACCGAGGCACCGATATACATGCGAGATTCTGTGGTAAGATCTGTGCCTTTAGTCGCTCCGCCTTCAGCGTCTAATTTACCGTCAATATAGATGCGAGTCGCATCCGATCTATCTGAAACAAATAGAACATGATGCCATTTCCCATCCACCACATCCGTGGCTGAAGCAAGGACAAGTTTCGGACCAGCACCGGCTTCGTTCGCAATCGTCACATTCACTTGCGTCGTAATAATTTTCCAGAGGATCCTGGCATTGTTACCACCATCTCCCTTACTAACAATCGTAGACTGTCCTCCATCTAATTCTGGTGGTTTGTCAACTTTGATCCATGCCATCATTGAGAAATCCGCGTCATCGTCAAAATCGAGACTCCCATTAGCGGGGGAACCAATGTCAATCGCGTCCGGATTCCCATTAAATTTGAACGCGTCACCGAATTTGCCAGCGACCTGTTTAGGCGCACCTAAAATCGTGCCATCATTACCACCCACAAGATCTATAACTGTATTGCCTTTAACATCTGTAGTATCAAAACTCCAGTAGCTAACCAGTCCGTCTCTAACAACCTGACTCTCAAGGGGATGCGTCTGCAAAACCAAGATCGCCAGAGCCAATATCAAAACTATTTTTCCGTTCATCAATCTGCCCTCTCTTATGCTAAGAAACTTTATGCAATCATTGGTAGAAAAACAAACAGTGATACGATTTCCCCAAATTATAGCACACATAAAATAAAATGTGATTTTTTTCACGACACCCCTTCAACCCAAAAAGATTGCGAAAAAGAAGGTAGTCGTGATAACATAATCCAAGTGTGAACTGGTCAAGGAAACACGCAAAAAAGTAGACGGAGGATGTATGAACACGAATCAATTGGACCGGTGGATTGGCAGAAACCAATTGACACCCGACGAAATAGATAGTAACCGCTTCCTAAAAGCGGCGAGCCTCTTCGCAGAGACGGCTATAGAATACGGCAGAGACAGATACAGCGGCACAGATATGCCCATCTTCGCCGATTGTCTCCATACCGACCATCTAAAAGCACCCAGATCGATGACCTCACACCGCACCGGCACCGAACCGAAACCCGCGGTCTGGAGTTTCTTCCAAAACCAGCAGAACCTGATGCGGTTGCTCGCCTCTCTAAGCCAGTTCACTGGGGACAGCAAATACGTCGACGCAGCGGGAGAAGCCGCCGAACACATGTTCAACCACTACTGGTATCCAGAAAGTGGCGTTTTGCATTGGGGCGGACACGGTTATGTAGACTTGGTAACCGGGAACAGATACGGCATGAAAGGCGTTGTCCACGAAATAGAGGACGTATACCCCTACTGGGAACTGCTGAGAGCCGTGAACCCCGACCGCGGCGAGATGCTGATGAAAGGGATTTGGGAAGCAAATATCAAGGATTGGGATGCCTTACACTACAACCGACACGGCGACTTCAAAAAGCAGGTCAATCACGCCAACACGTGGAACAGACCTTGGAACGGATACAAAGCACCCCATATCAGCGGAGACCTCTCGTTTACCAGTGTGGCACTGGATCTGGCTTACGCCGCTTATAGTTTAGGCTATCAAAAACAGGAGGAGGCACCGCGGGTCTGGGCGGAACGCCTCTTAAATCTGATTATAAAGCAGCGAGACCCAGAGACCGGCATCTGGCCCAACCTCGTACATCCGCAAAGTAGCAAACGCGGGCTTAACATATTCGGCAGAAAATATCCGCAGGCAACCGAGCCGAGAGTCTATGTCGGCAACCAATTGAACCACACAATTACGCAGATGATGGGGATGCTGACAATCGTAGAGAACGCCGAAAAGTATGGTCGCGTCGGGGAAATGGCGCACATTAAGGAAGCCGTCGCGCAACATATCATCGGTTTCCTAAACGCTTCCTACGATCCGAAAAATAATACGCTGAAAAGCATCGTTATTGATGGGACGGATCTCACAGGTTTTCGGATACAGGGACCTTTCAGAGATGCGAAGTTATACTTTGGCGCAAAAGAAAACGGCGCATTTCTACCGCAGAACATTACGCCGCTCTTTACCTCCGTCTGTGCGCGTGGATATCGGGTCTCCGGTGGCAAAAACGCGCTCAGAGACTACCTACGCACCCTATTTAAAGCCTTCGGGATTGGTGACATCGGTGCCGATAAAAATTCCGCACCGTCGTTGAACTTTGCCACAACCGCCTTGGAACCGGCTTATATCTTCGCATTGGTGGATTTGTACCGTGTAGAACCCAAGCCAGAATTTCTGGCGATGGCGGCGCGAATCGGGGATAACCTGCTGCGAGGTAGACAACACACCGATAGCGGACTTTTCACGCTTGAAGATGACTTTATCCTCCACAGCAAGGTTATGGATAACCCTGAACTACAAGAAGGACACGAAGGAAAAAGCGTGGCTGAACTTTTACAAGACACGCATAGAACCGCGAACCTCGATGCCATGGAGCCGTTGGCACTGCTCAGCATCTACGCCGCACAAACAGGACAGTATCACATCATACCCGAATGGACAGCCGGTGGTCTTTACCTAAAGGTCAGCAGCGTCGGACATATTGTTAGCAAAGAGCTGCAACTGTGGTTTGACAAACCAGCACTCAAGCAATTTTACAACGACAGCAACATCAACTGCACCTGGTCTATTGACGAAGACTGAGCCAAATGGGTCATTATACCATTTCTGTTAATAAATATCTCTTTACGTAGAACAAACTTCCAGTTTGTTCCGCATCACCACACACTCCATAAAAATCGGTAATGCAATAGCATCATTTAGAAATAGTATTATTTCAACCAACCGTCCAGACCAGCCAGCAAGGCAAAAAAAAAACTTGTAGGGCAAGCACCACGCCTTAACCCTACAAGTTCTAACAAGCATTGCGTCGCTAATGAAAGTTATTCTCACTGTGAATAATCGTTCCGTTTCGCTGGATCATCCGTGAAGTACTCGACGAACTCCCATTCAAAACCGTCCGCATCAACGAAATAGATGCGTTTTCGGTGCGGATGCGGCCCAACCTTATACCCCTCTTTATACCCAGCAGCCAGCAAGCGTTCCCTGATACCTTCAGCGTCATCAACAGCAAAACCGAGATGGTTCACACGCCTCCCCGGACGGTCACCCGTGAACGGCTGCTTCCGGTCTGACAAGGCAATGTAAAAATCGTCAGTCCCAAGATGACACCATTTCGTTCCGTTCGCATTATTACCACCGCCTCTGACTCGAAAATCTGGAAAGGCAGTTGTTAGAAAATCGATCGCTTTTTCAAGGTCATTCACAGTCATGTTGGCATGTTCAAGATAACGACTCATTTTTTAATCCTCCTGAAATACGGTAGTTGTTGTAGCTTATGCTGTTAGTCCGTGCTTCTGCGTCTGCAAACTAAAAGTCTGCGCGACAAATACAGAACTCATGTCTATAATAGTGATGCAAGTTTCGTGCCAACTATTCAGAACCCATACAATTGAGATATATCAACGTTTTACCGGTTAAAACCAAATTTCAGATTTTACCGATGCATTTCAAATCTGAAACAAAACCCGAATCAATTGCTTAGGAAACTTGAAAACAGAGGTTATTTCACAAATGAAACGCTTTTCATTTATGAAACAAAATTCTTGACATCCGCTTCACTATATGATAAGCTATAACCCATAAGTAACAAACGTTGTTCACGCGTGGAGGGAAATCGTGAAGTGGATTAACATTGCCAAAGCATCTGAAATTGAACCGGGACAGAATATCGTCGTCAAATGTGACGGCGAAGACATCGCGATCTTCAACGCAGGTGAAGAATTTTACGCCATCAATAACACCTGTCCGCATCAGGGAGGACCGCTCAACGAAGGCGTATTGGAAGATAACCGCATCACCTGCCCGTGGCACGGTTGGCAATACGACCTGAAAAGTGGATGCCCGATTATCACGCCAAACCTCCGAACCTATCCACTCCGACGTGATGGAGATACCCTTCAGATCGCAATTACGACTGAAGAACCAGCAAACAATAGAATCGAAGGGACTGTTTTTAGCCAAGCCATTGAAACCGATCAGGTCTATGAAATCCTTGAGCAGATTCAACTTGGAAAGACGCTCGATGAAGTCTTTGAGAACATCCACGCTGGACTACAGAACATAGTACCGCATAACAGGTTAGGCATCGCACTCATTGACGAAACCTCCGGTGATTTAGTGCAGTGCAAGACGAAATCCAACAGAAAAATCTTGCTGGACAACGGGTTCTCCGCAAAAATCAAGGGGTCAAGCCTTGAACCTATCCTCAATTCAGGGGAAGCACGGATCATTGACGATTTTAAGGAAATTTTCGCAAAAAGACCGACGCACTGGACACGACTGATGGTTCAAGAAGGGATGCGCTCCAATCTGACACTTCCACTCAAAGTGCAAGGGAAACCGATTGGAGTCGTCTTTTTCACTAGTGAAGAACCCAGAGCATTCTCTGAGGCACATATCGGGCGACTCAAACCCATTGCCGGACAACTCTCAATTCTGATTGAAAAAGGGAATTGGACAGACAAACTCGCCGAAAACAACAAACGATACCGCACACTTTTTGAGATGTCCAACGACGCAATCTTTATATCTCCATCACTAACGGAGGCTTTCGTTACCGTAAACGAAAATTTCTGTGCATGGCTCGGTTACACACACCAAGAACTCGCCAATCTATCCCTGCGTGATCTAATGCCTCCCGATGAGTTTCAAAGCACGCGCGAAACGCTCAAAAGCCTCGACCAACAGAACCCTATTACCTTCCAAACCGAACTGTCTCGTAAAAATAAAAATCGTTTACCCTTGGAAATTCGCGCGGTCCGAATTGCGTATGACGATCAAGAATTCATCCAGGGGTTTGCCCGGGATCTCTCGGAGGTAAAGGCACTCAGTGCTCAACTCAAGGCGCGCCATTCGTTTGGGAATCTCATCGGAAAAAATCAGAAGATGCAGGAGATTTTCGAGTTGATTCAACTCGTCGCACCTATGAAAACGACTGTCCTGATTCAAGGTGAAAGCGGTACCGGCAAAGAACCCATCGCCCACGCGATCCACCACAACAGCGAACGGGCAAATAAACCCTTCATCCGCGTCAATTGCGCGGGTTTAGTTGACAACTTGCTGGAGAGTGAACTCTTTGGACATGTCAAAGGTGCGTTTACCGATGCCATCGCAACGCGTGAAGGACGATTCGCAGCTGCCGACGGTGGCACACTTTTCCTTGATGAAATCGGTGAACTAAGTCTCGGAACACAAGCAAAGTTGCTCCGCGTCTTGCAAGAAGGTGAATATGAAATGGTCGGTTCAACCGAAACAAAAAAAGTAGATGTCCGCGTCATCGCAGCGACAAATCGAATCCTGAAGACAGAGATCGATGCCGGACGTTTCCGAGAGGATTTATACTACAGGCTCAACGTCGTCCCGATTACACCGCCACCGCTCCGTGAAAGACGAGATGACATCCCACGCCTCACTGAACACTTCATCGAAAAATTTAATCAACAGACACAAAAATCCATTCATCGCATCTCACCCGATGCCCTTGAAATCTTAATGGATTATACCTACCCCGGCAATGTGCGAGAATTGGAAAACATCATAGAGCACGCATTCGTCAAATGTCAGGGTAGCAGTATTGAAAAGCAACATCTACCGCTCGACCTTATTTCGTCGAGAGACGATATTGTTACGCAGGCACTCAGGGAAAGTAACCCACTTGCGGCATTGGAACGTGAATTAGTCCAACGGGTCTTGGAGGCATCTGACGGAAAACCACAACTCGCTGCACAACGTTTGGGGATCAGCCGTACCACCCTATGGCGAAAACTCAAGGCAGTATAGTAGAACGAACCCAAGTTCCCACCTTGTAGCATAACCCGTGTGAAGATTAATTTATTAATTCGGTAATTCTAATTCGTTCCCAGGCCCGGTAGGTTCGGTTTCTAACCGAACCGGACCTTACACAGAAACCTTAAAGACTTCAAAACCCTCTTGAGTCGCGTAGCGACGTTATATTTATAGCAGCGTGTAGCGAAAAAAACTAAGCCCCGTAGGGGCGGCATGTTTATATCCACTTGACAAAATGCCATCAAAATCCTAAATTGACACCTATGGTAGACCTCAAAAGAAATCCAGTGCCGACACATTTTTTTATTGACAATTTCGTGGAAATTAACATATCATAGCAACAAGCGTTGACCCGTTCCTATCGTCCGAAAGGAGTATCGAAAATGGCAAAAGCTCTCTCTCTCGTTGCTTATGACAATTTAGAAAGCCAAGTCGAAGCACTCGAAAGGGATGGGTACGTCTATTTTCCCAACGTGCTTGATGCCGATGAAATCGCCGAATTGCGCGCAACCATGGACCGATTAGAGGCAATTCCTGAATCTCACGATCGGGACGAAACACTTGAAAATGGCGACACATTCCGCCACAAACTCATCAGCAACGCCTTTAATCGGGATCCGTTGTATATCCAATTTCTTGACAGATCCCCCGTTTTTGAAGTTGCCGAGGCAGCACACGGCGAGGACTTTCACTGCATCGGTATGCATTCGTGGCTGACAGGTCCAGGTCGCCCAGATCAAGGATTACATACCGATTGGTTGCCGATCAATCTACCGGCAGATGTTCGCTCGGATCCGCGCGTCAAAATCCCAATCTTCATCACCACCGCACATTACTATCTCAACGATATGTACGAGGAATTGGGACCGACGAAGTTTGTGCCGGGCAGCCATTTCTCTGGATGCTCCCCAAACGGCGCAACCGAGTGGAACAATCAGGGCGAAGAGAGTATCCTATGCAACGCGGGGGACGTGGTGCTTTTCCGTAGCGAAGTCTGGCATCGCGGCTCTGCCAATACGAGTGACGAAGTTCGTTACCTCTTGCAGGTACACTATGCGCAACGGATGATTACACAGAAATATCCGCCTTATCTGAATAAGTTTCAGTTTGACGCATCTATCCTCGCCCAAGCGAGTCCGCAACAGAGACGGCTCCTCGGCGACCATAGACCAAGTAATTACGATTGAGATTTTTGCGGTGTGTTTGTTGGGTGTCGCTGTCCCTATTTCAATGAACCGATTCTTAGCGAACAGTGGTTTCGGTAGCACCAAAAGGTCACTGAGTTTTACCGCTCAACCCAACCTACGCAAATTGTCCAAACTCACTTTAGATTAACAACCTTATAACATAAGGAGCTATTAATGAAAACGCGTTTCATGTCCATATTTCTCCCATTGATTGGTATTTCTATCCTATTGATGGGTTGTGAGAGAGCATCCCAACCGGTAGGCATGCTTCCAACAACGGATACAAAACAGGCAAACGCCATGATTGGCGCATTGAGCGACAGTGGCGTAACTGGAATGGCAGTCTTCACACAAAACGGCGACCAAATTACAGTCCTGATTGAGGTTCAGGGTGCGTCCCCTGGTCTCCACGGCGTTCATATCCACGCATACGGTGATTGTAGTGCGCCCGACGGTACATCCGCTGGCGGGCACTGGAATCCTACCGATGTTGCACACGGAAAATGGGGAGAAGGTGAGTTCCATCTTGGAGACATCGGCAATATCACCGTCGGAGCAGATGGTACAGGTAATATTACATTGACGACAGACCTCTGGGAAATCGGTACCGGTTCCGACGTAGATGTTGTCGGCAAAAGTATCATTGTCCATGCTGATGCGGACGATTTCGTCTCGCAACCTTCAGGCAATGCAGGCGCGCGTATCGGCTGTGGTGTTATTGTATTAGCAGAATAGGACTTACGCAAAATCCCTTCCTTTCCTCACAGAATCGGAAGATTGGAAGGATGGAGGCGTGGAAGGCGGACTTCCATCCTTCCTTTCCTTCCACCCTTTCATCCCAATATTTCTTTGAAGGAGTACTGAAAATGGCGAAAACTCTCTCCCTCGTGGCACACAACGACTTAGAAAGCCAAGTTGAAGCACTCGAAACGGATGGGTACGTCTATTTCCCCAATGTGCTTAACGCTGAAGAAGTCGCCGAATTGCGTGCCACTATGGAGCGATTAGAGGCGATTCCAGAATGTTTAGATCGGCACCAAGTGCCCCAAAATGGCGACGGATTCCTCAACAAGATCATCAACAATTCCTTTAATCGCGATTCCCTGTATCTCCAATTCCTTGACAAATCACCAATTATTGAAGTCGCCGAGGCAACGCACGGCGCGGATTGCCATTGTATCGGTATGCAATCGTGGCTGACAGGACCGGGTCGCCCAGATCAAGGATTACATACCGACTGGCTACCAATGAATCTACCAGCAGACATTCGTTCCGATCCGCGCGTCAAAATCCCGATCTTCATCACCACCGCACATTACTATCTCAACGATATGTACGAGGAATTGGGACCGACGAAGTTTGTACCGGGCAGCCATTTCTCTGGATGCTCTCCAAACGGCGCAACCGAGTGGAACAATCGGGGCGAAGAGAGTATCCTATGCAACGCGGGGGATGTGGTGCTTTTCCGTAGCGAAGTCTGGCATCGCGGCTCTGCTAATACCAGTGACGAAGTCCGTTATCTCTTGCAGGTACACTATGCGCAACGGATGATCACACAGAAATATCCGCCCTATCTGAACAAATTTCAGTTTGACGCATCAATCCTCGCGCAAGCGAACCCTCAACAGAGACGGCTCCTCGGCGACCATAGACCCAGTAATTACGATTGATTAAAGTAGATTTGTCTCTCATCCTTACTTGCCCTCCTTTAAATTCGCGTTATTTTCGCTCTCAGGAACTTCGGTAAGATACGGAACACGCCAGTCGTTCTTTGAAATATAGCGTCTCCAGAATACGATAACACACGGGATGCTAATAACGAGTGCTATCAACCCTATTGCCCAAGATTCTTGAAATTCAGCAATCGTTTGATATGAAACAGGTGGGTCAAGATCCATTGTGAGGGATTCCATGATCCAGGCGGTTAAGTTATTTAGAATATGCAGGCTAATCGGTATAAAAAGCGACTTCGTTCGGATATAGAGGATAGCCATTACGCAGGCAAATGCAAACCCGCCGATGAAATTGGTATGCAGAAGTCCAAAAACAACTGACGAAACAATGATAGCGCGTGGCACACCCCACTTGACAGTCCACCGTGTTAGCAAAATGCCGCGTGCGAAAAACTCCTCCATCACAGGTGCAACCAACACAATCGTTAGGTAGTTGATAGCGTTCGCAGGAATGTAATTATCACCCTCCGTCCAAATCATTACTGTGGAGCTCTCAAGATACCACGACTCGACAAATCCGGGAAATACATAAGAGAGTGGAAGGTATAAAATGTATGTAGCCGCAATTGAGACAATGACAAGCGGTACCACCCATAGCGCATAGCGTCCAAGCCTACGCCATGCAGGGAATCCGCCGAACAGTCGGTCATAAGACAAACTAACACGAGATAAACCTCCAAAGTTAAACAGAAAGAAAAACCCATACACAAATAAAATGAATAGCGCGCTTGGAAGTGGAGAACTCCTAAATCTAAAGAGGATAGCGTTAGTAATAACAGCAGCAATAACAGCGAGAATGCCACCGATTAGCAGTTTCCGAGCGCGAAGTTCGCGACGCGTTTCAAAAGGATTGTCTTGCATGCCGATATTCACCTTTGCGTTGTACGTCTTGACAACCGACAATTACTCTCGTTTAATCCGTAAAGATGTTCCAGAGCCACAGCACTGCCCCCAGCGATATACCCCAGCCTATTGCCGACATCTCCACCCGTCGGGTCTTGATGGAACGCTTATAGGCATCAGTATAGGTGCTAACGTACTCAGGAGACTTACCTAATAGCCGATCACTTGGAACTGGCGGGCTATTTACACTCGCATGGATGACAGCAAACACCCAGCACCCCGCGCCGTAAGCGAACCAACGCAAGCCTGCTTGGTGTCCCCCGTCTCGTCTGGCATCTTTTTCTGCAAGTTCAACAACCGGATTGACGTGGTGCCCCCTTCCTGACATCCCATCCACTGATAATATTAGCGGATGGATGCTGAGCAGCATGAGAATTACCAGTATCGTGGCGTATCTGAAAATGGGGTTCATGGGTTCTCCTTCATACATAAGAAAATCTGAATACCTCATCTACAAACTATTTGTGTTAACAGAATAGGTCTATTACGGAAATTATATCGGATTTTGATGTGTATGTCCATTCAAATTTGTAATACCACATCTTGAATCAAATAGACGGATGTGATACAATACCTAAAACGCAAAGGAGGATATTCAGATGGCTGAAAACCAGATTAAAATCGCAGCGTGTCAATTGCTCACAAGCGAAGATGTTCCTGCAAGTACCGCGAAAGTACTACAGCAGATTGAGGCGTGTGCAGAGATGGGAATCCAGATTGCAGCATTCCCGGAAGGATGTCTATTCGGCTACTGTTGTCGGACAGATTATTGGGAACGCATCTCGCCACAAGTCTTCAAAGAGGCTGAGGCGAAAATTGCCGAAGCTGCGCGGCGGCACGCGATGGCGGTTGTCGTCGGCTCCGCACATCACGATGGCGAAAATTGGCACAACGATTTAGCGATTTTCGACCAACACGGAAGCCTCAAATACCGATACGGCAAGACCTTCCTCGCTGGAGAGAAATGGTGTATCAACAATCGCGGTAAACTCCCAATCGTACAACTCGCAGGTGTTGACTGCTGTTTTATCATCTGCCACGATGTACGCTATCCTGAATTGGTCAAGTTGCCAGCGGCGATGGGTGCGCAGCTCTGTATCTTCTGCTCGTGTGAGGCAGGATTGTTGTCGGAATATAAACTCTCCGCCTACCGTGCAATGCCGATCTCGCGTGCGACAGAAAACGGTATCTATCTCCTGATGGCGAATACACCCGCGAATCCTGATGACATCCGTTCACCCGGTTCATCACACGGAAACTCGAAGATCGTACATCCGGATGGAAACGTCATTACAGAGGCTGGATTTTTCGGAGACAAAATCGTATCAGCAACAATAAACCTCTCAAAGGCAAACGGTGCACAGGCGAAACGGACTTATAACGAGGACACCATCCTGCGAGAATGGTTCCAACAGGGGTGCGAATTCGTTGTGAAGGTCTGAAAAAAGGGACTCGCAAATACCCGTGACGAAAGAGCCGTCAATAGATTTAACCCAGTCGCGAAGCGGTATTTCAAGCGGGGCAACGCGTGAAATAATCCCGTATAATCCGAATTAGAACTCGTAGATGTCCTCACGCCGTTTCGCCACCTTATGTCGGACAAGTGCCTGCAGATCATCCGGCATTCTCGCAAAGGTCTCTGGAAAAACGGGTTGATGTCCACCCTCACGCATCAGATTCCACCAAGCCGGATAGTAAGCAATGTTCAACGCCATACGATGCTGGTCGTCGGTTGTGTTCGCACCCTGTCCGTGCCATGTCCCACCGTGCCACAATAGCACAGAACCCCGCCGTCCGCAGACAGATACCGGATGACTCTCCGCAATATCCGATGCCGAAGGTCTACGCCGTGCGCGATGACTAAACGGCACAACGAGCGTCGCACCGTTCTCAACAGTGAAATCCGTTATCATCCAGATGGAATTAATCATCCACGGTGTTTCAGGGAGACGCGCGGGCAAGTCGTGCGTCGAGTCGGAATGTATACCCCCTTGTGGTGCACGTGGTTTGACCCATTTCGTGCAAGCCTCACCCAACCGTGCGTTATCCCCAAGAAAATGGCGGACGACCTGTAGTACCTGTGGATTCGCGATGCACTCCCAACACATCTCATCAAGGTTGACCACACCGAAAAGCGTTTGATACAGTTCAGCATCTGGATCCTGAAAAGCCTGCCGATTCGCTGGATCTCGGTGCAGTTGGAAATACCTCTCTGCCATCGCGTCTGCTTGTGCTGCGGGGATCGCATCTTCAATTAAGCAGTAGCCAAATGTTTCGAGATGTTCTATTGTGTTTTGTTGTGACATTTACCGAACTCCGTTCACATCTTATTGCAGAATACCAATACGAACCTGTTTTCTCGGCAACCTTTTTCGCGTGGAGGAGCGGAATCTCAGCGAAGTCAATACCCGTCGCGACTGCTCCCATCTCTTCCATAGCAAAGGTAAAACGTCCAGCATTACAACCCAAGTCTAATGCGCGCATGCCAGGCTTTATGAGTTTACGCAAATAGTCTTCATATCTGTCAACAGCAAATTGCGATCTCGGATTATCGGGATCCGTCGTCGGGTGGACCCCAGATACATTGTAAAATTTCCGAGTCGCATCATATACGTTCATAGATATCTTTTCCTTCAAAATCACTTGCATTGTACGGTGCTATGATGTAAATTAGTAGGATAGAATATGTCACACATTTTGACACAATTCATCGTGTTAAACAAGAGAAAATTTGCTGTAGGAGGAGTCCACAAATGCTATCAACCGAAAACATGGGTGGCATTGTTGTCACGCCAAGTCAATTGAGCGATATGCAAGCGGGTGATTATATCTTCCATGCCCGCGATGGTGTGCTTCATAAAGTGGAAGTGGAAAAAATCCGTATGCCTTTGGACCCAAAAGCACATTATCAGGGGTTGAATCTCGTTCTGACACCTGACCAGATTATCTATGCAGTGCAGCACACGATCTTCTCCAAGTCTACGGATGGCGGCAGAACATGGGAACACCTCAACATAGATCCGTCCGCTTTCGGCTTCAACGGATGGCTGCTGCAAGCCAATCGGCACGGGCAACTCATTAACGTAAGTCAGCACGGTGAAGAACAACCGACCACCGTCTGGGTATCAGACGATGAGGGTGAAACATGGGAACAGACGAGTGAAATAGATGTCGCGCCGTTTCAGAAAACCGTCGCAGGTGCAAGCCTGACGCGTCTCAGCGATGGCACACTTCTCCTTCCAATCAAAAGACATGATGATCCGTTTTATGAAGGCACGAATCCTACGTATGTTTTCGTTTCGGAAGATGACGGATACACTTTCTCAAATCGCTTCTTCTTGTCAGATTACGGCAACGAAGTTAACATCTCAGAACTCTTCCCCGGGCAGCTGCTTGGAGTCATCCGCTACCAACCGGGACCCCCAGATCAGCCCCACACGAACAAAACAGTTTTCCTCGCAGGTTCAACGGACAACGGTGAGACCTGGACGGATCTACGTCAATTGACGAGCGTGCACGGTCAGTGCCACGGTGCAGCCATCGGACTTTCTAACAACCGCACTGTTGTGGCGTACGACCACCGTTATCCGAGAGAACTCGGCAGCGGTCGCGCGATGGTAAGCGATGACAACGGCAAAACTTGGCACGATGAAGTCTACTACCTCTGTCACGGACACGTCGCAGGCTTCCCGCGACACATCAGTTTAGACAGCGAAGAGATATTGACCTTTATCGGTTCCTGCTACGGCGATGTCAGTAAATGGGAAAACGCTACCGGAAACTCACACTTCTGCATCATCCGGTGGCAACCGGTTTAGAGATTATCGCGATCGGTGGGACGTGTGGAGAGGTTCGTTTTCGGCGGTATATCCCACGAGATATATCCGCAGCGTGGGCAGCGCATCTCAAGTTCAACGAGGTTTCTAACTTCACCGGTTTTTTCAGGCTTCCGTCGCGTCTGGCACTGCGGACACCGAACAGCCCGGAACTCATCAACATCGCTCCTACCGAAATAAGCACCTACTTTAAACAGAATAAGCAGCAGCAGAACGATGAAAAGACAGACAAAACTGAAAATGAGAAAAGGCATTTTTTAAGCTCTCGCCAAGCGTAAAATAGCGTTATTGGTCTAACAAAGGTCTTAGAACAAATTCCGCATTGCGCCCCCCTTCCCAGTAACGGGTGGGGACCCCTGTTGCAATGCTGCTTGCAGTCTGCAGAGATTAAACTCCTGCCAAGTGTGAAAAGTAACTGGCACTACTCGTTAATCCATCAACAGTATGAGTGGTTTAACCGAATCCTGGTGGTAGGTGGCTTCTGTTACCGTATCGGTAAAAAACGGTGCAAAAAACGCATCGGCGATGTCCAGAAATGCAGGGAGATCAAGACCCATATACGTCCCGTCAGCGTTTCCACATTCAGCAACGACTTGCCGTAACTTATCGCGTCCCGCAGTAGAAAGCGTACGCAACGGACGCAGCATCCGAGCATGATACTTAATCAAAGACGCTGATACCTGAATTAACCCTTGAAGGTAAAGACGATACGTATCTTCTGCTTGGTGCCACAACCCCTCCCACGCCTCGTGTGCCTCCCACCAATAGGCGAAATTGTAGAGATCCACGCCGTAAAGATAGTCCTCGTTCTGCCGCCAAAGTTCCGGCAGTAGCGGTTCAGCGTCGTGCTCTTCTTCGATCCCGTAACTATGTCCGAGCGGGTCGCGAATCGGATGCGGGGTCACACCCGGTATATGACGATATGGCGGAAACGGCTTTTGTGGACAGTACCGCTGCCAATTCGCATCAAAGGGTTCAGGCTGTTTTTTAATTTTTCCTTGCGGTTAAACAACGTGCGTTCGGGTTATCACGGACGTTCCTTAAACCCGCCCTCCACTACGTTCTGCCGACACCGATATAGTGAAAACCTGCAGCTTTCGCTTCTTCTGGCGAATAGACGTTGCGTCCATCAATGAGGATCGGAGTCTTCATCTGTTTCGCGAGCCTACGGAGTTCAAGCCTGTGGTAGAGGTCCCATTCGGTAACCAGCACCAGCGCATCCGCATCGTAAGGAAGTTTGTATACATCTTCGGTAAAATGTAATCTGTTGTTGTCGGTATCATCTTTTTCGAGTAAAGCCTGGCGAGCATTTGGAATAGCGATCGGATCGTGTGCACGAACAATCGCTCCTTCCGCAAGCAGTTCTCGGATGATATCGAGTGCCGGTGCCTCTCGAATGTCGTCAGTGTTCGGTTTAAAGGCGAGCCCCAGGATACCGACAGTTTTGCCTTGAAGTGTGCGCAGCACATCCGCCAATTTTTCGACGATACGTTCGCGTTGTCGGAAGTTAACGGCGCGTGCCGCTTCCGTAATCGGCATCTTGTACCCAGATTGCGCCGCAACGCCTAAGAGCGCAGCGGTATCCTTCGGATAGCAGCTCCCACCCCAACCGAGACCCGCACGGAGAAATCGGTGTCCGATACGCGCATCGAGTCCAATACCACGCGCAACTTCCGTCACATCCGCATCCACCTCTTCACAGAGTCCAGCGATTTCATTAATAAAACTAATCTTGAGCGCGAGGAAGGTGTTGGCGGCATATTTAATCATCTCCGCACTGTTCGGATCCGTCGTCATCATCGGCGGCAGATGATAAGACGGTGGACGTGGAAACTCGCTCGGTGGGTCAAAAGTCTGTTCAAGAATCGGTTTATAGAGACGACGCAAGGTATCAATCGCCACTTCACTATTCGCACCGACGACGATCCGATCCGGATAGAACGCGCCTTGCAGTGCCAACCCTTCTTGCAAGAACTCTGGATTTGAAGCAACAGAGACGTTCCCTCGAATCCCACGCTCTGAAAAGACGTTTTCCACAACCTCAGCAACACGTTGGTTGGTACCGATCGGGACAGTGGACTTGACGACAAGCGTATAATGTTTATTCGGAAGGCAGACCTGCGCGACTTCTCTCGCGGCTTGTTCAACGTGTCGCGTATCCGCTTCGCCGTTCTTCTTTGGCGGCGTTCCGACAGCAATTAGAATCAGTTCCGCGTCCGGGACAGCCTCAGCCACATTCGGCGTGAAACGGATCGTCCGCCACACCTCTTCAAGAAGGTTCTGGATACCGGGTTCATGGATCGGACTCTTCCCCGCATGTAAAAGCGCGAGTTTGCTTTCGTCTTTATCCACCGCGGTAACATCATGGTGCAGATAAGAGAGGACAACCGCTGTGGTCAAACCGACGTATCCTGTTCCTATAATTGCAATTTTCATATTGGAATCTCAAAGATGCTCTAAATCATCCAGATCCTTTTGTCGTCCGCTGGCTCGTTTGTTGCGTTTCAGATGGTCAAGATTAATAATTTGAACTTCAACATCGTCTATGACACCAATAATTCGCTCCGAATAACATTCTTCAAAACGAACACCAGAGATTGTTGTCAAAAGCTCAACGCAATAAGTAGTTTTGGACATAG
>JAAXHL010000124.1 GCA_012270865.1 Candidatus Poribacteria bacterium | reverse complement strand
ATAACTTCTGAGAAATATCAGTTTATATACGGATGGAAGTAAAAGCACCATTGATGTCTTTTTCATCACATCGGCGTTGATGCTCGGAACAGCAGGACTTCCGCATGTGATTATCCGATTCTATACCGTCCGAAAAGTCTCTGAAGCACGGATTTCTGCGGGTTGGGCACTCCTGTTTATCGCGATCCTCTACACCACCGCACCGGCAGTTGCCGTGTTTGCACGGACGAATCTCCTCCAAACCGTCAGATTTGAACAGGACGGTGAGTTAACAGATGTCAGATATGAGGACGTACCAGATTGGTTTAAGAACTGGGAAGCGACAGGATTGATTGAGTTCAACGATGCAAACAATGATGGACGCATCCAATACCGCGGTGAGAAGTCTGATGTTGAGAATGAACTTACGATTGATCCGGACATCATGGTATTAGCGAATCCTGAGATTGCGAAACTCCCGAATTGGGTTGTCGGGTTAGTCGCCGCCGGTGGATTGGCTGCGGCATTGTCAACAGCTGCGGGCTTGTTATTGGTAATCTCCACCGCAGTCGCTCACGATCTGATTAAAGGGACCATAGTACGCCATTTATCGGAGAAACACGAGTTAATGGCGGCGTGTATTGCTGCGGGGGTTGCTGTCTGTATTGCTGGATATTTCGGGATTAATCCGCCCGGATTCGTCGGGCAAGTCGTGGCATTCGCCTTCGGACTCGCGGCGAGCTCGTTCTTTCCCGCTATCGTCATGGGCATCTTCTCTAAACGGATGAACAAAGCAGGCGCCGTCAGCGGCATGATTGTCGGTATCACCTTTACTGCAGCATATATTATCTTTTTCAAATTTATCAACCCTGCGATGAACACACCAGAATATTGGTGGTGGGGCATTTCACCTGAAGGGATCGGTACGCTCGGCATGGTCCTAAATTTCATCGTCTCGATCAGTGTGGCAGCCTTTACACCGCCACCACCGGATGAAGTACAGGCACTTGTTGAGGATATTCGCCTACCTTAAAAAATAAAAATATGGAGGTCTACAATGAGAGCAAATTTTTCAGAAAAAAAATAACCATGCTACTATCCAATCGAAAGTAACACATCTTTGTCGCTGCACTTACAGAAATCTCAAACTTTACGGTGTCGTTTTACTACTCCTCACAGCATCGTTCGCGCATGCAGCAAAGGTCACAGACTTTATGCCGAAAGAGAGTGTTATTCATTTGCAGCTCCAAGATATAGATGGCGTCTACGGTGAAATTGAGGTCTCAGAAAATTGGGAAAAAACTCTGGCACTGCTACCGAATATTGTGCCAAACTGGCAAGATATGCAGCAAGGTATCACTACAGCACAAGCAGTCTTAAATACCGACCTACTGAGCGTCCTTGAAACAGTCGGCTACCGAACCGGAGTGTCGGTCTGGTTAGATCAGGCAGGCAAGCCACAGATTGGACTTGTAATACATTCCGGGGGCAATCTCAGCGAACTCCAACGTTTCACCAAGATTGTTGAAGGGTTGGTAGGTATGTCTGATGAATTTACTTGGCATCCGAGTGCCGGCGTGTACCAACGGGCACCCTATAATGTGATGGAAATGAATGGAAATGTTGTCAAATACGGGTTTGTAAATGACTTTCTCGTCCTTGGCGCGGGCGAAGGGGTTTTGAAAAATTGATGGACACCTATCGGAAAGATGCTCCCTCTATTCGCGAGAACCGGGAATTCAAAGAGACTTCAAAGAAATTTGGGGACGGTGTCATTACCGCGTTTGCCGATGTCTCTCACGCCTTATCTTTAGTGGATGATTTGAATGAGACAGACCGGAAGCGTCTTGAGATTTTTCAGTCTATTTTCGTACGCCTCAATCTCCTCGAAAAGGGGCCACTCCTTCAAGTAAGTGTCCAGTTTGACCCGAATCTTCCTGATAACGAAATCGGTCTGTTTTTGAAGAAAGGGGAGGCACTCAAAACGTCAAAAGCACTATCTGCCGAAGATGATCTCTTTGTTGCTGTGGCACCGAGCGTTTTGGAAAGCGTCTGGGAATTGATTCGTACCGAGATAGATAAAAGTGGGGACGATGACATTTACGCAGGAATCACCTTTTTAGAAGGACTGCTAAATCTTAATTTGGAAGAGGATGTTATGGCTGGGTTAACCGGCGAAATCGCCTTAAAAGTTCCTAATTTCATGAACTTTGATCCGCAGGCATTGGAAAACATCAATATTCAAGTTGATGCTAATTTTCAGTTTGATGCCGGTAGTGTCGAAACAGATGGTGCCATTATTTTCAACCCGACGAATCGGAGGAAATGGAACCGAATCGGCAATAGTCTGTCTAATCTACAAAATGTCTCTATTTCTCAAACGGATTACAACGGCATAACCGTGTCAGCGGTCGATTCAAGTATCTATTACGGTGAGGTAAAAGACCTCTTTCTCCTCGGATTCTCAGAGGAAGGCGTATATAAACTCGTTGATTCAGTCAAAAAAGACACGCAACCGTCTTATTTAAAACGGGTTCCTAAAACTTCCGTCGCGTTTGTACAACTGAATTTAGCCAGACTTTTAGAGGCAGACGCGAAAGGATCACCACCCGCTGACAAGGTCCTTGTCAGTTCCAAAGAAATCGCACCGTTGCTCGCATGGATTTCAATCGACGATAGTGATGCTACATTTGAAATAGTGGTTTCCGCTGAAGATACACCCCTCGAAGCATTCGCGAAACATGTCCCATTTTACATCTGGACTCTACAGAACTAATTATTTTCTAATCGGTCTCAAATTGTACACCTTTTTGTTTCTAACCGGTGTCGTTATGGTTGTCAGCATAGCGACAATTTAGATTTTTCGGTGTCGTTACAGTGTCCCGTTTGTTGTCCTATACTATAAGGAGAAAACAACAGTGATTAAAGAAAAATTGATTCCGAAATTAAGTACTAAACGATGGTTTTGGGTGCTAACAATTGTTACAAGTCTATTAATCGGTTTGGGAATCGGACAGTTGGTACAGTTTCACGGCGCAACCGCGGAAGCACAAGACGACGGTCTTTCTCAATTCGCTGAGGATCTTGCCGCTCTCAAAGACGAACATAAGAGAATCCAAACGAAATGGCAATCCGGCTTGTTTGTACAGATCGTGCCAACTTTAAAAGATGAATCTGAAGCCGTAAGACGACGATTTGTGGATTTCCTTGAGGAGATTGGGAATTCGGGGACCGCAGCACTCATTGCTCTGCTCCAAGACCCTTCAAAACGGATACGCGAAAATGCGGTTGAAGCGCTCGGTGAAATCGGTGAAGATGAACGCAAAGCAGGCAGGAATTACGATGCCGCCGCTATCGGTTTAGCAGGCGCACTTACAGACGCTTCCGAAGATGTTTACGGTGAGGCAGTTGCAGAATTAGGGGACCTTCGTCCGACATCTGCCGAATCGCTTACTTTCGTCGTGCCAGCACTCATCGCGGCACAAACGAAAGGTTCATCAAGCACACGCGACGATGTACTCGATGTGTTAGGACAGATCGGCGAAGATCTCGCAGAAAAAGGACGCTCTACCGACACAATTCGAGACGCTCTAATTGCTGGACTCAATGACGATTCATCAAAAGTCCGAACAAACGCGATAGCTGAGTTGTCTGATATACGAGCGGCATCAACTGAAACGTTCGCAGCATTGACACAGGCACTGTCTGACGCTTCAAAAACTGTTCGGAACCGCGCTGAAGATGCGTTGATTAAACTCGGTAGAGGACATGCCGTAACCCTTACGCCTCTATTAACAGATGTGCTTACGAACCAACAATCGGTCAGTGCCCGTGGACACGCCGTTGATGTACTCGGCGAAATCGGTGAAGATCTGATAAAAAAAGGAGATTCTGGTGAAATCGTTGTCAAACCGCTCATCACAGCACTGCAGGATACGGAAGCGGATGTCCGGCGCAACGCCGCAGACGAATTGGGTGAGATGCAAGCAAAGGCACCAGGCGTTCTAACAGCACTGAACCGCGCACTTAAGGACAGTTCTAAATCTGTTCGCAATGCCGCACAAAAGGCGATTCAACGTATAGAAAAAAGTAAATAATCTCGGAACCTATCCGAAGTGTTTGTGAATAGTAATGTTAATAGTTTCTTAAACTTATCTCGAGCTATTGCGTCTTAATTAGCAATAAATGGACATAATTACGACCAATAGACTCCGTAAAATAACATAAAGGCTACCGCTCGCGCGGGGAAAATACCTGCCGATAGTAGAGCGTTTACGCTATGCAACAGACACAAAATACGGTTTCGATTGTTGAGGCGATGCGACAAGCATCTCTCATCTCTGAGCAAGACTATACCAACATTGTCACAGAAATAGAAGAGACCGGGGCATCCGAAGCTGCTGTGCTTTCAAAACACGGTGTACCCTCTGATGTCCTCGATCTCGCCACAAAGAGTGTCGAATATGGGACCCCTATCGTCCAATTGGAAGGCGTTACCCCAGAAACCGAGACACTCGAAAAAGTCTCACCAGGGTTCGCATACCGCAACAAAATTGTTCCAATCGGATTACAAGATGATGAACTTACCATCGCAATGGTCGATGTGCTTAATATTGTCCTTATTGACGAAATTGAGCTTATCACGAATTGTCGTGTGATACCTGTACTCGCCAATGCAGCGGACATTGAAGAGGCAATCATTCGCCTCTATGGACGGACTGCTGAGAGCCTACTGAGTGCTGGTATCAAGGGACCTGTCGGTGCGACCACAACACTCGAACGTGAGACCATTGAAGACTTCGGGATTGACGAGAAAGACCTCAGTCAAGACCCAACCGTCATACACGCCGTTGACCAGATGATCATTGATGCCGTTCGTATGGGCGCAAGTGATATCCACATTGAACCCTATCCGACGCAACTTAAGATCCGGTTCCGCGTTGACGGTGTGTTAGAAGACCAACCGCAACCACCTGCCTATCTGCAATCCGCGATTACCTCTCGTATCAAAATCATGGCAGGGATGGATGTCGCAGAACGAAGACGACCACAAGACGGAAAAATTAGTAGACAGATCGCGAGTGTCGGTAACAGACAGATAGACCTTCGCGTCTCAACGGTCCCGACTGTCGCCACCCTTCACGGCGAAAGCGTCGTCCTGCGTATACTTGACCGGCAGTCTATTGACTTTGGGCTTGAAGAACTCGGACTGACCGAAGACAATCTCGAACTCTTTCAACGCATGATTCGCAAACCACACGGTATCATCCTTGCCACAGGTCCCACCGGTAGTGGAAAAACGACCTCGCTCTATGCCTGTCTAAAAGACATCAACTCGCCAGATGTCAAGATCATCACGCTTGAAGACCCCGTCGAATATGAACTTGAGGGTATTAACCAAATCCAGGTCAACCCAGACATCGAATTCACCTTCGCTGTTGGGCTCCGTCATATCCTGCGTCAAGACCCAGATAAAGTATTGGTCGGCGAGATTCGTGACTTTGAAACCGCAGAGATGGCGGTGCATACATCGCTCACCGGTCACCTCGTCTTTAGTACACTTCACACAAACGATGCACCGGGTGCTATCACACGGCTTATTGATATGAACGTTGAACCGTATCTCGTCGCCTCAACGGTGGAAGGCATCATCGCACAACGGTTGGCGCGACGTGTTTGCAAAGCCTGTTGCGAGATGTATCCACCTGAAATGCAGGAATTGGAAGCACTTATGGGGAGTAATGGCAGCGGACCTGCGATACCGTACGACTTAAAGATTCCACGAGCCGTCGGATGTAAAGAGTGTCGCGGTAGGGGTTACAAGGGTAGAATCGGCATCTTTGAAGTTTTACTTATGAACGATGAAATTCGATCAATGGCACTCAAGCACGCATCAACAAGCGAGATTCGTCGCCTCGCCGTCCAATTAGGTATGAAAGGCTTACGTGAAGATGGCTGGCGAAAAGTCGCTGCCGGAATGACAACCGTTGACGAAGTACTCCGACTGACACAAGAAGAGGAATTTGATTTAGGGGAAATTGTATAAACTCTCTCCTATATCCAATCTGTTGCGTTCTGTAAAATTGATTGTGGAGGCGAAGAATGCCGTTATTCCGATATGAAGCGATTACACACGGCGGCGGTAACGTAAAGAATACGATCGAAGCCGACTCTAAAGCCGAACTCATCGCTCGATTGCGACAGATGGGCTATTGGCCCACAAACGTCATCGAGGAGACAGAAGAAGACGCGCCGACTGACATCCGCAGATGGCTGAAAATCGGACAGGGCAGCGTCAAACCGGCGGACGTTGAATTCTTTACCTATCAACTGGCGACACTTGTTAACGCACACGTTCCGCTACCGCGCGCTTTAGAGGTTACCCTCGGACAGATTCAGAACCCCGCACTCCATCGTATCGTCTCACAAGTCAAATACGATGTTGAACACGGGGCTACTTTTAACGATGCACTGTCACAGCATCCGAAGGTCTTTTCAGACCTCTATATTAACATGGTAAAAGCAGGAGAAAGCGGCGGTGTTCTCGGTGTCGTCCTCGAACGTCTCGCTGAATTTGCCGAACGCCAGAGACTCCTGAAAAACGATGTCGTCTCAGCACTTTTCTATCCAATTATCCTGTTGACACTCAGCATATCCGCTGTTACTGTCCTCATGATCCTCGTTATACCCAAATTCACGGCGATGTTCAACGATCTCGGAGTCGATTTGCCACTACCGACACGGGCTCTTATCGGCACAACTGATGCCTTTCAGACCTATTGGTGGGTCGCACTCGTCGTCGTCATCGTAGTTGTCGCAGCGATAAGACAGTACCTAAAACTCGAAGTCGGGCAAGTCTGGTTTGACCGTTTGAAGCTCAAGGTACCACTTATGGGTCCCATATTTAGCACGTTTGCGATTGTCCGTTTCACCCGAACGATGGCAACACTTTTGGAAAACGGTGTACGTATGCTGCCGGCTCTACAGGTTGTCAAGGATACCATCGGAAACAAGGTCTATAGCAACGTCGTCGCCGAAGCGGAAGTGGAAGTCGAACAGGGGTCTACGCTCTCTCGTGAACTCGGTAAAAGCAAAGACTTTCCTGAGTTCGTCACGCACATGGTGGCTGTCGGTGAGGAATCTGGTGAACCTGTTCACATGCTCAGTAAACTCTCTGATTACTACGATTTAGAAATAAAAAAGAACCTCGAACGACTCACAAGTTCTATCGGCCCTTTGGTTATTCTACTGATGGGTGTTATTATCGGGTTTATCGCTGTTGCGATGATCCTCCCGATCTTTGAGGCAAATCAGTTATTAAGCAACTAATATATCTTTAGGTGTCAAGAGGCACCTAACAAAATAATAATAGAAGTTAACAGTTGTCAGTACTCAGTTTTCAGTTAAAAGGGCAATTAATAATCCCAACGTCTCTTTCTGATAACTGAAAGATTTTTCGGAGAAAAATCGTACTGTTAACTGATAACTATTTAGGAGAAAAATTATCATGTTCACGCAACTAAAATCCGACGAATCCGGATTAACGCTAATTGAACTGACGATCGTTATCGTTATCTTAGGCATCTTGGCAGCCGTTATCGCACCACGGGTCATGGACTGGCCCCAAAAAGCAAATGTCTCAAAGGCGCAAACAGAAATTAGCGGTCTCAAAACTGCCTTGGAACAGTACGCTTTAACAATAGGCGAGTATCCGACAACTGAACAAGGACTGAGCTCCTTGTGGCGCGCCCCGAGTCCGACACCACCGAATTGGGATGGTCCCTATATTGATAGCCCAAATTTTGAAGACCCGTGGGGTAATCCATACATCTATCGTCAACCCGCCTCCAATTACGGTTACGAATATGACCTCTATTCGACGGGGAAAGATGGAAAAGTAGGTGGCACAGGGCTGGACGCAGACATCACCAGTTGGAAGGAAGAAAACACCGCAGCCTATTAAAACGATGCAACAAACAATAGACAGGCGAGTGCTTCAAAGCTCGCCTACTTCTCAATCTCAACGCGGCTTCACGATCACAGAATTACTGATCGTTTTGACGCTCATGGGTATCTTGTCGGCTGTTTCTATGCCGACCCTCAAAGGGTTCGCCGCAACGCGTCGGTTGAAGTCCTCGGCATACGCGATTCGTAGCCTACTCACCTTCGCACGGGATATGGCAATCACTGATGGAACAGCACACTTGGTGGTTTTCGATCTCGACAATGATCGGTGCTGGCTCGCCTCCAGTGAAACGTTTAATCCGAGCAGTCCGCTCGCGTCGGCACTCACCGCCCAGAATTCCACTGCCGTTAATGCTCCCACGGCGAATACAAACGTGAACCCCTTGGCAAACGCGAATACCGCACAACAGCAGGGGACCTTCGCGCGTGCTGGCGGAATCTTGGGGGTACCTTACGCGATGGAGAAGAATGTTGCATTGGCGGCTATGGTGGCCGACCAGAACGGTCGTACGGTTCAAACGGATTCGGGGGTCGGATATATCTACTTCTCACCGACTGCTACCTCCGAGGAGTCACTCATCTACCTCCAGAACTCACGAAATCAAATAATGTCTGTCGCTGTTGAAGCCGCGAGTGGACGCGCTACGGTACGACGACTCGCTGCTGAAGAAATTGAGGCGTTAGAGTTGTGAGGGTGCGGTTCCATCACCCCTACTATTCTGCGGTTTTGCTGTATTCGTCGGACGATTGTCCACACACATTTCGGGGGTTCCTATAATTTATGAGACTGCCAATTAAACGCTCAGAGCAAACAAGAGAAGCCGGGTTTACGCTCGTCGAGATACTCGTAACGTTAGCGATTTTGGCGGCTGTGCTTCCCGCGCTTTTGAACGCCTTTGCTTCCGCAACGCGCAACCAAGCACTCTCAGATAACACGACCACCGCACTCTACCTCCTCAAGTTTCAGATGGCACAAATTGAGATGGAGGGGTTCCCAGATAGCGGGGAGTCATCAGGTGAATTCGGTGAGAACTCGCGCTATCGTTGGAACTCCATCATTGAGGACATAGAATCCGAAGAAGTTGAGAATGTGCGACGCGTACAAGTAACCGTCACCTGGCAACATAAAAATAGAGAGCGTTCAATGTCTATGACGACTTTCGTCGCCGATAGACAAAAGTCACAAACACAGCAGGGGCAGCAACAAGGGGGTGGACGATAGCCACCACCGCAACGTTGCAACGGGGCATCGCAGACATGAAAACGCAAAGGATACACACCGACACAACGGGTCAAAGTGGACTGACCCTCATCGAAATGCTTATGGCAGTCAGTATCCTCGTCATTATTGGCGGATCGGCGTATTTTGCTTTCAAAACTGCCATCGATGCCTATCATCAGACCGAAGCACGGGTATTGGCTGCACAGAGATGTCGGTTCGCTATGGACAAGATTGTGACCGACCTCGGCAATATGCAAGTCTCGGTTGAGGATCCCGAACTCGCGTTGTACGCACAAGACGGCCCCGGTCAGGCGGGTGATAGAGATATAATCAGTTTCGTTACACTCGCCAGAACCGACCCTGACCCATTTGCGGCGCAGCTTTCGAGTGTCCAATCTCCGAATATCGCGCAAACACCGCAACCGCTTCTCAGTGACGTTCAACGTGTGGCGTATTACGTCGCCGCAGAACCGATGCAAGGGCAATCCGCTTTCGATTCAGAAAATTTTCAAGACGGTTTTACAGAAAACATAACCGGTGAGGAGACAGGCACATCCGCACTTTTCCGCATCACAACCACAACACTCAACCCAGAAACCGTTATCGGTCCCATCTTAGAGACCGGGACGATACCGGAAACAGACGAAAACGGCGAACCGATTTACGTTGACATCGCAACCCTTATTACCGGACTCACTAATTTCGATTTACAGTATTTTGACGCAGAGACGGAGGTATGGAACACGTCATGGGAGGATCAAGAAAGTGTTCCGAGTGCCATACAAGTTCTAATATCGGTGCAAAGTGAAACAGATGCCCCCGCCCGCACAAGTACCACGACGCAGTTTACGACGCAAAACCAACCGGTTGCCCCGTCAAACGGTATGACGCAATTAACGATGGTACGTCTCCGACCGAGTGCCGCTGGTGGCGGTGGAGCAGGCGCGCCTCAGGGGGGACCGTAGATGATGGCACTTACAAAGCGATTTTCCGATACATTCTACAAAGATTACAAAGAACAGAGCGGATTATCACTCGTGTCTACGCTCTGGATACTCACGATCCTCTCCGTTTTGGCGGCGCAGCTCCTCTATTCGATCCATATAGAACAGCGAACACAACGGAACTTTTTGGACAGAGCAAAATTGCACTACGCCGCGAAGGCAGGATTCGAGTGGACACTCGCTGTTATGCGGACAGATCAGACACCGTTTGATTCACTCGGTGAAGATTGGGCTGAATCCATTCAAGGGCAGGTTGATGACGGCGTACAGATAGGAAACCTATTGAACTATCAGGTAACAGTTACCGATGAAGCCTCAAAAGTTAATATCAATACTGCCGATATTGGACTCATTACGAATTTGCTCATGCAAGTCGGTGCTTCGCCGGATGATCCCTTAACGCAGGAACTCGCCAACGCTATTGTAGAAGGGCGACCTTATCGAACCGTTCGGGATCTCGCACGCGTGGAGGGGATGACCGCCCAAATTCTTTACGGGACGCAACAAGCAGTTGCCACCACACCAGAACAAGGCACATCTCCAAACAGCGTATCCGACACCGGAGTGCCTTTAGCGACTGAACCACAGACACAACCCGGATTGGCGGATTTGGCGACCATCTATTCAATTGACGCAAGCACCGACCCAGATGGAGAAGCACTCGTTAACCTCAATACGGCGGACGAAGAGCAGCTAACACAACTTGAGACGCAATCCGGTCAAGGTGGCGGGCAACAGGTCTTCTCACAGGGGGAAGCGCAATCGCTGATTCAGCAACGTGAGTTTGACAGATTCGCCGCTCTTTTGGATGTACAGGCGGTCTCCGACGAAACTTTTAACAACATCCAGAACCAAATCACGACTGAGGATACCGGTCAAAATCAAGACGACGAAGACGATGAAGAACGCAACGGTTCTCAACAGGAACAAGGCGAAGGGGGGCAAGTTAACATCAATACTGCTGATGTTGAAACCTTGGAATCCTTGGATGGAATTGACCAAGGTATTGCTGAACGTATCGTCAACCATCGCGACTCACAAGGATTTTTTCAGAACATAGATGCCATCAAAGATGTCAAACTGTTAACGCAACAAGAATTCATCGGTATCGTCGATAAAATAACCTTGACAGATGGAGAGACTCGCAGCGGACTCATCAACGTTAATACGGCTCCCGTTGAAGTTTTAGCACTACTACCGGGAATGGACCCGCAGAAAGCACAAGCGATCGTCACACGTCGAGAACAAGACCCGCCCGATGACTCGCCGGTCCTCAGTTTTACCGAAGTGGAGATCACGGGAAATCCGTTCATGAATATCTCAGAACTTTCGGATATGGAAGAAATCGACTTTAACACGTTCCGAGAACTTGCCGACCACGTAACGTATCGTTCGCACGGGTACCATATTCAGGCAAGTGGTCTTGATGCTGCCGGTAGAGCCATCTCAACCTGTATCGGTATCATTGATCGCACCGGGGACGAAGTTGTTATTCAATATTGGAAGCAGAATTAGAGGAGTGGCTTTCAGCCAAGAAAAAATGGCAAAAAAACAAGTTGTGGCGATTGATATCGGTACGCACACAGCAAAAATGGTTCAACTTGAACAGTCCTCTGCGGGTGTGCGTCTAATCAACGCTAATTTCGTTACATATCAAAATGGTGATGACCCCTATCAGGTCGCTCAGGCATTGGAACGCCTTTGGGAATCCTCTGGGAAACCATCAAAACAAGGGTATTTACGTGCACTCTTCAACCGAGACAAGTCGGAAGTCGTCCTTGCGCTTCCGAGGTCTCTTGTCATCACAAAACGTTTAGCCAATTTGCCCGCCGCAACTGATGATCAACTTGAGAGTATCGTCGAGATTGCAGCAGAAGCGGAACTCCCGTTTCGGATTGACGAAGCGATCTTTACTTATCACGATGTACGCCGAACACCGGATGCAACTTCCGTAGAATTGATATCTACCCGACGGGCATCGGTCACGGATTATCTCGACCTTCTCGAACAAAACGGCGTTGTCGCATCTGGCGTAACACCTTCGATGATAGCGATCGCTGAGGCGGCAGCGAACAGTGGATGTACGAAACCTACATTCATTGTTGACATCGGTGCGACACACACAGATTTCTGCTTCATTGAAAACGGTACACTCCGATTTTCACGGAGTTTCCGACTCGGTGGCAACAATCTGTCTGAACAGATCAGCAGTGCCTTAAACATTGATGCCGACGCTGCATCGGCAGAAAAACGGCACATCTCCGCGGATGAAACACCGACATCCGCATGGACAGCACAGTTAGTTTCTGAACTTCAGCGTTCTATTGCTGCTGCGAACCTACAGCGCGAACCCGACGACAGCAATGCCGAGAATGAGACCATCGGTTCCGAAAGTCCAACGCTCTCAACTGCTGAGTCCGAAATCTGGTTATCCGGTGGCGGCGCACGTGTCCCCGCTCTCGCGGCTGTTTTGGAAGCGGAACTCAATATCCCGACGACACTCTGGAATCCGATTCACGCAATTGAACAGCATGCCAGTATCAAAATCGAATCTGAACGAGCAGAAGTCGCATCCCTACTCGACGAATACGGTGATACGTTGGCTGTTCCATTAGGCGTGGGACTTAGCGCACTGAATCCCGCTGTCGAGGTCTCTCTGTTGCCGAAAGAGACAGCCGAGACGCTCACGCAAACGGCACGGCAACGTCAGATTTTTGCGACTGCAGGGTTGGGGATCTTGATAATCGGGGGTGCCCTTTTCGGTGGTTATACGCTCCAACGCACACAGAAACACAGATCCGAACTCGTAGACCGACGACTCGCAGACTATGCACAACCAATGGCAGACGCACAAATACAACTCGGACGCGAGTTGGCTCTCACTGAGATGTTAGCACATAATATCTCTCCACTCGATATTTTGCACGCACTCAGCGAGATGTTTCGCGATAGAACACAGGTCGCATGGACAAATTTCAACATTACAAATCTCAACGTCCCTGAAACCGCACGCATTAGTTTCAATTTGGAGGGTTCCTCCCATAATGCGATTAATACACTTATAGGGGCACTCGAGCGATCCGGTGTCTTTATCAACATTCGACCCGGCGAGACTACAACAATTACACAAGATCGAAAAGAAATTTTTCAAGTACAGGTGCGGTGCAACTTAAGCCCATCTGCTGTCAAAACATTTGCGGAAAAACGGTATCCGATGCCCGAAATTCCAGTCGATGAAAATGAATCGGCAGCAGCGGACGACGAACTAAATGTCGAACCACCTGCACCGACAACCGACGAACAAGAAGAAAAACAAGAGCAAGAAAAAGAACAAAAGCAAGAAAAAGAACAAGAGCAAGAAGATAAATAAAATAGACACCTTTAATCGGGCAGTCTTTAACCGAATCCGTAAATGTTCGGATTTTTGTAGAGGATAAATTGATGGAACTGGACCTCCAATTAACGCCACGGACCCGAATTTTGATCGGCATTTTAGGGGCGGTACTTCTTGTCTTAGTAGCAATACAAGTTGTTCCAGCTTTCTATGGCTTGTTTGCGAATCAAGAGGCGAAAGCCAAACAGGAACAGTTGTTAAAAACTGAAAATCTTGTACGCGCTGCAGAGGTACTTAAACCCGTTGAAGCCGAGATTTATAAGGCAACCGGCTTGGCAGACACAGAAAATCAACAGACACAGGATGATGATCAAGAGGCCGTATCACTTTTCGATACCCAACCGCCTGAGACTGTCATTCGAGCACGCGTTGATGGATTGGTCAGGCGCGCCGGTATCGAACAGAATTATCAACTCCTAACAAAGCCTGCTGCAGGTAAGCAACGCCTAAAATTGACGATGCAAAACCGAGAACGCCTCGTTCTCTATCTCTATCTCAAGCATATTGAAGCAGAGGCAGAAGAACTTGCAGAGATCGCAGCGCAGGAGGCAGAGGATGACTCGTTCGACATGATGATGGATGCGTGGTTGTCAGGCACAACGGAAAAGACGAGCGAAACAGACGAAGCGTCGTCTGACCCAGAGTCCACAGAAGATGCGGAACCAGAACGTAACGCACAATCAGCGGATCCAGAAACGCCTACCGACCCCTCGGAATACGCTTCACTGCCAGAAGTGATACCGCTTTCACTACGTACTAAACTCGCTTCGTACATCACAAGCATGGTAACACAACAACTTCGCGGGGCAACAGATTTCAGACAAGGCTTCTTTGCGGCGCAAGTTCTCAAAATTGAGACCCCTGCTTCTCCCGGTATTTTCGGCATCGGTGCGAAACCTGCTGCCGTTAAAGTACAGTTACGAAGGAACAGTCCACTTTTGGAAATTCTCATGCAAACACCGGACGAATACGCCGAAGATCAACCCGCAGCAAGTGAACTTCAATCGGCACTCGTCGGATACATTGAGAAGGTTCAGGAACAGCGAGCAGCCTTTCTCGAGCAACTCGCTTTGGCACCGCCAACCTACGAAACGCAACTTTACACCGTTGAGATGAAATTTAAAACAGACCTTGAGAAACTTGTTAACTTAAACCGCCTGATTGAGGAAAACACCAAATGGCTAACCGTGCGCGATATGCGAATCTCTGCTGATAAGCAGTCATCTGGATCACAACGCGGACGCAATCGTGGTGGGAATGACGCAACAAACTTAAATGTTGACCTATTTCTCATCGCTCAAATATTTTAACTTTACCGAGATCGGTAAACCGGTTTCGGGTCTCAAAAAAACTGCTTAAACCTTACGAGGTCGGCAGGAAAAACGGACTAAATCAAAAGGATCGGATGTTATGCAAGGACGAAGACTCTCATTTTTTCTCTTATCTCTCTGTTTCGGATTGCTTGTTATCGGGGTTGCTGAGCTCCAAGCACAGCAGGAACCCGCCATGCGCGTCGCACAAACCGACGATGAAGGTCGCGCAATCCGTTTCGATTTTAACTTTACCAGTCAAGAACTTAGAGGCGTACTTGAATGGTTATCACGTGAAACAGATCTAACAATCATCGCAAGTGAAGAAGATATTCGAGATAAAAGATTTTCACTCATTAATCTCAGAAATGTGACCATTGACGAAGTTGTCGAACAAATCAAAACCGTCCTCACGCAATATGACCTCACCCTCATCCAAACCGATAGTACACTCTTGGTTACAACTTTCGCACGTGCTATGGTCACAAAAGGCGTTGTCAAAAGCATTACCCCGGATCCCGACCTCGTTGATATTACCGATGAGATTCAAACTTATATCATTCAATTGACGAATGTTGTCGCTTCAGAACAAGTAGACCGTCTCAAACCGCTACTCAACAGACAGGCAAATATTTTTGCGGATACCACAACAAACTCACTCGTCATCACCGATGTCTCCTCGAATATACACCGTATCGTTTCCATCTTGCAAGCTGCTGACGCAGGTGAAAGATCACCCTTAAAGATTCTCGTCATCCCGCTTGCTTATGCCGATGCCGATCGCGTTGCACAAGCACTGTCAAACATTTTTCGGGATGAAGGACGGGACGATCAGCAGACCGGCGCGACCCGTATGACTGTGGAAGAAGCGAGAACCGCTGCAGAACAGATGAAGACCGAAGGCACCGGCTACGAAGTCCTCGACGGCACGATCCAAATTATCCCTGAATCCAACTCCAATACACTCATCCTGAAAGCCTCCGAAGTGAACTTGGTCTTCTTACAAGAAATCATCAAGGACCTTGATATTGCCCCCACCTCACAGACCGAAATCCGTACTTTTCGGCTTCAGTACGCATCCGCTGAGGATGTCGCAGATACACTCCAAGAAGTCATTACCGGTGAGAATGAAGAAAACCGCCGCAGAATGGATTCCTGGGACCGCGCAAGGCTACGGAACTGGGAACGTGAACAAGGAATTGACCAACACGGTATCGTCGGAGATGTCAACGTCTCTCCCAACGCACGCCTCAACATTATCGTCGTCTCCTCCGATCCGCGCAACTTCTCCATCATCGAAAAAGTCATACAAGAACTCGACCAAGCGGAGACGCAAGAAGAGATTAAACTCTATTTTCTCAAGTTTGCGGATGCTGAAACCCTTGTCCCGAATCTACAAGACCTCTTTGAAGGGGGTAGTACCGGTCAAGACAGAGACCGCCCTTGGTGGGATCGCAGAGACCGAGAACCCAGTGAAAATGCTGGATTCGGTGTGCAAGGCGAGGTACATCTCGTCGCTGACATACGCCTCAACGCTATTATGATCTCAACGAGTTCACAGAACTTTGAAACGATTGATGCTCTCATCCAGAAACTTGATGTTAACATGCCGGACCAGGAATGGGGTACCCGCATGTACAAACTCAGGTACGCCGACGCTGAAAATATCGCCGCTATCATCAACAACGTCTATCAGGGTGGCTCAGGAAATCAGGACTTTTTCTTCTTCCTCCCTCGAAACAACCGGAATCAGACACAAGGTTCATTAGCAGGTAATGTCACTGCTGAGCCGTATCCTACCTTGAACGCTATTATCATCTCAACGGCGACACAGCGTAACTTCGAGCTCATCACACAGTTTATCGAATCCATGGATACACCGACACCAGAGGGACAAAAAGAGATTACAACGACTATTCGGCTTGAGTACGCAGATGCCACGCAACTTGAGACAGTGTTGCAACAGGTGTGGGAAGGTGACGGAGATGGTGGGTTCAGCATTAGGAGATTCTTCCAGTCTGGTGGTATGCAGCAACAGCAAGATATTAACTCCTTGAGCGGAAAAGTTACCATCTTCGCTGATGAGGATACCAACTCTCTCATTATTACAACACGCCAGCGATACCTGCCTGATGTCGAAGCTCTCATCAAAAAGTTAGACTTTGTACGCGGGCAAGTCTGGATAGATATTCAAATCCTTGAAGTCACGCTTGATGAGACCACCAAACTCGGTATTGAACTTACGGCACAAGAGAATAAAATCTTCGGTGTATCTCCGGTTCCCGGTAACCCGCTCATCGGTGAACTTGATTCCCAACTCGGACTCGATCAGGAGATCTCAGGGTTTAACCTCGGTTTAGCGACCAAGGAATATATGGCACTCCTCCATACGCTCATGCGTGAAAACAAGGTGCAAACCCTCTCAACACCGTCCCTGTTAACACGAGACTCAAGAGCCGCGACGTGGAGCAGCGGTCGCCGTATCCCGTATCTCCAAAGTGTTGATACGACCAGCATCTTGGGGGAAGCCGTCTCTCAACCGCTCTTTAACTACGACTTTATTGATCCGCCTGTCGGTATCAATATCTCACTCACACCGTACATCGCTAAATCGCAAGCAGGCGAGGACGGTAAACGCACCATCGGTCTGGATATTACAAATATCAGTGCCAGTAATTTCATCGAGTTTACCGACTTCAACGCACCTATCACGGATGACAATTCCATCAGCGTCTATATTGACATCGAAGATGGACAACAGATCGTTGTTGGTGGGATTATCCGCAAGAAACAGAAACAGGTCGAAAACAAACTCCCAATCTTAGGCGACATCCCGTTACTCGGTCGGCTCTTCAAAAGCACCGAAACCGCTATTGAAGACGCAGAGATTGTAATAATTATCACGCCGCACATCGTCGATATTAAGAATCCAAACGATCTCGAAAAACTCAAGGAAAAGACTGATAACTGGCAGAGTAACGGTGTCATTGAAATGGAAAAGACGACAGAGGAATCTGACAAAGCAGACGAATAGTTAGGATTTATGCCTTTTTTCATGAGATGCGACACAATCGGTACTGCAGGCGGGGTTTGGAACCCCGCCAATCTCTGGGTGTCCAATTAATCGTCTAATAACATACTTGCTATCGAATATGCCGGTAGAGTTTAGCGAGTTGCTCGGGTGAGAATTTAAGAAAATAGAGAAGCGTTATCAGCCAGTTGTTTAGCGTGGTACGGACGATCCCTTTCGCTTCCCACCGCCGCGCGGAGATATGGATACGCGGCGTAACCAGCGTCGTTTTGCCGAGTCGCCGTAACGCTTTTGAAAATTCCATCTCTTCCAGAATCGGGGTTTCAGGAAAACCTCCGATCTTCTCGAAATCGACACGCCTTAGAAAGATACCACTGTCACCGTAAAAAATCTTCAGATATTTCCCGCGGATGTTGGCTGTTATTTCAATGGCGCGATATAGGAAATGCGCACCGTCAATCTTCTGCAGAAACCCGCCACCGACACACCCAGAAGCGAGTGCATCCGCTACCGATGCCAATGCTCCCGATTCGAGCCAAATATCCGCGTGTAGGAAGACAAGGATATCCCCCGTTGCCGACGCTGCACCTGTGTTTAACTGTTTCGCACGTCCCGGTTCCGATGTAATTACCCTCCCATATTTCTCGGCGATATGAACAGAACCGTCAGTACTCCCACCATCTACAACGATGAGTTCATGCTGTCCCAATTCAGATTGGAGTTCGGAGAGCGTCTTCTCCAATATCTTCGCTTCATTCAGGATAGGAATAATGACTGATATGCTTTGTGATGTCGTCATATAGCGAAACTATGAGGTCGTTTGCAGCGATTGGTTCAAAGCGAGTATCGGAAAAACGGACGCATTGATCGGGTCCGCGTAGCCACCTATAATCTCCCAATAGATACCGACGCATTGATCTTGCCACGAACCGTCTTCCCGTTGGTGTTTGAGCAGAAACCGGATGCCGTTTTGGGCTGCACAGTTTTCGGGGTCCACTCGTAGAAGTGCGTAAGTGCTCCACGCCGTCTGTTCTATTGTACTCTCAATCGGATTCCCGAACATATCTTCACCCCAACCGCCATCCGCATTTTGGCTGCGTTCTAACCATTCAACACCGGCAGAGACTTCCGGTGTATCTCTGAGTCCGACTTTCACGAGTGCGGTTATCGCACAAGCCGTACCGTAAGTATCTTTTGCCAACCAGAGGTCTCGCCAGTAACCGTCTTGATGAATCTGACGGCGAAGCCATCTGATACCGTACTGCATCTCACGCTCAATTTCCGGTTTATCTGCAAGGTCAAGTTTATCAAAAGCGAGGAGTGCTTCAATCGCATGCGCCGTGATACTGACACACCCGACATCTCCTTGCCCGGGTTGATATGTACTCCAACTCCCCTCGCGCCCTTGTTGTGTTTTTAACCAGCCGACCCCGCGGTGAATCGCGTCAGTGTATGGGTGAGGCGACCCTGCCTCTACAGCGCACGAACGTATCAACGCAAGGGTACCGAGTGCGGTATCGTCCGCGTCGCTCGGCAGCGAACTATCGCTTAACCCCGAAAACGCCCATCCGCCATTTGCATTCTGATGGTCAACAAGCCACCGCGCAGCAGATTTCACTTTTTCTATCTGTTCAGCACTAAGAGACGTTGTCTTTCCGTTAGTCGCATGCACCTCTGTGAGTGCGATGATGCTCAACGCCGTATCCCAGACATTCAGATTCAGTGCCTCTCGACATCCGCCATCAGGGTTTCGGGTCTCGTGGAGCCATGCAATGCCACGTTCAATAAATTCGGCAGTCCCTTCGTCGGGGTCCCATTTTTCTTGGAGTTCAATAAGAGCCAGGACCGAAAGTGCCGTAATATAGTTCACCCGAAACCAACTGCCATCGCTGAGAACGTGTCCTTTCAGCCATTCAGCAAGTGCCGCAATCATTTCAGGTCGTCTTGTCGTGTTTAATTCTATTAAAATGAACACAGGCACGAGTGTGTGTCGTTCAGCAATGAACAGCGCATCGAAAAGTTTGGTGTTGAACAGCGCAACAGGTGGCAGCCGATGTCTCGGTGGTTTCAACCGTTTTCCGAGTAGCGGGATCTTCGTCAACTGTCGTGCCAATTTCATAAGCGGCAACGCATTTTCTGATAAGGTGAGATCGTTCCAGTCAAACTGGTCAAAAGCGGCGTACGCCAATTTAACTAAGGCGAGGTGTGGCGGCGGTTGCGGAATAGATGCCAATAGTTTTTCGAGAGATGGATCCGGCGCGCGTTGATTTATTTCCGACAGGATTAGATGGGCAAATCGAGTCGCTTCAGCGTTTGATATGTTCGCCGTATCCAACCCCCATCCGCTATCTTCGTGTCGGTTCCCCTTGAACCAATTAATTAGGTCGGAATCCGGCATCTCGTCTCGCGCAAGTTGGATCCATGCATAAGCACAGGTCGGGAACGTACTTGACGAGAGTCGTCCCTCAAAATTTCCGGCTTCCTGCTGTTGTGTGAGCAGAGAAGCGATGCTACGCGTTAATGCAGATATGATTTCTTCGTTCATAATAAGTTTCAGTAATCTGAAAAGTTTCCTGATCGTTTATTGTTTAAGATGTCCCCAGAAAGTCGGCAATGTCCATTCGGTGAATTCGACTGCTTGCGGCGCGTCCAAAAGAAACACACGTTTCCATTTTACTGAGAACATACCGTCCCGCTTATTTGTCTTTAAACTTTGGAATATAGTTTAGCATAGAAATATTAACACGGTCAATGCTTTTGCACATTTCAACTGCACACCGGTCACACGAAATTGACAGCAACGCCAAAGTACGCTATAATTGTTGTATAGAGTCAAGTCAATTTAGAATCCTTGAGGGACAGGTGAATGTGCATATCCAATTTTCGGAACCTTATATCTATCGTGTTTTGTATCGCGTTCTTGGGTGCTCCAAATTTATGTCCAGTTCTTGCTGAAGATGATGCAAAACCTATAACATTGGAAAAAATCGTTGTAACCCCAGGTCGTTTTACCATTTACGAGGGCACGTCCACGAGAATAGCCATCTCCAAAGAAGAAATTGAACGCTTCCCGTTAGTTGATAACGATGTGATGCGAGCGGGACACGTCTTTCCCGGGGTCGCGTCAACCGATTATAGCGCGCGATTCAGCGTCCGAGGCGGAGAAAAAAGCGATATATCTGTCAGGTTAGACGGAATGGAACTCTATGATCCTTATCATCTTCAAGATTTCGGCGGCGCAGTTTCACTCATCGGTCTCGATCTCGTTCAGAACACGCAGCTACTCATGGGTGGATTCCCTGCCGAATATGGAGAAAAGATGTCCGGCGTTTTCGACATCACAACGAGAACACCGAACACGGAGAAATTCTCGGCAAATTTTGGGTTAGACCTAATCAACGCAACAGCCACTCTCGAGGGACCGCTCACTGAGAAAGGTAGCTGGCTCCTATCCGCACGACGTGGGTACATTGACCTCATTCTCGCACTCATTGAACTTGATGAAGATTATAATCCCCAATATGCTGATGTCTATGGGAAATTCACATATCAACTCACACCGTCAGACACACTCACGCTTAATGGATTATACGGTTGGGACAAGAATCATCAACGTTTGGATGATGTAGACAATAACTTGGATTCCCTGTACAATAATTCAACGGTTTGGACAAAATGGCGACATACCTTCGCGGATTCACACTGGACAGACGTGTTCGTTTTCGGGGGCATTTCTAATCGGGAGAGAACAAGCGGGAGAGCAGACACCGACGATCGAAATTTCGGGTTTTTTGGCACAAAAACGGAACTGACAGCAAACCTTTTTGATAATCACACCGTTCGTACAGGTGTAACTTGGCGATGGTTGACTGCAGCGTATCAATATAACGTTCAAGAACGGCAAGCCGGTATAGATGTCTATAAGCCGATTCTCGCTGATGTTGACGATAGCGGCACCGAATTCAACGCGTTCCTACAAGATGAGTGGCAACTCCACTCGAAACTCGCACTCAATGTCGGCGGACGTTATGTCTACCAACTGTATCGAGAAGAAGGTATCCAACGCTATGAGATTGGACCGAGAGTCGCACTCGCGGTAAAACCGACAAACAACCTCATTTTACGCGGTGCCTGGGGTATCTACCATCAACCCGTTAGCCTCATGGAAGTCCCTGTCGAGGACGGTATCGAAACCGTCGGACGTGCCGAAAATGCTGTACATTACGTCATCGGTGCCGAATATACGCCTATCAATAGCTTCTTAGTCCGTGTCGAAGGCTACTACAACACATATAATAATCTCGTTGGACGGTTACGAGAGTTCGGACGGCAGAACCAGGTTTTCGACCCCCCGCAGTCCGGAGATGCCAGAGGTCTTGATGTATTCATGACACACGCCGTTTCAAACCGATTGTCGTGGACACTCGGTTATGCTTACGGTCTCGCAGAAGAAATCGCTGGTGATGAGACAATCTTCCGTCAACACGACCGGCGACACGCTTTTGCCGTCAGCAGTAGCTACCAGTTCGCACCGACTTGGCACCTCTATATCAGTTGGCGTTTCCATACCGGTGAACCGAGAACACCGCTTATTCACAGAGAAGTCCAAGCCAACGGGGGTATCCTTTGTGATCGACAGTTCGGGGACACGCACTCAGAACGGATGCCTGCTTATCATAGCCTCGATTTTCGGATGACAAAGCGGAGTCCATATCGGCGATGGGAACTCTCTTGGTATTTCCAAATTTTGAACTTATATAACCAGCAGAATTTGGATCAATACGCCTTTAGCGAAGTCCGAGATGAAGAGACAAACGCTATTGTCGGCTGTGCTGTTGATGAAGAACCCCTTTTACCAATTCTTCCGACTTTAGGCGTGACGGTGCGTTTCTAAAAACACAACTTTCTTTCTATAGAATCCAATTCTGTGATTAAATACTGTGCAAAAGAAGTAGCAAGATGTTCAGATATATCAAACAAACACTAAAAAAGATACAGCGACGGTTTACGGGAAGTCGGGAAAGACGGAATCTACCGAAGGCTGCACCCAGCGTAGCGGAAGCGATCCTTCCGCTGGATGCCGATACGTACACGATCACACCGAACCAACTCAAAGAGATAATAGACGAAGGTAAACGGTTCATTTTGTTGGATGTCCGTGAGAAATGGGAGTATGAGATGGTTCACATTGAAGGGGCAACGCCGATCCCGTTAAGCGAATTGCCAAGACGGTTTCGAGAGATTACCCCTGGGGTTGAGATAGTCGTATACTGCCACTGGGGAATGCGGAGTCTGGATGCCGCGTTCCTTTTACAACAACTCGGCTTTAAATCGGTGAAGAGCCTCGTCGGCGGTATAGATCAATGGGCAGAAGAAATTGACACACAACTCCGTAGATATTAGCGTCCCCTAAAGCCTTAATCACCAGTGCAAACGCCCTCCGCTAAGACTCCGCCTTGAAATCTTGACTTTGCAGCCCGTATTTTTGCATCCGATGCTGGAGTTTGCGACGCGAGATACCGAGCAGTTTTGCCGCTTGAATCTGTGTCCCGTTACTTTTCGTCAACGCACTGCACACATATTCCTTAATAATTTCATCAAGTGAAACACCCTCTTCCGGAATATCGAATTCCACGTCTGTCGTCGGTAGTGAAGTATCTATGATTTCTGGTGGCAGTTCGTCTTTGTCGATGACTTCGTTTTCCGAAAGCACGAAGATCCGACGAAGATAATTTTCTAATTGCCGAATATTACCGGGCCACTCATAACGTCGGAGCGCGGACATCGCTTGCGGTGTAACCTGTTTCGGAGTTGCTTCGGCGTATTCGTTGCTGAACTTCTGGATAAGGAAATTCACGAGCGTCGGGATGTCCTCTGGGTGTTCCCGAAGTGGTGGAACGTGAAGCGGAATCACATTCAAACGGAAATAGAGATCCTCTCGGAAGGTGCTGTCTCGGACCGCCTGAATTAAATCCTTATTCGTCGCAGCAATCACGCATACATTGACTTTGATGCTCTGCGTGCCGCCAATCCGACGTATCTCGCGTTCCTCAAGAACGTGCAACAGTTTACTCTGCGTCTGGATCGGAAGATCACCGATTTCGTCAAGGAACAATACACCCTCATTGGCGACCTCAAAAAGTCCTTTCTTCTGATGTGAGGCATCCGTAAAAGCCCCTTTTTCGTGTCCAAAAAGTTCGCTTTCAATCAATGTTTCAGGGATAGCACCACAGTTAATGGCGATGAAAGGCTTGTCCTTTCTAAGTCCGTGTTTGTGAAGTGCGCGTGCGATGAGACTCTTACCGGAACCTGTCTCGCCTGTGATGAGCACCTGTGTGACACCGCGGTGCAGGATCCGAGCCATCTTTTTTAACAACTCCCGCATCTCCTCACTTTCACCGACAATTTCCTCCATCTGAATTTCCGGGATAGATTCGTCGCTCTCCGCTCCCGGTTCCGAAAGGGCACCGCGCATCTGTAGTGCGTGTTTCACCTCGCGTTTGAGAACATCAATCTGGATCGGTTTCTCAAGATAGTAAAACGCGCCCTCATGTGCCACGAGATTGACAGCATCGTTGAGTTCCGCATAAGCCGTCATAATAAGCACCGGCAGATCGGGATCAGTCCGTTTTATCTCACGTAGTAGGTCTCGACCCTCGAACCGTGCGGACATCCACATGTCGCTAATAACGAGGTCAAACATCCGATCCTCTAAAACCTCAAGTGCAGCTTGGCTGTCCTCGACAGTCTCAACCGTGTACCCCTCGCGTTTTAAAATGCGCTGTAGAATTGTCAGTTGCGCCTGGTCGTCGTCTACAATCAGTATGGATGCCATCGTTTGGTTCTCCTCTTCTATGAAAATTGATCCCTGTTTAGCGGAAGGCTGATTTCAAAAGCCGTTCCCATTCCCATTTTGCTTCGGACTTCAATCTTACCCGCATGAGCAGTGATAATCTGGTGTGAAATGGCGAGTCCGAGTCCTATACCACCGGTCGCGTCCTTCGTTGTAAAATAAGCGTCATAAATCTGTTCCTGAATTTCTTCGGCGATGCCGATACCGGTATCCCGAATTTCGATCACCACGTGTTCCGCTTCATCCTCTTCTCCCTCGTCGGAAGTGCTTATGTAGATACTGCCACCCTTCGGCATGGCTTGGATACTGTTTTGCACGAAGTTAAAAAGCGTCTGCCGCATTAAGGTGGCATCAAGCGGAACATTCGGAATGTTGTCTTCATAATTTCTGATGATCTGAACGTTTGCTTCTTCGGCGATAAGTGCAAATTCCGATAATACCTGCTCCACAAGGGTATTCAGGTCTACCGGTTTTATGTTCAATCTTCGGGGTCGGTTCAAGGTGAGGAACTGCTCCGAAGTCTGCTTCAGTTCCCGAATTTTGTTGTCAACGATCTCTAAAAGTTCTTTCGCCTCTTCGATATCATCTTTACTGACCTTTTGTTGTGAAAAAACAGATTTCAGGTGCTGTGCTGTCATCCCGATGGAATTAAGGGGGTTCCGAATTTCGTGGGCCACGCCAGCAGCGAACTGTCCTAAGGCAGCAATCCGCTTTGAATGCGAGTCCCGCAATTGCCACAACATCCGAACAAGGTTATAGGTCGCGCGCCCGATCTCATCCGAGGAATAGTTCTGCGTAACAGGTAAGTCGCCACTTTCCGCACTCTGAATAATCCCTGTCATCCGTTTTAAGGGTCTCATAATCAGATGATTGGTCGTTAGATCAATCAACATAACGAGCAGCGCGCCGACAATAACAATCAGGATTGCGTGCATGAGCAGAGCATATCGGATTGACTTGTCAATATCTGGCACATTAAAAAGCACCTGAATATATCCGACCTGTGTTTTTTGGATCCATAACGTGTCCTGCTCTTCCCATAGGGTATAGAGATTCTCACCTTCCTTATCCATAATCCGCCATCTTTTTCCTCTTTCGACAACTGTCACCGTTGCATCAAGAACATAGATATCTTGTGCCACAAGCGTTTTCCAGAGTAGAAAAGAGATACTACCACCATCTAAAGTGGTTTGATAAGCGACATCAGGTGGCTCAATCTGCTTAGGTGGTGTCAACGAAACGAAGTATTTAATAACAATAGCGGTTGCGTTCTGATCTTCTACGGTGTCTATCCTCGCACCCTTCGTCTCAATTTGCGCGAGATCTGCCGCGTCGAGATTAATATTGGCGGTATCATCGCGTGTTAGCAGGCTCGAACGGATACGCGTATCGTCTAACGACACATGAATGTCTAACACATCCTGCATATCTGAGTTCTCACGCTTGAGTTCATCAAGCGCATTATCAAGTTGGACGGCATCGAATGCTTTTGCCGTTTCGATTTCCGAGACAACAGCAGGGAGTATGGTATTTTCAACCATCTTTTTCAGTTCGGCACCCCGCTCAGCACCCAAAGCGTGGAGCGCATTCATTTCGCGCCGGACTCGGATACTATCAAAAAAGTAAAATGCCACCAAGATGGCTATGACAGAAAGGTTGATAACAAGGGAATACTTCCATTGGAGTCGCATTTTAACCTATCACACGTTCTACGGCACTCTTCCACTGTTCAAGTTTTCGGTTCCGTTCGTCCGTGTCAATCTCCGGTGAAAAGACACGCATCGTAGAAACATCGTCAGCGGCTGTTGTTTCCGCAGAGCGGTGTGCCTCAAGTGCTTCAACGTCGCTCCAAAACCCGATCATGATGCCAGCGAGATACGCAGCACCCAATCCTGTTGATTCGATCTGTGCCGGACGCTCCACATCTATGCCGAGAATATCCGCTTGGAACTGCATCAGGAAATCGTTCGCAGTCGCACCACCGTCAACGCGCAACCGATCAATCGTCACACCTGCATCTGCTACCATCGCAGTGACGACATCTGCCGATTGATACGCAATGGATTCCAAAGTGGCGCGGATGATATGTGCGCGTGTACTCCCGCGTGTTAAACCGAGGATAGCACCCCGCGCCTGAGCATCCCAATAAGGGGCACCGAGACCCGTAAAGGCTGGCACCACAAAAACACCTCCCGTATCAGGGACACCGGACGCGATCTCTTCCGTCTCCGAAGCGTTGTCAATAATCTGGATGCCGTCCCGTAGCCATTGGACAGCGGCACCGGCAACGAATACGCTACCTTCAAGCGCGTAGACAGGACTCTCATCTAAACTACAGGCGAGTGTTGTCAGCAATCCGCTATCTGTTTCGACCTTTTCAGCACCTGTATTGAGCATCAGGAAACAACCGGTGCCGTAGGTGTTTTTTGCCATACCGGGTTCTGTACACAATTGTCCAAAGAGGGCGGCTTGTTGATCCCCTGCTATTCCAGCAATCGGTACACCATCTAAACTGATATTTTTATCAAAGGTTTCAAGCCAGAAGTTACGATAAAAACTCGCCGTACCGAAGTTGTTTGCAGATGGAAAAACTTCCGGCAATAACGTTTTAGGGACGTTGAAGATTTCCAAAAGCCTCTCGTCCCACGAAAGCGTATTAATATTAAAGAGAAGCGTCCGCGATGCGTTTGTATAGTCGGTCTTATGGACAGCACCATCCGTTAGTTTCCACAAAAGCCAAGTGTCTACGGTCCCAAATGCCAGTTCCCCACGTTCTGCTTGTTCCCGCGCTCCGCTGACGTTATCCAGAATCCACGCCACCTTTGTCGCGGAAAAATAAGCATCCAACACGAGACCTGTTCTTTTTTTTATCTCTGCTGAAAACCCCTGTTTCGTCAGTCTGTCACACGTCTCAGCCGTCCGCCGACACTGCCAGACGATAGCCGGATGGATCGGTTCACCCGTCTGCCGATTCCAGATGAGCGTCGTCTCACGTTGATTGGTAATGCCAAGCGCGACAATATTAGGGGTCTTATCTTCAAAAAGCGCATCTATCGCTTCGAGAGTCGCACGCCAAATTTCCTCCGGATCGTGTTCTACCCAACCGGGACGTGGGTAATACTGTGTGAATTCTCGGTACCCTTTCGCAACGATGTTACCACGCACGTCAACAAGGAGTGTTGTCGTCCCTGTCGTCCCTTGGTCGATTGAGAGAATACAAGCGGTGTTGGGCATATTCTAAACAAATTCTCCTGATGGATGCTGAAATCTTATGTTAAAGATAACACGCGAAAGAAAAAATAGCAATTGGAAATCACGCTTAGGTAGACTCATATAACAACTTTTTTAGCAATTCAGTTGACATCAGGTTCGCTATTTTGATATAATATATCATTAGTCTTGAATATTTTTGGAATATGACCATTATTCTTGAATGTTTTTAGAATATGACATGACATTGAGATTCTTGTTACGAACAAAAAAACAGATTTTGAACAGTTCAGGGAGGAGTAACACTGTGAAAAAGGCTTGGGTTTGCACACTGATAGTGTTCTGCTTGACTACCTACTATAGCCACGCACAGATTAAGTGGGATGCTGAGAAGTTTATGCCGTTGTCCGAAGTGAAACAGGGTATGAAAGGGAAAGGCTACACGGTATTTTCTGGAACAACGGTTGAAGAATTTGACTACGAAGTTGTAAGCGTTGAGTACGATTATTTTCCAGGATGGCACGTCGTATGGTGTAAAGGTCTTAGTGACAACTTTAAACAGACGGGTGTCGCAGGTGGGATGAGTGGGAGTCCGATGTATATGAACGGACGGCTCATGGGGGCACTGTCTCTCGGATATTTCAATCAGCGCGAACATGCTAACCTCTTTGGCGTAACACCCATCGAATTGATGGTTAAAGTGGCACAACGTGGCATGGAACCCAATTTGAGTTACCAAGGCACGCAACTCTTTGATTTCGGTGCTGCAGCTGGGGTACAAGCATCCGGTTTAGATATGGGTGCGTCTCTCCTTCGCGACGGTAAAGTTACCGAGATGCCTCGGACCTTTGAAGAAATGTGGTCTCACAACCTTTCTAATCTCCCGGTCCGAACGCAGTCTGCCCGGCTATCAATACCGCTCGCAATGCCACCACTGAAGCCAGAACTGATGCGGTTCGTTAAACCGGTCTTTAATAAATTCAACTTTACACCCGTCCAAGCGGCAGGCGGCGGCGGAGGTATTAAAGAATCACCTATTGAGGAAGGACAAATTATCGGAACCGAATTTGTCCGTGGCGATGTAACGATGTTCGGTTACGGAACGATCACCCATGTAGACGGGAAAGAATTACTCGCTTATGGACACGGGGCATCGTCGGAAGGGAATGTGAACCTACCGCTTTCGGGTGGATACGTACATTTCATTCTCCCAAGCAGAGCCAGATCTTCAAAAATCGCCGCACCGACACAACCCATCGGCACCTTAGTCCAAGATAGAGAAACTTCCATCGCAGGTATTATCGGGAAACACCCGAGCTATATTCCGGTCAATGTCAACATACAGACAACTGACGGGAAACAGCACCAAAAATACTATGAAGTGATAAGGGATCGCGGCGTATCTGGTCTTTATGCCGGAATAGGCACATCTTTTCTCTTGGATGCCCTGGAATTCTATTTCCACGACCATACGGTTAACTTGAGCACAAAGATTACCTTAAAAGATCACCCTGATCTGAAGAATCGAGAGTTAACCTATAACAATATTTATTCTTCCAGCGGTTCACCCGCGTCCGGGGTCATGCAAACACTATCGTTGCCGATGTCAATGTTGGATAGCAACACGTACACAAAGGTTCACGTAGAAAAAGTTGATCTCGATATCAAGATAGAAGATAAACGCCGGACAGCAGGAATCCAGAGCCTACGCGTCGATAAACTGCGGTATCGTCCCGGCGAGACCGTCGCAGTCGAAATAACGCTGCAGCCCTATCTTGAGATGCCTATCGTTCTAACAGGAACGATCACAATTCCAAAAGATACGCCTGACGGACTCGTTTTACTCCTCGCCTCCAACGGCAATTTCTACCAGTCGTGGCAGCGTTCCCGGGCACCCTATAATTTCCGATACAGAAACATTAACCAACTCGTCGAACTGTTGAAACGCGAGGAAAACAATTCCAATATCGTTTTGGAACTCTCTGTACCCCAACCGGGGCTCACTGTTCAAGGCGAAGAGTTCTCGAACCTACCGCCTTCAGTCATGTCTGTCATGAATACCGCGAAACAGGTCGTCGGCAATAGTGGGTACACTTCGGGAACAGCCTTACATGTTGATAAGGTGTCCACAGACTACGTGATTTCTGGTAGTGGTTTCATCCGTTTTGTTGTTGATAGGAACGCCGAATAACATTACATCTACAAACCTTTGTGCCTCGTAGATACGCTTGGAGACTGCACCTACGGACACATACTTCAATTTGGCGACTTGTCACATTACGATCAAGATTCGCTTAAACAACCCTATAGGAGGGTATTTTCAATGCGCCGCGTCATCTCCTTTTGGAGTTTTATTCTTACTATCCTTATTTTCGCCGGAGTCGCATCCGCTGTAAAAACTTCGTTGTGGGAACAGCAGAACCATTCGGATTTCGAGTCTGGTAAGCCTAAAAACCTCTCGCTCACAAGTACCGGGGACGTGATGCTGTCCCTGAAGATTGACGATTTCACGAAATTGAAAGAGACCCAAGTCTGGGCACTCGTTGAAGATTCAGAAGGCAACCTCTACGCCGGTACGGGTAACGAAGGGAAAATATACAAAATTAGTGCGGGTGGCGACTCCGCTGAACTCTATTATAATTCACCCGAAGTCACTATCTATAGCCTCGCAATCGGACCCGACGGCGCACTCTATGCCGGCACAGGACCCGACGGCTTGATTTACAAAATCACTGACGCTACGACCCCGCCGACAACTATTCTCAATGAAGGCGATAAGTACGTCTGGGCGTTACACTTTGACGATGCTGGGAATCTTTACGCCGCAACCGGTACCGATGGCAAAATTTACAAAATCACACCGGACGGTGAATCCAGTGTCCTATTTGATGCCGAAGAACAAAATATTATGACGCTCCTTGCCCACGAAAACGGTTTCTACGCAGGAAGCGGCGACAACGGCATCATCTACCACATTATGGACGACGGCACCGCAAAGGTTATTTATCAAGCGAGAGAAAAAGAAATTCGTGTCCTCGAAATGGACAGCAAAGGGAATCTCTACGCTGCAGCGGTTACATCTCAACCCGCTGAACCCTCAAGAAACCGCCGTGGCAATGGCAGCGCAGGACCACCTACACCCACAGGACCGCCACCTCCAGGCGGTGGACCGCCACAAGAGAATAAGTCTAATCTCTACAAAATCCGCCCAGACGGTACGACCGTATCGGTTTGGAATTCGCCAGAACCGCTTATCTTGGCGATCGTTTTGGAAAGCGACTCCCAAATTCTTGTTGGAACAGGAAACGAAGGCAAAATCTATCGCGTCAACGCCATGACAGGTGATCATACCGAAATCGGTAAATGCTCAGCAGACCAAGTCGTCGCGATCCATCAAAGAGAGGTTGACGGAAAACCGACGACCCTCTTGGCAACCGGCAACCCCGGTAAACTCTTTACCGTTACAACCGACTACGTGGAAGAAGGAACGCTTGAGTCAGAGGTTCACGACGCAAAAAGCCTCTCCCGTTGGGGAAAACTCTCTTGGGAAGGGAGTATGGAGGAAAATGCCACGGTTACCTTCTCAACCCGAACCGGTAATACTAAAAAACCGGACGACACGTGGAGCGACTGGTCAGATGAACTCGCAACCGCCGAAGGGTCACAAGTTACGAATGGAGATGCACAATTCATCCAGTGGCGCGCGAAGTTCACAACAACCGACGCAGCGAAAACACCCGTCTTGAAGAAGGTTACGCTCGCCTCCGTACAGGCGAATGTTGAGCCACGTTTTACCGGTATCACCATAGATGACGGCAGCGGTGGTAACCAACAGCAGGGACGACGCTCCGGCGGCAATCTACCGCCTCCAGGATCAAGAAGTGGTAGCAGCGGCGGATCCGGCAATAGTGATAGTCCCACCAAAACTTGGAAGGTCACTTGGAATGTTGCCGATGCGAACGATGATACACTCCAATATACGCTCTACTACAAAGCAGCCACCGAGGAAAACTGGCGGCTCCTGAAAAAAGAACTCACCAAAGCTGAATACGAGTGGGATATTACGACCGTCGCAGATGGACGCTATCAGGTGAAAGTTGTCGCTACGGATAAACTGAGCAATCCTGTCGGCTGGGCGAAATCCGCTGAGAAGATGAGCAAACCCTTTGATGTAGATAATACCCAACCTGCTATCGGTGACATTCAAGCCGCTAAGAACGGTGACGGCACTTATAAGATTACCTGTACCGTTACAGATATGGCGACACCCATCGAGAAAGCCGTCTATAAGATTGACAGCGATCAGGAATGGAAGGCGATCTTCCCTGATGACGGTATCTTTGATTCCAAAAGTGAGCAGCTCCTATTGGAAACCGGTGAGCTCCCAGAAGGCGCGCACGCAATCACGATTCAGGTGACGGATAGAGCGAAAAATACGGCAGTCGGCCGCGCCGGCTTCTAAACGCACTCCGAACCCATGCAGGCGGGGTTACATGAAGTTTAAGAAAATATTTCGGAATTATACGGATCGCGAGCACAGCTCGCTCCTACCAAGAGGTTCCTGAGACATTACCGAATTAATAAATTAATCTTCATCAAACCCCGCCTATTTTCCTGTGACTACCTCAATAGCACTATAAACGATGTCCAGCAGCGAATCTAACTCGGCAATGGATATGCTTAACGGTGGCATCAAGACAATCGTATTGACAAGCGGTCGGAGCATCGCACCCCGACTGAGTGCTTCCTTGCATACCCGGATACCTACCTTCTCTTCAAACCGATACGGTGTGTCCGTCTCTCGGTCCCTCATAAGTTCCACACCAGCAGCGAGACCACACACGCGTACGTCCCCAACGTGCGGCAGCGCATAGAAACCCTGAAGTCGATCTCTGAAGTGTTCAATTTTAGGCTGAAGTTCGGATAGGAGATTTTCACGCTCGAAAATAGCGATATTTTCTAACGCCACAGCACATGCCAAAGGGTTGCCTGTGAAGGTATGACCGTGGAAAAAGGTTTTGAGGTCTTTATAGTCGCCAAGGAAGGCGTTATAGATGTCGTCTGTGGTAAGGGTCGCAGCGAGCGGAAGGTAACCGGCAGCGAGACCTTTTGCCGTGCATAGGATGTCAGATGTAACGTTCTCGTGTTCACATGCCCACATTTTACCGGTGCGTCCGAAACCGGTCATCACCTCATCAAGGATCAGAAGCACTTCCCACCGTTTCGCCAATACGGAGAGCTCCTTCAGAAAGCCTCTCGGAGCCATCAGCATCCCACCAGCACCCTGAATAAGCGGTTCCAGAATGATACCAGCGATCCGACCCACATTTTCTGAGAGCGCAGCTTCCACAGCATTGAGCCAGCGGGTCTTCAACGCAGCACCCTTACCATTCCCGGACGCGTCTCTATCACGGTCAGGACGATAGGTTTCAGGGGCAGACACACGCACACCTCTGAAAAGGAGGGAATCAAAGGTGTTGTGGAAACTGTTGATACCGCCGACACTCATCGCACCTATCGTGTCACCGTGGTAGGCATTATCAAAGTGAATAAAGAGTTCCCGTTGCGATTCTCTCTTGTGTTGCCAGTACTGATACGCCATCTTCAAGGCAATTTCGACAGCCGTTGAACCGTTATCCGAGTAAAATACCTTGTCGAGTCCTGCAGGCGTGATTTCCACCAGTTTTTGTGCCAGTTGAATCGCAGGGATATTACTGTATCCAAGCAGTGTCGTATGTGCGACTTTATCCAGCTGCGTTTTGAGTGCTGCATTTATTTTGGGGTGATTGTGTCCGTGGACGTTTGTCCACATAGATGCCGTGCCATCAATATATCGGTTCCCAGAAATATCTACAAGGTAACACCCCTCACCACGTTCGATGACGACGACATCCTCTGTCATCCAATCTTGCATCTGCGTGAACGGATGCCAGAGATAACGCTTGTCATAAGCGACAAGCGTCTCTTTATCCAACATAGTGCTTACTCGCCATTTTCATGCGGACACTGTTTGCCACTACCTAACCAGACGTTAACACATCAGAACTGTTGAAAACCTATCCCTTGAGTTTCGCGTAGTGGATAGGCGGTTCCAAGCCGAGTTCAGCGTAAGTCCCAGTTTTCGGGACAACAATTTCGAGTACCCTGTTCCGATAGTGCGTATGGAAATCCACAGGTTGCGCTTGAATCGGAAAGACACTCGTAAAACCGTTCGGGAAAGAACTTGCACGTCCGACAACATTCTCAAACCGTGGGTCTTCCATCTGACCTGTCTTCGGGTTCACAGGAAGCTGCGTCTGAACTGTAACAGTGGTTTCCGATACGGGTGTAGTTTCTATCGAATACGGAGAACTTAAATGGACTTCGTAGTCATAGTCCGGCAATCTATCCGGCAGACCGTATTCTTCTTTCATCGAGGAATGCGGTACCCATCGTGGGAACTCAATTTCGATGCGATAGTAGTCCGCCATTTCTGAGACCTGATTAATCATCCCGTAACGTCGGTATCGTTCCTTGATATCGTCGGTATAAATTGCGCCATCCACAGTGACCGCCCCGGGCACAGTTTTCCGTTGTGCTGCTGGCTCCGAAACCAACGCAGAACGTGCGCCGATGAGAAGTGGGGTCGCAACGAGCGACATCATCCATCCGTAGAACGACGCGCCGTAACGCGGCTGTTCCATTGTTGAACCGAATTCATCCTTAAAACGGTAAATCCCTTCGGTGACCGCAATGACAATACCGAGGAAGATCATCAAGTTTCCGCTACTTGAGAAAAGGTCGGCTTCTTGCCCTCGGAACCCGATGAAGAAAAGGATTAGTGGATAGAGTGTCAGGTTAACAAGACTGTTAATACCTGTAGATACCGCAGAACTGAAGACACGCGTGTTTCCTGCCATCTCCTCAAGCTGCGTTTTGAACTTTGATGAGAACGCACCGAGAATAGGTTGACCGAGCATCGCCAACACATTGAACGGGGTGCGGAGTCTTGTATCCGGTACCTCTGGCAGCTGCACAAACTCTTCGGGGATGCCTTGTGTTTTGCCTTGTTTCGGTTTACCTGTGTCGTCGGCTTCGCTGTCCGAAGTCTCTGGTTTAACGAAAGTCTCGAAGAATTTGCGGTTGATTTCAATATAAGATTCCCACTCAGCGGGGACATCGCTTTCCATAGCGATCGCGTCCACCGGACACACAGGTTCACACGCCGCACAGTCAATACACACGTCCGGATCAATGTAGAGCTGCTTCTCGCCTTCGCTGGTGTGTATACAGTCTACCGGACAGACATCGACGCATGCAGTGTCCATGACATCAACACACGGTTCACAAATTATGTAAGCCATTCTTCCCTCCTTTTTGTTGACATCTAACTATTAAGTATACCACAATTAGATGCCAATAGCAAGGAAATATTCTCGTCTGTGAGTGCGATTTAACTTGCCTCATTTTCATCAATCTGCTACACTATTTTAACCAGCTTAGGGTAGCACCGCAAAGAATCCTTTTTGGTTTCTGCTACTATCCCACCATTGCAGGGGGATAAACCAAACTGGCACTGGAACACTTCATGAAAACGATACTTTTTCTCTTTATACTCTTTTCTCTGACCACTTTACCAGCTCTCGGTGAGTTGACCACTCAAGACTTGGAAAAGATACGGGAGATTGTGAAAGAGTCAGAAACCGCTATAAAGTCAGATATTGAGAAAATTAATTCAACGATTGACGCTATTGATACGCGCCTGCGGAACGTCGAAACAGGTGTTGCGGAATTACGAGGACGCAGCATCGCTATTTCGGCAGTAAAAGATTGGGGGGTCGCTTTCTGTGCACTTGGTGCTTTGATTGTGTCAATCATAGCCTTACGGAAAACGCAACCGACAACTCCACAGACCGTCCAAGATACCCCAAAAACAGTCTCTGAATAAAAAAATGACATGTTTAAAGAACCGGAAGATTTCATCGTTGAAGAACTACCGCTCTACGAACCCTCTCGGACCGGGACACATACCTATTTCGCGATTCGGAAACGGAATCTCAGCACTATGGAGGCTATCAACCGAATTGCACGCGAACTTCAGGTCCATACACGGGATATTGGTTACGCAGGTTTGAAGGATAAGAACGCCGTCACGACCCAAGTATTATCTGTCGAAGGCGTAACACCGGAACGGGTGTTGAGAATCGAACAACCCGCTATTGAGGTCTTATGGGCAGAACGGCACATACATAAATTGCGAGTCGGTCATCTTCGCGGTAACCGTTTTGAACTCACTTTACGCGATATGCCGCACGATACACTGACGCAAATCGAGACAGCGATGGATCGGTTGGCAACAGAAGGTGTCCCGAATCGGTTTGGCGCGCAACGGTTTGGCAATAAAAATGACTCACACCGCATCGGCAAGGCACTGGTGAAAGCGGATTGGGAAACGGTGAAATGCTACATACTCGCAAACGATGATATTCCACAGCAGAAACCCGTTGAAACAGTCGTAAATGCCATTCCACACCGGTTACGACGGTTGTACCTCTCCGCATATCAAGCACACCTCTTTAACCGTATTCTTGAGAAACGGATGCCACATTTAGGCAAACTCCGTGACGGAGATATTGCCGTGAAACATAGCAACGGCGCACCTTTTCTTGTTGAGCACGCCATCATCGAACAGCCGCGCGCTGACGCATTTGAGATTAGCCCCTCAGGACCCATCTTCGGCTACAAGATGCGGATGCCGAGTGGCGATGTACGTGATTTGGAAATATCGGTTCTCGCAGATGACGGGGTTCGCCTTGAAAAGTTTCGGAAGGTCGCTGGCATTCGATTACCCGGAACGCGTAGACCGCTACGGATGCCGATCCAACGACATGAAGTGTCTACTGTTGGTAATAATGCAGGAATACGTCTCAGTTTCACGCTCCCTGCAGGCGGATATGCGACGGTGGTCTTGGAGGAACTCTTAGCAAATCTGCCGACCCCTAAGTGATTTCAATCTTCTTGTGCTGTCCGTTTAGTTTTCCGATACCTATAAAACGTCCAAGCACCAGAGGCAACCAGAACGACTAACAACACAATCAGCCCGATATTAAGAAGATAGCGACTCCGATTGTACTGCCATAAGCGTTGACCTGCCAACTTCGCGGCGGGTGTCCCCTTTTCCGCTTTCGTTTTCACCTCTTGCCAGTATTTCTTAGCGAGGTCAAGTTGATTGAGCTGCTCCGCGAGTTTCGCTGTAACGACCAGATAAGTAACATCCTGAACGTCTTGCTTTTCCAACGCATCAGCAAAGGAACTCAGGAGCAAAACCGTCAGATCCGTGGACATCTCTGGGAAATCTGTCGTCTCCTCAATCCCGTTCTGAAAAGCAGTGACGGCACCTTGATGGTTGGCTCGGTCAAACTCAATTTGGGACACCTCAAACCAAGTTTTCTTAACAAGTTGGAGGGATTCTGATATATCACTATAGCCGTCAAATGTGAAGGTTGCTGAACCGTAACTCAGGCTACCGTGTTTCGCGTAGAGCGTGTAAGTCTCACCGATCGTCAATAAATCGGGCGGTTTCCATTCATCAAAACGAAAAATTCCGTCTGCTTCGACAGTTCGGTTATGTGACGTGCCATCAATCCAAACGACAGCATCGGCAGGCGACACACCCGCCACGCCTTTAACAGTCCCGTGGATAGCGATGGGTTTAAGCACCCAACCGATATGGACAGATTCTCCGAGTGTCAACGCCAATTCAGCAGGTTTCGCAGGTGGCGTGATGTAACCCGCTTTCTTTACGGATACTTTAGAGATGCCTTGCTGTAAATTCTCTGTAACGAGTTTCGGTGTATCTCCAACTTCTACATCGTTGATAGAGACTTGTGCCCCCTCGGGAAGCGTCGTAACCTTAAGTGCAGGACTCAGTTTGAGGAGTGCAGCTTCAACATCTCCTGTTGGTGCAAGGATGCCGTCCAGAAATTCCGGTGCTGCCCGTAGCAGATCGTAAACTTCAGAGATACTCAACCTCCGATTGTCGTCTAAATCCGTTGTATCCACAGTGAGCGCATCGTTAAGTTCCTTAAGCAACGTTGTACGCTCCGCTTTTGCTACCGATTGAATCACATTTAGCGCAGCAGTACCGAGTATCTCACGGTTGCCGAAGTAAGCACTTAAATTCGTATCTTCCGTATAACCATCAACGATAACGACCGTTTGTGCGATGCCGATCTCTCTGAACCATCCGTTGAGTGTCGAATCTTCGATAATGTCTATATCGCCTTGCGGCAATAGATGCATTGCGGCGGTACCTCTCGGTTTGGTAACCAGTCCGTGATATAAGAAGATCAGCGTGTCTTCTGCCTCCGCCTGCCTTCCGATTTCTTGGAGTTGTGCGTGGATCTCTGCCCCTGTTGCGTTCCCGCCTTCCACACGGTAAATCTGTGCACTCGGCACCTTTCCTCGTGTCGTCAGGAGTTCTGTGAGCGAATTAAGTCCGTTGCGTGCCTGCGCGTCCAGTGTCGCGTCAACAAGCATCCAGTAGGTGCCGGAATCCACCGAGAATACCGGCATTGAGAGAAAAGCAACAAAGACAATACAGGTAAAAATAGATATGAAAACGGAATTTCTTTTTAACATGATTCTATCCATGAATTGTGGCTGCAAGGTTCTTTGACGATTACGGTTATGTCGGCTATCGCTGTTTATCAAAAACGACGGTTTTTTGACAACTGGGGTACCGATCACCTTCTGATATATTAGTTTAGCAGCAATAATAAACAGATGCAATAAAAAGAACATACTGGAGCGTCAAAATGTCTAAACTTTTATAGAGAGATTGCGTCATAGTATATAGGTCGGTCTTTTACTATTGCTTTAGAGATTCCATCGGAATGGACAAGGAGACGTTGATGATTCATAGGAAATCTAAGTTTACTGTTTTATCGAAACTCACAACTTTCTTAAGGGAACGGTGCGCAAACTGCCAAACCGCGCTTCTACTACTTACGCTTATCCTTCAATTTGCTGTGGTTCTTAGTGTTGGTGCACAAGAACCTACTGACGAAGTTGACTTATCGCAACCGTTGACGCTTGAACAGTGTATCCAGATAGGTTTGGAAAAATCGACAAGTATGCGGAACGCACGCCTGAATCTCGCGATGCAAGAACTTCGAGTAAAAAACGCGCGCTCCGGATATTTCCCGCAAATCTTTGCAAACGGCAACTACAATTTTTCTGATAGCCTCGAATTCGGTTTTGAACCCCAAAACTACAATTTAGGACTCCGCGGGGCGTATACACTTTGGGATAACGGGCAGCGAGAAGGCAGTTTCGCCCAAGCAAAAGAGAGCCTGACGGCTACTGTTAGCCGCAATGAAAGGACTAAACAAGACATAATCCTTGATATTACAGTCGCCTATTACGATGTTCTTAAAAGGCAGGAGCTCGTCAAAGTTAGCGAGCAAATTCTCATAAGATCGCAAGAAAACACACAACGCACAATGGATTTCAAGGAAGCAGGCATCCTGATATCCGCAGATATCGCTACCGCCGAGGTCCGAGAAGCGAACGATGAATTATCACTCATTAACAATGTAAACTCACTGCAAATCGCGCAGGCAACGCTACCACGCCTCCTCGGGTTAGACCCCGGTCAGTTACTTACCGTCTCTGTTGATGAATCCTATCAACTCTACCAGGACCGTGGAACGATTGAACGGATAGAGATGCCGATTGAAGAAGCCATTCAGATCGCTCTTAGCACCCGTCCTGAGTTCCAAGAACGGCAAGCACAAATCAGATCACAAGAGTGGAGCCTGACCTTGGCGCGGTTGCAGCGCTGGCCCCGCTTAAATGCAGATGTTAACTACAACGTTGACCTTGATGACTACCTCCGCGAGCGCGAGAATTTCTCTGAGTTCCGCTCTTGGAGTGCCGGGGTATCCCTGAATTTCACGCTCTTTGATGGCGGCGTTTTGGGGAATCGTGTTAAAGAGATAAAGATGCAGTTAGAACAGTCGCGTGAAAATGTCAGTGACTTAGAACGAAGCGTTGCGCTCGGTGTGCGGCAAGCCTATCTGACACTCAAACGTAGTGAACTCGCCGTTGACATCTCCAAGAAACAGGTTCTTAACGCTAAACTCAGTTTAGATGTTATTCAAGGACGTTTTGGGGTCGGCAAGGCTATCCTGCTTGAATTGCTCGATGCCCAAACGAGTTACGCACAAGCACTGACAAACGAAGTCAACGCGTTCTACGACTACATAATCGCGCAAATCCGTCTACAAGATGCAATGGGAGTGTTACAGTAGCAATGAAAAATCGTAAGAAATGGCTTATCATTGGGATAGTTGCTGTCGTTGTTATTGCACTCGGGGCAATCGGTGCTACCCGTATGGATATTAGTTTCGGTGGAAAAAAGAATGAGACCGAAGTCAAACAGGAAGTCGTCCGCCGTGGCGAATTCCTTGTTCGCGTTCGTGAATCCGGCACCTTACGCTCCTTTATAGAGGTAGATGTTCGCTCAAACGTGGAAGGCGAGATCGTTGAAATCCTCGTTGATGAGGCGCAAGAGGTTGAACTGGACCAACCGCTTCTTCGCATTGATGAGAAGCAAATTCTGGAGCAAAAGAAGCAGGCGGAGGCGAACCTTAATGCCCGGAAGGCAGAACTCGAACGCGCGCAGCTCAGGATTAAAATTACTGAGAAACAGCAGGAGAGTAGCCTCGCACAAGCGCAGAACTCTGTTTTAAAGGCACAAGCGACTCTGGATTCGTTTGTTGCAAACACGCAGCAACGGATTACAGAGGCTGAAACGTTGGTCGCAACGACAAAGAACTCACTCGACCAGGATAATATCGCGTTGAAGCAGGCAGAAATCTCATTGGGACAAGCCAAACTAACCCTTGAACGCGCCGAGTCATCTGTTGAATCCGCCAAAGTCTCATACGAGACAACAGAGTCCGAGCATAAGCGTAACCAAGAACTTTATGATAAGCAGCTCATTTCAAAACAGGCACTCGAAGATTCTCAAAGGCGACTTGTTGTCGCTAAATCACAGTACGATACTTCTCTTAAAGAGGTGGAATCCCAAAAGGAGACCATAAAATCCCAAGAAGAGAACCTTAACACTCGGAAGAAAGCCATAGAGAACCGAGAATCTACGCTCGCTCTGAATAAAAAGAACGTTGAGACGCTTAAAGAGTCCCGAAAAGCGCAGCGTAAGCAATACGAGGCGGAGCTTGAAGATTCAGAAACCCGACTCCAACAGATACAAGAGACAACAGAAGAAGAAAAGGAGTTGACAATACACTCAAAAGTGAGTGCGGAAGCGAGTCTCCTCCAAGCAGAAAGCCAACTTAAGTCTCAGCAAGAGCGTCACGACTGGACAACGGTCACCGCACCGATGGCTGGCACGATTACGCGCATCATTGTAGAGGAAGGCGAAATTATCACCTCGGGCCGTTCCGCATTTTCACGCGGCGAAGCGATCATGCGGATCGCTGACCTCGACCAGATGATTGTGAGAACGCAAATCAATCAGGTGGAGATCGGAAAGATAGAGGTCGATCAACGCGCCGAAATCACCGTTGATAGCTATCCCGGTCGCGTTTTCCCAGGACGCGTAAGCGAAATTTCACCCAGTGCAACACAGCGCGGACCCGGAAATCAGAGTTCCGTCATTACCTTTGAGGTAGACGTAGAGGTCACCGGCTCGCCACCCGAATTGCGACCCGGCATGTCCGCAGATGTTGATATTATTGTGTTTGAAGATTCAGATATCCTGCAACTACCGATCCCATCCGTACTGAGTCCAGAGATTTTCACTGTTAAAGCCAATATAAGTTCAACAGACCTTACACAATTTCAGGAAGGACAGGAAATCAAAATACGGAGCCTTATCGGCAAGGAATTTGCGGGACGCGTCGGTCAAGTTTATCAAGAAAAAGACCGAGAGAACCTCGAAATACTGCTTGAAGGTCAACAAAAAGGCTTACGCACAGGCCCCACAGAAATCAGCATCGTTATTTCCGAACAAAACAGACTCACCGGTATAGAGGCAAAAGTGAGTAGTGAACGCCAGTACTTTGTCATGTTAGATACCGGTGATTCCAGCAAAAACAAAGAACAGAAGGGCGTTAAAACCCATATTACAATCGGGCAGCGCAATAACACACACTTCCAAATCACAGGCGGTTTGAAGGAAGGCGATCGCGTGTTCGTGCCCTCTATGCAACAATTAACGAAAGGGCAAACAGGAACAGACGGAGATGGCAAGTAAAGGTCTGTTAAAAGGTAAGGAGGAATGCCGTGTTAATAGATGTAAGAGATTTGACTAAGGTCTACGAGATGGGTGATGTACAGGTACATGCCCTCCGAGGTGTGTCCTTCACCATAACAGAAGGCGAATTCCTCGCGATTATGGGACCGTCCGGTTCCGGTAAATCGACCATGATGGATATTTTGGGGTGCCTCGCAACGCCGACGTCCGGTGAATACTATCTCGAAGGCGAAGAGGTCGGCAAACTTTCCGACAATCGGCTCGCAGACATCCGCAATAAGAAGATCGGTTTTGTATTTCAATCCTTTAACCTTCTCCCCCGGACCAGTGCCCTGAACAACGTCGAACTACCGCTAATTTACGCAGGTATGGGCAGAAAAGAACGCAAACGACGCGCATTTGAAGCGTTGGAAGCAGTCGGATTAGCAGACCGCGTTGATCACAAATCCACAGAGTTATCCGGTGGACAAATTCAGCGTGTCGCCATCGCACGTGCCTTGGTCAATAACCCATCAATGATATTTGCCGACGAACCGACTGGAAACTTAGATACCCGTTCTGGCGACGAAATTATGGCGATCTTCGACCGATTGAACGAAGAAGGCAATACAATCATCATGGTGACACACGAAGCTGAAGTCGCTGAACACGCGAAACGCGTCCTCCATATCCGAGACGGTCTAATCGAACAGGATATTCAAAAAAATGGACAGCCAGAAAATGGGGGATAAAATGAGAAAAGCGTTCCTTGTTATCTTTCTTACCCTCTGCATCACTGTCTATCACGCACACGCACAGATTCAGTGGGACGCAGCCAAATTCATGCCGCTCTCTGAAGTAAAACCGGGAATGAAAGGTAAAGGTTATACCGTATTCTCTGGAACTACCGTTGAGGAATTCGATTTTGAGGTCGTGAGCGTCTATTATGATCGTTTCCCGGGGATACATATCGTATGGGCAAAAGGGCTGAGCGACAATTTTAAGAAAACGGGTTCTGCCGGTGGAATGAGTGGAAGCCCGGTGTATATTAACGGCAGACTCATGGGCGCGCTCTCACGAAGTTATAGAAACCAGCGTGAACATGCCAACCTTTTCGGCATAACACCGATCGAGTTCATGGTGAAAGTTACCGAATTCGGTATGACTCCGAACCTCAGTTATCAAGGAACGCAGCTGCTTAATCTCGGCACAGAAACCGTGGCAGCCGGGGTTAGTCCTACCACGCCTCTCTTTCCAAAGTACAATTCCATATACACACAACCGCCTGATGACTTCCAGATGGATAACCTATCAGAACAGTTACCGCTACCGATTGCGATGTCGGGTGTTAATTCTGATGCCATGCGGTTCTATAAACCGATTTTTGACAAATTCAACCTGATGCCTCTTGAGTCATCAAGCGGTGGAAGTCCGATAAAAAAATCGCCGATTGAACAGGGACAAATCGTCGGTGTCGCCTACGCACGGGGTGATTATTCCGCCTTTGGTTACGGTACCATCACTTATATTGACGGGGACCAACTCCTCGCTTACGGACACTCAAGAGATGGTGAAGGCAACGTCAACCTCGCAATTTCCGGTGGGTACGTCCACTTTATCATGCCGGGTAGGAATAGATCTTTCAAAGTCGCATCCCCGACACAACCTATCGGCACTCTGGTCCAAGACCGACAGGCGGCTATTGCCGGTATCATCGGTAGACACCCATCTTACATCCCCGTAACACTTAATCTGAAAACCGTCGATGGAGAACTGCATCATAAGTCTTATGAAGTCATTCGGCATCGCAGTTTTTCACCCATCTATATTGAGAACGGAGCGGAGTCACTCGTTCAGGCGTTAGCGTTCTCTTCGGCGGATCATACGTTGTCTATTGATGCGACAATCACCTTAAAAGCACAACCGGAACTCGTTAATCGGGAACTCGTTTACAAAAGCGTCTATACGTCTGGCGGATCAACCAGAGCTGGCATTGTGAGAGTCCTTCGAGACCCACTTTTGCAATTAAGCAATAACCCGTATACACCCATCGAGTTTGAGAAGGTAGCACTTAACCTGAAATTAGAGGATAAACGGAGCGGCGCATGGATTGAAAGACTTCAGGTGGATAAACTACGCTATCGCCCAGGCGAAACAGTCGAGGTCACAATTACACTGCGACCCTACCTCGAAAACCTAATCACCCAAAATATCACGATTACGATACCAGACGATGCACCTGACGGACTTATTACCTTATCCGCAATGAGCGCGACGACGGACGTACAACGACAGCGTTCACGTGCCCCCCTTAACTATCGTCCCAAAAATATCAATCAACTCGTTAAGGTTTTACAGCAGCGTGAAACCAATACAGATATTATCTTAGAACTCTTGCTCACAGAACCCGGATTGACGGTTCAAGGTGAGGAATTCTCAAATTTGCCTACCTCTGTAATGTCTGTAATGAATTCCGCAAAACAGGTCGGTGAGAGTGGATACACCTTCGGAACAGCCTTGCATCGCAACACGCACGCGACAAACTATGTTATCTACGGTCTCCGTTCGCTTGAACTTGTTGTCGATAGAAATGCTCCGTGATTTCCTTTTTTTAGGCTTAAATAGGCATCTATAGTAAACACTACAAGTAACGAAACATCTATAGAAGCCGGGGTTATAAACCCCGCCTGCAACGGGCTTAAATACGCATCTAAAACAGACACAGTCCGATACAACTATGCACCACGTCAAAATCACGACACCGTCCCGCTTACACTTCTCTCTACTTGATCTAAATGGTGCATTAGGACGGATTGATGGCGGATTTGGTCTGACAATCGCTCATCCCAATTTTCAAATCATCGCTGAAAGATCGACAACCATTGATGTCTCGGCTTCTATCTACCGCGAACGTGCTACCACAGTTCTCCAACGGTTTCAACAGGCATATCCGTTCCCGGGTATAAAAATAAAATTTGAATCTGAAATCCCAACGCATAGCGGATTTGGGTCTGGAACACAACTCGCCCTCGGTATCGCACAGGCTGTCAATCTGTTGTACCGATTCGAGTTAAATGTTCAGCAACTCGCGCAGGTTGTCGGGCGCGGCGGCACCTCAGGTATTGGCGTTGCAGCATTCGATACGGGTGGGTTCATCGTGGACGGTGGACATCGATACCCAGAAGAGAAAGCGTCATTCCTACCCTCCTCTGCTGTCGGCGATATTTTACCACCTCCGATCTTATTCCGATACCCGTTTCCCGACCTATCGATGCTCATCGTCATGCCGAATTGTTCGAGAATATACGGCGATAAGGAGATAGAACTCTTTCGCACATTGTGCCCACAGCCAGAATGGGTCGCACAAAAACTTTCCCATATCCTACTCCTACAGATACTCCCTGCCTTAGTCGAAGATGATATGCACAACTTTGGCAAAGCATTGAACGACATTCAGACGTTTGGATGGAAACGGGTAGAGATTGACGCGCAAGGTTCGGAACTGCAATCAACCCTTGACTTTCTACACGACAGTCGGGCATTCGGTGCTGGTGTGAGTAGTTGGGGACCTGCGATTTGTGCAATAACTGAAGATGTAGATAGGCTTAAGCAGGAGACCGACGCGTTCCTAAAGACACTGCCGAACGGAGGCACCTGCTTTATTACGCATGCGAACAACGTTGGCGCAAGTGTCGTGTCGGCTTAAAACAAAAACGGGCGGGTGAACACCCGCCCGTTTTTCTGTAGGATCACTATCCTTTGCTTGGCGAATAATACGGATTCGTTCCTGAAGCGTGATCGGTTGTATCGACCACGTGCTTAATTTCAGGAAATACCTCCTGAATCATCGCCTCGATGCCGTGTTTGAGGGTGACATTTGCCATGCCACACCCTTGGCACCCGCCCCCCATGTGAATGTAGATAGAATCGTCCTCAACGTTCAACAGTTCTATCTGTCCACCGTGTGCGGCGACTGCTGGGTTAATCCGTTCGTCAATAAGTTCCTGAATTTTTTGTGCCTTCGGGTTATCCCACGCCGGCGTGTTCGGGTTCTCAATATTAAAACCACTTGCATTCAGGTCATCAACATAATCAATAACTGCACCTTTGAGATCCGGTGCGCTTTCAGCATCGACAAGGACATTAAATTTTTCACACTCAACAACAATATCATCCGCTTGCGCTTCGGTCGCTAAACCGAGGCTATACTGGAACGCAGTAGCCGTTTTACCTTGGATACTAATGCGAAGTCCCTCGACTTCAACTTCTTCGGCTTCTATTACTGCGTGAATTTTCTCTTCTGCAGCTTCTGTGACTGTCAGCAAAGATTCTTCGTTGCCCGTGAGCTTCTTCAAGAAATTCTTCATAGTTGCCTTCCGTGAGTGAAAATTATGCGGCAGTTTTACCTGCCCAAGACTGATCTGACTGAAATTCTCCCATTTCGTCGTACAAGACGCGTAAGCGTTTGATTGCCTCTATCTCGAGTTGTCGCACGCGTTCGCGGGTAACTTCCAGGGCGACACCAATTTCGCGGAGCGTCTTACGTTCGCCGTCTTCGAGGCCGAACCGCATCTTCAGCACCTTCTGCTCCCGTTCCGGCAGTCTTTTAAGAAATTGGGCGATCAGATCTTCGTTAATCATTTCTGCGATAGGACTTTCTTCACCGTGGGTTGCGGGGTCCTCAATCAAATCACCTAATGTCGCGGCGGAGCGTTCATCACTGAGTTGTAAATCCATGGAAATGGCATCGGCGTTGAACGTCAAAATCTCTTCAACCTGTGTTACGGACAGGTCTAAAGCCTCAGCGATCTCTTCGCGCCGAGGTTCACGTTGTAGCTCCTGACATAAGGCCGCATATACAGCGTCAAACTTATTCATCTTTGCAACTACGTAAGAAGGCAGTCGAATTGAGCGGGAGAAATTGTCAAGCGTACGCATAATCGCTTGCTTAATCCACCAAATCGCGTAAGTACTGAATTTAAAGCCCTTCCGATAATCAAACTTACTCGCTGCTTTAATGAGTCCGATATTACCTTCTTGAATCAGATCTTCGAGTGGGACGTTGTGCCCTTGATACTTCACAGCAATCGAAATAACGAGTCGTAAATTCGCTTGTACAAGTTGATCCCTTGCTCGTTCTGCATCCGCTGAATCACCATCTTCCTTTTCACCAGCTTCAATTCGTTTTGCTAACTCAACTTCTTCCTCACGGGTTAACAGGCGATGACCTGCTACACTCCGGAGCCAACTCGTTAATGCACTCTGATCACTCCCGCTGTAACTCTCTGGCGGTTCTGCTTCTTCTGAATATGCTGCATCCATATAGGAATCAACACTATCAATATTCGTCGTTTCACCGAGAAATTCGGCTTCCATCGTTCTCCTCTCCTTTTACGGAATTTAAATAAAAAATAATACAAACTTTAATGATACATCATGTTAAAACGATTTGTCAAGCAAAATGTTTAAAAAAAAGCGAAAATTCGTAGAAAATTCACATATCAACGCATTTTAACGCAATTTTTCAAAAAATAACATAAAAATAAAAGGATTTCAAGAGGGACTCGGCATTTAGCACTCGGCTGTCGGAAACCCTGACTTGTGGAAACCGTTACGATTCCTGTTACTGCCACAAAGTCTCTTTGCTGACCACTGACAACTACTTCACCTGAACTATGTCGCATGTCCAATCAGTAAAACCGCTGCTGGCAACGAAGTCTCTTCTGTCCTCGCGAATGCCGTACGGATACATCGGATGTCGTTGTCTGTTTCTAACATCTCATAAGGTAGATTCCACGCTTTGAGTGTCGGTTCCAAAAAACTCGCCACTGAATCGACCCAGTGTCCGTCCGCATCTCGGTTGTGGTATCCGCGATATCCGATGAAGACGACCACCGGGACACGCATGTTAACAACCGTGCCTCGAAACGCATCACCAGATTCGAGAAAACCTGTGTTTTGAATGATAATTACCGGTTTTTTGCCACCCACATACAAACCAGAGGCAACCGCGAACGCCTCGCCTTCACGGGTTACCGTAATAACTTCGATTCCGGGTTCCGCCCGTAAAAGTTCATAAATCCGCGCACTACCGTTATCTGGTACACCTATAGCGTGCGTAATCTGATGCCTTTTTAACTCATTTACAATCTTTTCTGCTGATGCCAATGTATGCTCCTACTTCTTGCGAATTTAATGCCCAATGAACTACGCGACTACGAACCCAACTGCTTCAAGAAATAGTCATCAGTTAAGAAATATGCTAAGAAGCCTCTTAACTGATAACCGATAACTGAAAACCATTCTATTGCCGTCCCTCAACCAAGGCATCGACAACCGTCGGATCGGCAAGCGTTGACGTATCACCGAGATCAGAGATGTCGCCTTCCGCGATCTTGCGGAGGATACGCCGCATAATCTTACCGGATCTCGTCTTTGGCAACGCCGGTGTGAACTGAACCTTGTCAGGTGTGGCAATCGGTCCGATATGTTGTCGAACCGCCTGCTTGATACCCGTTTCCACTTCATCAGACGCAGATTCACCTGTCATAAGGGTAACATAAGCATAAATACCTTGTCCCTTAATATCGTGTGGGTAGCCGACGACCGCTGCCTCCGCGACCGCCTCATGCTGCCCGATCGCACCTTCTACCTCTGCTGTACCCAATCGGTGTCCAGAAACGTTCAGAACATCGTCCACGCGTCCTGTAATCCAGTAGTAGCCATCTTCGTCACGCAGGACCCCATCGCCTGTCATATAGTAACCCGGGAACCGACGAAAATAGGTGTCTAAAAACCGTTCGTGATCCCCATAAACCGTGCGCATGATACCGGGCCACGCTGTCTTGATACAGAGATAACCTGTCGCTGGATTCCCCTCGACCTCGTTTCCCGCTTCATCAAGTATTACCGGCTCAATCGCAAAGAACGGGAACGTCGCCGAACCCGGTTTGAGTGTCGTTGCGGCAGGCAGCGGTGTCATCAGGATTCCACCCGTTTCTGTCTGCCACCACGTATCCACAATCGGGCACCGTTTCTCACCGACGATGTCGTAATACCACATCCACTCCGGTTCTTTAATCGGTTCACCGACTGTACCGAGCAATCGGAGTGTGGACCTGTCATATTTTTCGACCCACGTGTCGCCTTCCTTCATCAAAGCCCGCAATGCCGTCGGAGCCGTATAGAAAATGTTAATACCGTGTTTCTCAACGACTTGCCAAAAACGTCCGAAGTCTGGATAGTTCGGCACACCTTCAAACATGATACTAATCGCACGGTTTGCGAGTGGACCGTAGATAATATAAGAGTGTCCCGTAATCCAACCTATGTCAGCCGTGCACCAGTAGACATCCCCTTCGTGGTAGTCGAAGATTTGTTGGTGTGTGTAAGATGTGTAGACAAGATAGCCGCCAGTGGTATGCAAAACGCCCTTCGGTTTTCCAGTGGAGCCGGAAGTGTACAGGATAAAAAGCGGGTCTTCGGCATCCATAACCTCTGGTTCACATTCTGCGTCTGCTTCTGCCATCGCTTCGTGCCACCAGATATCGCGCGAGGCATCAAAATCCACGGTATCCGCCGTCCGCTCTACGACGACAACTTTTTCAATAGACGGGCATTCTGCCACAGCGGCATCCGCATTCGCTTTCATCGGTATATCGCTACGCGGTCCCCGCATTGCGGTATCCTGTGTTATGAGCATTTTACATGCCGAATCATTAATCCTGTCCCGAAGGGATTCCGCCGAAAACGCACCGAAGACGATAGAGTGGACGGCACCAATCCGCGCACACGCCAACATCGCAATCGCCAATTCTGGCACCATCTGTAGATAGATACAGACGCGATCCCCTTTTTCAATACCTTCTGATTTCAGGACATTGGCGAACTTCTTGACTTCGGCGAGGAGTTCACTGTAGCTGAACGTCTTATCTTCGGACGGATCGTTTCCTTCCCAAATAACAGCGGTTGCATCGCCGTGTCCTGCCTCTACATGCCGGTCGAGACAGTTATAGCAAGCGTTGAGCGTGCCGCCTTCAAACCATTTAATATCAGCGTTAACAAAGTCGTAATTATGAACTGTATCCCATTTCTGATACCACGTCAACCGTTCTGCGACCTTTGCCCAAAAGGTTTCTGGGTCTTGAATTGATTCGGCATATTGTGCCTGATACGCTTCAAAACTGTCGACGTGTGCGTCATCAATTGGATACCCCGTTTCTGTCGGTGGAAAAATATTGTTAGCCATCTTATATTTTAATCTCCTCTACAAATCAATCTGCAGTTCTCAAAATGCCTCTACAAGTTGTATAGGACATATTCTATAGGAAAACGGTGAGCATGTCAACCACAATTAGCGGATATTTGTATCAGAACGTGCGTTTAATGATGCTGAGCAATTCCGAAATTGCAAATACACCTTGCGTTTTTAATAGAAATGAGGTATGATTACCAATCAACGAACTGTTTATTTTCATCGCATAGCCGGGACAGAACGCTTGTCAACAGGAAAAGGATCATCACTAAATGCCTCGTATTTTCGATAACATTGACCAACCACTCCTTCCCGCACTTCAACAGACACTTGAAAACGCTATATACGCAGATTTCTGCGTCGGTTATTTCAACCTCCGCGGTTGGCGCGGGCTTGCGCCTTATGTTGAAAATTGGGACGGTGGCGAAGGCAACTGCTGCCGTCTGCTCGTCGGAATGCAACGCTTACCCGAAGAGGAACTCCGAGAAGCGATGCAAATTGCCAAGGACGGTGGCATTGATAACCAAACAGCACTCCGTCTCAAACGGAAATTGGCAGAAGAGTTCCGCGAGCAGCTAACTATAGGCGTACCGACACGCCAAGATGAAGTAGGATTGCGTCAATTAGCACACCAACTTCGCCAAGAAAAGGTAAAGGTAAAACTCTTTCTCCGACACACGCTCCACGCGAAGCTCTATCTGATTTACCGATCAGACTTGGTCGCACCCACCGTGGGTTACCTCGGTAGCAGTAATCTAACCGTCTCCGGACTTTCACAACAAGGTGAACTCAATGTTGATGTCGTCGATTCCGATGCGTGTGAAAAGTTAGAGGATTGGTTTGAAGACCGGTGGAATGACCGGTGGTGCATCGACATTTCCAAAGAATTAGCAGAAATTATTGAGCAGAGTTGGGCACGTGAAGAACCCATTCCGCCGTATCACATCTACGTGAAAATGGCGTATCATCTGTCACAAGAAGCACGCGCAGGCTTAGCTGAGTTTCGGATTCCACGTGAATTTGAGGACAAGCTGTTTGAATTCCAAACCGCCGCTGTGAAAATCGCAGCGCATCACCTCAACAGACGTGGCGGTGTGCTCATAGGCGATGTCGTCGGACTCGGTAAAACGCTCATGGGAACGGCACTTGCACGTATACAAGAAGACGATTACGATCTCGAAACGCTGATTATCTGCCCGAAAAACCTTGTGAACATGTGGGAAGATTACCGTGAGGAATATCGCCTACGCGGGAGAGTCCTCTCAATCAGCCAAGTCATCAGGACGTTGCCCGATTTGCGTCGCTATCGGTTGGTTATGATTGACGAGAGCCATAACCTCAGAAACCGTGAAGGTAAACGCTACCAAGCCATTCAGGAATATATCCACGAAAACGAGAGCAAGGTTATCCTTCTCTCCGCAACGCCTTATAACAAAACCTATCTCGACCTCTCTAACCAACTCCGATTGTTCGTAGATGAAACCGAGGACCTCGGTATTCGTCCGGAGCAATACATCAAATCGTTAGGGGGTGTCATCGAGTTTAATAGCAAACATCAGAGCGGTATCCGTACGCTTCAAGCGTTTGAACACAGTGAGTATATTGACGATTGGCGTGAACTGATGCGCCGCTACCTCGTGCGCCGAACGCGCAGCTTCATCATGGACAACTACGCTGAAACGGATCCTGACACAGGGCGCAAGTTTCTCTCTTTTGCCGATGGAACACCTTCCTACTTTCCAACACGCGTCCCGAAAACGATTAAGTTCACCATTGATGAGGAAAACCCGGACGACACCTATGCGCAGCTATACGCTTCTGATGTCGTGAATGTCATAAGTAACCTGACACTTGCCCGATATGGACTCGCAAACTACATTGTAGACACACCATCGGAACCACCGACGGAAGCGGAACAGAGGCAATTGCAAGACCTTTCCCGCGGTGGACAACGACTGATGGGGTTTTGCCGGACAAACCTTTTTAAACGGCTTGAAAGCAGCGGACAAGCGTTCATCCAATCCGTTGATCGCCATATTCTACGCAACTATATCTTCCTTCACGCCATTGAGAACGGTGAACCGCTACCCATCGGATCACAAAACGCTGAAATGCTCGACTCTCGGCTTGAAGATAGAGACACCGAGGATGCCACCCTTATTTTAGACGTTTCTGGTGATACCGATGCCACACAGATAGATGGCATGGATTCAGAGACAAGCGCATACACAACCGATGCCTATAAACAACGCGCCGCCGCTATCTATCGACTTTACACAACAAAGTATAACAGTCGGTTTAAATGGCTCCGTCCGAACCTCTTTCACCCGTTGCTTTGTAAAGATCTCACTAAAGACGCGATTGCACTTACCGAGATTTTGCAACAGTACGGCACATGGGACCCCGAAAAAGACGAAAAACTCAACGCACTTGAGACACTCTTAACCGAGACACACTCGAAAGACAAGGTCTTGGTCTTCACACAATTCGCGGATACCGTGAAATACCTAACGGATGCCCTCTCAGCACGCGGCATGACACACATTGCCGATGCGACCGGCGACTCAGCAGATCCAACCGCCTTAGCACACCGATTTAGTCCTGTCAGCAACGATAAACGCGATAGAGTCAATCGGGAAGCTGAGCTTCGGGTGCTTATCAGTACGGATGTCCTCAGCGAGGGGCAAAATTTACAAGACTGTGCAATCGTCGTCAACTATGATCTGCCATGGGCAATCATCAGGTTGGTCCAACGTGCAGGCAGAGTTGACCGGATTGGACAAACAGCGGAAGACATCTTGTGTTATTCGTTCTTGCCTGCTGAAGGTGTAGAGCGTATCATCAACTTACGCGGGCGCGTTCGTGCGCGCCTCCAACAGAACGCTGAGGTCGTCGGTACGGATGAAGCCTTTTTTGAAGATGACGGTGAGGAAGGCAATGAGAGAATTGTTGATCTCTATAATGAAAAGGCGGGCTTACTTGATGACGCGCGCGACAACGATGTGGATCTCGCCTCTCACGCCTATCAGATTTGGAAAAACGCCGTTACACAAAATCCAGATTTAAAAAAAATTGTGCCTGCGCTCCCGCCCGTTGTCTATTCAACACAACCGCACACCCCAACCGATAACGAACCCGAAGGCGCGCTCGTCTATATCCGAACAGGACACGAGAACGATGCTTTGGCATGGATAGATCGGAACAGCGAAAGCGTAACAGAGTCTCAATTCGCAATCCTCCAAGCCGCGGCGTGTGAACCTGACATAGAAGCACTTTCTCCGTTTGAGGAACACCATCACCTTGTGGAAGAAGCCGCAAAGTTGATCCTCTCTGAAGAACGATCCGTCGGCGGGCAGCTTGGACGACCCTCCGGTGCCCGGTTCCGCACCTACGAACGCCTCAAAGATTACGCTTCGGAAGTGGAAGGGACGCTGCTTAGCACGCCAGCACTTAAGCAGGTCATTGAAGCCATCTATCGCTATCCGCTGCGGCAAGCAGCCAAGGATACCCTCAACCGCCAACTCCGTAGTGGTATTTCCAACGCTGATCTTGCTGCGTTAGTCATTGAACGATGGGAGACAGAGCGACTCTGCATCATTGAACAAGAGAGGCAAGCACAAGAACCGCAGATCGTCTGTTCGCTTGGACTCCGCACACCGTAACATCTGAAAAAGAATTTGAACGTTACCGACACATCATGTATAATGCGCCTAAATCTAATACTTGCACACGCGGAGGCTTCAGATGAAAAAGCCCAAAATTGTCGTCGGACACCTCATGAATGACCAATTGTTCGTCAGCTCTGTTACCGTTTCCAAACATCTTGATTGGCTCAAATGGTTAGACCCTGAAGAACTTGTTGAGTTTTTTGAGGAATTACTCAAACAGGACTTACGCAATTTTGACTTCGGCCCGTTCTGTTAGATGAGAATTTTTGGAGAAAACAGCGGTCTCCTGCCACAAACTATGAAGTTTGTGCTACAAAAGAGCAGCATGCGTAAGTCCTATCAAATTAATGACACAAATCTCAGAAAGAAAAAAGACGCGGATACGTTCACAATTTTTCTCTCCGAATGGCTCGAAACAGCTCTAATCAACACAGAACTGGATGTCTTGGCAGATATTGCTGAAGCAGAACAGGAATTGGACGCTGGCGGCGGAAAACCGTGGGCACAAATCAAGCAAGAAATTGGACTGTGAACCATCGTATCCACATACGAACTTACACAAACTTATAGGAACCTCTAATGCTTAACGAGCGAAATACACGCCAATATCTCAAAGAATCCGAATTTGAAAACCTCTTTACACAAGAACTCGGTTGGGACCGCTACACCGAAACACTACCCGTTACAGTAGACGAAACCACCTATCAACTCGCCGCAATCGCCCAAAAACGCGGGGTGGTTGTCTTTGAATGCCCCGCAACGGAAACTGATGGAGGCATCCCCGATTATCCGACTCGCCGCAAGATACATAAACAGGTCGCAAAATCCGTTCATGAACACTTTATCATCTATACCGACGCTGAAAAGGCGACACAGATATGGCAGTGGGTCAAACGCGAACAGGGAAAACCCGATGCATGCCGTGAACACCGATACAACCGAGACGAACACTCCGGTGAGTCCCTCATTCAAAAACTAAGAGTCATCGCTTTTAGATTTGAAGAGGAAGAGCAGATAACGCTCTGGGACGTGACCGGACGTGTCGGGACAGCCTTTTACGCTGAACGGGTCACTAAAAAGTTTTATGATCATTTCAAGAAAGAACACGACGCATTCCTCAAATTCCTCAACGGCATTCCTGATGAAGAGATGCAAAAGTGGTACGTCTCCGTCATGCTCAACCGTCTGATGTTCATCTACTTTATCCAAAAGAAAAATTTCCTGAATAACGACGAGAACTATCTGTCTACCAAACTGACAGAAAGTCAAACGAAGGGTAGCAACCGATACTACAAAGACTTCCTCTGTCCACTCTTCTTTGAAGGGTTCGCGAAACCTGAAGATGAACGGAGCAGGGAAGTAAAACGTCTGCTCGGAAAAATCCCTTATCTCAACGGCGGCATCTTCCAAAAACACCAACTTGAGACCCTCCACGGCGAAAGCATTGACATCCCCGACAAAGCATTTGAGCAACTTTTCAAGTTCTTTGAACAGTACGACTGGCACCTCGATGACCGTCCACTCAAAAACGATAACGAAATCAACCCCGATGTGCTTGGTTACATCTTTGAGAAATACATCAATCAGAAGCAGATGGGTGCCTATTACACCAAAGAGGATATCACGGAGTACATCAGCAAAAATACCATCATTCCGTTTCTTTTTGACAAGGCGAAAAAAGCGTGCAAAATCGCATTTGAAGGCGATGCATCTGTTTGGAAACTTCTACAAGAAGACCCAGACCGCTATATCTATGATGCTGTCAAAAAAGGTGTCAAATTGGAGTTACCAGCGAACATCGCCGCCGGAATTAACGATGTCTCTAAACGCACCGAGTGGAACACGCTCGCGGATCCTGATTATGCCTTACCGACAGAGATTTGGCGAGAGACCGTCGCACGGCGGCAACGCTATGAAACCATCCAATCCAAACTCGCTAACGGAGAAATAACTGACATCAATGACTTGATTACCTACAATCTCAACATCCGTCAATTCGCACAAGATGTCATCGAAAATTGTGAGGGACCCGAACTCCTCCGCGCCTTCTGGAAAGCCATCACCGAAGTGACAATCCTCGATCCCACCTGTGGCTCCGGTGCGTTCCTCTTTGCCGCGCTCAATATTCTTGAACCGCTTTACGAAGCTTGTCTTGATCGGATGCAAGTTTTCTTGGATGAAGTAGATCGCATCTCCGAATCACAGCCATCTCGTAGATATAGCGACTTCCGCGATATTCTTGAACGTATCAAACAGCACCCAAACCGAGAGTATTTCGTCCTCAAATCCATCATTATCAACAATCTCTACGGTGTAGATATCATGGATGAGGCAATTGAGATTTGCAAACTCCGTCTCTTTCTCAAAATGGTGGCGCAGCTGGAGGACGTGAAACGGATTGAACCGCTACCCGACATCGACTTTAACATTCAGGCAGGAAATACTCTTGTCGGCTATACCACTTATGATACGGTGGAAAAACCGGAGAGACGCAGGCTTGATTTTGAAAGTGCAATGAAGCGTATTAGAGAAAAGGCCGAGGACGTGAAGATTCTATTTCAGGTGTTTCGTAGACAACAGACAACATTAGGCGGTGCTGTAACACCTGCCGACAAACAGAATTTGCAGAGTAGACTCCAAGAATTAGAAGATGAACTCAACTTATACCTCGCTGAAGAATACGGTGTTGATCTGAATAAACAATCTGATTATGAAAAGTGGCTAAATTCACATAAACCTTTTCACTGGTTCATTGCGTTTTACGGCATTCTGCAAAACGGTGGATTTGATGTCATTATTGGTAATCCCCCGTATAGAGAGTATAGTAAGGTTAAGAAGCAATACATAGTAAAAGGATACAAAACCGAAGAGTGTGGGAATTTATATCCGATGTCTATTGAAAGATCTTTCGACTTGAGCAAGGGATCAGTCGGAATGATCGTTCAACTGCCTCTGGTATGCACCGATCGTATGATTTCGACACAATTGCTTTTCAAGGCTCAAAATAGGAAAAGTTGGTTTGCCAACTTTGATGACAGACCGGGAAAACTTTTTGACGATCTTCAGCATATACGAGCTACTATTTTCCTCTCTAAAAAGGAAGTGAATCTGAATACAGCAACACTGTATGCTACGCAATATAAAAGATGGTTCACAGAAACCCGTTCAACTCTATTTCAAGGAATATTTTATGCAGATATAACAGATATTTGTCTTGAAGGTATTTTTCCAAAGATAGCAGATTGTGTTGGGAAAAGTATTGTCAACAAACTCAAGAGTAGAAAACCTTTTTTGAGTTTTAAGACTGGAAAATTTGCCTGCCGTTTTCACAATTCGCCTCAATACTGGATTCGCGCCACCGATTTTGTTCCCTACTTTTGGAACGAGCGAGATGGGAAAAAACAGTCACAGCAAATAAAGAACCTACATTTTAGCAAAAAGGAACATGCTCTTGCGTTTTGTTGTTTACTTAATAGTTCTTTGTTTTATTGGTGGTTTATCATTTCCTCTGATTGTCGACATCTTAATATGAGAGAAATTGTCAATTTTTCTTTTAATCCTGAGAGTTTGAATCAGACACAGTTGATTCGCTTGTCCGAAATAACGGAAGAACTAATGAAAGACTACCGTAATCATGCAAATCGCAAAGAAGCAAACTACAAAACTACTGGTAAAGTAGTTTATGATGAGTTTTTTCCGCGTCATTCTAAGTCCATCATAGATAAAATTGACCGTGTGCTTGCAGAGCATTATAGCTTCACTGATGAGGAATTGGACTTCATCATCAACTACGACATCAAGTATCGTACGGATTTAGGGAATTGAATATGCCGCGCAACACTAAAATATGGAGAGAATATGGGCAATTTAGTTCGTAAAAAGATTGTATTGAGTCTACTTGATAGCAATCCCAAACCTGCCAAAGAAATTGCCGCTGAGATTGGCGAATCGTTGGCATCGGTAGAGGGGCAACTGACTGTACTTGTCTCAGAAAATATTTGTGAAAAAATAAATCAAGATGAAAGCAGTCAGTATGTTGTGAAAAAAGATATTGAAACTTTTGCACAATTGGTTAAAGCGTTTCTCTCAGATAAAGAAGAACATCGGGAACAGATAGAACAGTTCATTACTTCAGAATATTACTTTAACAGAATTGACTTTGAGCTAGTTGATTATGTTCTTAGCCGTTTTTACCTTGATTCTGTATATCAAACTGATGAAAATAAATTAGCAATCGGAAGGATATTAATTGCGTCGCCTTCGGCTCTACTTTTCGCCTTGTTTGGCGACACTACGATGTTTCGTCAAACAGTATCAGATTCAGATCAGTTAGATTCTTCGGACGAAACCCGTGAGTGGTTAACTCAAATCCTTAATTCACAGTTCATAACACCACTATTAGAAAACCTTATTGCTGATATGAAAGTTCTCTCTTACTGCATTCTCTATGCTAAACTCGGAGTTCGGGTAGCACTGGTTCGTACGCAAGTAAAGCTAGCAACTGTACAAGGAAAGTACATTGAGGCGGTTGGCGGAGGAGACTATTCTTTATTTAAAGCAGCAGAAGATTTCCAAGCTGGACAATTGGTTTCGGCTGTTAATCCGATGATCTTCTCTGACGATGGACTAGCATTGATGCATCTTGGAGAGTTTCAAGAAGCCCATGAAAATTTCGATAAAGCACTTAATGCAGTGCAAAATCCAGTTCAAAAAGCAACCGTATTGAACAACGCAGGTTTGACTTTTCTCATGTCCAAGCAATATCAAAAAGCAATCGAATGTTTTGAAGACGGTATCCAATATGATTTAGAAGGTCAAATACCCGCCTTGTGTAAAAACAAACAAGTAGCTGAGGAATACTTGGCTCGTGCTACTGATGCTGATAACTTAACCAACCCAACCCGAGTTCGTTTTGTTCGTGACTTACCTGTCCCTTTTGAGGAGACACGTTTCTATGAATTTAAAGAAATTGGGGGCGGAAATGCAATTCGTTCAATTAGTGATACTTCTGATATATATACTGTTGCTTTTCTTAATTACAAAAAAGGGGGGCGTATTTTTTGGGGAATAAGAAATAAGGATAGAATCACAATAGGTGTGCCTCTCAATGAACAACAGAGAGACGAATTACGAGTCAAAGTATCTGAAAAACTTGGAGCTATACAACCCTCAATTGTTGGGCATTGGCAGTTTGAATTGCATCCTGTCTATGATTTGCCAGGAGAAACTATAGAAGATTTGTGGGTTGTTGAGCTTCTCGTCCCGCCTCCGCAGAGAAAAGAGGTTTTTTACACAGGCAAGGGAGAACTACACGTCAAAACTGAAGGCGGTAAAAAGAAATTATTGGGTCCAGCGGTAACTGAATTTATTTATAGGCATTTTCAGAATGATACAGAAACAAGCTAAACCCGTTTAGCAATCATATTGCTCTCCTTGGTTTCATTTTGAGAGGCAGAATTGGACTACATCATCGACCACGACATCAAGTATCGTATGAACTTAGGAAATTGATGAGACCAACCGATAGAGTCGCCCAACGAGATTCAACACATTCCATATATCTACGGAACAATTGAGTATGTTTGTTCTAAATAATTTAAATTATTGCGTCAATTCTCAACTTATGTTAAAATAATTCGTCAAAGTGTATAGAAAAGAATAAAATTAAACTATATGAGAGCAATTAAGCAAACAGGTTCTAAACATCCAATGCAAACAAGAACACAATCCGCCATAATATATGAAAATCCACCGATTGACGAGATCGTTTGTGGTATACGTTTCAATCCAATTAAGCAGTTACAATCGGGACATTTCGGTATACTATGGCAAAAATTCAGGGACAATTTTCCGATAACCGAAGATCAAAACTTATTAGGCCCTGTGTCCGAAGAAGATCTTGGCAGCCCGGACAAACCTGTATTGCCAAGGGTCTGGTTTATACACCAAAACGAAAACGAACTTATCCAAGTACAACGGAATCGCTTCCTTCACAATTGGCGGAAAAGACGACCAGAGGATGAATATCCAGGTTACGAAAAGGTCGTCGAGAACTTTGAAAAATACCTATCTCATTTCGAGGAATTTCTGTTAGAGGAGAACTTGGGAAATCTTGTGGCAAGAGAATACGAATTAACATACATCGACATCATACCCAAAGGACACGGATGGGAAAATCTTGGCGATTTGGTAAAAGTTTTCCCAAACTTGTTGTCTCTAACAAAACAAAGTGTACTTTTAAACGGGGTCCAGGGTATCAATTGGCAAACTATCTTCGGTTTACCAAACAACTTAGGGCAATTGAGGGTTTCGATTCGTACTGCTCAGCGGATCCCTGGCAATCAGCAGATTATCTACATTGAATCTAAGGCTGTTAGCAGTGGGTCATACAAACCTATTCGCGGTTGGTTTAACACCGCACATAATACAATGGGCAAGTTTTTCTCTAACCTCGTAAGCAAGGAAATTCAAGAGAAGTTCTGGAGGCGAAAATCGTGATAACTCAATACACACAAGAGGGAACAACGATAAATAAGGATATCGTCTTTTCCAGTCTCCATGATGAGGCCGAAAAGTTGGATACTTCAAAACCTTTCCTGCAAAAGATGAAAATATGGTCTGGCGTTGGTGCTACTGTAACAGCAATATTTGGAAGCGCAATTTTCCTCTTCGGAGAAAGTGGAACACCAAATATCCCAAGGCCTTCCGTGAAAAATACGAGTGCCTCCGTTCAATGGCATTTTGACGAAGAGATCAAATCTGGGGTAACCCAAGAATTTGTGGATACACGACAACAACGCTTAGCCTTTCCCACTTACGATGAAGAAGATATCCTTAACTGGGACGCTGTTGTAGTCCCCCCGCCACCGCGTCGGTCAGGGACAATACGAGTCAAGCTAATATACAAAGGACGAAGTAAACCAATTCCTGATGACGATCCTTGGGAATAACGAGTATTAGCCCTTTATGAATATTTTAGAAACAGATTCCGCTTGGTATCGTTTAGTAAGCGGTGATGAACTAATGCAAGGAGATATTCTGGAAAACTGCCCTATATTTTTTCCACCCTCCGATTTAACCCTAAATTCCTTAGAGGAAGGAAGGGCTGATTTCACATGGGAGGTACGAGATGTTATTATTATGTCGCAAAGTTGCGATTTGGCTATAGGGAAGAAAAAATGTCCAGAAGTATTACTTTGCCCCTTATGGAATCGTTCAGAACTTACGGAAGGACATTTGTCTACGGACCAAGGTATGGAAGATGCGCGAAAAGGACAACTCCCTGCTTATCATGTGCTTAATAAATGTGAAATAGAAGAGGCAGAAAGAGAGTTCAGAGTTGTTGATTTTCGCTATACTTATACGCTTCCACTAGAATTTTGCAAAGAGTTCGCGGCGAGAATTCCAAGTCGTATTCGCTTGTTGTCTCCGTATCGAGAAAAACTTTCGCAGGCATTTGCTCGTTTTTTCATGCGGGTTGGTTTACCTACCGATATTCCACCGTTCACATAACCTTACCTATCTGATCACTGCAAAATGGGATAGTTATCTCTGACTGGGTTTTGCCTGACATTGTGGCTTCACAGACGAAGAATTAGACTACATCATCAACTACGACATCAAATATCGTATGGGTTTGGGAAATTGACGTACCCATACATGTGGATTTAAAGAAGATGCTCATCGTCCGTTGGGTTGAACAGACAAGATCGAAACATGAGCATCTCAAAGAAACAGTCTACAGACGACACACCTACTATTGTTGCAGGGCACCGAGTGAAACCCAACGCTATACCAAAAACGTCAAACACGCGGAAATCTAAAATCCGCGCAATCCGATACATCCGCGATAATCCGCGATTTGCGGCGTACTCGCCCAAATGCGATCTGCATTCAGACAATGTAAGCTTATACCGTCTTCCCACCTATAAAATTTCAGAGTAAACTTCCGAGAAACCTTCTCCAAAAACCGCCTAAACCCAGTCACAGTATAGGTTTACAACCTTTTCTGAAATCCATTACTTTCCAGATTTACTCTGAATACTTTGAAACGCGCGCCGCTTCACTTCCCGATTTTTTGTGCAATACGGTTGCACACATCCCACACTTCTGATAAAATAGTAAACAAAAGGAGTTTTAGACAGTCTATGAAAACTACACACTCAAAAAACACAATCAACAAAAGCCAGAAGCAACGCCTCGCTTTCCCGGTCTATGATGAAGAGGATATTCTTAACTGGGATGTTGCTATAATGCCACCACCGCGTCCATCCGGTACAATACGGGTTAGGTTAATAGACAAAGGACGCAGGAAACCAATGCCGGTTGAAAATTTTTGGGAAGAATAGGCATTTGGACCTTATCAAAAACTATGGAAACCGTAGAACTCAAACAACGCATCGCGCAAGGCGAAAATACCACAACCGAATTCAAAGAGAGTTTCGATCAGGAAACTATTGAAACCGCCGCTGCGTTTGCCAATACCGAGGGTGGCACGATTCTTATCGGCGTGTCTGATAGCGGAGAAATCAGAGGTATTACCGTCGGGAAGGAAACATTAAGGAACTGGTCAAACCAAATCTTTCAAGCGACTGAGCCGCGGGTGGTCATGGAAATTGAATCCGTTGATGTAAAAGAAAAATCGGTGGTGTTGATACATATCGCAGAATCCTCTATAAAACCGGTCTCGGTTAAAGGCAGATGCTATAAGAGAGTCGGGAACAGCAACCGCGTCATGCCCCCACAAGAGATTGCCCAGATGCATCTCAACGCCACCGGACAAAGTTGGGATAGACACTTAGCAGGGAACGCCGGAAGCGAGGATATAGACCCGCAAAAAGTGCAGTGGTACTTAACTCGGCGTGAAGAGGTCCGGAACGTTGCAAAACCGCAAGACATGGACGTGACAGAATTGTTGAGAAACATTAAAGGAGGTAACGGAGAAGGAACGCCAACCCATGCCGGTATTCTCTTCTTCGGTAATTACCCGCAAAGATTCCTCCAAAATGCGCAGCTCCGGGTTGTTAGATTTAAAGGAATATCGGTTACCCATCCTGTCATTGATCGACTGGATTGCTCTGGAGCACTGTGGGAAATGGTCGATGCCGCCGAGGAATTCATCAGGAAAAATATTAGACTCCTCAGTTTTCGTACCTCAAGGAGTTTCCAACGAGACGATAAGTTTGAGTATCCGCTGAAGGCACTGCGGGAGGCGATTATCAATGCCTTAATTCACCGCAACTATCAAAAACACTCGGATGTCCGAGTGTTTATATTTGATACCCGCGTTGAGGTCATTAATCCCGGCACTTTTCCAGAAGGTGTCAGTCCGGACGCGCCAGTCCATGAACCAGTAAATCCCATTTTAAGCCAATTCATGTACGATATTGGCTTCATTGAACGTTACGGTTCTGGCATCAAAATGATGAAGAGACTCTCTAACGAATGGGGAAACAAAGCACCGCGTTATGAATTCCACCCATTGGAGACGAAAATCATCTTTGATTCCCCGATTCAAGAGAGCACTTTTATAGAAATAGATGATATTTCGGAACAATTGAATGAACGTCAAAGGAATGCATTGTTTCATGTGCAAAGATACGGGCAAATTGCGACAAGGGAATACGTAGAGATCAACAATATCTCGCGCAAGATTGCCTATCAGGAACTAAAGGATATGACAGATAAAGGGTTATTGTCCATAATAGGAAAGGGTAGAGGAAGCCGATACGTCCGAAAAGTAAGCGATTAAGTAAGCGATTAGATAAGCGATTAAGTGAACGATTAGCACAAGGAGTAGTATCCACATGCCAAGGGGAAAAGGAGAAGGCATCACCAAAATAACCGTGAAAGGTTTCAAGTCAATCGCGGAGGAGTGTTCAATTGACATCCGCCCACTGACGATTCTTGCTGGTGCGAACAGTTCTGGGAAATCCAGTATCATGCAACCGCTATTGATGCTGAAGCAGACGCTGGAGGCACCTTACGATCCGGGCCCGCTGTTGATTGATGGACCGAATGTGAAATTTACTGAGGTAGTACAATTTTTGTCCACGTTACCGAATGGAAAGAAGACAGATCGTTTTCAGATTAAGATTGAAATCCGAGAACATGCTTATCTTGACTCAGTGCAAACAATTTTTAGAAAAGGAGGTAGTGCCATTGAAATTATCAAAATGGTCGGAGAAAAAAAATCAGCGAGTCATCCACCCTCATTTCCTGCTGAAGGTATTACCTTATCTCCTGATATGCCAAAGGTAAGACGTTCCAGATGTACCTTAGTACCGGACGGTTATCACTCTAAACATTCAGGCATTTTGACTACCCTCCCCGACAACGTCAACAGGGAAATTATCAAAAGCATTCATCTCCCCGGATTACGCGGCAATCCGGAACGCAGTTACAAGTTGACAGGAACTGGTTCTTGGTATCCCGGCACGTTTGAAAATTACGTTGCGACTCTCATTCACGAGTGGCAGGAGAGAACAGATAAACCCTTAGAAACATTGGGTAATCCGTTTGATAGACATGACTTGGGAGAAGACTTTCAAAATTATCAAAATTATAGTAACCCTGCTGCTATTCTCGCCGAAGTTCTTAATATACTTGGTCTGACAGGACACGTCAGGGCGAAAAAAATTGGGGACACCCGCATTGAACTTCAAGTCGGTCGCCTCCTCAATCATCAAAACAATGAAATAGACATGGTCAATATAACTGAGGTAGGCTTTGGAGTATCCCAAGTTTTGCCCGTTTTAGTGGCACTGATTGTTGCACGCCCCTCACAATTGGTCTACCTTGAACAACCCGAACTGCACCTCCACCCTCGTGCACAAGTTGCATTGGCACAAGTATTAGCAGACGCAGCAAAACGGGGAGTGCGCGTCGTTGCCGAAACCCATAGTTCACTGCTACTTTTGGGCGTTCAAACGCTTGTCGCTGAAGGAGATCTTCCGTCGGAGTTAGTCAAGCTGCACTGGTTCACACGGCGTGAAGATGGGGTGACTAAAGTTAATAGTGCCGATTTAGATGAAGCGGGAACTTACGGAGAGTGGCCCATGGATTTTGATGATGTCAGTCTCAACGTGCAGAGTCGTTTTCTTGATGCTGTAGACAATGTCAGATTTGGCGACAAGGAGGCTTCGTGAGATCAAGAGATTCAAAACGATTCGTAATTGACACGGATGTTGCTCAATCGTCCGGTGATGAAGATGCGACTGATCCACGTGCTATCAATTGTCGTGATTTCCTAAAGGTAGTAAGGTCTCAAGATTATAGGATAGTGATGACAAGAGAAATCAGCGAAGAATGGAAAAGGCATAGATCTGGCTTTGCGCTTGAATGGCGGGTGTCAATGGATGCGCGTAGAAGAATAGATCGTATCAATCCACCAGAGGATGAGGAACTCCGAGACAAGGTCACAGTTACAGCAAGCAATGAAGATGAGATTGAAGCGATGGAAAAGGATTTTCACCTTTTACAAGCAGCACTCGCAACCGATCGGACTGTTATTTCACTTGACGAAACCGTTCGAGACCTTTTCAAACGAGCCTCTCAACAGGTTGGTGAGATCCAACGCATCATCTGGGTAAATCCTGACCGCACGGCAGAAGAACAACCCATCATTTGGCTCCAAAACGGCGCACCACCTGAAACGCATCGTCGGCTTTCTGCGTGATACGACCCGTTTACTGCAGCAGGGTGATTTAGTTTTAAACAAATCATCAGATTTTCTAAATTTCTGAATTTTCTTTTCAGTCCCGGTGCGGTTCCAAACCGCACCTACCGGCCCTGGGTGTTCAAAATTGGACGAAAAAACCGAGAACTAAATAGCCCTGTTCACGGTAGGTTATATTCTTGCACTAATTGCCAAGTTTTGTTAAAATAACATCACTTCAACAATTAAAAGAGTTATCAAATACCATGTAGGATGAGAAGTGCTACCGCCAATCCAACGCGTCACACAAATAGACACAAATTACCCGAAAAAATTAAAGGACTCCCTAAAAACAGAAGCACCCGAAACGATTTGGGCACGTGGAAATATTGATTTGTTACCCGGAACAGATACCGCTTCCAACGGAAACCTCTGGGCACTTTTCTGTTCCAAGAAATGTCCCGGGGAACTGATATTGAAAACACACGACTTGGCACAAAGGTTCAAGGAGAGAGAGGTCCCAACAATCGGAGGCTATCATTCGCCGATTGAACAAGAATGTCTGCGTGTCTTGTTGCGCGGCGTACAACCGATTCTCTTGTGTCCCGCACGGAGCATCGAAAATATGCGGCTGAAATCGGTATGGAAAGACGCTTTAGCCAAAGAGCGACTCTTAATTCTATCGCCGTTTGAAAGTCGTTACAATCGACAGACAGTCGCGTTGGCGAACCGACGCAACGCTTTCGTCGCAGCGCTTGCGGACAAAATCTATATCGCACACGCCGCTGAAAACAGTAAGACTTTGGAATTCGCAGAGAAGGTAATAGCCTCGGGCAAACCCGTCTTTACCTTTGAGACACCGGCAAACGAGACACTCTTTCAACTTGGGGCACAACGGATGGAACCGTCCGCATACGTTCAGAAAAACAAAAACTCTGCTACCGCAATAGCACAATTCGGAGGAACATAATGGCGAAAACCGTTTTTGTAGGAGACCATGAAATGACCTTCCCGGGTCCACATCTCGGTGTACTTCGGGACTGTAACGCTGTCCTCGACTCACCAGAAGGCTTGCACGAACAGATAGCAGAGGACGGGTATCTACTCGTCCGCGGCTTAATAGATAAGGAAAAGATTATCGCAGCGCGGCGCGCCATCCTTGAATATGCCGAGGGAAACGGAAAAGACGAGGTATTTCAAGCGGACACCGACATCATGGAAGCAGTCGCCGGGAACGGAAGCCCCGGACGGACAATGGGGGCACCCGCTGTTACACACCATCCAGATGTACTGTCTGTCTTAGAAGGCGATGAACTCTTTAAATTCTTCCGTAACTTCTTCGGCGGCGATACCCGAACGTTCGATTACAAATGGCTCCGGTTCGTCCGTCCTGACGGTTGGTCGGGACCGCATTTCGATTTCGTCTATATGGGGAGAGGCTCGAAGCAGCTGCACACCTGTTGGGTCCCGTTCGGTGATGTACCTGCGACGATGGGGACACTGACGGTCTTGGTCGGGTCGCATAACCTACCGAGTTTCGCGCGGATTCGGGATACCTACGGTAAAACAGATGTCGATAGGGACGGTACGCCTGGTCATTTCGGACGCGATCCGATAGAGATTAGCGATAAATACGGCGGTGAGTGGAAAACAGCCGATTTTGAGATGGGGGATGTTATCATCTTCACGATGCACACGATGCATACTTCCACCAAGAACCTATCGGATCGGTGGCGTGTCAGTTGTGACATCCGTTTCCAACCGGCAGAGCATCCGATCGATGAGCGATGGGTCGGCAAGAACCCGATTTCTCACACGGGCGGCCAAAAAATTTCGTTTGAAGAGGCAAAGAAACAGTGGGGATTGGAATAATCTCGCACTTAAGTAGGATATGCAGGACTTACGCAAATTGAGAAAATATTGGACGTTTAGACGCAAAAATAGGAATTAACCCCCTAAATCCCCCTTATCAGGGGGACTTTAAAACGGAATGCGTAAGTCCCAATATGTATACTTTTTCGCAATTTCTATACATATCGGCGTTGATATGTATAATTTGTATACATATTGATTGAGCATTAACCGAACAACGCACGCCGGATCTGACGGACTGCCTGACGGATGCGATCCTCGTTTTCTACAAGCGCGATGCGGATATAACCCTCACCGTTATGTCCAAACCCGGCACCCGGAGAGACACAGACTTCCGCTTCATTCAAGAGTTTCATTGAGAAGTCCAGAGAGTTCAAGTGTCGCCACGTTTCGGGAATAGGTGCCCAGACGAACATTGAAGCCTGAGGTTTCGGTACTGTCCATCCGATCCGGTTTAACCCTTCCACAAGTACATCGCGGCGGTTCTGGTAGATCGCAGCGTTTTCTGTCACTGTATCTGCTGGTGTGCGGAGTGCCATGATAGCGGCGACCTGAATCGGTGCGAAAATCCCGTAATCGTAATAGCCTTTAATCCGAGCGAGTGCCTCTATAATATCACGATTCCCAGCTGCGAACCCGCACCGCCAACCCGCCATGTTATAGGATTTCGACAGCGAAATGAATTCAATACCGACATCCTTCGCGCCCTTCGCCTGTAGGAAACTCGGTGCTTTGTAGCCATCAAAAACGATGTCCGCATACGCCAAATCGTGGACGACAACGATCTCCTGTTGTTTCGCGAACGCGACGATCTCCTCGAAGAACCCAAGATCAACAACAGCACCCGTCGGGTTATGCGGAAAACTTAAGATTAACATCTTAGGTCTCGGCCAAATATCGCGTGTAATCTCAGTGAGTGAAGGGATAAAATCGTTCTCCTCTGTGAGTGGTATGCTCACAACGCTACCACCAGCAAGGACAACGCTGTACGTATGAATCGGGAACGTCGGATTTGGTACCATCGCCAAGTCGCCTTCGTCAATCAAAGCCAAAGCGAGATGTCCGAGTCCCTCTTTCGTACCGATAACAGCGATCGCCTCTTCATTCGGATCAATGTCAACACCGAACCGACGTTCATAATGCCAACTGACTTCCCGGCGCAGATTGTAAATGCCACGCGAAGCGGAGTAGCGATGATTCCGAAGCTCCTGCGCAGCCTCCGTCAACTTATCAATAATAGGTTGCGGGGTCGGCTGATTCGGGTTCCCCATCCCTAAGTCGATAATGTCTATTCCTTGCTGCCTGCGTTCATGCGTTAACTGTTTGAGCTTACCAAACATATAAGGTGGCAGCCGATTTAAGCGTTTTGAAAATATATTCATTTTTCGGAGGTCCTAATGTTTTTTAGCGTTGTATCAACAATTTGTATTCCTATCTATTGTGTTGCCAGTATGTCCGTAACCGCTCACCCCAGTTTGATATTACGCGCTTCGGGTTTGGATGCACAATTTCCCGTCGCTGGAGTTTCGCTTCTTGGGCAATCAGTTTATCTTGACATATCTTGACAATTTCGCTGTATGCTGCGTCTGATACTAAATTTTCTGTCTCTGCTGGGTCGTTTTGCCGATCAAATAGCTGCGCGAGTCCAAACCGTTCCGTGTCCGGTCCTGGCGGCAAGAAATCCTCCGCCGTTTTCGGTTTGTACTCTGTAACGTATTTATAGCGTTCCGTGACAATCGCGCGTCCCCAATAATTGCTCTCTATGTAGGCAGAATCTCGCCACTGGACATCCCTGCCTTCTACCAGTGGACGCACACTCACGCCTTGCAACATTTCCGGTGCATCAACACCTGCGTAATCACAGACAGTAGGGAACACATCTACACCAGAGATGAAATGCGTTTCGTCAGACCGATTTTTCTCTATAGGGATTCCGTCTCCTAAACACGCCACAATGAACGGCACTCGCACACTCTCCTCATAAAGTGTGAACTTCTGGAACATCTGATGACTTCCGCACGCTTCACCGTGGTCAGCACTGAAGATGATGAGGGTCTTGTGGTGGAGAGAAGTCTCGCGTAGCAGCGCGAGGACTCGACCAATCTCAGCGTCAACCTTTTCGATGAATCTGTAATAGTTCCATATCAGGTAACGCCACTGCAGTTCATCCCAGTATCGTACGGCTTTAAGGATAGGCGCGTGAATCAGCGCGTCATCAACTCGACGACAGACGCGGTGTAGCACCGTCTCGCGTTCATCGTAGTCAAAATTTTCAGGGAGTGGCGGTAAGGCATCCTCCGAAACAATCCCTTGCTCCACCGGATTTGGAATCTGTTTTTCCTCATGGTTGTGTAGATATTCGCAGACATCATGCGGATCAACGTAGCCAATCTGTAGATAAAACGGTTCGTCGCCATCGTAGTTCGTCAAGAAGTCCGCAACTGCGTGTGTGGTTGCAGAATCGTAATACGCGGCACCCCCTGCGCCGATATTGCGTCTGCCGTAATAGAGTGTCTGAAAACTTTCACGGACATTCCGACCCGGAACATGCCACTTACCACAATGGAAGGGTCTATAACCACTTGCCCTCAGCACCTGCCCGATATCTGGAATGTCTGGGTGCAGATGTCCACCATTAAAGGGGACACCTGTCTCAGAGGTATATAATCCCGTTGCCCAACTGGAGCGTGCAGCGGCGCACACCGGATCCGTACAGTATGATTGGCGAAAAGAGGTTCCGTTCCTATAAAGCGCATCAATGTTAGGCGTGTGAAGATGCGGGTTGCCGTGCGCCGAGATCGCATCCCACGAATGCTGGTCGGTGTTGATAAAAAGGATATTCGGGCTTTCGGTCATGCACTGCCACCTCTCTTTTCTCTCAGCACCAACGTCTCGAAAAACGTCGAAGCGATAGCGATGTTTCCGTTCGCATCGAGCCACCAATACGAAGGCAGAAGTCCGGCACCGTAAAGGTAATAACCATCGAGCGGCATAGGTGTCTGTATCGATTCAAGGAAACCGATCTTACTTTTCGGTCTGAGCTGCTCCAGGTCTTCAAGCAGTACGAGGTCTATTCCACTGTCTGACGCTTGGACTGTCCCTGCGAGTGCTGGAATTATGTCAAAAAGTGCCCAATTGCACGTCAGTTTGGTCAATGTATCTACCGTGCCAGCAACGACCTCAGTACCGTTGATGCGGAGTCGTATCTCTGAGTCTCCTATAAGATGTCCCTCGGACACCAATTCGGAATATGTGTCATCTCCACTATTACGGATATGGACACGCCAGTTGTCTGTGAGCGGGCGGTAATTGCCATCATGACAACGGAATTGCATCCGTAGGTGTTCGCCGCTTGTCGTATTTTCGTATTGGACGTTATAGTTCCATAACCCGTTGTTTTTGCTGCGTTCAACGGTAGCTTCCCCGATCTGCAGTTCTTTATTCGGGTCTCCGCCTGCATAACCGCGCCAATAGTTCGGTAAGATATTATAGACGTGCTTGACTGTCTGTCCTGAGTGGCTGTCGCGCGTGTCGGTATCCGTGTAACAACTGCGGAGTGTTCTCATCAATTCCTGTATAAATTGGGGGTTTTGCGCACCGTGATTGTAGTCAAACGACCAGTGATGCCTGTTGTTAGCATTCATGTGCGTATTTTGGGAGTTTTACCGGATGCGGCGTTGTGTGCATGGCGGGTGGTTTCAGGTAAGCGATAGCCTCGACAACATGCCAACGTCCACATACGGGCTGAATCCAGCGAAATTTGGTGCCCTGTAGACACGTAGACCACTCGGATGTTTGTACGCGTGCGGACTGCAGCACCGATCACCTCTCCTTTATCTGTAAGATACGTATAAGCACCCTGTTCGGAGTCAGGTTCCGTATATCGTCCGCAGAGTCTGGATTTTGCGCAACCGATTGTCGGTTTATCCAAGAGCAACCCTAAGTGCGATGCAAGCCCAAATCTTCTGGGATGTGCGATGCCTTGTCCGTCAACGATTATCAGATCCGGTACCGTTTGTAACTGATCAAATGCTGTCAGTAGTGGCGGTATCTCCCGAAAGGATAACAAGCCTGGTATATAAGGAAAACGAACAGGGCTTGCTGTAACCACGCTATCTACCACCTGTAATTCAGGGAAACTCAGGACGACCACAGATGCGATTGCGGTGTCCTTTTTCAACCCGATGTCTACTCCAGCAACGGTGTTGATTGTCCCAAACTGGTCTGTTGAAATCACCTGTGTGCGCAGTTCATTTTGAAGTCGTCTGGCTTCTTCAGGTGCAACATCCCACGAGTGGAGGGCGCGATATTTCATAGCTGCCGCTGTTCGTTTTCAATAAAAACTCGTTTTGCCTTACAATGTTCTGTACCCCGATACACGGTGGTAACCCTCTACTGCTCTATAACATTATAACACAAAAACCTTGAATTGTCAAGTCCGTTTCAGCATCGTTTATACGTAGGAACGACTATTTCTCAGGCACCGTTTCCTTAATTTCGACAGCACCAACCTTTGTGATATGCTGGATGCCAGCGAAAAAAGCAGAAAGGACGAGGTAACCGCCACCAATACCGATGAGAGCACCTAAACTGCCGATAATTATTTCGACACCGTTAAACATTGTCCATTCTCCTTAGCATTATGTTTATTGATTATAGCTCTATATGAGCCGTTGACATTTAGGTTGATGACCTATTGCCAGAATTAGTATTATTTAAATACGAGACTATTTATGAATCTGTTTCAAAATCTGTGAAAAATTTGCCGATTAACGGTATAACTAACACAAACCTGTGAAATATTAAGCAAGAATCGTGCCAATGCAGAAATGCTAAAATGGATAGATAATAGCGGAAAGTGTGTGTGATTCGACACAATAAGGTAGGTGTATTCGGAAAACTGTATCAAATTGGAAACACACTGAGACAGTTTCACCAGCGAAAGCGAAATATTGACACTGTTCGAGAGGTTTTAGTCAAACATCTCAAGGATACTCGGTGGTACGAGATGTTCAACGGTTTCGCCGTGTTCTAACAAATCACGTGCCTCAGTTGACGACATATATGCGTAAACATCAGGTAAAAAGATGGATGAGACATAGGAGGCATAGCGGCTGATTTCCGGTTGTGCCATAAAGGTTTCTATGGTCTTAATATCAGCTTCGGCGCGGTTTGCGACAATAAGCCGTGCAGAGGCAAATAACGCCTGCACTTCGGCGTGGAAATCTGTATAGTATTTCGGATCAAAAATTCTGACGAGGGTGTCATATCCGACGATGAAATGAAATTCCGTGTCCGGCGAGAACAGCACTTTTAACGCCGTGACCTTGTCAATATACCTACCGTGGCTTGACGCACCGACTGAAATCAGCGACTGGTTCTCCGCATATTTCTTAAGCGTTAAGAGTCTCGCGGCAAGCGGCAAACCGAACACCGATTTATCAACATTCGCCTTCGCGAGAAGTAGAAGCAGTTCATCTAACCGATATTCAGCAACCGTATCTTCCATCATTTTTATGTGTGCCAGTGTCAACGGATTGAAAGAACCTGAAAAGATGCCGAGTTTTTCAGTTTGTTGAAAATTTCGGAGTGTCGCGCGGTGAACGAATTCTATCCGTGGCGGTGCCGATGAATCCAACTGTTCAAAGAGGTCAGCGTAGTGTTGATAGTCTGGGTGTGCTTCGCATTTTTGCACTAACAGATTCAATGATGCGTTTGGCATGATCGTTCACCTGTGTCAAAAGGCGTGGGTTTAGGCAAATTAATCCGCGTCGATTTCTGCTTTCTTCGCTTCTTCCCAGAGAGCGTCTAAACTTTCTAAATCGTGTGCTTCAAAATCCGTGCCACGGCGTTCTAATTCCGTTTCCATCCACTTAAAACGCCACATAAACTTCCGGTTCGCCTGTCTGAGTGTCTCCTCGGCTTGGATCTCCATAAAACGGCACAGATTAACGATCGCAAACAGCAGATCTCCGAGTTCCATTGCCGTTGCCTTCGGTTCATCTGCGTTGATACTCGCTTTAACCTCCTCAAGTTCTTCTTCGACTTTAGCGACGACATCGGTCAGTTCATCCCAATCGAAACCGACACACGCTGCGCGGTTCTGTATTTTCTGTGCGCGGAGCAGCGTCGGGAGCGCGTTCGGAATCCCATCAAGTACTGATTTCCTATCCTCATAGCCCGATTCTGAGCGTTTGATTGCCTCCCAATTCTTCACAACCTCATCTGAATCCTCAACATCAACATCTCCAAAGACATGCGGATGGCGGCGTATCAGTTTCTCTGTTAATGTTTCAATTACACCGTAGACATCAAAATTTTTGTGTTCTGCTGCGATCTGTGCTTGGAGCATGATGTTGAGAAGAAGGTCGCCGAGTTCTTCTTCTAACTTTTTCGGATCGCCAGTATCAATCGCTTCGAGCGTTTCGTAAGTCTCCTCAATGAGTGTAGATTTAAGCGATTCATGTGTCTGCTCCCGATCCCACGGACAACCGTTTTCGCTCCGCAGTGTCGCTATGACATCAACCAATTCCTTAAACAGGTCTTTCGACATACAGACCTCCTTTACTTCGCTCCGATTTTTTGTTTTAAGGCTTTCACGTGTTTTTGAACGGCAGTGTAGCGTTCGGCTTCTGGGAAATAGGTGAGATAGAGTTCGTAGAGTTGCAGTGCGCGGTCATAATTGTTCTCTGCTTCCGCTGCGAGTGCGCGCGCCTCTAACGCATCCGCCTTCGCATTCAACAGTTCACTGAGCAGTTGTGTCGCACGCACCGCAAATATGCTATGACTGTACGTATCCCGAAAAGTCGTCAACGCTTTCGTTAATTCGGCGTACGGTTTCTTATCGAACGCATCCTTAAGTTGTTCAAGTGCTGTTTCGGCTTTCGTCGCAAGGTGCGTCGCTGATTTCTTTGCTGTCTGGCACAACGCCGTGTCCGGTAAAATCTCCGCAATTTGGGCGTAAAATGTGAACGCTTCCCCGAGTTTCCCGTTCTTTTCAGCGGATTGTGCCTTTTCAAATCCAGAGGCGACCTGCTTCATGGGTCCGTAAGCGATAAGCCACTCCCGCATTTTGGTTTTCGTTGACCACTGTGGAGAGAGACTGTGTGTTTCATTCTCCCAACCCTCAAACGTCACGTCTGCACCCCATTCCGTATAGAGTTGTGCTGCGCGTTTCGCTCGCTGATAATGTGGATCATCCAATTCTCCGGCACCATAGAAGACCGGATGCCCACGGATGAGTTCGGCTGGTGGCGGATTCATATCCACATCGCGTCTGCCAGCACCGAGAACGATCCGTCCCGCTAACCGATCTAACAACTGTTCTCCGAGAACCGTGGTTGAGTACCCGCCTTGACTATAACCGCCCATGAAGATGTATTCTTTGGCGACATTCAGACGTGTTGAAATAAGTTCTAACACTTCATCGAAAAAGATTTTCTCCTTTGCCGTTTCGGTCGGTAGGAGTTTATTGTAATAGAGGTCGGTTGCGTAATTCATACCGACAACGATAAACCCTTCTCCTTTTGTGATATGCCTGAACATCTGCGTTGTGGCTGATCCGCGGTAACCGTGGTAATAAAAAAGGACCGGAAACGGACGTTTGTCGGTGTAATCAACGGGAACGTAAACCAGAAAAGTTTTCTCTGTTTTTGGGGCAGTGATACGGACTTCCTTTCCGGGCAAAAGTTCAGCGTCGGACATCGGCACATCAGCGGCGAGAACGCTACTAAACAGAAGTAGAAGGAGTGTGCTGAAGGTTATGATCTCTCCGATAGTATGGCAAAGTACGTCAAAAAGGCGTGTTTTCATGCGTCTGCGGTTTCCTCCTGAAGGGATTCTAATCGGAGGATGAGTTGACCGAGTTGCAGCCGTAGCAGGAGTGTATAGATTTGCATCAGCAGGGTAACTTGTGCTTCTGTTGGCAGGTCGCTGGCGTAAATCACGGCGAGCAATTTGTCGGCGCGATCACGAACCTGTTCGGCTTTCTCCAAATCGTCGGCTTCTGTCTCTGGGGTACTCTCCTTGATAAACTGCCATAAGCGGTCCTGAATTTCGAGCATATAATTTTTTGCCATTGCGGTGCGCGCCTTCTTCGCGGAATCTACCCAGATGGTATTCGCCTTCCAATTGAGCATAAAGGCGATACTGTTGATAATCACATCGCGAAGCGTGTCCTCGCCGGAGAGCAGTTCTTCTAAGTTTGTTATGCCTTCTGCTTCTGCTGAGAAGGTGCGAACGCGCCTAAAATCTTTCAAATTTGTCAACACCACTTCATTTTCTGCGATAAGTCGCCAATAATCGGCACTCGTTGACAGCAAGACCTCCACGCGATTGCAAACGGTGTCGGGAATCTGTGCGCGAACACAGTAATAATGGAGACTGTGAAGCTGACTCCGAAAGCGTTGCAGGTTCTCAACCGTCTGGATTTCCGACGAACGCGCAATATGCGGAAGGAGTTCCTCCCGTATCTGATTTAAAAGTGTTGGGACAGTGCGTTCAGCGTTCATACGCGACCCCGATCGGTCAAAAATATTATTACGACGATTTATTTGTTTAATAGAATAGCAGGTTTCCGCTAAAAAGTCAACTTGACAATTGTTAGAAATCTATGTTAGAATGTGGATAGGTAACACACGGGGCGGATGGAGAAGTATCATGAGATTGTATATCACTGTTATTATCGGTATCGCCTTCTTCGGGATGCTCGCGAGTTTCGCCGATGAAAAGGCTGAATCGACACCCCCAAAAGTCGGCGACATTGCACCGGATTGGACCCTCCAAGACCCTGAAGAAAAGGAACACAACCTGAAGAAACTACGCGGTAAAGTGGTCTTCCTAATTCTCGGGAACCGAAAAATTCGGAAAGAGGATGACAAATGGGCAGAGGCGTTCCAGAAGGATTACCGAGAAAACAAACAAGTTACTGCCTATATCATCGCTGATATGCGGAGCGTTCCGGGGTTTATACCGAAAGGGTTTATCAGAGGTCAACTCAAGAAAAATCCGCCGCCTGTGAAGTTCTTACTCGATTGGAAAGGGACGGTACATAAACAGTATCAGACGGAAAAAGAGAAACCGGTGCTTTACCTCATCTCACAGAAAGGCACTATCGTATTCCACCGAAAATCGAATTTCAAATTAGAAGTTTATACCGAGTTGAAAAAAGAGATTGACAAACTGTTGACAGTGACTGAAACAGCTGATGCGGAGTAATCCATTGTGAATATAGATCGCGGTAACAATCTACCCTTATTGTAGATCAGAATTCAACGTACACAACCGATCCGGATAGGAGAAAATATACCTATGAAATCCAAAATAGAAAACTACCTGTCCAGTCCAATCTTCTCAATCGTTGCAGGTTTGCTGCTTATTGGGTGCGGTTTATTTGCGATGCGTGTAGTGCCCAACTTATTTTTCTCTATCTTAATGGTGATTCTATCTCTTTGCGGTGTCTATGTCGTACTATATGGCACCTACGCCATGTATGGAAAAGGCAGGTGGTTTGTCGGAAAAACCGCTGAAGACTATTTGTCCAGTCCAGTCTTTCCGCTCGTTGTCGGTCTACTTGTCGGCGGATTCGGATTGCTCGCCATGGTCACAGCAGGGGATGATTCGCTATTTCACTTTTTAGCGTTGATTCTAACTATCCTCGGTTTCTCTGTTGCTGCTTATGGACTTATGGGAACGATTGAGGGCAAACCCATTAGACCGCTCACCAAAAGGGAATTGCAAACCGTCCGGGAACTTGCTCAAAACTTGAAGGTGCACTACCCCACGTATGTCTTGAAGGTCCATAAGTTGAAAGAGAAGCACGAAGTGCTTCACGAGAAAATCCCCGAAATCCGCACGTATGCCGAAGAATTCAAGGCACGTATCAAGGCATTCCAAACCGGTCTAACCGAATTGGAGACACAACTCCACGATAATCTACAGAAGCAGGCACCTGTTATGAACAATGATAGTATAGATGGTGTCGCACAGAAAATTCTCTGGTCGGAGAAGCAACTTGAGTTGACACAATTCGACACCACCCTCAAAACGTTAGTTGAAACGGAAAGTCCGACGGTACCAGAGGATTATCGTAGCGTATTGAATCGAATCCGGAAAGACTTCAAAAAACTTGATAATGGCGTAGCACTTTATCACGAACTATTGACGGCATGTACCAGAGAGACCGACGCGCTTGATGCCGTTGAAGCGTTGAAAATGGAAGTTGAAGAGATCGACACGCTGACCTCACAGCACGAAGCTGAGCTGCTGAAATTAGAGACAGACACCCAAACGCGGTATGAACTGTCAAAAATGGCGATTTCTATGTTTGAAGAGCGTTTTAGAGCGTTTAAGACGAGTTGTGAGTTTTAGTTTGTCGAAAGGATGACAGAGATAATTTATGCAATACCTCGTTACCGGTTGTGCCGGGTTTATCGGATGGAAAGTGACGGAATTCTTGCTGGAGATGGGGCATACTGTCATTGGGATTGATAACATAAACACCGCCTACGATACACAAGTCAAGCAGTGGAGACTTCAGCAGCTCGAAGGCACCCCGAATTTCCAATTTCACCGTACCAACATCTGTGATCGAACAGGGTTACAGAAACTATTCAATACCTCTTATGACGCAGTGATTAATCTCGCCGCGCGCGCCGGTGTGCGGCAGTCTGTTGAAAATCCGTGGGTCTATGTTGATACGAATGTGACGGGAACGCTGAATCTATTGGAATTGTGCCGCGAGTTTGATGTCCAGAAATTCGTGTTGGCTTCAACATCAAGCCTCTACGGTGCGAATAACGAACTCCCTTTCAGCGAAGAAGCAAACACAGACGGGCCGTTATCCCCCTACGCCGCTTCAAAAAAAGGTGCCGAATCGCTTTGTCATAGCTACCACCACCTCTACGGCATTGACGTGACAATCTTCCGTTTCTTCACCGTCTACGGACCCGCCGGTAGACCGGATATGAGCGCGTTTCGTTTTGTCCAGTGGATTAGCGAAGGGAAGCCTGTTATTGTCTATGGCGATGGTAAACAGTCCTCGCGGGACTATACCTATCTTGAAGATATTGCCCGTGGTGTGATAGCAGGACTGAAACCGCTCAATTATGAGGTCATCAATCTCGGTTCGGACAGTCCCATCGTACTAATTGATACGATTCGATTAATAGAGGGACTCGTTGGTAAGGAGGCGGAACTTTCACATCAACCGTTTCATCCGGCAGATGTCCGCGCCACGTGGGCGGATATCCGAAAAGCGGAAAAACTTTTAGACTGGCGACCACAGGTCACTTTTCGGGAAGGCATAACGGCACTCGTGGAGTGGTATCAGGCGAACCGGGAATGGGCAAAAAACATCCACACAGGCTAAACCGCAGATGCTGTTTGTGAACTGCTGTCGTCGCTCAGGAGTGAGACCGCCTTCTCTAAGGCACCCACCTCCACCTTTATTTTCGCAATCTCTGCTTCACGTTGCACATACGTCAGTGTATGTTCAGGACTCATCGGTGCAACGATGTCTTGAATAATCTTATGGAGACGTTTGATGTCGGTTTTCTTGATACCGGTTTCGGATTCAACACGGGTGTGTAGCATGGCAGGGGTTTCTGGTTCTTCTGCGGCTACTTCGCGCTTGGAACGGCTACTTATAGTTTGAGGTTTCGGTTTCGCTGCTGAAGTTTTACGACGGGTCCGCTTTCGAGACGTTTTCTGCTTAGAAGACTGAATTTTCCCCGCCTCCAGCGATTTAACACCACACGCTTTACACAACTTCGCTGTAACATCAGCCAAAGTCATTGTTACAATCACTTCACTGATAGCACCGCAGAGTTCGCATTCGGCAAGGTTCTCTATGCTTTCCAAGATCTCTGCCTGTATCTCAAGCATCTTTTCCTTATCGGCTTTCGTCTGTTTCTCTTTCTGGCAAAGCGCGATGAGTTTCTGTGCCGCTTTCTCGATTGTGTTTAAATGTGTCATGTCTGCTCCAATCGGTAGGTGTGCTTTACCGGTGCCGATCCGGGATGTGTTGTTAGTTGCGAAGTCTACGTGTTATGAACAGTATTTGTGACTGGAGACATGTTTATCGCACAATTATTCTGGTTTACGTGGGGAACTCTTATCCATATAGAGTTTGTATTCAAAACTATCTATGAGTGCTTCGCAACTCGCGGAGATGATATTCTCTGAGACACCGACGGTTCTCCAATTCTGTTCGCCATCACTCGCTTCAATCAGCACCCTGACTTTAGAACCTGTACCGGCTTTGGTATCTAATACGCGGACTTTGTAATCTATGAGTCGAACTGTCTGCAAAGCAGGATAGAACTGTTCAAGTGCTTTTCGGAGTGCCGTATCAAGAGCGTTGACGGGACCGTCGCCATCAGCAGCGGTATGTGCTGTTAGACCGTCTGGTGTTGTGACCTTCACAGTTGCTTCGGAACGCATCGCGAAATCGGTGAACTGTTCTATAATCACACGAAAACCGACTGGATCAAAGAAGGATTGATACCCGTTAAACACCTTATGCGTCAAAAGTTCAAACGATGCTTCAGCAGCTTCGTATTGATAGCCGTCTTGCTCGGCTTCCTTGAGGCGTTTGAAGAGTTCTAACACTTGTGGCGAGTTCTTGTCGTAATTCGGATACTCTTTCTCGATTTTCTTCATGATGGTGCCGCGTCCCGCTTGATCGGAGACGAGAATCCGTTGTGTATTACCGACCGTTTCCGGCACGATGTGTTCATAAGTGAGCCGATTCTTACGGATTGCGTCGGTATGTAAACCGCCTTTATGGGCAAAAGCGGAACGTCCGACATACGGTTGCCGTTCATCGTGCGGGAGGTTCGCCAATTCACTGATAAGGCGTGAGACCCTTGTGAGTGACTGCAGCTGCGTATCGCTGAGGCACTGCATCTCAAGTTTGAGTTGGATTGTCGGAATAATAGAGGCGAGATTCGCATTGCCACACCGTTCTCCATAGCCGTTGAACGTGCCTTGTACGTGGGTTGCCCCGGCTTGCACAGCCAATACGGCGTTTGCCGCGCCCATCCCTGCATCGTTGTGTGTGTGAATGCCAACCGGCAACGCTAACTCGGAGAGGACAACTTCAACGCCTTCCTGAACCTCTAACGGTAATCTACCACCGTTGGTATCACAAAGGACAAGGCAACTCGCGCCACCTGCAGCAGCGGCACTCAGCGTTTCTATCGCATACGCAGCATCATCGGCATAGCCGTCAAAAAAATGCTCGGCATCGTAAATGACCTCACGACCGTTCTCAACAAGATAGCGGACGGAACTCTCAATTAATTCCAAGTTCTCTTCTGCCGTCACACGAAGCACATCGGTCGCGTGGAGCCGCCAAGTTTTCCCAAAGATCGTGACAGTCCTTGCGCCCGTATCCAGCAGGGCTGCCAAATTCGGATCGGTATCAGCCGTGTAAGTCGGATAGCGTGTGCTACCAAACGGCACGATCGTCGCTGTTTCGAGTGCCATCCCTTTTGCACGCTTGAAAAATTCTATGTCTTTCGGATTAGAACCCGGATAACCACCCTCAATATAGCGGATGCCTAACTTATCGAGTGCCTCTATGATGATGAGTTTATCTTCAACAGAAAACGCAACGCCTTCTGCCTGACTGCCATCCCTGAGTGTCGTATCGTAAAATTCAACCATGTTATTTTCACTACAAGTTTTGGCTCACACTTCATAAATATGGGTTGACAAAATTCACCCCACAACGCCAAAAAAATCGGTGTCTCCTTTTAGCAATGCCTGTTCGTTCTATTACTAAAATTTTATCACATTTTAGGGCAAAAGTCAAGGCATTTGTGGTTTCGACGTTGGAATGAACTCTGCTCCCGACGCTTCCTGATGACTAACTGCAGGTGGAGACCGATTACCGAAAACTGAAAGCCTCTGTTTTTCTTTCATAATCTGTGAAATTGTGCTATGATTTAGAATAAAGTCTATTCATATTCACATATTTTAGGATTTTAGAATAACAATCATGAAAACCTATACTATTTTGCTTGTCTGCAGTGCCTTGCTGTTCTCAAGTTGCGGAATATTTACAACGAAACCCGTTGAGACGCAACCCCCAGCAGCACCTGTAGATACACTTGAAAAATTACATACCGATATTGATACCGTTTTGCAAGAGACGTTGTTCACCACCGCAAGCGTCGGTATAAAAGTTGTCGCTGTGAGGAATGGAGAGGTATTATATGAAAAGAATCCGCGTAAACTACACCATCCCGCCTCTACAACAAAACTTTTCACGGCAGCAACTGCCTTAGCAAGATTGGGACCAGACTACCGGTTTGAAACGACCCTCTATGTTGATGCGGACGCGGATACACAAGTGATAGGGGACATTTATTTTAAAGGCAGAGCTGACCCAGTGCTTCAACCTCAAGATATAATGAAACTGGTGGATACATTGCTTGAAGCCGGCGTAAAATCAATACAAGGCGACATCGTTGTTGACGCAACATATCTTGACACTGTCCGAGAAGGTCCCGGATGGATGTGGGACGATAGACCGCTTCGGATTAGTGCTTTAAGTATCAGACAAATAGAACCCGAACCCGGTACCAGGAGCAGAGCCTTGGCATGCGGTTATCTACTGAAAAACGAACTTATAGAAAAAGGCATTGAGATGATAGGTGATGTCGTTCCTGGAACAGTGCCGTTAGATGCGCAGACGGTTGCTAAACACGTATCGCCGCCACTCGCCGACATCCTCAAATTAATGAACAAACCGAGCAATAACTGGATCGCTGAGCTGCTCTTTAAAACGATCGGTGCTGAAGTGATGGGTGAACCCGGAACGTGGCAAAAAGGGCGAGATGCTATCAATGAATTCTTAGAAGAAATCATGGGCGAACCACCGGTACATCGGTTCGTTGACGGTTCTGGACTCTCGCGGTACAATCTCCTCAACGCCGAATTGCTTACGCGATTGCTCGTCTCTATGCATCACGATTTTAAGTTGATGCCAGAGTTTTTGGCATCGTTGCCGATTGCTGGCGTTGATGGCACTTTGAGAAGTCGGATGCAAGGCATGTCCGCTGAGAAGATGTTGCGGGCGAAAACGGGGACATTGAGTGGTGTCTCTGCACTCGCTGGCTACACGACGACAGCAGATGGTGAGGTCGTTGCGTTCGGTATCCTGATTAGTCATTACGTCGGCTCTGCGACACCTGCACGGGATATCCAAGACCAGATCGGGAGTTATCTGACAGGATTTAGTCGTCATCCGGTTAGTAACGTTAACGGCAAACTTTCCCAAGACGAATAGGGACAGCTTGAGCGTGTTATTCTATCAAGATATTTTTTTTGCCATTCAAGTTTTCGTGTGGTATAATATTCGCTGTTCCATAACACAGATTTAATGCGATAACTATAATCTGACTGTCTGGATATTCTCTACCGACTTTTCAAAAACCGAAGCCGTCCTTGAATACAACGGACATACTATACGGATGTCTTATGCGAATTGTTAGAGAAAATGAGTTGGCAAAATTTGCAGAGCGACATCCGAATACTCGTGCATCCCTCAACAATTGGACATGACTGATGAGAGAAGGAAGTTTCAAGTCAATTATTGACTTGCGTGAAACCTTCGGACGCGTTTCACCCGTGAAGGTTCGACCTCGAAGGTTTAACCGCGACTCAATAACATTGACGGTTTTTAACATTAGCGGCAACGATGCCCGACTTATCGCAGTTGTGCAATACGCGAAGCAGGTCGTGATTATCGATCAGGTACTAACGCATGATGAATATGATACAGGAAATTGGAGAAAGTGAACCATGTTAACTGAAAGACCTCCTACACAGAATGTATCGCCAACACCCGTTTCTTTGGGACTTAATGTCTTATTAGAAAAAACAAACATTAGCGCACTCCTCCAAGAGCAAACGATTGCTGAGTTTAACTCAAAGCATCTACAAACGCTGATGTGGGAACTCGTTCCTGAAAGTCCAATGGTTGTTTCTAAATCGATACAAGAATCGGCACAGCAACAAGTTGAAGTTGATTACCCTGAAAGCGACTACCAATGGCTTGTGGAAGTTCTTGAAACGTTAACGGATATAGCAAGTCGGAACGCAAATAACAATTTTGTTGCACTAACTGAAGCCGATTATAAACAACTTGATGCAGTGCTAAAAGAGTTAATCTATATTGTTGGTGACAATGAAAAACATCCGTTGTCACCGTTAATGGATTTCATCGGTATCCTTGTTTCAAAGTATGAGAACGAACACTTTCCGAAATTAACTGATTTGTTCCCTGAACTAACAGAAAATACAACGCCAAATGACACAAGAGATGAGGAGCGAAAGAGAGATTCCATCACTGAAGTCTCAGAGAAACCTATAAACAATGCTGCAGCGAACGCCTTTTTCTCTATCGGTAGTCTTTTTTCAATGGGAAGTAAGGTAGACGAAGCAATTTCCGCTTACGACCAAACGATACATCTGAATCCAGAGTATACATACGCTTACTATAATCGTGGAAGAGCAAAAGTTGTACTAGGTCAGTATGAATCTGGAATTGCTGATTTTGACAAGACACTCCAACTTACCCCGGATTTTAACCACGCCTACCTGATGCGAGGCGGGGCAAAAGCCTCTTTAGGTTGTTATGAGTCCGCGGCTGAGGATATTAATGAAAGCCTTCGACTCAAACCAGATGACAGTGATGTCTACTTCATCCGGGGATGTGTCAAGGTTGGGTTAAAACAATACGAGGCTGCGATTGAGGATTTTGATAAACATATTCAACTCATGCCTGATGAAGCACGGTCTTCCCACACCTATTTCATACGCGGATGTGTGAAAGATGCATTAGAACGCTATGAGGCTGCAATTGAGGATTTCGGTAAAAGTATCCAACTTATGCCTGATATAGCAAATGCCTATTTTATGCGTGGACATGTGAAAAATGTTTTAGAACGTTATGAGGCTGCAATTGAGGATTTTGATAAGGGTCTGCAACTCAAACCGGATGATGCGTATGCCTATTTCATGCGAGGCAGTACAATGTTAGAATTAGGAAGGCACCAGTCTGCGCTTACGGACTGTGGGGAAGCGATTCGGAGAAACCCTGATTTGGCGGAAACCTATCGTACACGAGGGGAAGCCCATCGTCTTTTAAGCAAAACGCAGGAAGCAAAAGCCGATTATCAGAAAGCCTTGGAATTGGCAGAACAAACTGATAACCAGGACCTCAAAACTGAAATTGAGCAATTGCTTAAAGAACTTGACAATACAGAATAAATAGAAGCGGCGGAGGGATCCGCCGCACAATCTACTCTATTCAAACCGCGATGTAATCTCCGGTGGCGGTTCTCCTACAACAGATTTTCCATCCTTCAATAACGGCTCCGCATTGCCCCAGAGTCGGCTTCCGTCGTGCGAAAGCAGTGGCTCCGCGGAATACTGTGCGAGATACGCACGCCGTAGGTTGCTTGTATAGTTCGTACCGCTACAGTGGAAATTGACACTCGTGAACGCCACGATGCTCCCCGCAGGTACGACAGCCGGTACGCCCTTCTCCGGTCCGAAATAACCGACCAGATCGTTGCTCTCGTCATCGCGGATGTGCTTTACCCATGAACGGACACCAATGTGAGAAAACGGCATCACGTAGACCGTGCCGTTCTCCTCGGACATATCATCGAGCGCGCACCAACAGGTGAGATACGGTTTATGATCAGGATAGCCGACATAGCCGGAATCTTGATGCCAGCTGAACTTCATCCCCTCTTCCGCGCCCTTGACAACATACTGTTCCCAGAAGAGATATGCGGTATCACCTAAAGTGGCACGGCAGACATCCGCCATCAGGTCGCTGAACAGGAATTCGCGGAGTTTCGGCTGTTTCCTGAAACAGTTTGAGACGAAATATCGCTTGCCGCGATGGTTGAGACCGAGTACGTCGGTGTCCTGCCGCTCCATCTCAGCATCCGCTTGATTGATAAAGGTCCCGCACTCACCGCGAAGCAATTCCAGCAGCGGTTCCGGGATAACATTTTCTAAAATAAAATAGCCTTCCTCTTGGAATTGCTGTTTCTGTGCATCAGTTATCTTCATTTTTTTAATTATTCAGTTTTTGCTCTAAAGAAACACCCAAGCAAAAACCCCTCCACTCCGTTTCGGGCAGGTTTCTGGGTAGGGATAGGTTTCTGAGTAGGGGCTGGGTAACCCAACTCCTACGTATTCAAGCCCAATTTTGATTGTCAAATTTCATAAGAAAGGTTTCTATTCGATATTGATTTGGCGGACAACTTGACCGTTGCTTTCCCAATAAGTATGCTTCCCAGTGATGTAGTCGGAATCGGCTGCGGGTTGGATGTTGCCCTTCGTGTCAATGGCTCTGGAGACGACGGTGTGCTCGCCTTTCGTCGGACTGTTCCAGTCGAGATGCCAGATTTTCCAAGCGAATTCCGCGTCCTCTTCGGGGTCTATCGTCGCTTTCTGCCACGCACCGCCATCAATGCTGATTTCAACGGTCTTGATAGGTGCGCCCCACGCTGCCCCATAGATCCGGTATTTATCGCCGGTGTGCGTCACTTTCGCTGCCAACGATTTCAACTGCGTCCTGCCGACCGAAGTCTCCATCCAGACGGATTCGCCATCGGGACGTTTTTCTTCACGCATCGTGACATAATCGCGTCCCATGAACTTCCCCATGTACCGGGTATCGCGCACCTCAATACGTTTAAGCCATTTGACGCAGGCGATGCCGTACCAACCCGGAGCAATCAAGCGCAACGGCGCACCGTTGGCATGCGGTAGCGGTTCACCGTTCATCTCGTAGCAGAGGAGCATCGTGTCTTCTAACGCGTCCTCAACCGACATGCTCCGTGCGAAGTTCTGACGCATCTTAACCTTTCGCCGTTCTTCTTCACCGACATCGTGTCCGAAGAAAATCACTTCAATGCCACCTTCTTGGATACCAGCCTCCTTGAGGATCGGTCTAAGCGGTGTCCCAGCCCATTTCGCGTTACCGATTGCGCCTGTGAACGTTGGAAACCCGTGGTTGCCAGAGCATTCCAACGTGAAGGTTACCTCCTGCCGAGGTCGCGCTTTAATGTCATCAATCGTGAGCATCATCGGATTATCAACCAAACCGCTGATTTCCAGTTTCCACGTTGCAAGATCAACTTCAGGTTTGCCGTAGTGTGAAACGTTGAAGAATTCATCGTTCGGCGTAATGAACGTATCAAATTTGCTCCAATCCAGTCGTCCTTGCTCTGGGGACGGTTGATCGGTGAACGGGATCAGCACTTCACCTTCACGGTTTGGGAAGGCATAAACTGCCCACGGGCTGAGTAGCAACCCGGTAAGCGTTAGACCGGTGTGCCTCAGAAAATCTCTGCGTTCCATGGTGGCTCCTCATTTTTCGGCAGGCGCGGTTTTTAGGCACTCGTTGCCGCAATATAGTTGGCGTTAACCTGTTTCCAATTGACGACTTTAGCCCAAGCATCAACGTAATCGGCGCGTCGGTTCTGGTAATTGAGATAGTAGGCGTGTTCCCAGACATCGAGGCCGAGGATAGGCGTATGACCTTTCATGAACGGACTGTCCTGATTTGATGTCGAATAGATTTGCAGCTTCTTCTTATCGTCAACGACAAGCCATGCCCAGCCTGACCCGAAATGCGTTTTCGCTGCTTTGGCGAACATCTCATTGCCAGCCTCAAGCGAACCAAACGTGGATTGAACGGCTTCAGCGACTTTACCTGTCGGTTCTCTACCATCGCGAATCATAATGCTCCAGAAAAGCGTGTGATTGGCGTGTCCGCCGCCGCTGTTAATAACGGCTTGTCGGATGTCTGCTGGCACTTTGTCAATATTCCGAAGTAGGTCCTCAATCGACAAGTGTTCCAAGTCGTGATGATTCGCTATCGCTGTATTGAGTTTATTGACGTAGCCTTGGTGGTGTTTTCCGTGGTGGATCTCCATTGTGCGTTTGTCAATGTGTGGTTCAAGTGCATCGTATGAATAGCGTAGTGGTGGCAGCGTATGGCCGTGACTATGATCCTGCTCGTGATGGTCTGCATAAAGACGCAGCGGACTGTTCGCAAGCAGCAGCCCTGCGACTGCGGTGCTTCCTTGGATCAGAAAATTTCTGCGGTTCATGAGTTCTCCTTGTCCAACTGTTTTGAATAGCATTTTACAGAAATTATGGGTTTGTGTCAACATAAAATTCAGTTGATTTTGGAAGAGAAATGTGGTATCTTGATTGTCACACACAAAGATGACAAAAGATCTATGATCTATGTATGGGAGATATGAGGAAACAATCTATGAACAACACGGACACCTTCCACATCCTTGCGTTAGATGGCGGTGGTACCCGTGGCATGTACACCGTACAACTCCTCGCTAAAATTGAACGTGCCTTTGGAACGCGTATCAAGGACTGTTTTAACCTCATCGCCGGAACGAGTACAGGTGCGATTATCGCCGGTGCCGCTGTCTCCGACATCCCGATGCAGGATATTGTCGAACTCTTTGAAACAGAGACGCCGCACATTTTCCGAAGGAGATGGTATCGCATTCCGTTATTCTTGAGCAAATATCCAAGCGAACAACTCGCTCAGGTTATCGCCAAGCATATTCCGGCAACGCCTCTCCGTGAAATAGCAACCCCACTGATGATAACAAGTTCAGAGATCGCCAAAAGTGACGTTCACATTTTTAGATCCAATTATGGAAGTCCCGATTCGGAGAATGCCTCCAGAAGTAAAGAAGTCTGTTTACGAGATGCTATCCTTGCCTCCTGTGCTGCACCCACATTTTTTGCCCCGAAGTCGGTTGACAACCTCCTATTAGCAGACGGCTGCTTATGGGCAAACAACCCTTCCACAATTGCCGCCGCAGAGGCACTCTCAGTGTTTAAAAAAGAGGCGAGAGAGATTCGGATGCTATCCATCGGCACGGGACATTCGACAAACATGTATCGGCAGAGACGCGGCTGGGGATTTCTCACCGGATGGGGTGGCGTGAAACTCACCTCCTACGTGATGACATTGCAAGCCCAAGCATCCGCACATACAGCGAAACTGTTGCTACAGGGCAATTATTTACGCATCAATCCAGAAATCGATCGCTGGGAGATAGACAACCTTACGCAATTAGACAATCTCAAATCTTTCGCCGAGCGCGATTTTGAGAAATACGCCACGGAAATTAAGACATTTATTCCATCCTAAGATAAGGCACGACAATTACCTCAAATACTTTTTCGTAAAATAAATTGACTTTTTATGTTACAAAATGTATACTGCAGGAGAATGTGGCAAATTTTTCCGTTTTGAGAAGTGAAGGTAATTTCTTGTCTCGTTAACGAGAGGTCAACAACCTCAAACTTCATCCATTACTATATTATTTTATCTTCGGATAGGATTTAACTGGATCCCCTCTCGGGAAAGGAGAAATTTTCATGGAAGGCCTTAAGCGATTTATAGGGGTTGTGCTTATCGTCGTTGCGGCGATAGTCGCCCTCCAGACAATACTTGAACCTGTTTACCACACTTCGACTGATGAGAGTCCGTATAGTTCCGCCTGGGACATCATCAATTGGCTCTCCGCTATTTCGATCATTCTGGGGTTAATATTCGGCTACACTCGCATGCGTCGCGTCGGAGCGGATTCAAGCGTTCAGGAATTCATAGCGGCGAACACGCTGTTCTACGGGTTCATTTTCACAGCCATCATGTTCTTCTGGAACTGGTTCGGCATCATGGATTTCGCGTCAGACTTTACCGCTGTCAGCCATGGCACCCGAGGTTTGGTATGGATTCTCTTTGATGCTATACTACCACCGTTGAATATCGCAATGGGTATTCATTTGCTACGTGCCAGTGAATAGGCAACGAAGCCTATCTCAGCGTTAATATTCTGGCTCATAACAAAACGAATATGCTATTACGGACCTAAACGCAAAGTGCGCGCTTCCTAAGTGCGCACTTCACTTTTTTATAGACAATTTTTGGGATTCTTGGTACGCTTTACCTCTAAGACAACGTTCTAATAGGAGAGATCTATGGAAATAAGACCCAATAGAGTTAAACAAAAGTTAGCGGATGGCGATCTCGCGTATGTTATCTCAGGATTGACGAATGCCGACGATATAGATATTTTCGGTCCGAACGGATTCGACGGCGTATGGCTGGAAGGCGAACACGGTGCTGTTGACGCATCAAGAATCGGCGATCTCACACGGGCATGCGACCTCTGGGGTATGACCTCCATCACACGCGTCAACCGCAACGATCAGGCACTTATCTACCGCACACTTGACTGCGGTTCGATGGGGATCGCCGTCCCGCATGTCAACACAAAAGCGGAAGCGCAAAACGTCGTAGATGGTACGAAGTTCGCACCCATCGGTCACCGCGGGATGTATACCAGTCGTCAAGGGTATGGTGTAGATAACTATTTTGATGTAGCCAATTCACAAACCCTTGCCATCGTTCTCATCGAAGATATTATCGCTATCAACAACTTAGACGAAATTCTTACCGTCGATCATATTGACGTATTTTTCGTTGCACCCTCAGATTTGGCGACTTCTATGGGGCATATCGGGAATTTGACGCACCCCGATGTCCAGAGTACAATAGATGCAGCACTCGCTCGTATCCAAGCAGCGGGACGGGTTGCTGGCACTTTGGCACTTGATGCGATGGTTGAGAAATATGTCAAGGCAGGTGTGCGATTCTTAATGACAGGTATCGGTGGGTGGATTACGTCCGGTGCTGCGGCATATAAAGAACGCGCGGAAGGCGCGAAAAACTAACGAATTTGACCTTGACAGTATTTCCTCTTCTCATTAGCGCGGTTTTTAACCGCGCATTTTCGTTAAGGCAGCTACGCTAAAAAAGTTACCCCTCCAGATGCCTCTCTCCCCTGCCAGACGGAACCTGTCGGATAGGTGTGCTTTTCGACAAAATCCGGGTACATTTCAAGTCCCCAGCCCGGGACCGTCGGGGTAACATAAGCACCATCGCGGACTCGGATCGGGTGTAGGAAGACCTCTTCTTGCAGGAAGTTGAGGTATTCAACGACTTGTGTATCCGAGTGTGCTGCGACACAAATTTGATCCCATATTGCGTAGTGTTGAATCATGTTACATAACCCGATGCCGCCACCGTGCGGACAGACGGGGATATTATACTTCGCTGCCATTAAGATGACTCCGAGTACGTCGTTGACACCGCCTAACCGCGTGGCATCAATTTGACAATACTGGATCGCACCGCTCGTGATGAGCTGCTTGAAGATAACAGGCGATGGCACCTGCTCCCCTGTCGCAACACCGATACCGTACTTCTCTAAGGCGCGCGATATTTTTAGGAAACCGAGCACATCATCGCGTGCCGTCGGTTCTTCAATCCACGTCGGTTTGAACGCCGCCAACGCTTCCATATAAGCGATGGCTTCGTCAACACCCCAGACTTGGTTTGCGTCTAACATCAAGCGAGCCTCTGTACCGATCACCTCACGAATGAAGGCAAGTCGTTTTTTATCAAAATCCAGATCCTGTCCGACCTTCATCTTGAAGCAGTCGAGTCCTGCTGCTTTCACTTGGTTGACCGTCTCAATAATCTGTTCATCTGTTAAACCGAGCCACCCTGCCGTAGAATACGCCTTCGGTCCTTGTTGCTGGAGTTTCTGCTCACGTTTTTCACGGCTGTCCGAGTGTGTATTAAGGATCGCCATTGCTTCGTCAGGTGTCAGCGCATCGCGTAGGTATCGCCAATCAATGGACTGCACAATTTTCTCAGATGGTAAATCGACGAGCAGTTTCCAGAGCGGTTTATCTACCATTTTTGCCCAGACATCCCACATCGCATTGACGATACTCCCGATCGCCATCCGATTGACACCGTCTGCGAGCCAGCGTAGTTGGTGATGGTCCACGAGCAGTCTGTGAAACGCCCCTGGGTCATTCACAAAAGTGTCCATTTCCATCCCGATCACGAGTTGCGCGAGGTCTTTGACCCCGTAAGCGATCCAGTCATTTCCGGCACCAGCAGTAAAGGCGACTGAAATGCCGTGATGTCCGGTGTCCGTTTCTATTGTTGTTAGCACGGCGGAATAGTTGGGTTTCTTATGGAACGGATCGGAACCGAGCAGCGTATCCGACGTAGGTACCCGCAAATCGACAACGCGAACCTTTTGAATTTTCCCTAAATTTTTCATAACTTAACTTGACTCCTTTTTCCACAAAGTATATAATGAATTGATATGAAAATCTACACTAAATTTGGTGACACTGGAGAGACCGCGCTGTACGGTGGGACGAGGATCGGAAAAGATGCCCCGCGGATTGAAGCCATTGGTACTGTTGATGAACTGAACGCTTATATCGGTTATGCACAAGTACTTATTGACGATCCAGACCTCTCCGAACTGATAGTGCGAATCCAGAATCATCTCTTCGCAGTTGGCGCGGATTTGGCGACCCTTGAAACACATACAAAAGCCGCCGAATTTCGTATATCACAGGATTTCACGGTAGAGATGGAAACCACGATAGATACGCTTTCAGCGGAACTGCCTCCACTAACAAACTTCATACTCCCCGGCGGCTGTGCTGCCGGTGCTATCTTACATATCGCGCGCGTCATCTGCCGTCGCAGTGAACGCCGTGTCGTTCATCTCGCACAGGAAACGGAGATCAACCCAGAAATAATCCAGAGTTTAAACAGGCTTTCGGACCTTCTATTCGTTCTCGCTCGGACAGTGAATTTCCGAGCGCAGTCTCCAGAACCGATTTGGCAGTCGTAACCGAACTCTAAAATAGTAGTTACATTATACCAATAATTATGATACGATTCATTCACTTATTTTTATTATAGGAGATTAAATCATGACCTTTAAAGTAAGGAACTTATTTTTCTTAGCAGTCATCGTATTCATGGCACTCGTTGGTTGTGAAAGGATGCAAGATATGGTTGTCGATACCACGCCACCAGCGGAGCCCACTATGGACGATACAATGACGGGGATGGCAATGGAAATGATGCCTGTGAAATTGGTTTGGTTCATCGACTACCCAGAGGGTGGCAAGGATGCGTATATTGCGTGGGTTGCCTCCATCGCACCAACGCTGCAAGCCCCAGAAGAGGTTGTCCGGATAAGGTCTTACGACAATGAAGACCCGGAAATGAGTCCAAACCGGCTTGTTGAGTTTGAATTCAAAAGTTTTCTCGATGCGGCAACCTACCTGAACCGTCCAGAGATTATTGCGGTTCTCGAAGAAATTCCGAATCGTTCAAGCGATACAACCGTACATACATTCATCCAACGTTCCGACTACTCGAAAGGCGAGGAAGGCAATTGGATGGTTAAAGGGGTCTATCTGATTGACTACCCACTGGGTGGGAAACAAGCCTATCTGGACTGGGTTGATTCGGTTTCTGAAACACTCGTCGAACCGTCACAACTAAAAGCGATAGCCTCTTACGACAACTATTACGGCGAATCCCCGCACCGGCTTGTTGAGTTGGAATTTGCGAGTCAGGCGGATGCTGCAGCTTACGAGCAATTGGAAGATATAATGGCTGTTGAAGCTGAACTTGATAACCGTGCAGGCAGCTGGATGGTGCATACATTTGAGTTACGTTCAGATTACATCAACGAATAGGTCTTCATCGTCTAATTTTTTTCCATAAGCGCGCTTTCCGAGCGCGCCTCTTTTTTTTCACTTATCGCCACGGTTCTGCTGAAAACGCAAATTTGCTTGACTAAAGTCTCGTGAGCGTGATAAATTGATTATCAACGCTTATTGAGCCAATCTTGCAGTTAGGTTTGAAACTTATAGGCAATAGGAGAGCAACGCATGAGCGATCTACAGTTGCAACAGTACCTCTTTGATGTACAAGGCTACTTGGTCATCGAAAATGTCTTGAACGCGGAAGAACTCGCGGCACTCAACGGACACATTGACGAACAGCAGCTGCCGACTCCGGGGAAGGTTCAAAGATTTGGGAGTGCACCCGATGGTTCCGGCTTCCTGCAGTGGGGGAAACCGTTTTGCGATCTACTCGACCATCCGAAGATTATGTCGATACTCCAATTTCGGTTAGGGGACTGCTTTCGTCTGGATCGGATTTACGGCATGTATATGGAGGAAGGTATGCCGAGGGGTGGGTTGCACGCCGATTACGGTGCGACTTCACCGACAGCAAAAACGCAACCCGGAGAATATTACTCTTTTCGTAACAATGAGATTCACAACGGATTCGTCGTTGTGACCTGGAACCTTGCCGATACGGGACCAGAACAGGGTGGATTCTGCTGCATTCCGGGCAGCCACAAAAGCAATTATAAGCTGCCACAACAGATAGCTGCAGCACCCGAAGACTCGTCTTGTGTCGTCATTCCAAACGCGCCTGCCGGTTCAGCGATCCTCTTTACCGAGGCGTTGACGCATGGCACAGCAGCGTGGAACGGTAAACATCAGCGGAGATCACTGCTCTATAAATACTGCGTCTCACACATCGCGTGGACTTCGCGGCGCGTGGCTATACCAGAGGGGATAGAATTGACGGAGCGTCAGAGGATCCTTTTCCGTGAACCTGCCGACCCGTACCGCCATTTCCCATCTTTATTTAATGCAGCGTAGCAGAAAACTGAGGTAGACGCAGATATAGACATGCCAAATCTCACAACTGAATTTTTGGGTCAACCGAAACCACCTGTTCAAGCCATCGTCTTCGACTTTGACTATACGCTCGCTGATTCTTCGCGTGGTGTAATTGCGTGTTTCAACTTCGCATTCGGCAGACTCGGTTTGCCGCTCGCTGACGATGCCGCAATTCGGCAAACAATCGGTCTAACACTGCACGATGCCCTGGTGATGTTAGGTGGAAAAGAATACTCGCGATATACGGAAGAATTCACACGACTGTTCGTTGAACGCGCTGATGAAATAATGGCGGATAACACGCAACTCTTTGACATCGTTCCTGAGACAATCGCAGTGTTGCGGGACTTCGGTATCCGACTCGGTATTTTTTCACTGAAATATCGTTACCGTATTGAAACGGTACTCAAACGTGAGCACCTGTTAGACGCGTTTGAAGTCGTCATCGGTGCCGAAGATGTATCGGAACATAAACCGAACCCGACGGGTTTGCTGATGGCACTGGAGAGGTTGAATTGCGTCCGCGAAAACTGTCTCTATGTTGGCGATAGCCTGACCGATGCGAAAACCGCGCAACGCGCCGATACCGACTTTATTGCTGTCCTGTCCGGTGTCACGCCACAAACGGCTTTTGAAGATTACGATGTTTACGCGATTCTTGAAGATGTGTCTGGGTTACTAAACTTAGAACCGGTCAGAAAATTAGAATAGTGCTAACAACCAAACACCATCAGGAGACAAAAAATGATGAAAACGATAATTTTATCTATCCTCTTTGGGATCGTGTTCGTCTTTGCAGTGAATGCGGACTTCTTGCCAGAGGACAACACCGATGCGTTTGGATTGGAATACGGAGAATCAATTGCGGGATTCATCCCAAATGCGCCGAAGATTGACGGGAAGCTTGACGATTGGAAGTACGCGGTTTGGGTCGCGTTCGACTCGGAACGGGAACTGCTGCGTGGAAAAGGCTCGTGGGAGGGAAAAGATGACCTCACTATGACCTGGTCGACGATGTATGATGCGGAGACCTTCTATTTCGCAGCAGCCGTGCGCGACGACATTTTCGCACCCTCGGCGAATGCTGGACAACCTTGGACAGGCGACACAATCTTTTTGTATATTGATTGGGAGAAGGCAGGTGTCGGACAACCTGTAAGCAAACCGAATTTCGCGTATATCAACGAAAAAGCACTTGTCACCGATTTCAGTGGTGTCGAAGACCCCGATCTTCCAAGGTCCGATATCGCGGTCTTGCCGACACCTGAATTGGGCGAAGGTGGTATGGTTTACGAGGTGGCGATGCCGTTTGAATGGCTCACGGACCCGAAAATCGAGGAGGGTACCGAAATCGGGTTTACGCCCGGATACGAGGAAGGCACGGATAACCCTGAGAAGAGAGCAGAACTGGTGTTCATGAACTGGCACGGTCTAAACCCAGATGACTCCGCGAATCTCGGTACTTTGATCTTCGGCGAGCCGCTCGCCGTTGATCCGATAGATAAACTAACACTAACGTGGGGACAACTGAAGAAAGCTACTCCATAGGCGATGGCTGGAAGGCTGGAAGGCTGGACGCGTAAGTCTTATGTTCACTGAGAATCTCACAATTACGTAACGGAGGGAACTATGATGGGAATCGGTTTTTTTGGAGCTCATATTCCTGATATTGATATATCCAATAGCGGCTATGCTCGGGGCAGTCATGATTGGTATCGGCATCGCATTAGGTCTCAGGTGGGGCGGCAGATGGCTGTTGAAAATTATTTACACCGATCCCGAATTTGAGAAATGGTTGAAACAGGTTCTAAACGCTTCTGAAAGATCGGACCCGTAGTAATATATCTCATTAATAGGGAGTCAGAGAATAATATAAGGAGTTAACAATGACCTCAAGTTTAGGTGGACTCGTAATCCTATTCCTTTTGTATGCATCAGGTGCCATCTTTGCGACAGTCATGCTTGCTGTTGGCATCGCATGGGGTATCAGATGGGGCATCACTTGGTCGGTGAAAGAAATCTCCAGCGACAGTGAACTTGAAGCATGGCTGAAACGGGTTCTCGGTACCTCCGAAAAATAGATAAACGACGGTATACATAAATCCACTACAGAAAACTGGAACGAATTGAATTAAACCTATGTCGAAAGAAAACCGAGAGACAGAAAGCATCGTGCCACTTTTTAGGCAACTGCTTGAAAAAGCCGACGACTTGCTAAATCGTTTAGACGCTCGCGCCGGATACACGCAAGGCGAGTGCCTTGACGACTACATCGCTTTTCAGTGGCGCGCGCAGAACGGGACGGGGTATCTCGTACCTGTGAAACACCCGCATCTCGTGGAGAGTACCGACCTCATCGGCATTAATTCGCAGTCCGCTGCGTTAGACCGGAACACTCGACAATTCTTACAAGGGCTGCCTGCAAATCACGTGTTACTATGGGGGGACCGCGGTACTGGAAAATCTTCGCTCGTCAAAGCGATGTTGGAGCGTTATGCTGATAAAGGACTTCGGTTGATCGGTATCGGCAAAGAAGGACTCGTACATCTACAGGAGGTTGCCGAGGTGTTGTGGGAACGTCCGGAACGTTATATCCTCTTCTGTGACGATCTGGCATTCAACGAAGATGAACCCGAATACCGAGAATTGAAAGCGATGTTGGAAGGCGGAATCTCCGCTTGTCCGGACAACGTTCTCATCTATGCCACCTCAAACAGACGGCACCTGATGCCTCGGCAGGTACGAGAAAACCGGTATCCGCAAAACGATGAAGATGAGTTATACCCACGTGAAGCGACAGAGGAGAAGGTGTCGCTGAGCGATCGTTTCGGTCTACGGCTCGCCTTCCAACGGATTTCGCAGGATACTTATTTACAGATCGTTTCGCACTATGCGTTAAAACGGGGACTCTCTGTTCCGACGGAGACGTTACACCGGGCAGCATTGGAGTGGGAGGCATCCTCAAGCGGACGGTCTGGACGTGTCGCTTATCAGTTCGTCGCGGACCTCGCTGGAAAATTAGCACTCGAATCAAATTTTTAATGTGTCGCCAAACGAAAAGGAAAGGTATACGAACAATAACGTTCATACTTCAAAACCGCCTGCCGCTGTTGGCAGGCTACATGCAGTGATCTTCAACAATACACTGCAAAGTCAATTAAAAAATGGAGGTTTTTATGAAAGATCGATCAATAGGCTCCTTGTTACTTGCGTTCTTCTTAAGCAGTCTCATATTTCTGCCACATACGACAAATGCTGCCCCGAAAAACGGTACAGTGCGGGTCAGTGGTGATAATACTTGGGTTGTTTTTGTTAACGGCGAGGAGGTCGCACAGAGCGGAAACTGGCAAGCTCCGACCGTCAGTGAATTTAAATTAGACAACGGGTTCGCTTTAATTGCTGTTTACGTCCATGACGCAGAACCCGGTGCCGCTGGTAGAGGTGGATTCCTCGCCGATATTATTCTTGACGATAAGCCTGATTACATCGGGACCGGCGAAGAAGGGTGGCGGTGTGATACCGGTAAACCTATCGATGACCGGAATGACGGTTGGGAAGAGGTCGATTTCGACGACAGCAAATGGGAAGATGAACTCGAAATCTACGAAAAATTCGGAGGCGGTATTTGGGGATTCGGTGCCGCAATAATGGGCGAGATTCTCAAAGACCCGGATTGCGAGGCAAACTGGGTATGGTGCGGTCCCAACGATGTCGAAGACGACATCTATTTCCGATATACTATCGGCACGCTTCCCGTCGAACCGCAAGACAAACTCGCGACTACGTGGGCACGCATCAAAAACGATGCGATGTAATCTCACCCAATCATCATAACCTAAAAAAGGAGAATCGAATCGAATGAAAAAGTTTTTTATTCCCACAATTTTGGTTTTAGTTTTTGCTTTAGTCGCTTCAGGTACTTGGGCGGCAACGCTCCGTATCAATGGCGATAATTCCTGGGTAGGCTTCATTAACGGCGAACAGGTCGCTGAAGGTAATAACTGGCAACAAGCCACCATCACTGAGTTTGACATGCCGGACGGTTACGCTGTTATCGCTGTCTACGTCCATGACGCGGAACCCGGGGATACTGGACGTGGCGGTGCCTTGTTTGATGTTATCCTTGACGACGGGACCTATATCCCTTCTGATGAGACTTGGAAGGCGGATGCCAGCACCCCACTTGCTGATCGGAACGACGGTTGGGAACAACCTGATTTTGACGATAGCAGCTGGGATAATGCGACGCAACTCGATCAGTTCGGCAGTGGTATCTGGGGTTTCGGGGCAGACACAATGCGCCAAACCTTGAACAATCCGGACTCAACAGCGTACTGGGTCTGGGCAGGTCCAAATGACGTTGAAGACGATGTCTATTTCCGCAAGACTGTCGGAGATCCGACGACTACGCCTGTTGAACCCGGTGGAAAAATCACCACGACATGGGGTGCCTTAAAGGCAGAACAATAAATTCATATACTTCTTGTAGGGCAGGCCGCTGTGTCTGCCCTTTTACAAGTGACAATCCTTACGTTACACTTCAAGGAGATTTGATGATGGAGCAAACCCTAATCCGTATAACACGAATATCAAGATATTGGATAAGTATTTTTGGCACAATAATTCTTTTTCTAATTTTTACAACTCCGAAATTGATCGCACAGACGCACAGTGAAAACCGAGAGACTCCTTCCCTTGACAGAACAAAAACATTTCTCATTTATGCCAAACAGGGAAATTTCAAAGCTTTCGATCCCGTTAGTGGGAAGCTTGTGAAAAACGAAGAGGCTAAGGATTTTCGCAAAGGCGAACTACTATTTATAATCACAGGTCCCAATAAGGCAATTCTTTCAGCCAACACTGGTATATCAGATGTTGAATTAGTTAGAGATGGTCAAGCAGTAACTTTTATTGAAACCACCTCCTCTGGAAACAAGCACGTTATGATTGTTGAAGATAAATGGGATGAAAAAGAAAAGGGATTCAAATTTACCTATACACGAAACACTGGGGATATGGGACTATTGCAGCAGACTCTCAGATCTGTCTATAGCGGGATAGCTAAACCAGCAGGACAATATCAAATTTCAAAGGCATCGGGCGGGAGCAGTCCACCCCTTCCGAGAACAAGGACTTTTATCATCTATGCCCGAAAAGGAAACTACAAAAATTTTGATCTCGCGAGCGGGAAGCTTCTTGCAAACGAAGATGCTAAGGACTTGCGCAACGGCGAATTACAATACACAATTACTGGTTCTGACAGTGCTATTTTTTCCGGAAACGCTGGTTCAACGGAAGTAGAATTAGTCAAAGATGACAATTCGGTGACTTTTATTGAAACTACCTTCTCTGGTAGCAAGCATATTATGATTATTGAAAATAAGTGGGACGAAAAAGAAAAAGGATTCAAATTTACTTATATACGGAATACTGAGGACAGAATTCTCTTAGGCAAACTAATGCGATCAATTTATAGTGGTATTGCCAGACCTGCTGAATATTAACTATAGTTTGGACAATTTTAAGACAATACACATGCCGCCCCCACGGGGCTTAGGGCTTGGTAGATATGGCGTTTCTATAGACATTCCGTCCCTACGGGACTGATCATTGGTGCAGTAGAATTTATTTTTCTATGAGTTAGATTTATGTGAAAAACATTCAGCAAAATCAGAAATGCTTTAGGAACCGGTCATGAACCCAACAGAAACTGTCCAAACTATAGGAATATTAAGGACAAGAGGTATTTACCAAAAATTGTTTTCATAACGCCTCAATAACCTTCACAATTATCCCAAACATCGTCTCAATATCCGCCTCGTCCAGACAGGAATACGCGATCCGCAACGCCGCCTCACCGAGCGCAATGACACCGATGCCGTGTTCTGCAAGCAGCCGCTGCCGAACAGTTTCAGCGTTTCCAGACTTAAGGTGCAGACACACGAAATAACCGGCATGGCTCGGATACACATCCCAATACCTCACATACCTTTCATCAGAGGCAACCGCCTTCACCTTCAACGCACGTGCCTTGAGTATTTCATAGTTCTGCTGTTTCTGTTCCGCATAATCCGGTGCCTGCATCGCCGTCCAGATGAGTGTTTGCGAAACCTGCGACGCACCAGAGGTATTCGCTCGGATGAGTCCGCTTAGTTTCTGTTCCAGTGGTCGCATCACCGTTGCGTCGAGTCCGAAGGTGATAAACGCCACACGCAAACCCCATGCGTATTCCTCTTTCGTGGCACCGTCTATTTTCACAGGCACCACATTCGGGTGGCATCCAACCAACAAACCGAAAAGCGATTCGTGCATGACCGTCTCATCATACCACAGACCGGCATAAGCATCGTCAATCATAACAAGGATACGGCATCCGGTTTCTGCTCGCGCCACGATTGCATCTACAATCTGTTGTGCCTCCGTGTGTGTAATTGCATAGCCGGTCGGATTGTGCGGAAAATTCAGAAGGACACGCAGTTTTTCATCGGTCGCCTCGGCGAGGGTTTGGCGAAAACTGTGTGTGCTAAAGCCGCTGGAGGCGTTAAAGAAGGGGTAGCTCTGGATATCCGCACCCGCTTTGGTCTGGAAGATAAGCCTATAATTGCCCCAAATCTGATTTGGGAGAATAAGCAGGTTTCCGCTGTCCACGAAGAGTTCGGCGAGCAGGCTTAACCCGTGTGTCATGCCGCTGGTCACAATCGGGAGACTGAACGTTTTCTGACTGAGCGACGGATTCTCTTGCAGTAGATGCGTTCTCCATGCCTCCCGTAACGCCTGCTGACCGAGCACGGGTGCGTAACCGTAGATGCTTTCTGGTGTGAGTTCAGGCACCAGTTTCCGAGCAACCGGCAGGTGCATCATATCACTTGTGTCCTCTGAAAAGTCCAAGGCGATCGCACGCGTGGCGTTGAACTGATGCGCCTGCGCGTTCGCTTCCGCTGTTTGGCTTAAGATGCCTTTCGGTAGGTAGATACGTTTGCCTAATTCGGAAAGGAGTGCGAAAACCGATGGCGCAGCATTGCGAAGTTCCTCGTTTAATTCAATCGCTAAAGGATTTAACGCTTGCATATTTCCCCTAAATAGTGGATAATAGTAGAGATATACGATCAATTCTGAACTTTCGGAGACTTAAAGTCAACTGATTTTTGCCTATATCCGTTTAAGAAGCAAATTTAAAATACACTGCTCGGAATAGGACAACACACATGAAAGCATTTCTGAAAAGCCTAACCTTCGGTATTATCTTTATCCTCGCAATCAGCTTTGGAATTGCGGTCTACATCCTTCAGGCACCACCGGTTGAACAGAAGGACACCGCGAAACTGCAAATTCACAGTCGTACAGCCGTCCGCGGGAGACCGACAGTCAATTCCAAACCGCTCGCCTATACCAAAGATGTATACCGTTTCAACTTAGATCAAAAATATATGAGCAATCTGAACAGCGGTAGATTGGACCGAGAACACCTATTTAGCGCGGCGTTGACGCATCGTGCCAAACTCAAAGGTAAAGAACTTGACAACGCGTTGGAAAAAGAGATTAATTGGCAAAAGATGTTCGCGAATATGACAGAAGATATTCGCTTCGGTCCGAGTACGGCTACCCTCGAAGTCCTGTTAAGTGGCGAGGAGTGGGTGCTCAAAAATGCACCGGGTGCCGGGTACAGCATCGTCAAGACAGGTCATCAAATTGATGTCTACCTACCCGACCTTAAGGACGCTTTTGATAAAAACAATCTTCCGCTCTCCACAGATTTGGAAATCTCCACCGGACAGGTAAATAGGCGGTGGCGTATCATAGATAAAGGGACGCAGCAGACGTATCGCATTGAAAACGGCACTGAAAAACTCAATGTCTATCAGCAGTCGAAACCTGAGATTTTGACGTTTCTGTTTCAAGTCGGTTTAGCATCGCAGACCGCTCTCGCTGAAGGCAAATTGACGCAGGAACTCAGACGAGAATTTGAGGCGTTGAAGATACCGCTATCACGGAAGACGCAAGTATCAACAGGTGAAAACGATGTGAGTTGGCACATCAAAGATACACCCCTAAAATATAACATCCGAAACGAGAACGAGCGATTGAACGTCTACCTCGATCTGGACAGCGAGTGGCTTCGCATTCAGGCAAGTGACAGTATAAAAGGCTGGGTACAGCGGGATCGTGGGACGGTCTTTAACCCGCCACCACCGGTGCCGGGTTCACGTCAGCGCGCGAAGGAACGACTGCTTGTACTTATTGCGAAAGTAAAGGAAAAAATCGGGATATTGGATGATGAAAGTCAAACCCAAGATACTGCGTCTCGGTAGCCGTATTGCAGCGATTTCGCTCTCTTGGGGTGGCCCCGGCACCATTCCTTACCGTTATGAGATCGGTAAACAGCAATTTGCGGAAGAATTCGGCGTAACGGTTATCGAAACCGCGCACGCCTTGCGCGATGCTGATTGGCTCGCTAAAAACCCGGAAGCGCGTGCCGACGACCTGATGACGGCTTTTGCCGATAAAACGATTGACGGTATCATCTCGACAATCGGCGGTGAAGATTCCATCCGCACGCTGCCCTACCTCGACTTGGACCTGATTCGGAAGAACCCCAAGGTCTTTATGGGTTTTTCGGACACGACTATTTCGCACGCCGTCTGTTTTAAAGCAGGTATCGTCTCATTTTATGGTCCCTCATTTATGGCAGGATTTGCTGAAAACTGCGGGATGTTTCCCTATATGGTGGATTCCGTTAGACGCACGCTCTTTTCTACCGAACCTATCGGTGTTATCCCGCAGAATCAATCCGGATGGACGGTTGAACGTCTACCGTGGGAGAACCCAGAAAACCAATCCATCCGTCGAAAACTGAACCCTTGCACTGGCTGGAAATTTCATCAGGACGGAGGTATTGCCGAAGGGCAGCTATTCGGAGGCTGTGTTGAAGTGCTGGACTGGCTTCGCGGGACTGACTATTTTTCCGCTGCGGATCTTCAAGGTGCCGTTCTTTTCTTAGAGACTTCCGAAGACGCGCCACCCCCTTCGTTTCTAACCGAATTCGTCCGATGCATCGCAGCTATGGGTATTCTTGAAGGACTTAACGGTATCCTACTCGGACGACCCGGCGGCGGTGTTGACCCACAGACTTTTAGCGAATACGACGATGCACTCTGTAAAGCCGTCCGCGAGGAACACGGACTAAACGATATGCCGATCGTTACCAATATGGACTTCGGACATACCGATCCGATGTTCGTCATTCCAATCGGGACAAAGGTGCGTATTGATTCCACCAAGCAGGAAATTGTTATTGACGAAGCAGCCGTTATAGATGTCTGATTTAAAAAAATGAAAATTCTTTTTCTTTCTCCCACCGTGCCGTTTCCACTCACCGATGGCGGACGTATTCGGGTCTTTAACCTCCTCAAACAGATTGCGAAGAAAAGCGATATAACACTGCTCGCCCTGGAGACGCAACCGACAGATGAAGAAGGTGTCGCCGAACTCCAGCAGTTAGGCGTTCAAGTTCACCTCGTCCCGAATGCACCGACACTCCCACGCGTATCGTTCCGTACACTTATCAACGCCTTCTACAGACGACAACCTATCACGGTCGCACGCTACGATCTACCTGCCTACCGTCAGAAATTCAAGGAGTTGCTCGCGACTGAAGCCTACGATCTCGTCCATTACGAGATGTTCCACACGGCACAGTTCCACACGGAGACCGATCTACCGGGTGTGCTTTCACAACAGAACGTCGATTCCGAAATCTGGCGGCGCCTCTGTAGTGAGACGGCTAACCCGTTCTATAAATTCATGTATTGGACGCAGCAACTCGCCTTTCAACGCTATGAACGGGTGCTAAGTCCGAAGTTCGATGCCGTCACGTGTACGTCCGATGTCGATGCCGCCGTCTTTCATCGGCACTGCGCAACGGACACTATTACGATAATCCCAAACGGTGTTGATGTGACGCATTTCCAACCCGATTTTACCACCGAAGCACCAGCACACCTCATCTATATCGGCAGTATGGACTGGTATCCGAATGAGGACGCGGTCGCCTTCTTCGCAGATGAAATCTTACCGGGTATCCGAAACAAGGTACCGGATGTGCAATTCTCTATTGTCGGCGGGAATCCGTCGGCACGCGTCCAAAAGTTGGCGGAAAGGGATGGCGTTATCGTTACGGGACGTGTACCGGAGATTAAACCCTACTTCGCCGAGGCGACGGTCTTCGTCGTGCCGTTGCGTATCGGGAGTGGTACCCGCCTGAAAATCCTCGAAGCGTTGGCGATGGGCAAAGCGATTGTTTCTACGTCAGTCGGCGCGGAGGGGTTAGACCTCAAAGACGGCGAGGAAATCTTCATTGCTGATGAACCGAAACCCTTTGCGGAGGCAGTCACCCGACTGCTGACAGACCCGGCACTCCGCCGTAGAATCGGCGAAAACGGACGCGCCCGCGTCGAAAAAGACTACGACTGGCGAAGCATCGGTGCGAAACTCCATCAACGCTATACCGAGATCATTAAACGTGCCTCATAAACGCACCGAGCCCCTCCAACCCGTTGTAGGAGGGGTTTATAACCCCGATTTCTGAATTCCCTGCCAAAAACGGCTCCAACCCGTTGTAGGAGGGGTTTGTAACCCCGATTCCTGAATTCCCTGCTAAAAATTGATTTTTTTTCGTTGATGTGTTAATATGTGATTAGGTGTAGACTAAATTTTTCAACGTCTAACGAAACGCTAAAAAGGAGCTATTCCGATGAAAGTCCTTACGTTAATCTTGTCATTCACCTTTTTATTTTTGAGTGCCACTTTAGGGATTACGGGTGAAGATCCAGATATGGTGGCATACTACCCGTTTGAGGGGAACCCCGAAGACATATCCGGCAACGATAACCACGGCGAAATTACAGGCGGCTCCAAATGGGTCGCTGGCAAATTTGGAGACGCGATTGAACTTGATCCGGCTGCTTATGTCGAGATGCAAGTCTCCGACTCGCTTCACGGTGACATTTTCAAATCAGACCCGTTCACAATCTCTGCTTGGATTAATCCGAACTTTGATGGCACTACGTGGGAACACATCTGGCGGAGCCTCCCTGGTGCTTCTGGACACAATACCTTGTTCATTAACAAAGACGAAGGACTCATCTCTTGGCGTGGACGCGTCGCCGGATGGACAGTTCTGTGTCAGACCGATCCGGGTATCGTTGAAGCGGATAAGTGGATGCACGTAGCGGTTACAAGCGATGGCGATAAATTCAAACTTTACGCCGACGGTGAGATGGTCGCCGAGACCGATTTCCAAGAAACGGCTGGTGCGAACGTCACCTATCGGATCGGTGGTTCCGGTGGCGAGACTTTCGCCGGTTTGATGGACGATTACGCAGTCTTCACCCGTGCCTTGGACGAAGACGAAATCAATCTAATCATGGAAGGCGTTGAGACGTTCCTGCCGGTTGAACCGCAAGGTAAACTGGCAACCCAATGGGCGGACCTGAAACGCTCAGGCGTGACGTTACAACGATAGAGATAACAACTTCTTAAACCTTCGCTGGCGGGGTTTTCAACCCCGCCTACTGACAACTGAAAACCATTCCTCAAAGGAAACGAGCCATTGCCGAAAAAGAAAGTTGAAACAGACACACCGCAACCTACACTTTTTTCCTCCAAGAACGAAGAACACTTAGATATCTCCACCCTTGAGACGTGGCTATGGGATGCTGCTTGTGTTATCCGCGGCGCAACCGATGCCCCGAAATTCAAGGACTTTATCCTGCCTCTGATTTTCTATAAGCGACTCTCCGATGTGTTCGACGACGAATTCAGAAAACATGTTGAGGACTTGGGTGACGAAGCAGTTGCGCGAGAGATTGTCAAAGCCGACCATGCGGACGCGCTGAAAAATGAACGCCGACCGATTGTCCGCTTTTACATCCCGCAGGAATATCGCTGGGAGGCACTTCGCAATCATCCTGCAGATGGTCACTTGGGAGAATTTGTTACCGAAGCGATGCGCGAGGTGGCGCGTTTCAACCCGAAACTGGAGGGTGTTCTGGATGTAGAGGACTTCAACGAACGGCAGAGCGGACAGCGACTCCTTGATGATGATCGACTGGAAAAACTGATTGAAGTGATAAGCGAGCATCGGCTTGGACTACAAGACACGGAGCCGGATATCCTCGGACGGGCTTATGAGTATCTACTGCGGAAGTTTGCGGAAGGGCAGGGACAGAGCGCGGGTGAATTCTACACACCCAAAGAGGTCGGCTGGTTGATGGCGAAACTTATTAATCCAGAACCTTACACCACAGTTTACGATCCAGCGTGCGGCTCAGGCGGTCTGCTTATCAAACCCCTTTTGCTATTTGAGCAGATGCATCCCAATCAAAAGAGTCAAGCATCCCAAATCTACGGACAAGAACTGACCCCCACGACTTATGCTATGGCAAAGATGAACGCTTTTCTTCACGATTTCATCGGCGCGGAATTGCGCATCGGCGACACTTTCCGTAACCCGCGTTATGTGGCACACAACTCTGCGCTGCGACGTTTTGACTATGTGGTTGCCAATCCGATGTGGAATCAGAAGGAATATGACGATGCTTTTTACGCCAATGATAACTGGAAACGGTTTACGTATGGAATTGCCCCGAGTTCCTCAGCAGATTGGGCGTGGGTACAGCATATACACGCATCTCTGAAAGAGACAGGACGTGCAGCAATTGTGCTGGATACCGGTGCAGTCTCTCGTGGTTCAGGGAGTAAGCAGAGCAGTCGTGAGCGCGACATTCGGAAGGAATTTGTAGAGGCGGATCTCATTGAAGGTGTGCTCCTCTTGCCTGAAAATCTGTTTTACAATACAAGTGCACCGGGGATTATTTTATTCCTGAACCGCAACAAACCAACGGAACGGAAAGAACAGATACTGCTCATCAATCTCTCCGAATATTTTGAGAAGGGGAAACCGAAAAATATTCTGACCGATGAAGGGATTGATGCAGCGACGGAGGTTTATCAGACGTGGGAGTCTCGCGAGAAGTTGAGCAGTGTTATTACGTTAGAAGATGCCCGAAAAACCGATTACAATTTGAGCCCATCGCAGTTTGTAGACGTAGGCGATAAGGTCGAACACCGTCAGGTGAATGAGATTTTGGCGGATTTAACGGAGGCACGGGTTGCACGTGAAAAGGCAGATAAAGCGTTGGAAGAGGTGTTAGCACGGCTTGGATTAAATGAAAAGCAGTAAAGAATCAGAACGGTCCGGGTGGTTCCCTAAATTTTGATTTAACACCATAAATATGCTATAATGTTGGCAAGTCCGTGATAGGAGATGAAAATCCATGACAATACTCGGTTTAGTCCTCAATGCTTACAATATTGTAGGCACTGGATTTTCTATTATTGATGGTATCAACCACGCCATAAAAAAATATTGCAAAACGACTGCAGAGGAACTTTTCAAAGAGTCTTTTGTCAAGGTAGTTAAGCAATACGCGTCTGACTTTGCTGATCTTACCGATCCAAAAACGGTTAAAGTGGATCCAGATACATTTGACAACGTTACTGCTTCACTAAAAGATGCTGATGAAGTCGAATTCGCACAACTAAATGAAAGTGAAAAAATCGCGAAGATCACTACACTTTTTGGGAACTGTGTTATCGTCCCCAATCATCAATTGCCTACTATGGATTTTGAACGCAGAATTCGCCCTATTATTGAAAGGGCGATTATTGATTTTTACGCACAATTGCCACTCAAACAGGAAGCATTTATAGTGACCATTAGAATTAAA
>JAAXHL010000109.1 GCA_012270865.1 Candidatus Poribacteria bacterium | reverse complement strand
ACTCAACATTGAACGACTACTAGTGGTAGTGAGGATGGCACGGTGCTTCTCTGGGATTGGAACAAAATCGCATCCAAGGCAGTAACAGATAACATTGGTAAAAATTCGGCACCTCCCGCAAAACCAATAGAATACGCGACTCGATCGGAAGAAGCACAGGCGGTGATAAACTGGTTGAAGAAACAGGATTATCAGATTCAGAAAGGAGATAAAGGATGCACGATTACACAAAGCAAAAACCGTACCATGATTTTAGGTTCAGGTGGCGGTTTAATCAGCACCGATGATGTTAATTTCACACTTGATCGTACCGGTATTCTCCGCATTAGGGTCAAAGGTATAGGAACAGCATTCTTCTCGTTTGATGAGGAAGGCAACCTTAAACAGGAGAATTTCAATATAGAAAACCAACAATCTCAAACGGAAGATTAACGCATGACAATAAAACATCTATTTTTTAGCATTTTACTGTTGTTCGCTGCGAATCTGCCAAATAGTTTCGTCCAAGACAATACGAAAGTCGGATTACCTGAAGGTGCGATTGCACGCCTCGGAAAAGGCGGCATTAACCTGATGCGGTTTTCACCCGACGGTGCCCGTCTTGCAGTGGGAACCGATGTCGGGGTGTGGCTATACGACGTGCCCGATGGGAAAGAGACGGCACTATTCACAGAACACACCGGACAAGTCAACGCGCTCGCGTTCTCAACAGACGGGAAAATACTCGCAAGTGGCGGGTCCGCGAATCCTGTCATACAATTGTGGGATTTGGATACCGATAGCAAACTCATAACCCTTAAATTAGCCGAGAGACACTATTCAATAACAGCGTTGGCGTTCTCCGAAGATAACACAATATTAATTAGTCTGGACACATTTGGTGATATTATCTATTGGGATGTCAGCACAGGCAGCAAATTGCTGGACCCAAGGAACGTGAGCACTTATGAGGTAGCAACACTCTCCCAAGACGGTAGTATCGCCGCCATAGGAGACAAAAACGGCACACAAATCCACTTATGGGACACAACGACGGGCAGACGATTGATGACTCTAAACGGACACGCAAGCTTTCTCGAAGAGGACCCAGACGGAACGGATTTGGAAATTCGGATGTTAGCTTTTACGCCGGATCAGAGCATGCTCGCAAGCACGAGTGAGGACAAGACCGTGATGCTGTGGAATACACAGAACGGTGCTAAACGTGCGACACTCAAGGGACATCAAAGTTGGGTTACCGCTGTTGCCTTTTCCTCTGATGGTGAAATCGTTGCGAGTGGCGATGGAAATAAAATAATCAAGGTATGGGATGTGGAGGCTGGACGTGAACGCGCGACACTCAGAGGACACAAAAACACCATCAATGCGCTAACCTTCGCACCCGAAGGGACACCCCTTTATAGCAAGTGCCTTGCCAGTGGCAGTGCTGATGGTACAATCCGGTTCTGGAATCCCGACACCGGACACGAACTTGCTACCTTTACTGCCGGACATACAGAGTGGGTGAAAGCGATCGCGTTCGCTGAAAACGACGCAACGCTCGCAAGTGCTGCGTTCAACGGAACTGTTGAAGTATGGAACCCGGAAACAGCACAAAAACTAACGACCTTCACTGAAGGACTTAACGATTGGACTGATGCAGTCGCCTTTTCACCGGACAGCGCATACTTTATCAGTCGAGGCGGAGGTGGCACAGTTGCTTTCAATGCGTATGGTTGGGGACGTAGTGGTGGCCCCCATCAAGGATCAAAGCCGCAATTATGGAAATTATCCACTGGTGAAGAACTTCCAGGACCTTGGCAAGACGGTAAAGACTCACGAGACCCATTCGTATTCTCGCCAGATGGCAAAGTACTCGCGACCCGCGGTCCCCGAGACGTTCGGGCATGGGACCTGAACACCGGTGTTCAAATATTTTGGTTTAATACGATAATAGCATTCCCGAAAAGACTGATGTTCTCACCTAATGGAACCCTGCTTGCTGTATACGGTATTCACGGCACTCTACAAGTATGGGACGTAAAGGCAAAACGCGAATTTCCAACACTCACCACTGAGAGAGCTTGGAGCTTAGCGTTCTCAACAGACGATACGTCTCTTGCCCTTGGACATAAAAATAGCATTACTTTGTGGGATGTAACGACGACAGGCATACAAAAGCGCAGCGTAATTCCCGATAATCAGCGAGGATTCAGTGATATATTAACATTCTCGCCTGATGGAAAAACACTCCTGGGTTCCAAATGGGTGGGTCGATATCGAATCCAGTTATGGGACGTGAACACTGGTAGAAGTTTAGGAACCCTGTTTGGACATACCGAACCTATAGGAACGCTGGTGTTTTCACACGACGGAAAGATACTTGCTAGTGGTAGCGAGGATGGCACAGTCCTCCTCTGGGATTGGGACAAAATCATCACAAAGCAAACACCTAATAACAAAGGAAAGTGAAAATGAAAACAATACACCCCTTTTTCATCACCTTATTGTTGATTGTTGGAATACCGTTAATCAGTTTCGCACAAGACAATACAAAAGTCGGGTTACCTGAAGGCGCAATCGCACGCCTTGGAAAAGGCGGTATTAATTTGATGCGGTTTTCGCCAGATGGCACTCGGCTTGCTGTGGGAACGGATGTCGCGGTGTGGCTATACGATATACCCGATGGAAAAGAGACTGCACTGTTCACAGAACACCCCGGACAAGTCAATGCACTCGCGTTTTCAAAAGATGGAAAAATGCTCGCAAGCGGTGGGTTCGCAAACCGTGTGATACAACTTTGGGATTTGGAAAATGGCAGTAAACTTTCAACCCTTAAATTAGCTGAGAGATACGAGTCTATAACAACAGTGTTGACATTCTCGGAAGATAATACACGGCTTATAAGTCTGGATAAACTTGATAAAATTACACACTGGGATGTCGCAACCGGTAAGAGATTATCAAACAGAAGTAGAAAGGTAAATTCATACGAGGCAGCGACAGTCTCTCAAGACGGTAATACCTTTGCGACTGGAAACGAACAAGGTAAAATCTATTTATGGGATTCAACTACAGGTGGATTGCTGGCATCCTTCAGAGGACATGTCCAACTTTTTAAATCTTTGAAATCTATTTTAGGGTTAGATGGACCTCCGCAAGATGAGGGTATTCGGGCGTTAACGTTCTCACCGGATGGAAAAATGCTCGCGAGTGGGAGTGAAGACAAGACGGTACACTTGTGGGATACCCTGAAACGCGCGAAACACGCTACGCTCAAAGGACATAAGCAATGGATTACTGCTGTCGCGTTCTCCGCTGATGGCAAAACGCTTGCTACTGGGGACGCAAATAAGACAATCAAACTTTGGGATGTCAGTACCGGACGTGAACGTGCGGTGCTTAGAGCACACAAAAACACCATCAATGCTTTAACCTTCGCTCCTGAAGGAACACCGCTTTATAGTGGATGTCTTGTCAGTGGCAGTGCCGATGGCACAATCCGGTTCTGGAACGCTGACACTGGGCAAGAACTCTTCACTTTTAACACGGGACATACAGAATGGGTGGAAACCGTCGCCTTCTCCGAAAATGACACGACACTCGCAAGTGCGGTGTTCAATGGCACAGTTGAGGTATGGAATCTAAAAACAGCACAAGAATTGACGACTTTCACGGAAGCAGAGAGCGATTTGACTGCAGCAGTCGCGTTTTCACACGATGCTACGCGCCTCGCGATCAGCGGTGGAAGCGGCGCAATGGCGTTCGATTCATTTGGGTTTGGATATAGGGGCGGACCCGGCCCCGGGAACATCCAATTGTGGGATATAACCGCCGGCGAACAGATTCCCGGACCTTGGCAAGATGCTGGAGACAACGCGAAGGCACTTGCATTTTCACCCGATAAGAAGATACTCGTCGCTGGTTTGGGTCGTCAAGGTATCCGCGCATGGGACCTAAACACCCGGCTTGAACTGTTCCACTTTAACACAGCAGAACCTTTTGGAAGGCAGTTAGTGTTCTCACCCAATGGAAATCTGCTGGCTACGAATGGAACGCATGTGCAAACACACGTCTGGGATGTTGACACGCACGCCGAAATCACGCCACCCAACATCCAAGAAGCCAATGCATTGGCTTTTTCACCGGGCGGCATTATTCTGGCTCTGGCATACGAACATCATCCGGACAGCATTGTTTTCTGGCATGTAACACCAACAGGCACAAAAGAACACAGTAGAATTCCGAAGAGTCAACGCGGGTTTAGCAAGGTATTAACATTCTCCCCGGATGGGAAAATCCTTCTTGACCCTAAATTGGCATTGGATACTGGGGTTTGGAATTTTATCATCCAGTTGTGGGATGTCAAAACCGGTGAGGCATTGAAAACCCTCACTGGGCATACGGAATCTATAGAGGTCTTAAGGTTCTCACACGACGGGAAAACGCTCGCCAGTGGCAGCAAGGACGGCACCGTTCTCCTTTGGGATTGGGATAAAATCATCGCAAAAAGGGGACAGGATAACAGTAGATGATTGAAGCAGCCTCAAAAGATCGACTAAATCTATTAATAGATGAGACACGCGCCACCAGAACAGACGCTTCCTGACTTCTGCGTTACATCGCCAGCGACATTTTCCGCCTCGCCTGCTTCAAATTCGGCGACCAATGACATCGCTGTCTCTGTCGGTTTCGATAGACTTAATTGGAGTGTGTCGCTCTCCGTGAAAGTCACGGTGCATCCTGAAAATGCGACGACAGCAGAAAAAAAACAGAAAAGTAAAAATAGAGAAATGTGTTTGCGTTGCATAATTATACCTCAACTTGCCGAAGATCTGCTTGGTCAAGTGTATTTGTCCCTAAACCGAGACTACTCGCCGAATTAATATGGTTGGCGAATTTAGATACAGAATCTAACTCCATCTCTTCACGTTTTTGGTTGACCGTTTGGAGCACCAACACATCGAGGATAACAGGGTCGGCACTGATAAAAAGGCTTCCATATTTCCACGTACTTTCGGCGTGATATGTCGGTCCCCTGTCGAACGAGGCGAGCAACCCATCAACGATATTGAGGGTCAATTTTTCTTTCAGCACCTTATGCTCCAGAATCTCACCGATAGCCGGATTGCAATAGAGCGGTTTTCCGTGGAACCGACGTGTATTATCGACACTCCCGAACGCGAGATTCTTTAAGCATCCGCTCACACCTGCCATAGCGTGATGCTTTAAGACGGGAACGTTGATGATGACATCAACCTGCTCGGTGACGATTCGGGAGTAGCGCGAGCGGGTACTTTCATTCTCACGGCGGGCAATACTATCCTTCTCACTCTCATAGTATACCTCATCGTCATACCCGATGCCCTCCGTGTCGGAGGCGAAGGTTCGGACATCGCTCTCATCTTGTTTGATTGGGTAACCGGCATTTAGGAGATGCTCCTCAAACCGGTCCCAGATGATAATCTGTTTCCGAAGAACGCCTGCGCCGTATAACCCTTCAACGATTTTATCGATGATGATAGAGTGGGTACTGAGTTCCGGTCCGGCGAGTGGATTGATTTTTATGCCGACAATATCATCGGGTAGCACAATATCTCGCCACGCCTCTTTCGCGGAGGAACGTCCCGTCAGTTTCATCATCGCCTGATCCATCAGTTCACTCACGGCATCTTCGTTGAGTTGATCGTTCTCCCACACCTCTTTACCGACAGCCTCAACGACAGGTGTAAGGTATGATGTGTCTGTGGTCTCAGGTTGTAATTGGCCGCTACTTAACTGTGCGAATGCTGGAAGTGTGCTAAGCGCGCCACCGATACCACCGACACTGGCGGCAAGTCGAGTTAAGAACTCCCGACGATCAAGCGTGTCCGGAGAGTGCGTCATCTCTTGGCTGTCAGCGATAATATTTGCTGTAACTGTGTCGTGAGATTTCATCAGAGTTTACCTAATTCTGTGAGGATGTCCGCCGTCGGTACACGCACGGCTATACCATTAAGCGATTTCCAAACAATTGTTCCATCCTTCTTAACGATATAGGCGGCAGGACGCGCGATTCGATTGTTGCTGGGATCGACAACGTTATAATCAGTAATCGCCGCTTTGTCCTGATCAGCGAGTACCGGAAATTTAAGCCCGTGATTTTGGACTGTAGTTCTGGTAGCACCTTCGTCATCGGAGCTGATAGCGATGAGATCCGCGCCTGCTGCTTGGATTTTAGCGTAGTTCTGTTGCAACTCACCGAGTTGCGTTCTACAGAACGGTCACCAGCCGCCGCGGTAAAATATAAGGACGACGTTTTGGTCAGATATATAATCGGCAAGTGCGTGTGCTTTGCCGCTGCTATCTGGTAACTCGAAGTCGGGTGCTTGGCTTCCGATACTTAAACCCTGACCCGGAGGTAACTCTTCAACTTCGGGTAGTGGTGTGAGTTCAACAGTCAGTTCCCGTGTTTCGTCCGTCGGTATCGGATCGATTGTGATCTCTTTGTCTTCGTAACCGGCGTGAGAGATTGTCAAAGTCATAGATTGCTGCACGGGGAGATTTTCAAAGATGAAAACACCCGCTGCAGTTGTTAGCGTTTCATAAGTTTCACCAGCGTTATCCGTGAGTTGTAGGCTAACACCGCCAAGCGTCTCGCCGGTCGTTTCGTTCGTTAAAACACCGCTCAGATGCGAGACTGGCGTTTCCAATGCGTTGAGCGTTACCTTGTCAAGCGATACGACCTCTTCGGCGATGATTGTGACGGGTATCTCTTGTGTTTCATAGCCTTTCGCTGATATCTGGAGCGTATAGTTTCCAGCCTCAATTGCGTCAATTTCATAACTCGCCTGCGTCTCTACCTGTTTCACAAGTTGCCCATCTTTTAGTAAGCGGACCTGAATTGATACGCCGTTAATTGATTGAACATCGCCACGCAAGGTGCCCGTTGTATCGGTTTCCACGATTTCCTCAACCGGGTTTTCTGTTCCACAACCAAATCCTACGAACAGTAGGAGTGCGAGCGCAAGGGGTGTTAGTACCTGTTTCATTTTTTTTCCTCTGACTATTGTTGTTTGATTCTGCCCCATGTTGTTGTTAGTTTGTTCAACGGTTCAACAGGGGTGACAGACTCAATGCCGTCGTTCATGAGTGATGCTATGTCTGCTTCGTCTAAAGCGATATTAAAGAGGATTACCTCGTCAATGATACCTGTGGTATATCGGTCAAAGTGGCGTCCGATGTGGAACACGCCTTCACCGGTGCCGTAGCCATCGTCTGTGTTAAAATCGACTTCACTCTCCTGTACGCCATCGACCCACAACGTTGCTTTACCGGTTTCGGCATCTGCTCTACCGGCGATAAAATGCCATGTATCGTCAGCGATGTCGGATGTGCTGGCTGCCCTGAAGCTGGCGCTTGCATTATCTCGTAGGAAGAAGGTTATCTTATTATCGCCACCACCGTTCCAGAGCAGGTACCAAGGTAACGCCTGCGATGTGTCCTCATAGTTTTTACCGGCGAGCGATCCGCCGACGCGACTCCCTTTAAAATGGAGTGTAATCGTGAAGGATGTCCCTGCCGTAAACCCGACGGTGTCTGAATGTGGGACTTCGACCCAGTTGTCAACACCATTGAATTCAAGTGCTGCGCCGAATTTTCCGTTCACCCATGTTGCACCGTGAATTGTGCCGTCATTTCCGTTTTGAGATGAGTCGTTGGCGACTGTGCCGCTCCCTTCTTCAAAGAGCCACATTCCGTTAATATTCTCAGGCGTAATAACAGCGAAACTTGGTAGCGCGATGAGTAAAAACGCGCCGATGAGACTCGTAAGACCGATCCACTTCGTTTTATGAAATAACATGAATTCTCCTTATTTTCCTCAAGGACTTACACACACCACCTGACAGGGTTTTTGCTGGGGTGTTTCTTCAAAGTTTGGAACCCCGCCTATGGTGCTTATTGCGTAGGGATTCACGAAGAATGCATAAGTCCTGTTGAATTTGTGTCCTCTCTATTGCTGCTTGATTTTGGCCCATGCCGTTGCGAGTTTGTTCACGGGGTCAACAGCGGCGGCAGTTTCAGCACCATCGGTCATGAGAGTATCCATATCGTCTTCGTCCAGAGCCACATTGAAGATAGCGACATCATCAATGATGCCTTCGGTATAGCGGTCAAAGTGCCGCCCAATATGAAATACGCCTTCACTGGTGCCGTATCCATCTTTTTCATTGAAGTCAGCCTCGGTTTCCATTTTGCCATCTATCCATATTGAAATCTTACCGGTATCGGCATCTGCTCTGCCGGCGACAAAATGCCATTTGTCGTCTCCGATTTCAGAGGTGCTGTCTGTTCGGAAACTTGTTGACGCACTGTCGCGGAGGTAGAGGGTCACCTTGTTATTACCACCGCCGTTCCAGAGCAGGTACCACGGGACCACCTGTGATGTATCCTCGTAGTTTTTTCCCACAAGTGCGCCGGCAACCTTGGTGCCTTTGAAATGACAAGTGATCGTGAACGATACACCTGCCTTGAATCCGACACTGTTTGAATGCGCGACTTCAACCCAATTGTCCGTACCGTTAAATTCAAGTGCTTTGCCGAACTTGCCGTCTACCCATTTTGCGCCGTGGACTTCACCATCGTTCCCATTTCCTGATGCGTCCGCGGCAGTACCACCGTTCCCTTCGTCAAAGAGCCACAGTCCCATGATACTCTCAGGATCAATCTTAGCGAGACTGGGCAGCACCATCAAGAAAAAAGTTATCATAAAACTCGCGAGCACTACCCGCACATTTTTAACTAAAACCATCAAGGTTCCTCCTTAAAATTGCTGTCAGTTCACAGTGCAGAGAAGCAATTTCTATGCCATCCGTTTTTCTACCTTAAGCGTGAAATTCTGCACAAAATGGGGCAATTCTTATTTCAACTTGCACAAAACGGGGCAATCACAAATAACTGAAATCACTATATCCACGCTTATTTTCTTCTATAGTATACCATCTATCGTGTTGCTATGTCAAATCAAACGGATGTGCAAAGTTTTTGGCAGCGTGCTTCTGTAGAACCTATGTTGCTTCACACTGTAATTATCTTCAAGTACTCGTTCAACCCTACCTACAAGAATTAGTCGTGTTTATCGAATTTCAGCATACAGTATGCCCCTATGGCAGATCAAGTTAAAATCGGTGTGGTACTTCCAAAAACAACTTGACATTTTCTGACATTCCATATAACTTATTAAACACAAGACTTACGTATCGTGTAGATCGGGCTGAACACAACATCGGCACCTCTTTGAAACCTCTGGGGTTCCGTCTGCTACACATCTTTCCAAACCCGATTAAAATTCAACATATCATAAAAATTTGGGAATATATACCACGTTGGTGGGGTTAAAGAGATTAGACTGTGTTAAAAAATCGTTGCAATATATTAGAAGGCTCAATCCACAGCAGGATCGGGGGACACAATAAATGGCGCGAAAAAGAAAACAGTCGCAGAGAAAAATGCAGATAGAGGAGTGCTCTCTGAAAATTCAAGAGCATATTTATGCGCTCGGTATGTCTTCGGTAGAGGATTACAAGGCGTGGTGCCGCGCTCACAATTTTCATCAGGGTTTAGATAAAAGCCAGCGTCAACGCCGAGACGAACTCTATGCTGTAACGCGTACACAAGCCTCCGAAATGATGGCGAAAGAGAAGAGCGCGCGTAACCTGAGCGAGATTCTCCCGAAAATATACAACCAAGAACTTCCGGCAGATAAACTCCAGACTGCGGTTACCAGAGCCGTCTCGAATGCCTTTGAGGCGAGCATCGCTCCGAAAGTCCTCTTGAAACTTCTACTGTACCTTGAAGCCAATTCGGACCTGTTAAAAGAGGCTGCCTATATTCAAGGTATTTCCGCACTCGCGAACCATCACGAGAGTTGGATTCGACCGCTTGAGAAATGGAAAGTCAGAAAACACAACCGTGACCGTCAATTTTCCGAACTCGCGCGACACCTGCTTACTGCTTATGAGGTGCCGCTTTTTATGGATAGCGTCTGGTTTAACGGGAACGCGACGCATCAGAACTGGTTTAAACACATCGGGACCGGTCAAAATATCCGAACCGCACGAGATATTCCTATACCACTCACGAAAAAGATGGCGCACCATTTTCTGAAGGCACCAAAACATTATACCGTTGAAGAGGCACTCCGCTGGGGACAAGTCTACGCACTCGGTGGCGATAGGTATCTCGTGGACGCGCTCCGGCAAACACGCTTGACCCGAACTTTTAACAACGACGATTTCTGGCTGAACGTGATCCGCTTCTTTATTGCGAATCCGATGTTGGATGTCAGCCACGTACACCCGATTATTGATTACATCTGGCATCAGCGGTACGAGAACCGTCGTGTTTTCGTCGAAAGAGGCGTTGCGAGAGAAATGGGACCAGCACAACCTAACTTCAGCATGAGAGGGAGAACGCCTGAGACGCTGCTCCGTCAAGTTGAAGAGTGGCACGGCGAACTCGGTAAAGTCTCGAAAGGCAGAGAACTTGGGTGGCACGGTTCACAAATCGGTGAGTTTCATATTTTAGAAGGAAGTGAGGAGTGGCACAACATGAGGTTCTGGTCTATCCGAGAACTGCTCAGCAGCGACGAACTTATTGACGAAGGACGGGAACTGAAGCATTGCGTCTCAACTTATGCGAGCTCCTGTCATATCGGACGCTCATCGATTTGGAGTATGGAGATTGAAGACGAGAATGGACGACGTAAGATTTTGACGATTGAAGTCGCACCGCGCGAAAGAGTTATCCGTCAGGTTCGTGGCAGACGAAATCGGCTACCGACACCGAGAGAGAAGGAACTCTTACAAAAATGGGCAGATCAGGAGGGATTACAACTCGCCGCATACATATAGCGATATAGTTGTCAGTTGTCAGTTATCAATCTCGAAGGAAGACTTGGAAATTATGAAGCAGGCAATTGAGGAAGGCTGCGGAATGGCATCCTTATCGCAAGGACAGCATACCAAAAAGCGTTGATTTTCCCATACAACTTATGATAAAATTTTATAAGATATCTGAACAGACAGAAACAACCTTACTATAATGAAAAAGGAGATAACACAATGGAAAACCCGACAACTATTCAAGAGATTGTCCAGCGATTAGACAAACTTACGCCGATGCAACAGAAACAGATTTTGAATTCTGTTCTCTCTTTTTTAGGTGAACCCATAAGACTCTCCTCAGGGAAAAATCTGCTCCAATTTGCCGGTACGATTTCAAAGGAAGATATTGAAATCATGAAACAGGCAATTGAGGAAGGGTGTGAGCAAGTTGATGAATCAGAGTGGTAGGTACCTGCTTGATACGAACATCGTAGTTGCCCTATTTTCCGAGGAAATAGGGGTCGAAGAAAAAATAAGAAACGCAGGTGGCATAGCCTTGGCACCTCCTATAATTGGTGAACTCTGCTTTGGGGCACAGAAATCAAATAAAGTTGCGGAAAATCTTCGCAGAATTGACAGATTAGTAGCACAAAATACTTTTCTCCCTTGTGATCTGGAAACGGCACAGTGGTACGGAATCATCAAAGAACGGCTGCGAAGGAAAGGTAGATCCATCCCGAATAATGATATATGGATTGCAGCAGTTGCCATGCAACACGATTTGATTCTCGTCACACGAGACGCGCATTTTGATGAAGTTGAGTCTCTGCAGATAGAGCGTTGGTAGACACTACACCAACAACAGATACGGATCTTGAATATAGTCGGAAACCGTTTGCAGGAACTGCGCTGCGGGCGCACCGTCTATCACACGGTGGTCAAATGTCAGACTCAACGTCAGCATACTGCGAATAACAATCTCATCTTCGTGAACAACCGGCTTCTTCAGAATCCGCCCGACCCCAAGAATGGCACTCTCCGGCGGATTGATGATCGGCGTGAACGCATCAATCCCAAAATTCCCAAGATTCGTAATCGTAAAAGTCCCGCCTTGAAGTTCCCCGGGTGTTAGTTGATTACTCCGTGCGCGTTCGGCGAAATTTTTCACCTGCCCGGAAATCTCCGATAACCGTTCCCTATCAGCATTCCGAACCACCGGTACCACCAGTCCATCTTCCAGTGCAACCGCAACCCCGATATTGATTTCTGGTAATAGATGAATCCCTTCATCCGTGAGCGTTGCGTTGAGTCTCGGATGCTCGCGTAAAGCGTTTGCCACAACTTTTACAAGCAGATCGGTGTAGGTGAGGCTAACCTCTCTTGCCTGTAGTTTATCGTTAAGCATCCCGCGTAACTCGACAAATGCCGTTGCGTCCACCTCGGTATGAAGCGTGACGCTGGCGTTCGTCTGAGTGCTTAGCGTCATCCGTTCTGCAATGATTCCACGGATGCCGTCCATCGGAATAACTTCCGCTGCCTGCTGAAGTGCGGGTGTTTCTATAGCAGGGATTTCAGGTGCTGTGCTTGCGACTTGTAGGACATCATCCCGGACGATTCTGCCATCGGGTCCGGAACCGACGATTGCGCTAAGATCAACGCCATGCTCCTTCGCCAGTCGTCTCGCGAGCGGAGATGCCTTAAGGCGCGCGGTTTCGACTGAAGACACTGGTCCCCTCAAGTCGATATATCGTTGGACATCACCCTCAAGGATCCGTCCGCCAGGCCCAGAAGCAGTGACTTCGGTCAAGTCGATAGCGAGTTTCTCTGCGAGTTGATGCGCGGCAGGGGAGGCTTTCGGTGTGTCCCCAATAGGCGATGGTGTCGGTTTCGGTTCTTCGGGTTTCGCTTGCCCCTGTTGTTCCAGCACGGTGTCCGCTTCAATGCGTGCGACATCTTCACCCGGTGCACCGATAACAGCCAATATAGAATTGACGGGAACATTGGTGCCTTCTTCAGCAAGGATCTGAGCAATAACCCCGTCGGTAGGGGACTCTTGTTCATGGACGACCTTATCGGTCTCAATCTCTAATAACGGTTGTCCCTCGGTGACGGTATCGCCTTCCTTGACGAGCCATTTCCCGATTTTACCTTTGGTCATGGTCTGATCCATCTGAAGCATTCTTAATTCTACTGCCATTTTTTAAATTTTCCTTGCGGTTCGGTAAGGGTAATTTTACCGGAATGATCTTCTCCGTATATCCAGCCCACGCGATGCTTGGCTTACGCGCTTTAATTATTGGAGAACCGACCACTATTTGTTGGTAACAGGGTCACGAGCGCGTCTCGAGCAATTCAATCAGCAGCTCAACGTTCGCATCTTTTTCTAAGATGAGTGCGAATTTGTGGTACTCTTCGCCTTTGAAAATTGCCTGAACAAACGGACTGAACGCAATCAGGAATTGACTGCCCAAAAAGTTGAGCGGTTTGCAGGTCTCCAAGGCGATAATTGCTGGCGCGGTGAGACTCCGCCGGACGATCCATGTCGCGGCTTTTTCAAGTAAGGCGCGCTGCTCCGATTCTGGAATGTCCTCAAGGACAGTCGGTATTTCGTTGTTCAGTTCGTCGTTTGGATTGAGCATAGTTTACAAACACGAGGTCGTCTTAGAGGTCCAAGTCGCTGAGATAGTCAGCGATCTGCTTCGGTTGTCCGTCAACGCTCGTCTCCATTGCGGCGATGACGAGAACAAAGCTTTTGATGTTGTCCTCAATTCGAGTATCGGACGGTTCGCCGCCATCAAGCCAATTCAGGAATTCATCGAACAGATGCGTATGTGCGTGATAGGGGATCGGTGGTGCTTCGTAGACTTCTGTTTCGCCGCCGACGCGGTGGATCGTCATCTGGTTTCCGCCTGCGATCTCGACGGCGCCCTGCTCAAATTCGGCGCGATAGTGTTCAGAATTCCAACAATTAATGATCCCTGCAGCCGAACTGTTCCCTTCATAAGAGGTATGAACGCCGTTATCCATACGCATCATATAGAGACCGCTGGAGTGGTGCTGGAAGCTCGACCATTCAGGGTTCCAGCCAAATCCGATCAAGGTTTCACAATCGCCGCCGGAGAGGAACCGGAGCATATCTAAATGATGAACGGAGCCTTCAAAGAGGAGTGCGAAATCCATATCGTGTCGCCACGCTTTGCCCCAAGAGAGATAGCGACGATAGTCGCAAGCGTATCTGCCTATGATATGCTGGAGTCGTCCCAATCTGCCTTCGTCACGGATACGGATTAATTCCTGTTTGTTGTTGGCGTAACGATAGTTTTGGATAATCGCGCACGGTAATCCGGTTTTCTGTGCGGTGCGCACCATCGCTTTCGCTGCCTCCAAGGTATCCGCGATCGGTTTTTCGCAGATAACAGGCATCCCGTTTTCCATAGCCGCAATCGCGGCGGGACTGTGAAATTGGGGCGGGGTCGCCACACCACAAAAGTCTGCTTTGACGGCTGCACACGCCTCGTTAAAGTCTGTGAATAGTTGTGAGGTGCTGAGTCCTAACGTCTCGCCTTGTGCTGCGAGAACGTCCGTATTCACGTCCGCCAGACCGATAATTTCAATCCGGTCCCTGAAATTAGTCGTGAAGTTGTGGATCCAGCCACCTGCCATACCACTTCCACCAATCATCAAACATGTTCGTTTTGCCATATTTTAAATTTTCCTTACGGTTCGATAAGGCTGGTTTTACTGGAACGGTCATCTCCGTATATCCAGCCCGGCGCGATGCTTGGGCTTACGCGCACTATGAAAATAATAATATTGTGTATAAGAAGATCCTTACAGGGTAGATTTTTGCATCAGTTTCCCACGATCAACATAATCGTCCTTACCACGCCGGACGCGTTCGAGTTCGGCTTCGGTAGCCTCACGGCGCACGACTGCGGGGACTCCCATTGCGACGGTTCCCGGTGGTATTTCTTGCCCTTCTCGGACAAGTGTCCCCGCTGCGACAATAGCACGTTCACCGATGACTGAACCCGTTAAGAGGATCGCGCCCATACCGATGAGCGCTTCGTTGCCGATCGTGCAGCTGTGGAGGATCGCGCCGTGTCCGATAGTGACATCGTCCCCGATAAGGCATGGGATCTCTTTGTCTGTATGTATGACTGCGCCATCTTGAACATTCGTGCGGCACCCGATGCGGATGGGTTCTAAATCTCCGCGTAGCACACTGTTAAACCAGATGTTCGATGCCTCACCAATGGTTACGTCGCCGATAATCATCGCACCCGGTGCGACGAAGACAGAGGCGTGTATATTTGGTGTTATACCCTCATATTCTATTAACATTTTTAATTTACCTTGCGGTTCGGCGAATTTGTTCGCCATCGGGGTCAATTATAAACCTCATTGCTGTGCGACTAATAACTTGTGAAGGTTATTTATGCCCCATCTATAGCACACGATGAACGCAACGACGAAGACGAGCATTAATCCCGTAAAGAGAACGAAGCTTTCTGTGTGCCACGCTATCACCGGTACAATGATAAGTCCGACATTAACGATGAGTATTCCTGTAAAGGTTATAACCCTTAACATCGGTTTGGGTTGTTGTGTTAATTCTGCCATCCACGGCAACGTTCCGATCGCTGTATTCAATGCGCATCCTGCTGGCAGTGTTATTAGTGGTGTCAGCAGCACCGGCATCCAATTGTCCCTTGGGATTGGCAATAGATAAACGGCGACCAACGACCAAAATTCAGCATAAACCGATGCACAGAGAAGTGCCGTCAGGAATTTTCCGATAAATATCAATCGCGGTGTAATGGGCGCAGATTTCAGCAGCCACCACGCCTTTCCTTCATCCCGAAAACCGTTACAACTAATACCGAAAGTAATCAGGAGGCTGTAAAGTACGATCTGCACAGTAAGACTCTCAGCAGCGTTCACACCACCATCGTTTATAAACAGGATACCGATGTGAACTGCCAGAAAAAGCGTAAGCATTAGTATCGCGATGAGCCGTCCGCTATGTCTAATATAGATCAGAAAATCTTTTAGCATCATGGCTTTTACGGGACCGCGTCCGAGTGCCACAGTGATACTTTTTAGCCACGATGCTTTAGAATCGTCGTTGCGCCGTATAGGTTTACGCTTGGCTTTCAACAGTCGGATATTTTCCCAACCACGTTGGTAAATCAGTTGTGCAACGAGCGTTGCTACTATTACAGACGCAGCACTTCCGCCGATCCCTCCGAGTACCCAACCCCATCGGTTTTGTATTGTAGATTCATCTGTCCAGATCAACAAGAGTTGCCCGATCCATTCGTGTGGATACCATTTAGCGGCTGCGTTTGTCGTTTCTGGCGATGCCCAATCAAGCAAAAACTGTTTCACCGGTATCGCATCGAACGACGTAAACAGTGTTAATGGTAAAAGAAAACCCACCGTCACGCTGACTGCTGTCCCGAGTACCTTGAGAGTTTTAATGAGTCCACCGGACGAGAAGAAGCGAGCAATGAACATCATGCTGATGGTAACATAACTCGCGATGACGATGAGAAGACACACGCATGTCGGAAATAGTCCCACATAGAAATGCCACGGCAGTTCAAAGATTAACCCGAACATCACCCAGGGCGGTCCGAGAAAACAGAAGATGCTCAGAAAGCGCGTGATCGTAAGGTGAACGAACTTATATCCGAAAATCGTCACCGGACGCATCGGTGTGGCGTGTAAACGTGCGATGTCCGGTGCTTCATATAGAATTTTCAGTGAACCTTCCATCAACTCCTTGGCAACAACAATAACGCCAAATGCTATGAACCCATTGATTACACCCAGTAGAAGCGTAGGGTCTGCTTCAGTAAGACGCAAATGGCTAAAAAGGGAGTTGCCTAACACCGACAAGGCGATGATGAGTACGAGATAGGCGATGCCCTTTAAAACGCCTTTCCGCCACGTCTCTCCGCTGTATTTAAGGTTATTCACCCATCCTTGATAATCGGCTTTTAGTAGAACCCTGATATTTTTTACCATGAGAATTTTTAAATTTACCTTGCGGAGTAATCAAGCGGGTTTCGTATTTCAAGTGCCTTTCTTAAATCTGAAGAAACACCTAAGCAAAAACCCTTCCACTTCGTTTCAGGCTGCGTTTTTGGTGTTAATTAGGTGTCCGCCGTTAGATCAAGGAAAATATCCTCCAACGTTTCGGTCTGCTGCGGGTTATCGCTGGTGGGGTCTGCATGGCTTTCACGCTTTCTCTGCTGTAGTTCCGCGAGCGTTCCGACGGCGATAAGTCGTCCCTTACTGATAATACCGACGCGGTCGCATATCCGTTCGGCGATTTCGAGGATATGTGTGGTCATGAAGACAGTACATCCCTGCTCACACCGTTCACGCAAGATTTCCCGGACAGTGCGCGCACTCCTCGGATCCAGACCGCTGGTAGGTTCATCAAGGAAGAGTATCTTCGGGTGATGCACGAGAAGCGAGATAAGCAGGATCTTCTTCTGCATACCGTAGGAATATCCTTTAATCTGATCCTCAGCGGCATCGGTAAGTTCGAGAAGTTCAAGCAGGATCTCCATCTCATTTTCGGCTTGTTTCGGCGGCACCTCATATAGGTCGGCGATCATACGGACGAACTGTTTACCGGTCAATGCTTCGTAGAGCTGCGGTGTATCCGGCATCAATCCGAGAATAGCCTTTGCTTGTAGACTCTGTTTCTGAATGTCGTATCCAGCGAGCGTAGCTGTTCCGGATGTCGGACGGAGCAAGCCTGTGAGCATATTGATAGTCGTTGTTTTTCCTGCACCATTGGGTCCGAGGAACCCGAATATCTCACCAGCATCTACTTGCAATGTGAGTGCATCAACGGCACATAATTTTCCAAAGTATTTTGTCAACTCCGAGAGGTTAATCATTGCCCCGACTGCCTAAGATGTCATTTTTAAGGTCTGCAAGTGCTTGGTCTAAGTCGGTTTTGTCTGCTGTTGTTTCCGTTTCGGTCGTTGTTCGGCGACGCTTTCGTTCCCAAACCTCTGCTTCGACTTCCGTTTCTTTCAACTTCTGTTCCGCTGCTTCAAGGGCTTTCGACACGTCGTTATCTATTTCATCGGACAACAATTTATAGAGTTGTGCGCGCGTTTCTGTCTGTTTCTGACGATAGCAGAGGGTCTCAGCACGTTTCGCAGCGTCTCGGAACCGTTGATAGAAGTCGTGGAGCGCGGTTTTCAGACGTTCAACAACCGCGGCTTGGGCATTCATCTGACGTTTATAGTCGTCTGCGCGTGATAGATGTTGTTGCTGACGTTGGCGTGCCTCACTTACCCGTTCAAGGTCCTCTGCTTGTGAAGCAGTATCTGCTTTTTTGCCCCATATTTCAGCGGAATCCGTAGCCTCTTGATAGGCGCGTTTAAGTCTCTGTTCCTCTGCGATGGCTGTAGCGACGAGATCTTTTGCCTCCGCGAGCCGCGCTTTCATATCGACGATGGTTTTATCAAGTACGGATTCGGTGTCGTCTACTGCCTCTATAAATCGGGTTATCCCGTCTCTAATCTGTTCTGAAATCTCTTTAATTCCTTTCATTGTGTGTCCTCCATTGCCTATTTGACGAACCGTTCGGTGAAAATAGTCAAGCCGTTTACCTTATTTATTAGAAACGTCTACTCCGAGAAAAGATAGCCAAAAATGCAGTCTGTTCATACAAATCCGGAACCAAGTGTCTCTATTCTATTTCGTGTGTCTGTAGTGTTGTGTAATCAACATTAACGAGTTCAATGCCGTAGCGTGCTAACCTGTCGATGATACATTTGATTGCTGGAATATTGTTGTCAACTAAAATCGAGGAGCGGTCATGTAATGCGGCGGCTTCGCCGAATGTGCCGCTGCCTGCAAAAAAGTCCAAGAGTATATCTTCTGGGGACGAATGGACTTTAACGATACGATTTAGTATACCGAGCGGTTTCTGTGTCGGATAACCGGTCTTTTCACTCCCGTTGGTACTGACGATGGTGTGCCACCAGACATCAGTTGGTGTTTTTCCTCGTGCTGCTTTCGTTTTACCCACTAAACCGGGTGCCATGTACGGTATCCTGTCCATCTCATCGTAGTTGAAGGTATAGTGCTTCGGTGTTTTAGCGTACCACAAGATATTGTTGTGTTTAGGGGACCACCACGATTTGGCGCGTCCACCGTAATCGTAAGCCCAGATAATCTCATTCATAAACGATTCGCGCCCGAAAATTTCATCAAGAATGACTTTGCAGTAATGCACCTCTCGGTAATCAATATGGAGGAAGAAGCTGCCGTTTGGGTGTAGCACGCGATGCGCTTCTTCAAAACGGGGACGCAAAAATTGCAAGTAGGCATCTGCACTTTCAAACTTGTCGGTATAGTGTGTGGTTTTACCTGTGCGGGTTCGGTAGGTCTTACCTTGGAAGCCGACACGATCACCCGTGGCATCCTGTTCAACCTGAATTTCTGTGCGTTTCTGAAGTTTTCCAGTGTTAAACGGCGGATCAATGTAAATCAGATTGACGCTCTCATCGTCAATATACTGCTGAAGAATTGAGAGGTTATCACCATAATAGAGGTAATGGTTAGAACTTTGCTTATCTTCTTCAAATTCAATAGGCGATTGCACCGTTTGATACCTTCCTTTGTTTTATTCCGCGAAATTATAGCACAAGTTAGCGTTATTTATCAAGTATCTATCGGAAATTTTGCCTTCATGAGATTTTCCTTGACTCCACACAAATTTTCGTGTAAAATTTTAAAGTGAATCGCAAAACTGACAAAGAGAGATACCGATGCGCCTCCTGAATCTGAACCGTAAACTCAAAAGCGCGAAACGTTTGCCCGAAATTATTAGTGTCTTTGCGAGACACGGTTTTGGACATATTATCTCTCAAATTTTTGAAAGGGGTTGGATCCCACGCTTCGGCTTCAAAAGGCTATTTGCTGGAAAGGTGAAAACGGGTGCTCCCTCCGCTAAGCAACGGAAGTGGTGGCGTTTCGGAAGGACGAAAAAAGGCTCAGACGCGAACGGGTTAGGGACGCAGTTATCTGTTCCCGCACGGTTGCGGCTCGCATTTGAAGAGTTGGGACCAACGTTCGTTAAGTTGGGACAAGTTCTTAGCACACGCGTGGACATCCTGTCTGAACTCGTAGGACAAGAAGAGGCGTTAACATGGATTACCGAGTTTCAGAAACTACAGCGACACGCGCAACCCTTCGATTTTTCGGAGGTTCGAGAGATCGTTGAGAAAGAATTCAACCTACCGCTTGAGGAGGTTTTCCCGACTTATGAACAACAGCCGTTTGCAGCGGCTTCAATCGCACAGGTGCACGCGGCAACGCTAAAGACAGGTGAACCGGTCATCGTTAAAGTCCAGCGCCCGCGCGTCGCAACCCTTATTCAGACGGACCTTAACCTCTTAATGGCGTTGGCGGAGCAGCTCGAAAATGCTGAACCTGAGATGCTACTCTTCAGACCGACTGAACTTGTTCGTGAATTTTCACGTTCAGTCCGAAAAGAGGTTGACTTTACAATCGAAGCGGCGAATACCGATGCTTTTTATCAGAAATTCGCGACTTCTACGAAAGTAAAGATTCCGAAGGTTCACTGGGAATTCACGACACGTCGCGTGCTGACATTGGAACGGATTGACGGTATTCCAATTAACGCAGTTGCCGAATTAGACGCGATGGGTTTTGACCGTGCGGAACTTGCTAAAACTATTGTAGAGATGTTTTATACGCAGGTGCTAAGTGATGGGTTCTTTCACGCCGATCCGCATCCAGGGAATGTCTTCGTTTTAGCGGATGGTAGAATCGGTTTGGTTGACTTCGGGATGGTCGGTAGGATCAGTGATGATATGCTACGGCACATCTGTCATTGGCTCAGTGCTGTTTTAACCAAAGATGTGGATGCCGTCGTCAGAAGTTACATACGCATGGGAATTCTTGGTGATGATACGGACATTGCGGCGTTAAAATTGGAGATGAACGACTTTTTAGAACGTTACTTCAATATGCCGCCGAATCGACTTCGTCTCGGGGAATTGATCCACGAGGTCTTCAACGCAGCACTCCGTCATCAAATCCATACGCCGCCAGCATTTCTAATGCTCGGCAAAACGGTAGCAACAGTCGAATCGGTTGTGATGAAACTTAACCCTGATTTCGATATTTTGAGATTCAGTCAACCGTACATCGCACAATTTCTCGTCGAAAATTTTGGTGCCAAACGTTGGGAACGACAATTTGCGGATTCTGTAGAGGATTTCACGGAACTCGCACGCGATATGCCGCTCCAATTGCATCGCATCTTGCAAAAATTACAGCGCGGCTCCCTCAAATTCGAGTTAGAGCATCTGCGGCTTGATGCGGTAATTAAAGCGTTTGATCGGGTTATCAATCGGATCGCGTTTAGTCTTATCATTGCCTCGCTGATTGTCGGGTCGTCTATCATTCTACAAGGTGTAGAACTCTGGGAATGGAAGTTTTTTCTCGGCATTATGGGATACCTGACTGCGACGTTCTTCGGATTCGGATTGGTTATCTCTATCTTGCGTTCTGGACGTTTCTGATTCAAGGTTCGGCAGTCGCGACGAAAAAAGGGAGCGTTATGGAAGTTTTACTCGGATTGGATATCGGCGATATAAGAATCGGGGTCGCACTCAGCGATGAACTCGGTGTCGCAGCACATCCGCTGTGTACGCTCACGCGAAAAAATAGGAAGGTTGACCTGATCGCTATCTCAGACCTCGTCTCTATCCATCAGGTAGGACGTGTCGTTATCGGGTTACCTATTTCACTCGACGGCTCCATCGGTCCACAAGCGGAAAAGGTTCAGAAATTCGCAAAACGTTTGGGACAGGTCATTGATGTCCCGATCGAATTTCAGGACGAACGCTTTACAACTGCTGAGGCTGAGGACATTTTAAGGGATCTTAACAAGGATACAGAAGAACAGAAAGACCTTATTGATGAGGTCGCAGCGGTTATTATTCTCACTGACTATTTGAACCAGAATCAAGGGACGCAATCAAAAGGGTCTACCGAAAAATAGTGCAGGATTTGCGTTAGCCTGTGAAATGGTACGATTGGCGTTCTATCAATAACCACAGTTAAAGCGTATGAGGTCAACAGTAAAAAAAAGAATCATTAAAATAACCGTATTGGCATTCTGTGGTATTGGCGTACTCTGTCTCATCGCCTTATCGGTTGCCGTGTTTCTAATATTACCGCCGACATCTTCGGAAGAGATCGTCAATTTTGAGGTACCAGTTGGAAGCAGCTCCCAGACGATCGCGAAACGACTCGTTGAACAAAACTTGATTCGGAGCGAGTATGCTTTCCGTTTGATTGTTAAACACAGAGGGACCGGTAAACGCTTGCGGGCAGGTACTTATACATTGCAACGGAACATGGCGTTGTGGCACATCGTTGATGAATTTGAAAAAGGACAGGTTAACTTAGTTTGTTGGACAGTTCCAGAGGGTTTAACAGTATCCGCTATCGCTGAACTTTGGGAAACGACAGGGTATGGTGCAGCTGCGGCGTTTCGGGAAGCCGCCGAATCGGAGTGTCTGTTGGAACAGTTTGGACTTCAAGATAAATCTGTAGAGGGATACCTGTTTCCAAATACGTACAAGTTCGCGAAAGGGACAACGGCTGAGCAGGCAGTTGAGATGATGCTCGAAGAATTTAAACAGCGTTGGACTGAAAAGTTTGACGAGGATGCGCAAAATTTAGGGTTGACGCAGCACGAAGTCGTAACGCTTGCGTCCGTGATTGAGAAAGAGGCACAAGTTAAATCGGAACGTCCTCGGATTGCGGGCGTTTTCCATAATCGGCTTAAGAAGAAATGGAGGCTTCAGGCAGATCCGACCGTACTATATGCTTTAGGGAATCCGAAACGACTTTTAACAAGAGCGGACTTGAAGGTTGACTCGCCTTATAATACATACGCACATCGGGGACTACCGCCCGGTCCTATTGCCAATCCTGGCATTGGTTCGATCATAGCGGCACTGCGTCCCGAAAAAACGGACTATTTTTATTTCGTGGCGATAGGTGAGGGAAAACACCATTTTTCAAAGACGCTTTCAGAACATAATAGGATGATACGAAAGATCCGGCGTGCCTCAAAATAGTAATCGGTTTTTAGCGTCGGAAATTAATAGGAAAACGCCTCTGAAACGTAGTGGAAGAGGTTTAAGAGAGGGACATTGAAACAGCAAACCCACTCTGATTAACCGCAAGGAAAATTTAAGAACGCCTCTGAAACGTAGTGGAAGAGGTCTGAGAGAGGGCATTGAAACAGCAAACCCACTCTGATTAACCGCAAGGAAAATTTAAAAAAACGAATGGAAAAGGCAGATTCACAGCAAACAATTCAAAACGAGATAACAATGACTGGAACCGGGTTAATGTTGGGACAACCCGTAACATTGACCTTGAAACCAGCCCCTGAAGATTCGGGTATCGTCTTTCGGCGTGTAGATATAGATGGCAGCCCCGAAGTGAAAGTCTCTCAAGAGAACTGGGCGGACATTTTACCACGATGTACGAGCTTACGTAGCGGCGACACGACGGTTAGTAGCGTTGAACATATCCTTTCCGCTTTGGGCGGACTCGGTGTCGATAATGCTATCGTGGAATTAGATGCACCAGAACCCCCTGGACTCGATGGGAGTGCGCTACCCTATATCAAAAATATTCAAACGGCAGGTCTTGTCTCGCAAGAGGCTCCGCGACACGTAATTGCGTTAACCGAACCGTTTTCACTCTCATCAGGAGACAGACAACTTGTTTTATTACCTGCTGATGCTTTAGAGGTGACGTTCGTTTACGCGCATCCGCAAACGACACCGCAAATAGCGACATTCAAAATAACGCCGGAATCGTATGCGAGCGACATCGCACCCGCGCGGAGTTTCTGTTTCGAGAATGAGATCGAAGCACTCAAGGCTCTCGGTATCGGAAAAGGCGCGAGTTACGATAATGTTCTTGTTATTGATGCGGCGGGTGAACCGAGTACGCCGCTCCGGTTTGACGATGAGTTTGTCCGACATAAAATCTTGGACCTGATTGGTGACCTGTATCTGGCTGGGCATCTACCGAAAGCACATGTTATCGCAATGCGGACGGGACATACGTTCCACGCCGAGTTTGTGCAAGCACTCGCTGAAGCGGGACATCTCGAACGCACACTTGTCCAAGAACCTATTGAAGTCATGGACATCTATGAAGTGTTACCGCACCGACATCCGATGTGCATGGTCGATAGAGTTATTGAGTATGAGAGTAAGAAGCGGGCAGTTGGTATCAAGAATGTGACCTACAACGAGCCTATTTTTGAAGGACATTTTCCGACGCGTCCAGTCATGCCGGGTGTGCTACAGATCGAAGCGTTAGCGCAACTCGCTGCGTGGCTCGTGCTTCGGGATATTGGTAAAGAGGGAGAACTGGGTTATTTTCGTTCGATAAGCAAAGCGACTTTCCGACGCGCTGTCGTCCCTGGGGATCAGCTGCGCTTGGAAATTGAGGTTGCACAACTGCGGAGTAGACTTGCACGTATTGAAGGCCGTGTCTATGTTGGAGACGAACTCGCTACAGAAGCGGAACTGTCAATCGTATTGGCATCTGTCTGAATTGGCTATCAGCAGTCAGCAATCGGCTCTCGGTCAAGAGATCTCCTGTAACAATCTACGCTCACGGGGTGTACGCCATGTTTACAAACGGCGTTTTAACCGACTACTGGTAGCCATTAGAGAGGGGCATCTATGTTAGAAACGAACATTCATCCGACGGCTATCATCTCTCCAAAAGCGACGCTGGCAGAGGATGTCAAGGTCGGGCCTTATAGCCTTATCGCCGAAGATGTTCATATCGGTCGAGGCACTGTGATAGGTCCGCATGTTCAAATCGAGAAATGGACAATCATCGGTGAAGAATGCAAGATTTTCTTCGGTGCAACGATTGGTAACGAATCTAAAGACTTGAAGTACGGCGGTTGGCGGAGTTATGTTAAAATCGGCAATCGCAATATTTTACGAGAGTATGTTTCTATATCAAGATCAACATTTGAAGAAGGTTCGACCATCGTAGGGGACAACAACTTGTTGATGAATTGGGTCAATATTGCCCATGATAGCATTGTCGGTAATAGAACGATCATGGCGAACTTTGTATCGCTTGCGGGACATGTTGTGATTGAGGATGATGTCCGATTGGGCGCGCATGCTGCGCTGCATCAATATGTGCGAGTCGGCAAAATGGCGATGGCTGGTGGTTTCTCAAAAATCGTCCAAGACATCCCGCCGTTCGCGTTGTCGGCAGGTCAACCGGCGCGGGTTCGAGACCTTAATCGTATCGGCATCCGAACATCTCGGATTAATCCGCTGTCCCAGTTGACACCTGAAACGCTGGCAGCCTTGAAAAAAGCATTCCGCATTTTGTTCCGTTCCGGTCTACCACTCAAACACGCGGTCGCCAGAGTCAAAGAAGAACTTGAGGCGACTCCAGAAGTTGAATATCTGCTTGAATTTATTGAGACCTCTAAACGTGGTATCGGATTTAGCCAACCCAACCGCATCCTGAATGGTTAAGTATTGGGTTTCTGCTCCACAACTTAAGCCCGTAATGAAAAACGGAGGGGTTTTTGTTGGGGTGTTTCTTCAACTTTACGGAAAGGCACGTCTTATGTAAAATCTACCTAAACGAACCGCAAGGTAATATAAAAACATGGAAAAATTAGGTATTATTGCTGGGGCAGGTGAGCTGCCTGTGTTGTTGGCACGTGCCGCTATTGCCTACAATCGGGAACCCGTTATCATCCAGATTACAAAGTCTGACGCGGAACGTTTTGCTGGCATCGCACACGAAGTGCATACGTATGGCGTTGGACAGATTCAAAAGATTGCTCAGACACTCCTCGGTTCTGGTGTCCAAGAAGTTGTAATTATCGGTAAGGTCGAAAAAAATATCCTACTCCGCCCCTTCCAAATTGATACGACCACCATTAAAATTTTAGTTCAAAACCGACGTGAAAAACCTACCGCGATTGTCAGTGCAGCCCTCGACTACCTCGAATCCACCGGACTGACCATTCTCCCGCAAGATCGCTACCTCCAAAACCTGCTTCCCGATCCCGGTGTCTTAACAAAGCGACAACCCACTGAAAGTCAATGGAAAGACATTGAACTCGGCATCACCACTGCGCGCCAAATCGCGGATATGGAGATCGGACAGACTGTGGTTGTCAAGAATCAGATTGTCCTCGCGATTGAAGCGATTGAGGGGACAGATGCGACTATTAAGAGAGGGGGTAACCTTGGAAGGAAGGGAGCGGTGGTCGCGAAAGCTGCCGCTGCGAATCACGACTTTCGGGTTGATGTGCCGACAGTAGGACAACAAACGCTATTGACGTTGCACCAAGTTAAAGCGGATGTGTTAGCAGTTGAGGCGCGGCGTACTTTTGTTATGGAACCCGAAATACTTATCCCACAGGCGGACCGATGGAAGATTGCTGTCGTCGCCGTCGAGTAATTTTTCTATATTTTCATGTTAAAAGAGAAAAGCGGAGACGATAAATAACAGTCTCCGCTATCTCAAAAGTTTTCCAAACTACACTGCCTCTATTGCAGTTGTGATCTGCTCTGTCGTTGGAAACTGCCGAGTTTCTAACTTCGAGTAGAGCAGTGTACCGTTTAACGAGACTTCAAAAGCCCCGCCACTGCCTGGAATCAGATCAACTTTCGCAACTTCTGCACCATACTTCTTTTTTAAGGCATCTGCCAAACTGGCTGCCCGTGGTTCGTAGTTTCAAGAGGTGCAATATTCAATTCTCACTTCCATGGGTTGTTATCCTCCTGATTCAAATTATGAGTCAATTCGATCATTCACTACAAAATTCTACCATTAATACTGCGAAATTGCAAGTTTTTTCGTAACGGTATAAAAAATACGTGGACATCGCGAAAGATTGGCATGAATCTTGCTATAATATATTTAGTGTAACACACGTTTTCGACTTAAAGTGGACACTGCAACTGGGTTTTAGACCAATTACCGATGTAAGGTTCGTAGACAGGTGTTTAAATTATGAACAATGCTATCCAATTTCTGAACAAATCTGTCCTTTTATCTATCTGCCTTCACCTGATAGGTGTTGGAATAGCATCACTGTCGATTGTTGGCACATCGGACAAATATGGCGATGCGATCGTCGCTGAGTTTGTCTCGATACAAACGCCTAAAGCCCGGAAAGAAATAGCGAGAATGCCGCGTCGAATCGAACTGCTGGAACCGACGCAACCGGAAAAACTCCGCCTACAATCTCCGCATATTCAGCCGACACCGGAAGTCCTCAACGTTCCACACAACGAATTGCAGTTCGTTGCGGATACGCTCCCTGTCTCTACGACGCATCAGTCAGTGTTGACGGGAACCGGTATAACAGATAAACAAACTCTTCAATCCCATTCACCACTTCAATTGAGAAGTGAAACCTCAGAACCGGTCCATTTTACACCCAGCCGAATGCCGCGTCCAGAGTGGTCATCCACACCGCCTATTATTGCGGGTGTGCAAGCGGCGGAGCTCCCATCGGTTTCTCTCCTTTTCAATGAACCTACCGAAAATGCTCAGTTTTCTCGCAAAGTCGATCCGATATATCCCGAATCCGCTCGTCTTGCCCATAAGCAAGGGGTCGTTGTACTTGAGGCGACAATAGGTGTGGACGGCATGGCGAGAAATATTGAAGTCGTCAAAGTCGTTGAAGTGAGTGGCTTGGGGTGTGAAGAAGCAGCGATTGCGGCACTTAAAGCATCCGAGTTCGTGCCAGCGAAACAGGGCAAGATTGCCGTTAGCCAACGCCTCCGTATCCCGTATCGTTTCCAATTCAAATCCGAGTAATCCCGTATCTCTCCGGTACACATCACATCTGTACTTTTTTGCTGTGTTGCATCAAAAAGGCTTGCACTATCGCGACATTCCGCGTATAATTTCCCCTATTGAACATGTGTAGTCATAGTTTTTAAGAACCACTTCTCAATGGAATAGGGGGAGAATCGTATGGATGTTCGGCTTGATAACAAAGTCGCTGTAATCACCGGCGCGGCTACAGGGATTGGTGCAGCAACGGCGATTGAATACGCTAAAGCGGGTGCGAAAGTTGTTTTCGGTGATATTAATGAAGCGGATGCTGAGAAAACACTCAGGACGATCACTGAAAATGGTGGCGTTGCTAAATTCCAACGCACGGATGTCACTATCGAATCTGAAGTTGAGGATTTGATGGTACTCGCTAACACCGAGTTTGGGGGTATTGATGTCTTGGTAACTGCAGCGGGTGTCCTGCTCGGGCCAAGCGTCCGTATTGACGATTTTGAAGCGGCAACCTTTGATTCGGTTATTGATGTGAACCTGAAAGGTACTTTTTTCGCGCTTAAACACGCAGTGCCGATAATGGGACGAGAGAACGGCGGTGTCATTCTGTGTATCGCCTCCGGAGCCGGGGTCCGTGGCGGGAGTTCGTCGGTTGCTTATGCTTCGAGCAAGGGTGGTGTCAATGGACTTGTGATGACAGTGGAGAACCAAGTTGGGGGAATGGGCATTCGTATGCACACGATCTGTCCGGGTGGACTCGCTACGCCCCTTAAACTCGGTCAAATTGCAGAATCGGCGAAACTTAGTGGTCAAGATCCGGATGCTGCTGTTGCGAATGCCCGCAATTCGCTCGGTGATCCGGCAGGCGTGGCACGGGTGCTGACGTTCCTTGTTTCTGATGCCGGTTCATATATACGTGGACAGATTTTCACGCGGTGATATTTTAACTTTGGGTTTTTGCTCCAACTCTTCCGTTGTCAGAATCGGGTTTTAGGTGAATTTAATACAATGCCACTAAGACGAGAAAATATAATCAAAGTTCAGCCATAGACTCTTTGAATAACGGTAGAAAAGAACAGGGAAAGCAGCGGAAAAGAGGGTCCAAACACTCAGATTGACGAGGAAAGGGATCACGGTGAGGGTTTGGAATAAGAAGTAACCCGGAAAAGCGACGAGTACGGTTGCACCATAGTTGAGGTACATCGCTCCGATGAAATAACCTGACTCGCGTTCAAATTTCAAATCACAGATCGTACAGTGTTTAAACATCGTGAAGGCGGTTTGAAAGAGGGCACCTTCACCACACCGCGGACACTTCAGCTGGAAGCCGGAGCGCAGGGTTTTACTGAGATTTCTGAACGTTAATCGCATCGCCTTAGTAGGTGTTATTATCCCAAAAGACTTTGAAGGTGCGGAGGAGTATTTTGAAATCGTTCCAGAACGATAAGTTTTCGATGTACTCCAAGTCAACCGGGATCCCCTCTCGGATTGTTCCGCGCCTACGAGGACTGAGCTGCCAGAGTCCTGTCATTCCGGGACGGACAAGGTGGCGTTGATTTTCCGATGCCTCATAGTCCTTCGCGAGGAACGGCATTTCTGGTCTCGGACCTACGAGGCTCATTTCGCCTTTCAGGACATTGAAGAGTTGTGGGAGTTCATCTAAGCTGGTTTTACGGAGCCATTTGCCGATAGATGTGATGCGCCTGTCTTCTGTCGAATCGGGTTTCTCAGAATAGGTTGGCGTATCGACATGTAGGCTGCGAAACTTGTGGATGATAAACAGTTCGTTGTTTAATCCGACACGCTTATGTGAAAAAAAGACAGAACCGCGCGAGGTAAGTTTGATAAGGATGGCGATCAGCACCATCAGCGGAGCAAAAATAAGGATAAGGAAAAATGCAGCGACAGTATCAAACAGATGTTTGCCACGCTTTGCGTAGAAAGAGGAGAGTCGTTCCACGAGAATTCCTGTTTTCGGTGTTTTTATTGAAGTTTGCAAGTCGAAACTTGCCGTTAAACTTTCATCGCGATGCGCGCCTGTTTTGCTTACATCTTTTCCTATCTGGTCTATGCTTCTTGATAGGAATGGCATGGTTAATTCCTCTAATTGCGCTCCAATTTTAGACGTAGATTTACACAGCATTTACAGTATTAAACGTCATTATTTGTGTTGGAGTTTCTCAAAAACATCAAGATATTGCTGTGCGATGATGTCCCAATTGAATCGGTTTCGGATCTGTTCTGGCGCGCGTCGGCGGAAATCTTCGACCATCTCCGCATTTTGTTCCAACATCAGCATTTTCTCTGTCAATGATGCAGCGTTTTTGTCGAAAAGTACGCCGTAATGTCCGCTCTCTAAAACCTCATCGTTGAACGGCGTATTCAGTGCCAGAATGCAGTTAGAAAACCCTAACGCCTTCAGAATCGAAGGGTTGATACCGCCGAATTGGTGTCCGTGGACGTAAGCGAAACAGTGATGGTGAAGTTCTTTAATATGTTCAGAGCTGTCAATATGTCCGAGAAATTTGACGTTCTCATTAGCGATACTTTTTAATTTCGCCAAAAATTCGTTTTCGATTTTGTTGCCCTTGTAATCAGCACCGCCTGCGATAGCAAGTTGTTTCTGACTGTTTGATGTGACGAACGCCTCTAAAATGAGATCAGCATTGTTATCAGGTACAAGTCTGCTGGCGATAAGATAATAATTCCGGGATTCAAGCCCGTAATTCTCTAAGACTTCTGGATGTTCTGAAGGCTCGATATTGGCACCGTAAGCGATGTAGGTTGTTTCTGCACCCAATTCCTCAAGATATAACCGTTTCATTTCGGAAGCATCGGTAATAACGAGTGGGAACGCTGCTGTTGCCATCTTTGCCGCCCACTTAAAATAGATTGCTCCGAGTCCTTTCCACTTTGGTCGGAGCCACTCCATTCCATCAACATTGATAGCGGCGGTTTTACCTGCGATGCGGAAGAACCATCCGAACGGGCCGTTGCCAGCATTCCACGTCAGAATGATATCTGAGGCTGTAAATGAAGCGTGTAAGGTTGCGAGAAAGCTGTGGCTGAGCGTGCTAAAGACTTTATGCTCTATGCTCGGTAAGTAAACGAGTTTGATGCCTCTCCATTCTGGGGGTCTCTCTTTGAAAAACCCCTTCCGACAGTAGACGATCACCTCATGGCCGGCTTCTACCCAGCGCGGCGCAAGTTCACCCATAACTGTTTCTGAACCGCTGTAGGTAGCCGGAAGCCCGCGTATACCCAATACCCGAATTTTCATCTCTTACCTCGCCCGTTGTAAATCAAAGGGTCCTGTATATATTATACCCATTTTAGGCGTAAAAGTCCAATTTGTTTTCGCGATAGTAGAACTGTGGACAACGTGTATATCCTTTGATGACCGAAAACGGATAAATCTTCACATTTTATGGGAATCGATAGAGAAATTTGGCTTCGATTTCATTTGCGTTCTCGTGTACGTCCTGACGATTTCCTAAGTTCCGGCACCATACACGGATCCATTCCGCGTAAAGTGAATAGTGTCCGATAACGAGCCAGTTAGCTCCGACCGAGAGGCGATGCTCGCTTTGTGTAATCCCGGACAAGGGGGTCCATACATCATCTTTTGGTGCGTCAATTGGGTGATGCTTATCAATGTTGCCTGTTCCGTGACGCTCTAATTCATAACCGAAAACTGTCTCAAGTTTATCTGTCCATCGGCGACGTAGTTCTAACCAGAGGTTGTCTGCATCGGAACCGATCTTGTGTCCGATGGGTGTTGTGAAATGTTTGTAGACATTTACGGGGTTCACGTGCGTATATGCGTATTGGTTGATAAAAGCGTATTCGGCGTGAAAGTCGGTATCAGAGATGCCGAAAGGGTCTGTCAGGTATACGCCGCCGAGGATACCGAACTTCGTATCCCAGTGTTTAAATCCAGCAGCGGGGTTTCCATCATCGACCATCAACTCCCCGTAAATCTCGAAATCGTCTACCGGTCGCAGACGCATATCTATACTCATCATAACGTTGTCGCCGCTACCCGGAACACGTCCATCAGCCCGTGAAATAGTTTGCTCGTTAATCAAGTAGATATTAACAGGGTTCAGGTACCCCGGTTCAAAACGGTCACCCCAGACGATGACCTCAGAAAGTCCGAAACCGAACCTATCCCAGAAATACCCTTCCGCTCTATGCCCCGAAATATACTTATCATTGATGTCCTCCGCCATATCTTCCAATATACCGGTGAAGGCAGTGAAGGTAACCGGGTCGTAAGTGGCTTGTAGTTTGATCATGTCCATGGCGAGCGGATTTTTAGAGATGAGTAGACTGTCGTGATAGCCGGGACCCCACTGTAGTGTTTCTTGTCCGACCTGCAACTCAAACCACGGTAGATTGAACTTCAGATAGGCGTTAATTCCGGTCCGATTTTTGATGTCACCTTCAAACTGTCTATTTTTGGTTTCGTCAGGGAATAGGTCCTCAAAGATTTCACCGTATATGAACCTATGTGCTATATCGGTGGTAAAAGCGAAGGTTTCGTCTACTTGTCCGTAAAGTTGCGGGTAGATCGTGGTGACAAACATGTTACCTTCAATAGGTTGCTCACCGGATAAGTTATCGACGAGATGTACGATAGCGTGCTGTGAGGCTCTCATATCAAAAGAGAAGCGATAGTTTTCACCAGCCATGGTCATCAGGTGCATCCGCCTACCTATCCGACGCTGTGCTGTGTCTTGGCTGTCGTTTTGGACAGTCGTAGGTCTCGGAAACTCGCGAGCCTCACGATAAAAGACTAACAAAGCGTTTAACCGCTGCTGGTCAATAGAACTCAGCGTGATTTCTCCGCTTTCCTGTTTCCGTTGCGCTTCAAGCAGATAGGATACAACCTGTTTTCGGGTGAGCGGTAACGAACCGCGCCGTGCCCCGGGTATCATTCGCCTATTAAGTAAACGATAAATAAAACGATAGGTTTCACGATTAAAGTCGGAAAGATTCGGATTAAGGGGAACATTGATGAGTGAGTCGGCATCTGCCGATGGACAAATAAGCACCAATATTACCAAGCAACAAATTAATAGGTTCCGTAAAACTATCATATTTTTTCCCATCCTATTTGAGGATTACCATTTGGCGTGTAGATTTGAATTTTCCCGCCTGAAGCGTGTAGAAGTAGATGCCACTTGCGACGGTTTCACCGACAGCGTTCCGCCCATCCCAATATGCGGCGCGCGTTTGTGAGCGATAGGTGCCAGATGTCCGGAAACCGAGAGATAACCGCCGAATGGATTCCCCTTTGAGAGTGTAGATGTGTATATGAACATCGGCATCTTCAGCCAAATCGTAAGGTATCCAGGTCTCAGGGTTGAAAGGGTTCGGATAGTTTGGCAAAAGCACAGTTTCTGTCGGCATTGCTGTGTTGATGAGGCGTTCTAAAGTAGCGATCCCTTTTTGAAAAAGATCAGAGCCGTCATCTGCTAACCGTGCTTGCGTAAGCCACGCATCGAGAAGGACAGCCTGTTCAGGGAGAAGTGGCGTAGTCATTGGCGGTGCTGTCGGATTACTGGATTCACCGAAATGTGCGGCAACGAGAAGCAGGTCAATGATGTCAATGCTGCCATCTTTATTAACATCCGCTTTTGGATCCGTTGGATCGTCGGTATCAAAACTGTTTGAAACCAAAAGTAGGTCCTGGATATCAACGATACCGTCGTTGTTTATGTCCCACGGCAGCGTTTGTGGAATATGGGTCTGTTCTTGTATGTCTGGCAGTGCGGCTTGCCAACCTGTGCGGAGCTGCACACTGAGATTCGCCACAAGTTCTTCATTTTCTGGAAGCTTAGCGATGTTAATGTTTTCATCTGGGTCAACATGATGATCGTATAGTGAGCTACCGATCCAAGCGTTAACGCCCCACTCCGTATATCTGTATTGTTCTGTGCGGATAGAGTGGGCGATATCAATTTGGCTAAAGGCGGCAGTTTTCCAAGGACGCGTCGGTTCTTCAATGACCGGCACTAAACTTAATCCTTCTAATTCTGGTGGAATAGGTAATTGGCAGGCATCACACAACGTTGGAAAGATATCGACTAACTCAACAAGTGCGTCTGTTCTAACGCTGAGGGTAGACTGCCGAGGCAGACTAACAATCAAAGGCGCACGTAGGGAAACTTCAAAACTGGTTCTCTTACCGAATATACTGTTTTCTCCGAGATGGAAACCGTGGTCTCCTGCGAGAATAATAACTGTATTTTCAGTTAGCCCAAGGGTATGTAGTTGATTTAGAACACGTCCGACTTGGGCATCGATGTAGCTTATAGATGCCGCGTAGGCTCGAATTAACTCGACAGTTTTTTCTTTCGGCAGTTGAAAATCCTCGGAAGAAATATCTGAATACGCTTGCAATTCGTGCCAAGGAGATATGATTACATCCGGAACGTTTTCAAAGATTGGCGTATCGTACAAATCATAATATTGTGTAGGAGCATAGAAAGGCAAATGAGGTCTATGGAAACCGACGGCGAGAAAAAACTGAACATTGCGAATTTCTTCTAAAACCTGTGTTGTATGTCTGGCAATCTTGCCATCCATTAATTCATCATCACTAACATCAAAAGCTTGCCAAGATGGCGTGTTTTCATTGCTCTCATAGGGCTGCCATTTTGGTCTCCATGTTGGGACACTCCAAGAAAGATCGTCATCATCAAAAGTACCCTTATGAAAAATTTTGCCAATCGAGCGGGTGTGATAACCGTGAGTTTTGAAATGCTGGGGTAGGGTTACAGCCTCCGGTGATGTTTGTCGAAAATTCGTAAAATTGTTTAATACGCCGATCGTTTCGGGTCGTAATCCGGTAAGCATTGAAGCGCGGGAAGGGTTACAAACTGGAAATTGGCAATAGGCACGGTTGAAGAGTGTTCCACGTTCAGCTAACGCATCAATATTGGGTGTATGCATTTCGGAGTGACCGTAGCACGCCAGCAAAGGACGCAAGTCATCGACAGTGATGAACAACACATTGTAACGTCCTGCTGTCTCTGCTCTAAGATTTGGCAGTAAACTTGTCGTGAACGCTGCTGCAGCCCCTGCCTTTAAACTCGTCGAGAGGAAGTCTCGACGGGTAAAGTTGTGTGAGAAGTTCCTGCCGCTAATATTTGTTTTTGCCATCTGTTGCGCTCCGAGAAAAGTCTATTTGAGGATTACCATTTGGCGTGTAGATTTGAATTTTCCCGCCTGAAGCGTGTAGAAGTAGATGCCACTTGCGACGGTTTCACCGACAGCGTTCCGCCCATCCCAATATGCGGCGCGCGTTTGTGAGCGATAGGTGCCAGATGTCCGGAAACCGAGAGATAACCGCCGAATGGATTCCCCTTTGAGAGTGTAGATGTGTATATGAACATCGGCATCTTCAGCCAAATCGTAAGGTATCCAGGTCTCAGGGTTGAAAGGGTTCGGATAGTTTGGCAAAAGCACAGTTTCTGTCGGTATTGCTGTGTTGATGAGGCGTTCTAAAGTAGCGATCCCTTTTTGGAAGAGATCAGAGCCGTCGTCTGCTAACCGTGCTTGCGTAAGCCACGCATCGAGAAAGGCAGTCTGTTCAGGGAGAAGTGGCGTAATAGTTGGCGGTGCTGTCGGATTACTGGATTCACCGAAATGTGCGGCAACGAGAAGCAGGTCAATGATGTCAATACTGCCATCTTTATTAACATCCGCTTTTGGATCCGTTGGATCGTCGGTATCAAAACTGTTTGAAACCAAAAGTAGGTCCTGGATGTCAACGATACCGTCGCTGTTTATGTCCCACGGCAGCGTTTGTGGAATATGGGTCTGTTCTTGTATATCTGGCAGTGCGGCTTGCCAACCCGTGCGGAGCTGCACACTGAGATTCGCCACAAGTTCTTCATTTTCTGGAAGATCAACGATATTGACGGTTTCATCAGGGTCAGCGTCATAGTCATAAAGTTCTCTGCCGCGGTTTCCTCTACTTCCCCACTCGGTGTATCGGTATTGCGCTGTCCGCATAGATCGTCCCCTTACGCCTGCGCGAGTGAGTTGACTAAAGGCGGCAGTTTTCCAAGGACGCGTCGGTTCTTCAATGACCGGCACCAGGCTGAATCCTTCTAATTGTGAAGGCACGGGCAATTGGCAGGCATCACATAGCGTTGGATAGATGTCAACGAGTTCTACGAGGGCATCTGTTTCAGCACCTTGATAAGTCTGTCCCGGGATGCTGACAATTAGCGGTGAACGGAGAGCAACTTCAAAAAGCGTATTCTTTCGCCATGTACCGTGTTCGCCAAGGTGAAACCCATGGTCTCCACAGAAAACGATAACTGTGTTTTCAGTTAATCCGACTGCCTCAAGCCGATTGAGGACACGACCGACTTGCGCATCCATATAACTTGTCGAGGCAGCATATCCGCGAATAAATTCCAATGCTTTCTCTTCAGAAAGTGGTAGATCGTCTGCAGAGATGTCTGAATAAACGGTAAGTAAATCCAAACTGTTGTGGGAACGGGTCGGCGCATTGAGAGGATAGTCAGAAGTGCTTGGCAGAGAGAAGGTCTGTGTGTTATACAATTCATAATATTTTCGTGGGGCAGAGAAAGGTAGATGCGGTTTATCAAACCCGACGGCTAAAAAGAATTGTTGGTCTTTAATATCTGTTAAGATTTCCTCTGCTTTCTTCGCAGTCTGGCCGTCACTTAACGCGTCATCGTCAACATCGAGTGCTTGCCAGGACGGACTGGGTGTGAAAGTAACCCGTTCATGGACGACCTTACCGACAGCGTGTGTAGCGTAACCGTTTTGGTCAAAATACTGTTGTAAATCAACAGCATCAGGCAATATTTCTCGGAAGTCACCTGAGTTACTAAAGATTCGAGTTGTCGCTGGTCTCAAGCCTGTCAACATAGATGCCCGAGAAGGGTTACAGAGCGGCAATTGACAATAGGCGCGGTTGAAAAGCAGCCCTCGCTCCGCGAGTCGATCAATATTTGGGGTGTGTATTTCTGGATGACCATAACACCCTAACCATGGACGTAGATCATCTGCGATAATGAACAGGACATTGTATTGCTCTTCTGCATCTGCGTGTAATTTAGGGAGCAGTCCTGTTGTGAAAGCAGCGGCACCTACCTTGAAACTGGTTGAAAGGAAGTCGCGCCGAGTATACGGATGCGAAGTAACTTGTTTGCCTTCTGTCTTTTCCATGGGTTCGTTGTTTCCTATTTTACAATTACCATCCGGCGAGTTGCTCTAAATTGGCTATTCGGTAGGTTTCGATTTCTATAGTCTGCTGTCAATGTATAAAGGTACGTCCCGCTCGCGACGGATTCGCCGACTGAATTTCGTCCATCCCAATATGCGGCGCGCGATTGCGTTCTATAAGTGCCAGCAGGTTGAGAACCGATTTTAAGGTGTCTAACAGATTGACCTTTTAGATCGTAAATATGTATATTGACCTGTGCGTCTGCAGCCAAATCGTAAGGTATCCACGTCTCCGGGTTAAAAGGGTTCGGATAGTTGGGCAATAACACACTCCGTTCTGGTATAACAGAATTGATCAACAATTCCAATTTCGCAATCCCATTACGAAATACGTTAGAACCGTTATCGGCTAAACGTGCCTGAACAAGCCATTCTTCAATGTGGTCAACATGCTTCTGCAGTCCGGAAGTTGATGCTTGTGGTGCCGTTGGACTCGCGGATTCACCGAAGTGCGCGGCGACGAGAAGCAGATCAACAATATCAACGTTCCCATCTCGGTTTACGTCAACTTTCGGGTATTCAAGCGTCTCTGCCCCGAAACTATTTGAGACCAAGAGAAGGTCTTGAATATCAACAATACCGTCATCATTAATATCCCAAGGAAACGTTTGCGGGAGAGGTGTTCGTCCCTGATCTTCAGGCAAAGCCTCCTGCCAGCCAGCACGGAGCCGTTCTCTAAGGTGTTCAACCAGTTCTTCGTTTTCTGGTAGATGCGCGATGTTAAAATCGGAATTAGGATCGAGACTATAATCGTACAGTTCTCGCTGTTTTTGGAATTCTGTGTATCGGTATCGCTCCGTCCGGATAGAGGCACCATAATTGCGTTGACTGAAAGCGGCAGTTTTCCAAGGTCGCATCGGTTCTTCAATGACAGGAAGCATACTGAGTCCTTCCAATTCAGGCAAAATTGGAATTTCACACGTATCACATAGCGTCGGAAAAATATCAACGAGTTCAACGAGGGCATCGCTTTGTGTTCCAAGTAATTCCTGTCCGGGTACGCTTACGATTAGAGGGGAACGGAGCGAGGCTTCAACAATAACGTTTTTGCCCCATGTCCCGTTTTCTCCGAGATTATATCCATGGTCGCCGCAGAAAACGATAACCGTGTTTTCTGTAAGCCCAAGTGCGTCGAGTTGATTCAGGACACGTCCGACTTGTGCGTCTGTATAACTTGTTGCCGCAGCGTATGCCCGTGTAAGTTCCAGAATTTTGTCATAGGAAAGCGGAGCAATACCATCTGGAATATCCTCAAAAGGTCTGGCTTCGTTCCAGTGCGGTGGTGTTATTTCTGAGGTTTCTCCTCTGGAAATTGCGGATAGATCAAAGGTTGTGTTTTCGTATAACTCGAAATACTGTTTTGGAGCGTTGTATGGCAGATGCGGTTTGTAAAATCCGACAGCCAAAAAGAATTGTTGGTTTTTAACCTGTTCCAACATTTCAATTGCCCGTTTTGCAGTTTTACCGTCCCTGAGTGCGTCGTCCTCAACATCAAGTGCCTGCCAAGAAGGCGTTGTTTCGTGATCAAATGGTATCCACTGTGGTCTCCATGAAGGCGTACTCCATGAGTATTGATCATCTTGCAAAGTGGGAATATGGGCTACTTTACCAATGGATTGTGTATGGTAGCCGTGTGTTTTAAAATGTTGTGGGAGTGTAACGACATCAGGCATTGCTGTCCGAAAAAAGGTTCTATTATCTGTAACGCCGATTGTTTTCGGTCTTAGTCCGGTGAAGATCGAAGTCCGAGAAGGGCTGCAGAGCGGATTTTGACAATATGCCCGGTTGAAGAGGGTACCACGTTCTGCGAGTCTGTCAATGTTCGGGGTGTGCATTTCCGTATGACCATAACATCCAAGCAATGGGCGTAGGTCATCTACGACAATGAACAAGACGTTGTATTGTCCATCAGCATTAACATGGAATTTGGGCAGCAAACTTGTTGTAAAAGCGGCTGCGCCTGCCTTCAGACTCGTTGAAAGGAAGTCTCGGCGGGTAAAAGCACGTTTCGTTGAAGGCAGCTCTTTCACCTCGGTATTTGACCTTTTGTTCATAAAATAGATAACTCCTACGGAAACATAACAGAGGCTTTCTCGTCTCTCACAGATTCTCTGAATAGCGCGAGGAGTTCTTCCTCACTCTTTCCCGGAGATTCAAAAGACAGGCGGAGATATTCGACGATTAATTCGTCAAAAGCACCGATGTAGGTAAAGTAGAACATCCCCAATGTATCGTCTTCCAATTTTTCGGTAAAGGCATCTTGGAGGTTGTCAAGTCCTTCCAACTGTTCAGGATTGTCAAGGTTTTCTTGGCGATATATATCTACCAAATCGACCCAAAAACCCTTTCTAAAACCGAGTTCCTCTTTAAAGATGTTTTCGGAGGCGGTGAACACGATAGAAAAGTCACCTGTTTCCTCGGCTGTTTGGTATGTCTCTGTCCTTCGTTCGTTGACTCTTGCCATCGCTTCTTGTGCTTTTTCTAAAGGATCCATTTCTAAAGAATCCGATGGCGGCGTAACAACCTCCATGATTGGCTGCCGCATCGCTGGATCGCATCCGGTTAACGACACGAGTACAAAAAGCGTCAAAACATTCAACAGTATCAGTAATCTCATTTCTTCTCCTTCTTGAGTCGTTCACTGTAACAGTTTTCTTATACTATAAAGGGCACTTAATTATTATACTTTAATTTTTCCATAATTTCATGAAAAAGCGGGGCGATTTTCGGATGAAGATCAAACGGTTTTCTCGCAGGGACTGGATGCAGGGTCTCTCGTGCGTACTCGCGAAACGTATTATCTGCTGACAGTTCACAGAAACTGCACAGCGCATCGAGCGTCTCGTCCGGATTTCTTGTTAAATCTTCAAATCGGACGAGATGAATACAATCCGGTAATGCTTGCAGTAAACGGAGTCCTTCCTGCATAGTGACGATCCATTCTATGGATGCCCTATCAAGATGTCGTTCAAAATGTTTAATTTCATCGGCAACTTCAGAGAAAACAGGATCTGTTTCAACAAGTTGCTCGGCTATGAGTTTCCACTTCCGGTCATTGATGCCCCACCAGTCATGTTTTTCGCCATTAACTTGAATACCAAGTCGCTGTGACCAATTTGCGATGGAATGGCAGGTATCCCAACCGTTCCGCGCGAGAAAGATAAATCGGGCATCAGGGAATAAAGCCCGCACGAAATCCGCTCTGAAGATGAGTTCTGGGTACTTATCAACGATACGTTTTGAACGGGTTCCCGTCAAATAGGCACCGAACATTTGAGCGGCACGTTGACGCATGTCGTCTGTTGCGTCCTCGGCAGTGAGACGATACTTTGCGTCGCCTCGGCTGTAGTTTCCGATGATGTCTTCATGCGGATGAATAACGTGCCATATCGCTTTCGGTTCGTTGAGGTAGCCGATTTCTCTATGCATAGAGAGAACGATGCCGAGTATTGTGGTGCCGCTGCGTCCTGTGCCTAAAATGAAGATCGGTTTCTCAACAGGTTTATATCTGTTTTTACTTGCCGAAACGGTCTTTAAAATGGAGAAAACCAGTGGATTTATCCAACGACCTTTCGTAGTGAGGGGGCGCCCTTCAAAGAAGGCATAACTAATAAAGCGGGGTAATACTTTCATTGGGCGCGTTTTGATGTAGTTCGGATTAATTTGTGCAATCATTTTTTTTCTTTCTTGACAGTTCGGTTAGACAGATTTTCCACCCAGGTCCGGTAGGTTCGGTTTCCTAACCGAACCGGACACAACGCAAAAACGATGGCATTTTTAAGAGGAATCATCAATTAGATTTGGTATAATTAAAATCAAATTCGTCTTTTTAGGGTTTCACGGATGTTTTTCACCCGGTCGAGGTTAAAGAAGAATGCACCTGCTAATTTCACTGGAAAACTTAATAGGTGAAGCGTCAAACTCGCGAGATTCGGTTGTATTGAGACGGGACTGTAGTTATGTTTCTCCATGAGGGTTGCGTTTATGGCTTGGTTGAGATAAATTTCAGCAGAACTGAGTTCTCCTCCGGTTGTGTCCTTACACCAACTATGTGCGCGCTGCGGATTAATGCCGAGTTGTTCCGGTTGATCTTCACCAACAGAAGATCCGACTTGCGGGACTTGAAGCATCTCATCAATGTAAGTGATACCGACAAAATCACAGAGAGATTTGACCGTTTTTTCAGGATGGGTCAGAAGTTCCTCAAAGTAGACAGAGATAACCTGCTCGTGTTGTGCGAACCGATCCGCGGCGTTAACGGCAGTGCGCCAGATATGACTGATGGTTATCGGATGATAGTTTACCCAATCCCGAAGCATCTCTTTTATCGGTATACTGCTTCCACCGAGGTACCGGCGTTTCCATCTCCTTTTTTGCGAGAGTAATACGTCACGTGGATCGCGAATCATGTTAATGATTCGGGCTTCGGGATAAAGTTCAACGATGTCGTCAATGTAAAAGACGTTCCGAGGTGTCTGGTCACAAGGGATGGTTCTATCGTTTTCAGCGGATTCGTAACGGAGAAAAGTTTCAAAGAGCGCGGCTGATGTATCAGGATAGGCGGTTAAACCTTCAAGAAATGTCTGTGCTTCGCTTAGGAACCGACGTGGGTTTCCGTATCTCCGATAGCCCTCGCGTTGTATGCAAAACAATTGTGAAGCGAGTTTCTCTATCTCCTTTTTCCCTATTTTTGATGAAAAAGGCGGTGCGCATATCTGTCCGAAGAAATGGAGTTCGCCGAAGGTGTAAACACTTGGGTGTTTTCCGAATATTCGCCCCATCATCGTCGTTCCGCTGCGACTATTACCAACAATAAATATCATCCTTTTTAACTTTCCTCGCGGCTCGTTGAGGTGGATCGTAACAATAACGTACCTCTTCATCTATCTGAAGAAACATCCAAGCAAAACCCTTCTACCTCGTTTCAGACTTGTGCTTTTGGTCGCCGTTTGAAACAGTTATCAGTTGTTAGAAAAACAACCATCAGCGACTTAAGTTATCTTCTTACTTTAAGGATCCCGAAACTGTTTTTAGGGATAATGAACGCGGTTGCCTTCGCTGACCATTCTTGGATACTGACCTCAATCTTACCGGAGCCTTCCATTTCGGCGTTGCCTCCGTTTGTTGCGTTGAGTCTATCATTGGCAACATAACGATAGGTGAGGTCCCCTTTGTAGTGTTTGCCGTCAATGAAGATTTGTGGTTTATAAGTTTCACCTGTGCGATTGCTGACGAGGATGACAAGGTCTTTGGCATCTTTCTGTCCGATGGCTTGTGCCTGAAGTCCCGACATCTCTTTTCCGGCATATTCTATAGCCCCCGAAAGAGAGGGTGGGTTTTCGATTGAGACGGTGAACTGTGTATCTGCTTCCGCGAACGCTTCACCAATCAGTTGAAAGGTGGGATAGACAGTACGGCGTATCGTGTTTCCGAAATCTGCGTCTGGTTCGCCGCCATATTTCCAAAAAGTCCTGGGGTTCGCAGGTGTTATGGGTGAAAACACTGGGAATCCTTTACCGGCACCAGCGATGACATGAAAGTTCGCCTGTGTGATATTCGGTATTGCTAACATTTTTAGAAAAAAATCGCCTGCGTACATCGCGTGGAGCTGCGTGTTTGCGACACGGTTTGCCGGATTCGCGATGTTCCATTCGGTTATCCACATCTCCTTATTCGGAAATAATTTTTGATAGTATTCAAGTGCATCTGGAACCGCGAAGTGTATCCAGCCCAGGAGATAGCCTCGCATCTCTTCTATTTCTTTATCCCTGACGGCTTTGTAGGCGTAGACATGGACGGAGTAAGCGTCGAAAAAACTGGTATCCGCTGCGAGACCTTCATCCCATTTCCGCTGCTGTACCTTTACCAACCAACCCTCTTTATGAAAAGCGATGGGTGTCGCACAGACAGATAACTTTATGTTTGGGTCAACGGTTTTCATCGCTTCGGCATGTTTTTTCGCTTCTTTGATGTAGGCATCAGCGGTCGGATATTTGTTGAGATAGTGTGGGAGATAGTATTCATTCCCGAGTTCCCAATGCTCAATATTATACCCTTTATCTTTCGCATAACGGACCCACGCCGCGCTCTCCTCCGGGCTGCCTGTCCACAGGTTCACGACGACGACCGGAGTGATCTTCAACGTGTTACACAACTGCATAAAATCGTCGAAAAGAATTTTACCATCCCGTCGCCTTTGAAGTTTGACGTAATTTCCTTTATTTCGTTGATTTAGTTTTGGGTTGAGGGTTGATGCCATTTCATTCTGAAAAAAGCCGCCAGGCTGCCAGTGATAAAAGTTTCCAACCGTCCCACCAGGGAATCTGAGTGTCTTGGGCGCGAGTGTCTTTGTTAATTCAACGAAATCGGGGTCAAGATACCCGTAATCGCCAGTTATCATGTTCGTGTTGAAGCCGTAAAGTGCCTGACGAAGCCGTTGTGCATTGCGCGTGTCAATTGTTAGACGTGGTACATCTGGCAGGCTTTTTCGGTCTTCACAGCCGATAGTAAAAAGCATCATGACTAACCCGATCAGTGTTATAGAACACGTCCACCAAGACGTGTTAAAGATATGATAGGTATTTGAAGTCTGAAAGTGTCTATTTAAGGAAGAATCTTTATTTTCTATGTTTTGTTCGGCTTGTTCGGTACGGCGTAAAAAGATCATAGCGTTATCCTTAGCGGTCTATATCTCGGAAGTGCCCGATCACTGGCGAACATGAGACCGGCACAGAGCCAGAAATAGAATCCGTAGCCTCGAAATTCAAGGGCGCGATTGAAGAACAGTAGGAATACGGTAACGGCGACGAGACAGAGCATAATAATTGCGGAGCGACGCGCCAAGTGAGATACAGGAACAGTCCTGTCTTCAGAAGATGATGGACTGACGGTGCGTCTGTAAAGGCTGAATGCGTAGCGGAAAAGTTTGTAAAATATTAGTGCGAAAAAACCGAGACCCAATAGACCATAAAAACAGAGCATTGCTACCCAATAGACATCCTTGAATCCTTCCTTACTCAGGACTTTCAGAAGGAACGAACGTTGGCTCATGTTAAGTCGTTCAATTGCTCTGTTTTGATCTGCTCCGTAGCCTAAGAGCGGTTTGTTGACGAGGACAGTCGGGACATTCCCGATGAGTGCGCCGAGTCTCTGTTTTTGCGCGACGCGGACGTAAGAACCTGAGAATACGCCTGTTACGTTGCCGACAAGACCCACCCGTGCTTTGCGTGGGTTTATGTATTCAAGATTGAAGGGATTTGTTATGGCTAACAACAGTCCGAAGACCAACACGGTCACACCAGCCAGTTGGAGTGTCTTTTTCCATCCGTAGTGGAAGTAATACCATGCGCCACCGGCGAGAAGCGCAGAGAATGTCGCAGCGCGCGAATATGAGCGTGCGATAAAAAAGAATAACACTGCCGCGCCGAGTAGGTTCAGATATTCCAATCGCCGGATACGCGATAGATAGATAACAAGCACAAGAATCATGAAGAGACCGTAAATCACGGTATCTCCTAAAGTGCCATAGATGCTCCCAATTTCTCTGCCGACTTCAAGTAATCTGAATTCTTTGGTAAAACCTGCAACATTAAGATCAGGTGCCCGCGGTAGGAAGAAATCGTATAGTGTAGAACCACCGAACCCCTGAAGGATGCCCACGGCAATTTGCGCTATCCCGATGCCGAGAATTATTCGCAAAAGCGTAGCAATGCGTCTTTCAGGAAGAGATGAGTTGACGATAAGATAGAAAAGTACGATGTACCGAGCAAGGGGTCGGATGTTATAAAGACTGCCCATTAGTGGCGAACGATTTACCACTGCTGATAGCAGGACCACAAGGTAAAAACCTATGATTGGAAAATCAATCGGGGTCTTGACGAACGGAATCCCTTTGTAGAGTTTATGGATAACAAGTTTTCCAAATGCGACATAGATAAGGATTTCACCCAAGAATCTCGAATAAGAATAGATCGCATCACTGACAGGTAAAAACTTCAGCACAAACTCTTCAAAAGCGAAAAATCCAGTAAGAAAATAGATGATTGACATTGCTAACTACTTGATACTTACCAGTGTTTAAGGTCCTGTTCCAATAATTCGGTTAATTGATTATTGAAGGGTTGAAAGTAAGCCGTTAACTGTTCGTGTGTTTCCGGCTTCATCGGCGGTGGCGTAAACGGTTTGTCGTTCAAATCCAAAACAGCCTTTCTGAGTTTATAGGCTGTAGCATCTGGCACAAGTTTGCGGATTGCGCGTCTCAGCGGATGCCGTGATGAAAGGAATTGCGTAAATAAAAAGCCGAGGCGTTCGGAACGTGGCATCGCTGCTTGGTTGTGTTGTTGCTCTACTATCGGTTGAAAATCTCTGCTAATCCCCATTACCTTAAAGAGCTGTTGACAAACTTTCTCTGCATCAGTCTTCAATGTATCTGTCAAGATGCAGTGGACTTGATTTTTTCCGAATTGCGAAATCAAGTTTTTAACATGAATATAGTAGGTGCTGTTGAATTTATAGGCGCACTGCCGCCATTTGAACCAATTTTCGTTAAGGCGTTGTTCCTCTGCCGCGAGTGCGTCTTCAAACGTTTTGATATTTTCCCAACCTCTGCGTCGCGCCCACCAATATGCCGAGTATGCCCGCGCAACAGGTTCTCTAAGTAGGACAACGAGGTGTATTTCGGGGTTGTGTTCATAGATACGTTTTATGATTTCTTGCGAACACATTACCATTACATTCTTGGCAATAAGTTGTTTATCCGGCGGACGCTTAGAGAAGTATTTGCGATATGCCCATTCGTAACCCCGGGCATATTCGTGATCTTGAAGAAAAAAGGTCATCTCTGGTTGCGGATGTGTATAAATATCAGGGTGTTGGGCAAGGTAACGTAATAACGAAGATGTCCCTGATTTTTGGGTCCCCACAATCATGAGTTGAATGTTGTCGTGTTGGTTCATCGTGATTCGCCGAAGTCGTTGTTTATGCGAACAGTTCCCAAGGGGGTTGTCTACCGATTAATTCAGTGAGTTCACGCACATCGTGCTTATAGTAGTCCATTAAACGACGCTGGGTCTTCTCAGAAATAGAGATGCTTTTATTTGGACGCGTATTCAACCGGAGATAGAACGGTTCAACGGCTTGTTTCATGCCGCGTAAGAACCGATGAATTAGGGGTCTGTTATGCGTCCATTGGCGCACTTGAAATCGAAATGATCTATATTTCTGATGAATATCAGCGTTTCGCATCGTCTCTGTACGATTAGAGACCTTAAATTCGTAATCTTTATAGAAACCTTTGTCTATACTGGCAAAATGACACACGCCTTCCAAAACGTTTAATGGCTGAGTTTCGAGTTCTTCATAAAAAAGTGTGTGAATACGCTCTTTACCAAAACGTTGTAAATATTGTTTTAGATACGCAGCGTAACATCCCTGCTGGAGTGTTTGTAAGTGCTGTTCGTGCGTTATATTTTCCTCGTGATTCGTATCTCTTGGGTCTATAGTCTCTTTGGGTCCTTTTGAGGTTGCTATATTGAATTGTAGGTCAATATAGTCATCAAAGCCGACGGATTGCGGTAATTTTCCTATCTGTTTTGCGAAGCGATACCACGAGATTAGCCGTGAAATCGGTTCCCGGAGACTGAACACCAACTTTGCATTTGGCAAGAGCGTTGCGATTCGCTCACAGGCAGCTGGACAATATAGATAGTCCGGCGTTGATTCAAGTCTCAAGTGGTTTTCATCGCATTCTGAAAATAACAGATTGTATACTTCAGCATCAGCATCGTATCTATATTTTGAAGGGAGTGGGTACCTCTTGTCAAGGAAAAACCGCGTCTCCTTATAGGATGCAGCGCAAACCGTCGGGTGGTCAGCAAGATAGGTGAACAGCGAAGTCGTAGCTGCCTTTGTCGTACCACCGACGATTAGATATTGGTAATCACTCACCTTTTTTGTTGAAACCATCATAATCTCAAGTGCTTGTAGATAGAGCCACCCCAGTTTTTCGGAGCAGATAGAGCAGGTTCCCTACAGCCAAGAGGGCGGTCCCTGCTACGCTTAAAGCGATACCTTGAAGCCCGAGGACCGTCACCAATCCATAAGCGATGGCAAAGTTTAGGACTGCCATTGTCACCATGTTCCTAAAGATAAGTCTGTAGGCTTTCTGTGCATAAAGCCCAGCGTTCAGGACAGGTATCAGGCAGGAAAATACGGTGCCGGTTCCGAGATAGAGAAGGAGTTGCCCTATCTGTTGAACCTCTGATTCATCAAATTTACTGCCACCAAACAGCAATTGCGCGATTATTGTTGAACCGAATAGAAGCAAAACCGTTGCCGGAATAGCGATATATAGAACAGTACGGATATTACGGAGCAGTATTTGTCTGAGTCGGACTTTATCCACTGCGACTTTATCTGCTGCCATATCGGGCAATCCTGTTGTGGCGATACTGATACCGATTAGCGTCTGGATCGCAGAAAAGATTCGGAAAGCACTGTTGTACAATATGATTGCGCCTTCACCGAGTTTGCCGACCAAAAACACCTCAACCAACAGACGTGCAATCGTCTGTCGGATGGTGAAACCGAGTGTCGGCAGTGTAATCGTATTTTTCAATGAACGTAAAGTATCAAGCGGGAGTCCTGTTAATTGATAACGATGTCCTACGCGATGCGTCCCAATATATAACCACACAAAGTATACCATAAACCCGCAAGCATAAGCGACTGCAACATAGTATACCAGATTTTCAGTGCCTGATAGAAATAGGAAGACAGCAGTTGCCAGTGTTGGCGGAAGTAGATTTCGGAGGGCGACAGTCTTGAAGTATTTCTGGCTATTGAGAAAGGCTCCAAGTACCGTGCTTGCACACCCGAAGATAACCAACGGTGCACAGAGTCGCAATATGGTAGACATTTGGGCGCGTCCTGCGACAGAGCTGCTCGATAAGAGTCCGTTTGCAATTGTGGTTGCTAATATCTCTATTAGCAGTAGGATAATCACACCAACAGTGATCGAAAAACTCAGGGTGCCGTTTGTAAAACGTTGAAAATCGGCATCGCTTCTTAACGTTTCCTCCTTTATGAACAGAGGGACAAGGCTAAACTTAGCCCCTTCTCGAACTATCGTATCAACTAATAGGACAACTTTTAACGCTGCGATTAAAGCGTCTGCTGTTTCACTGCTGCCAAGGTATCTGGGTATCAACACATGGAAGATGAGACTTAATCCCATCCCTGCAGCAGTAATCAACATGACCCAGCGTGTTGATGTGTGTGCTACCTTTCCGAGAAACCCACCTATCTTTTGGAATAAATTAAGCTTCGGCGTTTGATTCAAGTTTTGGGGGTCCTGCCAACTCCGCTCTAACCGTGGAGGATTTTTTTCACAATATCGGTTGTATGGATAAAATCGGTGTAGACTGTTTGTACGGGTATTTCTAACCCTAATTCTTGTAGGATTTCTCGAAGTCTTGCGTTGCCGTCTGCACCTTCAACACAGAGATCCGGTGCAACTTGAGCAACCAAATCAGGTTGGGATTCTAATGAGAAGACCTCCACAGCGTTGACGTGTCGGCACGCTGCTAACAGTGCGATGCGGTGTTCAAGTGGATAGATAGGTCTATTTTCACCTTTGACACGGCGCACAGTATCGTCCTCAGCGACGCCGACGACGAGGTGGTCTCCGCAGGCTGCTGCGGCTTCTAAAAATTTTAGATGTCCATAATGAAATAGGTCAAAACAACCGGTAACTAAAACTTTTTTCACGTTTGAAGTTCCATCGCTCTAAAAGCGTATTTGGCGGTCTGCCGATGTTGGTACACCTCTGCTTCAGGTGGCGAAACGAATCGGAATACGCTATTCAATTCGTCCAATTGCGGTGCTAATTCCTCACCGTATCCACCGATAACATAAATCTCGGATTTTTCGGGTACGCTCATCATTTCAAAGATAGAAATAAGATATTTCATTTCAGAGAGGGTGATCGGATTGGAAACTTTTTTCACGACCTGTTTGTGAAAACCACCGTTTGCTGTAATTGTCCATCGGATGCCAGCGGGTTTTTCTTCCTGTCTGGGTAGAAACGCTATTTCGGGATGACTAATTACGATCCAGGTGCCGGCAATGATAATGGGTTTGGGATTAAAGACAGAGATACAACTATGGTCATGACCGCCAGCAAAAACAGTGACCCCGTTTTCGGTGTCTCCGACAATTGTTGCTGGACTCATGAACGCTAAAGAAAACGGCAAGGGTTGACATCCATGTTCTTTGAGGAGCTCCGCTGCCCAACGCCGCTGCAAAATATCAAACATCCCGCTATTTCCGGCGTGCGTCAATTCCCAAGTGTCAATTTTAGTATTCGCGAGTCGAGAAGCGATATAGGTTGAGACGGGCAGTGCTGGACCCTCTGTATAGCAAGGAAAGGTCAAAAGTGATTGGAATGCAGAACCGATATCTCGTTTGACATCCGTTGGCGTGCCTGTCTGATGATAATAATCTTCGAGCAACGGCACTCGGTTGTGGGTAGGTCCATACATCGTATTGTTATAAATGACACCTTCTCCGAAACTTAGGGGGAAGATTGCCTGATATGCGTAGTTCTCAAATTTAGCCAGGAGGTCCCTGACCGTTGTTTCAAGTGCCTCAGGAGATGTCATATCGGTAGACAATTTATGGTCTGCGATGATGTCTAAGTCTCTGTTAAACAGATAACCTTTTGTATAAGAACAACCTATGTCAAGCACTAAAATTTGCATAGCAATACCCCCGCAACAACTGAACCTCTTGATATACGTAAGGTTGACAGTATATTTCAACCGAAAAGCGAAATTTACCGAACCGTACGTTGTGTACAAATCAATTTTTTTATTTTACAATGACCAACTTTCTCGTCTGTTTAAAAATTGGGGTCTCTAATTCGTAAATATAGATGCCACTCGCCACTGCTTCTCCCAACTCGTTTCGTCCATCCCAATGAGCGGCTTGACCTCGACTGATGTAATAACCTGACGCTTGATGTCCTGAGAAGAGCGTCCGGACGATCTCACCCGATGTGTTATAAATCCGTATGGTAATTTCGGTGTCCTTCGCGAGTTGGTACGGAATCCATGTTTCTGGATTAAAGGGGTTCGGATAGTTCGGATGGAGTTTGGTCTCCAGGGGACCACCGATTGGCATTAACAGTCGCTCTAAGAAGCGTTTTACTAATGCTATTTGTGTAGCGTCGCCTTGGATTCCTTCAATTTTTTGGTAAAAAGCATAGAGGTGTGCGACACTGGCATTTGATAAGGTACGGATTCTATTCGGCATAGCATAGCTCGCCGTTTGACTTTGATGTTTCTGAGTGGGTGCTGCCGCAGCGGTTTGATTTTCTTCAATAAGGTTGATAATCGAGACCAGATCTTCAAGATTTATCTGTCCATCTTCGTTGATATCCATTCGTGCGTTTGTCGGTGGTTTTTCTCCAAAATGTGCCGTGATGATAAGGAAATCAAGTATATCAATCAGTCCATCCCGGTTGATATCGCCTCGCAGTGCTGTTTGAACGCCGTCTTCTACAACACGCAATACCTGATTTACAGGTACATCGGTCAACGTTTGAATGATGCCGCTTGGCCAGTGAATTTTCAATTCGCTAACCTTCTCATTCTGTGCCAATCCGAAATGGATACGTTTCTGATCCTGTTGCGACCAATGGATTCCACCGTTCCGTTCGCGGAGTTGGGTTTTGCCATCGGGTGTGGTGGCGAACAGACGTGCTCCGATGCCATCTCTATTTGAAATTGTTCCCTCCAGGTCAATCTGTAGCCAATTGTTCCCACTGCTTATATTTCGATATAATTGGTCGGGTCCGTTGTTATATGGATAAACGCCTCTACCATTGGTAACAAAGAGGTCTAAATAGCCATCCAAGTCGTAGTCGCCCATCGTAGCACTCATCCCTCTTCCTTCTGGGGATGCTTCCGCCCCGCCGGCACCGAGGACTTGAATAAAAGTCCCATCTCCTCGGTTTTCATACAATTGGTTAGGTAGATTTACAGCACTGTTTGCCCGAACTATATAAATGTCCACATCCATATCGTTATCAAAGTCTCCTGCTGCAACGGAACGTGCCTGACCTACATCGGGAAAAGGAATTTGCTCGAAATGGTTTGGTGGTGTTGTTAGACACAATATTGATACCGGTTGATAGTAAAGATCAGACCAGCTAAAATTAATAGGTTCAATATCTATAATCGGAGATGCCGCGGATACGAGAGCCTCAAACCCTGTCCAAGTTGTGTTAGAGGGGGGCATTGTGTGGTATAACACGGTCCACCGATTTGAATCTGGGTCATATCCGACATAAGTTCGCCAATTCTCATTTTCTGGACGGTCAGCCAACCCGACGACTCTTGGATCCGTTGGGTCAAGCACAAAAATGAAGGACGAAACATTCCGATCCAAATCTGTTGGGATATATTCGCCGTCAAAAGCATCTATAGTCAGTGCTTCTTTTCCAATGACTACATGGCGGAATTGTGATGCCCAATCAGAATGAACTTCAAATTTGACTTTTCCATCTGTCTTAAAACTAAACCCTTTCTCACCAGCGTTAAGTATAACATGTGCCTTTATTTTATAAGGATTCGCATCAGTCTCTTGTATAACATCTATGTTTTGTATATTCTCTGCTGCGGAGGTGTCAACGAAGGAGTGATGGATACCACGTGCCAGAAACGCATCTGGGTATAGATCTCCATTGAAATCGGCAAATATGGCATCTTGTACATTATAAATTTTAGGAAAATTAAGTGTTTCTGTTATTTCATGAAATTGTGAAATAGATGTATCATATACGTGGTCAGGATATGAGCTTCTACCAATAAAAAGTTCCATGTTTCCATCGTCGGTGACATCAGCAAGTTGTGCTAATGTAGCACCTGTTTCAATGTGGAAACACGAATGGTCGTTTACAATTTCAAATTCTCCGTAGGTTTGCGCGAATATTGATGGTGTTACGGGGGTCCCTGTCCTGTCGTTTTGACTTATCCCAGTGACAAGGAGGTCCAGTTGTCCATCACCGTTCCAATCAAACCAGAGAGGCGATCTACCTCGAAGGAGCGGGAAGTCGACACCGAATTCAGCGGCACGTTCATATAGCCTACCGTTTTCATTTACATAAAAATGATTATAATGTTTTCTGTTTAGACGGTTAACACCACCACCAGCACCACATAATACAATTAAATCTTGGTCGCCGTCATTATCAAAGTCTGCCCATGCGACACCGTGTGTATCTGCGAAAGCGTAAGCGTCCCACACTTGGTCGATAATATCTGTGAAAGTTCCGTCGCGGTTGTTCCGATAGAGGCTGGGTTTGTGTTTATGGTTTGTTGCCCATAAGTCGAGGTATCCATCGCCATCAAAATCGCCCCAGGCATTGCCCCAACTTTCGCCGGTGCGCGTGATTCCTGCCTGATGTGAGACATCTTCAAATTGAATTTGACCCCACGCGGGGGACATGAAACAGAAGATCAACAATAATATTAAAATTCGCATTTTTTTTTTGACCTTATTGATAACCCATCCCAGAATATTGTGTTTTTGAGTCTTTACACGGAAAACCGAAACGAAATGGTGCTTCTGGTCCCCAAACTATTATTTTCGTATCAACATTTTACCGGTAGCCGTGAAATCACCGGCAGTAAATGTAAAAAAATAGAGTCCACTCGCCACAGGTTCACCGAATTCATTTTGACCGTCCCAATATGCTGCGCGGGATTTGTTGTGATATATGCCTGCAGGCAAGTGCCCTAACGCCAATTTCCTTATGAGTTTTCCATCCACAGAATGAATAGAAATGTTAACCTCCGCTGGCTTCGCTAACTGATACGGTATCCACGTTTCAGGATTGAAGGGGTTTGGATAATTTGCCAAGAGTGCCGTTTCTTCGGGTAGTATCTCTGTGAGAGTGAGAGCTGCCAAGAGTTTTTCCAAAACAGCAAGTCCTTTTTGCGTTTGTGGGTCTTTCGCGTCAAGCTGCTTCACGAGAGCAATCCACTGCGCGAGATTCGCAGTCGTAAGGTCAGATACTTTGACTGAATTGTTCCTGAGTGTCGGGGAGGCGGCATCAGCATCTATCTCTGCTGCGACAGCAACGAGATCCTTCACATCTACGACACCATCGCCATTGACATCCGGATAAATGTCAAGGTCCGCAAAATCAGGATCGCTAAAATGGGTACCGACCAAAAGGAGGTCTATTATATTTACCACACCATCTCGGTTGACATCTGCCGTCTTGAAAGACAGAATTGATTGGTTACCATCATCATATTCTACCAAATTCTCTATCAACCCAGCGATCGGTGAGAAGTCCGATATATGATTCTCACGAAGATCCAATATTGTCAGGTTCACCAGATTTTTCAGTGGCGATATATCTAATATTTGATTATCATGAAGATCCAGTTCTGTCAGGTTCGTTAAAGCACTGAGAGCAGATATATTCGATATTTGGTTGCCATCAAGATCCAGGATTGTCAGGTTCGTTAAAGAACTAAGGACAGATATATTCGATATCTGGTTGTCGTCAAGATCTAAATCTGTCAGGTTCACCAAATTTTTGAGTGGTGATATATCTGATATTTCATTCTCGTGAAGATCCAGTATTGTCAAAGCCGTCAATGCCCTGAGTGGTGATATATCTACTATCTTATTACCATCAAGATCGAGGTCTCTCAGATGTTTCATATTTCTCAGAGGAGATACATCAAATATTTTATTACCATCAAGGTCTAATTCCGTCAATATCAAATTTCTGAGCGGCGATATATCTGATACTTCGTTGTCGTCCATATCCAGTTTTCTCAGATTTATCAAATTTTCGAGAGAAGAAATATCCGATATCATATTACCGTGGATATCCAGAACTAATAATTCTGGCATATTTTTGACTATAGATACATCAACTATCTGGTTGCTGTCGATATCCAACTCTATCAGTTTTGTCATATCTTTAAGTGCGGACACATCCGCTATCATATTGTCAAAAGCATCCAGACGTACCAGTTTTGTTATATCTTTGAGTGCGGACACGTCCGATACCATGTTGGTGTCGAGATCCAAGTATGTCAGATTTGTCAAATCTTTGAGTGCGGACACATTTGATATGATGTTAAGTTCAAGATCAAGGAATTCCAAATTTGTCATAGTGCTGAGTGGGGACACATCTGATATTCTATAGTTGACACCTAAATGTAGATAGGTCAGTTTTGTCAAATCTTTGAGAGGAGATATATCCGATATTTGGTTCCCCCTGAGTGAAAGCGATTGTAGATTTGTCAGATTTCTGAGAGAGGAAATATCAAAAGGCGGAGTATCTGATATCCTCTGGATAAAATCAAGATTCAGTACTTCAAGATTTGTTAAATTTTCGAGTGGAGATATAGAAGATATAGCTGAGATATGGTTGAACTCCAAATTAAGATTCGTAAGATTGATTGCAAACTCAAGTCCACTTATATTACGAATATAGGATCTGGACGCGTCAAACGATTCCAAACTTGCCATGTCCACCTGAGTGATGTCTTCATTCGCCTCTTTACCTAACGCCGACTTAAGGGCAGAACGGAGATTGCGGTCCGGAATGTGGACGGTCTGTGCAGCTGCTATCCGTGGCAGCGTGAAAAAGAGCATGCCTATAGTGAGAATTAGAGTAACAACGAGTGTGGGATCAGGAATTTGACTCGCACGCGGTGTACACGTTGATTGAGTATATGTAAAAAGTTTCAATAAAGTATACCCCTCTGAAGAAGACTGGAAGAGAGAAAGAATATAACAAGGGACCTATTTGTTGTCTTCCACTCTTCCACTTGACCCATCCGGTTGTTTACTTCGGCAGATAAGCTGTAATATGTAGGCCTCACTGAAGTAATTTTGGATGGTTGTTGAGTTTTAGTTTGGCATGTTTGGTGTGCCAGGTGTCGCCGCGACGATTTGGAAGGCGCCGGTGCCATCTGGAAAGCGTCCGTAAGCAGTGTCCGTCTCTTGATCACCAAAAGTAATGCTATCGAGTATTTGATTGCCTTCCGCATCGGGACCCACGAGCATGGCGACTTCACCACCTTTAGACAGTTTGAAGTTGGCATGCAATCCGTCTGGTGCGTCTTCACCGTCTTCATCCAACCACACAATCAAATATCCGTTTGCCGGAATTTCGGTGTTTTCGGGAAATGCCCACTTCGTAGGATTATCTTCTTTGTCCGAAAGATACATCCCTGTAAGCATTACAGGGCTATCTGTGAGGTTGTACAGCTCAAGCCAGTCGTCATAGTCCCCTTGGGGATCAGCGATGGTATTGTCGTTGTCTGCCATCAGTTCGTTAATAACGACAGAAGGTCCTGTCGGAGATGCGTCGCTCGTTTCTGTCATCTCTACCATCTCAGTAGGGTCCATTGTGCCTTCAACCGGCAGAGCCGTTCCCATCATTTGCTCTCCGCGTTCGCAGGATACAAAGAGGATACAACCGATTAAAACAGTAATTAAGATTATCTGAAATTTTATCAATGTTAATTCTCCTTATGGTGTCCTATTAATTTTCAATAAGACGTTGTTATCTAACTTACCTTTCGTTGCGATGAAGGCACCCGGAACACGTACTTTTAAAAGACTGGGGTCTTTAATCGCTTTCAGCCTTTTCGGTATGCTCATTCTGGGGACATCTTCGCAGACCATGACCCCGAATGGTGCGCATAGCGGCGTATACATCGTAAAAAATTTGACTTGTTGATCGTGTGAATGTTCAGCGTCATCAATTAGAAGATGATAGGGTCCATAACGGGCAGCAGATTGTAATCCTTCTTCTGTGTAACCGTCAACTTGAAGAAAAACGCCCTTCTCACCAAAATCTTCCTGAATCGGATTTACATCAAGCCCGACAAATTTCTCGACAAACGGCATCTTTGCGAAAGCGTGTCCGCTGCCTTCACCAAACATAGTGACCCCTATTTCTAAAACGCGTATAGGTTTCATCCCGTTTTGGAAGAGCAGCGATGCAAATAACCAATCATAAAGGTTTGTGTAATTGTGGCGAATTCCTGTTTTGTCCGAATCAGATTCAGCGAAATAGGCTGAAGGCGGTTTTTCTGAAAAACAATCTACTAAAGATATGTCTGAAGCCATGCTTCACGTGTCTCCTTTTACAAAAACTTCCGATAGACATCCATAATTTTTTCATAATGAATGTCGGCATTAAATTTTGTTTCCATTTTTTTTCGAGCGGCTTTGCCCATTTCTATCACTTCGGTTTTGTGTTCACACATCCATAGGAGGCGGTCACGTAATAATTCATGTTCTCCGGGTGGAATAAGGAATCCGTCAACTTCATTTTCTATTAATTCTGGTATTCCGCCTATAGTTGTACCGATTACGGGTTTGCCGTAAGCGAAGGATTCCAAAACGGACATAGGGCAATTTTCATACCATTCGGATGGCAAAACTGTGCACATACTGTTTAGAATCAAGTCGCGGAGTTCATCACCCTGTTTAAAGCCTAAGAGATGGATATGGTCAGCCCCATTTTCTTCGATTAATTGCTGAACTTCGGACATCGCTTCGCCTTCACCTGCGATATAGAGCGGAACGTGTTTAAGTGGAGCCGCTGCTTTTATCAAGGTTAAAATACCTTTGCTGCGATCCACCCTGCCAAAATAGAGCACATATTCACCGACAGAAAAATTCGGAACGATGTCGGATACATCTGTAAAGTTATGGACGGTTGAAATCTTATTTTCAGGGACTCCGTACTGTATCATTTTTTTCCGGTGAAAGTGAGACACAGAAATAAAATGATCAAACTGATCGACGGAACCGAGGAAGCGAGAGACATAAGATTCGGTAACACTCAATGCTGTCCGCGCAAATGAGCGTCTATTACACCGCTTTGGCAGGGCACGCCAAAAGTGTTTTCCTTCACAGGCTTCACAAATTTTATCGTTTACCAAATGCGTGCACACGGGACAAGTTAGGTGATAATCGTGCAACGTCTGAATAAGGGGTATACCACTTTTTTTCAGGTTATCTAAAATTGAGGCGGTTAACTTGCCGTGATAGATATGAAAGTGTGCAATATCCACGTCTGTATCGTTCAATAGTGTTTGAATTGATTTAACCGCGTCGCGCGAGTATAAAAATCGGAACAGATCCCCTATTCCGGGTTTCTCAAAGTCTGCGCCGCGTGGAAAATAGGAATCCCATTCAGACGGCTCGTTTTTCGGACTCGCCGCTGTAAACGGGATAACTTGATGTCCATTTTTCTTCAACAACTCGGCAAGCGCGAAAAAGTATCGGTCAGAGCCGCCGCGGACATAATGGTTTTGCGAGATATTCAGAATAGTGTGCATCTTGCTATAGCCTCCACTGTTTGCCCAGATGTAGCCTCTAACGACCGGTTTGGACCCTTCATATAAGGATTTTGGAGCGATTGCTGTGCAAGACGATTCCAATACGCGAATATTGTAACATACCGCGCATTAATTGTCAAGCCAGTGGTAGCTCCATGAATCTTGGAAACCCTCTGTAGTACACCGATATCCAGTACATCAAATCCCTTTGCGTTGTGCCTGTTTTAATTTTTCTTAACCACTTTCTAATACGGAGCCATTCGTCCCTTGTTAGTTTTTATTTTTTGAACAAAGCATTCATCCATTTACCGAGGCGTTGTGGTATTGTTGTGAGTTGTGCGCGGAAAAGAGCGAGTCCAGCATCATCGGTAATCGGAACGGTCTTTAGCTGATAAGGTGCTGTTCTCTGGGTGTTCCACCCTATATCGGTTGTGCGTGCCGATTGGAATCCAGCAGTTTTCACGATCTCAATTTCACGTTCTGTATAATCGCCGTTAGGGTAACTGAAGTGTGAGCATTCGATGCCCAAGAGTCTTTCCAAATCGGTTTTGCTGCCAAGGATTTCCTGTCTACATTCCGTTTCTGTGCAGCGCGGCAGAATCGGATGGAATTGGGTATGCGGTTGAAAGTCAACGTTCGCTGTCATCTCTTTGATTTCCACGATATTCAGTGCTTGTCTATCAGGATAAATCTTTTCGGGTTCAAAGTCGGTTGCCTGCTTCAAGTGTGCTAAACGTTCCGCATTTGGGAACCGTTTGCGTTTTTCTTTTTCTGCTTTGGACTGTCCTGCTATCTTGAACCAGAAATGCCGATATGTGCCAATAATTTGCGTACAGACAAAGAGTGTTGGACGAACACGATACTGTTTGAAAAGGGACAAAAGTTCGATATTACCCGCGTGCCCATCGTCAATCGTGATGACGACGCTTTTGGGTGGAATCTGTGAAAAATCCTTTTTGTAGATAGCAGAGACCAAGGTTTCAAGTGAAATAACTGTCCAATGACGTGAGAGATAATTGAGATGTTTAGCGAAAACTGTAGGCTTCGGATCGTGATACATGAGGATGGCGACTCGATTCCGGCAGAGGAATTCGCGAATGAGAATATGTACGCCTGATAAGCAGATTAGGGTTGCCGCCGTGTTTTTAAGAATTTTTTATTTTCCTTGCGGTTCGGTAAGGTAGGCATCAAAAAACGTGCCTTTCCGTAGAGATGTGAACATATCTTCAGACTTTACTGTAATCCAGTGAGGAGTGTCGGATATGGAAAGCCTGCATCGGCAATTCGGATTTCCGCAAACGGTTCATAAATGACTGTGCCTATCTGTTTAGGGATCAATCCCGGATCGCCACCATCTATAATGGTCTCCATTATTTCAATAATGTCTGGACTTCCCCACCAGTTGTTCGGTATTGTAAAGTCGAACTTTACATTTAACCTCAGAGCGAAGACGTTTGCGTTCAGGTTATTGTGTTGAATGATAGACTGTACATTTTCACAGAAGATACCTGTCTCATTTTTGGTGATACTGTTCTTCTCAATGCGAGGAAGCGTCTGACGTCCGATTGTACGAATCCCGATGTTGTTGTCAAGAATATCGTTGTGATGGATGTGTGCATGACTCCCATCCAAAGCGATAGCGGTTTCGTTGTGTCGGAGCGTGCATTCTACTATCGTTGGGGAGGTCGTCTTGATGTCGAGAGCGACTGTAGCATACTCTATAACAGCCCCTCTGATGAAACTCTCCAGATCGTGTGTGTGGTCAAAGAGGATACCGTTCCAGGCACCGGCGGTAGGTCCAATATTGTCGGATGTGAGATGTACGAGTTGGGTTACCTGTTCTTGTGCTAAAGGTGTTCCGATCTTTAGGATACCTCGGACGGTAATGTGCGCATCCCTCCCAAATTTAACAACGGTTCCCGGTGGAATGTTAAGGGTTATGTCCTGTGGAATTTCTAAAGTCTTATTTACAATATACGTCTTTTCGGGTTCCCATGTTTCATTTTCGGTGATTTGATAGTCTTCAAGGACGATCTCGGCATCATCTTCGGACGGAAGATGATTGATAGTATCTGACGTTGTACAACCTGTGCCTATTGTAAGGCTCAGAGAAAAAAGTAAGAGGCAATACATGAATCGAATTTTCATTGTTAGTATGCGTTGTCCAAATTTCCTATTTTATTGCGTTTGTTGTAATTGTCGGAGATTTTCATCAAAAAACTTCAGAGTCTTGGGTCAACGGCTTCACTTTCGAGTGCCAGAATTCCGAAAATACATTCATGGACATGAGACAACGGTTCACGATGAACGAAACGCTCAAGTGCCTCAACACCCAATGCAAACTCTCGAAGCGCGAGGGAACGTTTGTGAGAAAGCCCACGGGACCGGAGGCGTTCCAAGTTTTGCGGCATTGTATATTCGGGTCCATAGATGATCCGTAGGTATTCAGGACCTCGGCACTTCACAGCGGGTTGTATTAATCTTTGCTGGTTTCCTTTAACGATAAAGTCCAAAGGCTTGATGACTGTGCCTTCACCGCCGTGTGCCGTAAGTTCTTCCCATTGATGGATCGCTTCAGCTTGGCTTGCGTCGTCGGTTACATCAACCGTCCCATAGCGGGTTGCGAACAATAATTCGTCCTCCGAATTTTGACAGAGTTTAGTAAGCATTTCTATATGCCATAGATGGTCTTTGTCGAAGTGCACTGCGCCTTCAGTCGCGAGGAGGTGGAAGGGTGCTAACTTCAGGTCTGCAATAGATTCGACCTGCCAACAGTATTGCTGATAAGCCTTGACGTATCCGGTCACTGCTTCTATGCGTTGACGATAGTCCTCCAATATGGGATCCACGTCAATACCTCGTTCGGCAGCGGTTTCCAATGCAGCAGCGGCTTCTCCCAAAGCGACACGCGCCGAAGCACCTACTGGGGCGTATTGTTGTCGTAACAATTCTTGTGCTTTAACCGACCACGGCATCAGTTCGCAATCGAGACATATCCAATCTGTGTTGAGGGTCTCCCAATAATCGGCTCTGTCAATTGCTGCTTTCGCCTGTTCCAACAGTTCGGTTTCAATTGCGGTATCGCCAAAGAAGCGTCTACCTGTCCGTGTGTAACAGATACCGAGCGTGTCGTCTGCGACCCCAAATCGCTTTTTTGCGGTTTCAGGGTCTCGGCAAACGATAAGGACAGCGCGCGATCCCATGTGTTTTTCTTCCCAGACGACAGTGGATACACCTTGTTTACGATAATAAGTGAACGCTTCCGCTGGATGTTCGAGCAAACCGGGTTTGCTTGTTGTTTCAGTCGGCGACATTGTCGGTGGAAGGTATATAAGCCATTTCGGGTCCACGGCGAAACGACTGATTGTCTCAAGTGCGGTGATCGTGTTCTCTTCACGGATTGTCACATTGTGATGTAACCGCGTGCTGATAACGCGTTTTCCGAGTACATCATCAATGTTCAGGATATCGTGATATTCGGATGGTTCGGCATCTTCATTAAGAAACGACTTCGCGGGTTCATAATACGTTTGGTGTGCGGGAACAGATACGAGTTCTTTTTCGGGGTATCGCAGTGCCGTGAGTTTGCCGCCGAAAACACATCCGGTATCAATATTGATTGTGCGGTTTACCCATTGTGGTTCTGGGACGGGGGTGTGTCCATAAACGACCGTTGCGGGACCGCGATACTCGTCAGCCCAATTGAGCCGAACCGGTAAGTCGAATTCATCTGTTTCCCCGGTCGTTTCTCCATAGATTGCGAATTCTCGGACGCGGCCGGAGGCTCTGCCCTGTAATTCTGCCTTCATCCCGGCATGTGCGACGACTAATTTTCCGTTATCCAGTACGTAGTGGCTCACCAAGTCGTCAAGGAATTCAGCGATTTTCGTCTTGAATCTGGTTGATTCTTTTTCCAATTGTGAGAGCGATTCCGCCAGCCCGTGTGTCGGCTTCACATTTCTGCCACGGAGGGCGCGCACCAATTTTACGTCGTGATTCCCCGGTACACAGATAGCCGCGCCTGCCTTTTGCATCTGCATAACTAATCTTAAGACTTCGGGAACCTTTGGGCCCCGGTCAACATAATCTCCGACGAAGATCGCTTTCCTGCCTTGCGGCGGTTCCACAACAGTTTCACCATCTGACTGTGTTGAGATTTCGTAACCGAGTTCTTTTAACAGTTCAACGAGTTCATCAAAACAGCCGTGAATATCACCGATGATGTCGAACGGTCCATGCTCATCCGTTCGATTGACCCACAACGGTTGTCGTTCTACTTGAACAGTTTCCACGGCTTCCGGTGTGGACATCACATAGAGGAAATTCCGAAAACCTTCGCGTCTAAGTCCACGCAGTGAGCGGCGAAGTTGCTGACGCTGTTGGCGGACGACGTGTGGTTTGAAATTCCGATCGGGACGTGCCTCGTTTCTTTCTTGACAGAGTTTCGTAGGCATGTTAAATACAAAGCCAACGGCTAAGTAATGGTATTCGCGCGCCAGTGCAAGCAGAGGCTGCCGCGCTTCAACTTGGACGTTGGTTGCGTCAATGACCGTCAATTTCCCAGCAGCGAGGCGTTTCGAGGCGATAAAGTGCAGTACCTCAAAGGCATCCTTCGTTGCCGACTGATCGGTCTCATCATCTGAAACAAGCCCTCGGCAGAAATCCGATGAAAGAATTTCGGTCGGCTTAAAATGCTTATGCGCAAAGGTGGACTTCCCTGAACCCGAAGGCCCAATGAGGAGTATAAGTGAAGGATCAGGAATCTTTATAATCATCGCTCTGCTCAACTTTATCGGGTAAAGACTGCCATCTGTGTCGGTGAACCAATGTCTTCAGCCTCCGGTCCAATGGGGTGAAATACAACGGTATAGCCGAAGCGTTTGGCAACATCTGCTGCCCAAGATTGAAATTCGCCGCGTGTCCACTCGAAACGGTGGTCTTTATGCCGAAAGTTCCCAGTCTGTAGATTCTCGAATTTGACGTTGTATTCTATGTTTGGTGTTGTTAGCACGACTGTTTGTGGACAGGCAAACTCGAAAAGGGCTCGTTCAAACGCCGCGAGTCGTGGCAAATCTAAGTGTTCAATCACTTCTACCACCGCGGCGGCATCGTATCCAGTCAAGCGTTTATCTCGGTACCCGAGCGATCCTTGGAACAAGCGAAGCCGTTCTCTCTGCTTCTCCGGCAATCGGTCGTGATGGAGTCGTTCTTGTGTGATTTTCAGTGCGCGATGTGAAACGTCCATTCCGACAATCTCTTCAAACTGCTTTTCAGGTAACAATTTACGGATCAACTTCCCTTCGCCGCACCCTAAATCAAGAACACGTTTCGCACCAGACTGCTTGAGCGTCTCGGTCACCGCACTCAAACGGAGTTCATTAAGACCGATCCGTTCTTCAACTTCTGCCTCCTCTTCCATTTGAACCGTTTCGTCGGTTTCTTGTGCGTCTTCTTCGCGCAATTGAGCGAGTGCCTCACGCGTAAGGTGTCGTTGATGTTTCAAGTACCGGCGTACAATGGATTCTTGTTCTGGATGCTCAGCGAGCCAATCGTTGCCGTGTTTGGATAACTTTTCGATCTCCGCCTCGCCGACCCAATAGTGTTTTTCGTCATCAAGTACAGGAATCAAAACGTAGAGGTGCGTGAGGAGTTCGCTCAAGCGGCAGGTGTTTTCGAGTTTTACTGTAAAATAACGGCTTTGTCCCCAATCTGGGAAGTGTGGGTCTAATCCGTGTTGTTCTGCCGTTACCGTATAGCCGAGTGGTTCAAAAAGTCGTCGCAACAATTTCTCTCCGCCGCGACAGGGTAAGATAGATAGCTCTGCGTTTAAAGGAATTGCGGTCTCTGCGAGTTGTGGACGATCTTTGCATTTGCCAGACAACGCGGTACTAAACACCCGCGCGATGGCGACACTCAAGAAGGACGAGGCGACGTAGGGACGGTCACTAACATATTGCGCCAGTGCAAAACCTTCTGTGGATCGCCCGTGAGGACGGCGGACAAGGGCAATCGCGTCAACATCGAGCAGTAGTGCTGCTGTGCATTTTTCAGCGTGTGCCTCTGGGTAGAAAACGTGCGCTTTCCCAAAAGTGAGTGTAAAGGATTGCATTCGCGCAGGGTGTTTATGTAATAGATAACCGAGGTCCGTTGCTGGAGAGTATGTGGTTGATATTTTCAATAGCATAGCAATTGGCCGTCAGCATAGGATTTTCAGGATAATACCTTGCTGAAGGAAGGTAGTTTTGCACCGTTTGGACAATTGTGACGTGTATGTGACGTTTTAAACGTCACAGTGACGTGCATAAGTCAAGTGACACGCGGGAATGTGACGTATTTTTCGTTTTTTTATAGTTTATCCACTCTGTTTGATTTTTTGTTGGTTGCCTATCCGTTGTTTTGGAATATACCAAGAACGGGTTTTTTGCTCCAAAAAGTTACCAGATGGTAACGTTTTCGTTTTTTGGTAATTTTTTAATTTGTGCCGTGAACCCAGTTACTGTATAGGTTTTCCGACGTTTTTCTGTAATTTCTCGCTGCGAAAAAATATAGCGGGAAAATGTAATATTGGCGTTGCTGCGGATTTTATGCAAGATATTTTCAAACTTATTTTTAGTATAGTATAATTATACTGTTTTTTTGCGCGGGTGTCAAATCTTTTTTACCGTGTAAGGAATGACTTCTTTATAAACACACTACCCCCCTATTTTCAGCACCTTGTTTTCAGTTTTCCGTCGATTTTAGAGAATGTCAAAACTTTACATATCCCTTGAATTTCGTCAGGGCCTCGTGTATAATTTGCATAGACTTTACGTTCTTGTCACACGGAAGTCCGCTATGCCCGCAACCTCACAAAACATATTAACTCAGTATTATAGTACGAATGCTCCAACTACTGTAACTATAAAAGATGCGTAACACCTTGTTTCTTTTTCTTGCCCAAATCCGGATTTTCTGGCAGTTCAGAGTTCCCTTCTCGCGTCTTGTGTTTTTCTTTTTCCGATGGATTTTTGAAATAAGAGATTGGATACGAGGCGCGAATAGGACAACAACATCTCTACTAAATTTACTCTGGATTATCCTATTTCAACTGTTCTTGGCACTCCTTACGGTCTTTGGACTTCAAATCACTAATCCTTTTGTCACTGCTTTTTTCACGGACAAAGGTTTTACGATTTCTGTAGATAGTGGTTATGGAACTCTAATCACTGCTTTCGTTGGTGCTGGTAGCGTGTTTATAGGTCTTTACTACGCTGCCATTAGTACTATAGGCGGCTCTATCTATTCAAAGATGCCCAATGACATCCGGGATCTATTGATCAAGGAGCAACTTGGCAACGCTTACATGCGATTACTCGCTTGGCTTACCTTTATCGGTTTATGTTTACTCGTTTTGCACACCGTTGGTTTTGAACCTGTTATACTGGCAATGCTACTGCTTCTGCTGGGTGCAGGATTGATGGTTATTGGATTCGTTCACTTGGGTGCGCGCGCGTTCTATTTATTTGATCCAACAACACTCTCTAGTGGTCTCTTGAAACAGTTACAGCAATGCTACTCACGGGTTCAAGCCGGTGGTTATCGCTGGTCAGATCCGTCGTTCCAAAATGATGCTTATAGAAAAGCACAAAATGCCATAAATTCACTTACTACAATGTCCGAAACAGTTGCTGAAGAACCACACCTAAAAGTCCATCCCCTCGCAGGTTTTTGCAGGAATTTATTGTCATTTCTCGCTCGGTATGCAGTTGTTAAAAAATCGATTCCTACTGATAGTTTATGGTACCCGAAGAGGTACGTCCATCCAGATTGGTATCGGACGGAGGACATAGAAACATCTCTTGCACACGAGACAGCTTCTGGACTGCATCCTGAATCTGTAAGCGATCTAAGGTGGATTGAATCTGCGATATTGCCAATTGTGCAACACTGTTTGGAAATCAACTGTAAAGAAAAGCGTTATGTTATCATCAACGAGCTCCTTGTCTATCTTGATACTTATATCCAAAAACTTGCCGAAGAGCATCAAGTTGAATATGCACTTGACCTGACAGGCAAAGTTTTTTTATGGTGTAAAGAACTCATGTTTTCTGAGGGAGATGAGATGGTTACAGAAGAACCCTTGGAACACATGCAAATTTGTGAACTGTTGGCAATGATGCCAATCAACGCACTATTGGCATACTCGCGTGCCATTAATGCCTACAATCAGGATGTAATACGCCAGCGTATCCATCGTATCAAATGGAAGTCAAAGAAGTCAATCTACGGAACTGGATTTGCTGCACATGTTCTACCACGGCTTGAATGGATGCATCCGATACTTGAGTGTGAGGAAAAAATTGAACGACGCTTAGTCAGTCCACTTTGGTATCTTCAAGAACTAATAATGCAACAGGAAGCAGAAAACCTTCAAACTGTTATGATCTGTTTTTGTGAAAATGCATGTGAGCTCTACAAGCAGTGGATAGAAACATCTACACAACATCCATGGCTCAAGGCTGTGATTATATCAAAAGAGCTAGAGTACTGGAATAAGTTTAATCACCACCTCGGTATCATGAACGAATTGTGGAATGATTTAAATTCTGATCGACGAGTTGAAGATCTCCCTTGGCCGAGTTTGGACATTGATGAACTGATAGGAAAATACAAACAACGAGATAAGGAACTGTTAGAACTTATATCTGAAGAAAGTGTTCTACTTTCTTTAACATCAAGACTTGATTCGTACCCAGATTTTGCCGGACAATTTCTGCACACAGTTGGTGAAGCATTATTCTCTGCTATGTGTGAGAATGACAGCGATATGGTCGAAACGCTTTTCAGACGTTACTTTGGTGGGAGTCTATTACAATTTGAAAAGTTACGGCCTAGAGAATTGGGAACGGACTGGCAGAATCTAACCAATATAAAAATCGCTGCTGCGTCCCTTTTGGATCTAATGGATATTAGTGGCTACATTTATCTGCTTTCTGACTATCATGAAACACCAGACCTGAAGGAACCTATATTGACGGCATGGAATGCCTATCTTAGCACAGAAGCAGAAAGTTCGCCTCTCCAATTTCTTGCGGTAGCAGTTTCGCTCAGCGAATCTGATTTTGAGATTGGACACCGTAGTACACTTAGAACCAGATGGAAGCTAATCATACAGAGGATGCTCGGAGATGTGGAACGTGAAGAAGTTGATTTTGGTGTTGGATTTCCACATATTCTGGCTGGATCTGAAACTATTCCGGTACACGATAGTCCGTTGGTGAGGGTATTCGCAAAAAGTCTTGATTATTTATTTTACGATGGAATAGACATTTTCATCGCGAAATACGTTCGGCAACGAGCAGATGGAGAAAACTTGGATTTTGGTAGGCATCGGTCTAGGGATCTTGAAGAAGCAATAAGGAGAGAAGAAATTCGCTATACGATGGATGGATAATTATGAGAAATGAATCCCCTAAAACCTTGAGAGAACCGCGGGCTGTAGGGCATTTTCCGAGTCTTAGCAGTTTGGGCGATACTAATTCAAATACGAAAATGTTCATAGAAGACATTTACACTGCGGTAATGCCGCTCGGTGGTAGGTTTCGTCAAACAACAGATTTTTCCGTAGAGATACAGGGAAATCCTGACGATGAACCTCGAGCGATTGAAATCCTTCAGTCACTTACTCGTGGTGCTGCGCATAGCAGACCTGATCTGAGGGATTTATTAATTGACTCAGTAAATGAAATTGCACGCTATTTAGCATGGCAAGGACGAGCGATATGTGAGATTATTCGAGGGGTGGAAAGTGACGAAGGATGGCGATTGTACAGTTTTACAGATAAGCGATTGTTACGTGTGTTCAGAAATTATATTCAAATAATTCCCAAAGCGGACCGGAGACGATGGCGGAAAACTTGTGTTATCATACCAGAAAAAGATATTTGGAATATTGCAATGCCGAAAGTATTGGGAGGTTACCGAGGTTATCGTAAGATTCTTAAGAAACTCAGGAGGCACTCCCGGCTCGGTCCGTCTTTTTTAATGGATGAAATGGAAAATCAAGAGTTGATCACACGCTTCAGTGCCGAACTTTATAGTAGGGAGGTGGAGCTATTTGTAGCAAAGGCTACAAGGGGCTTAGGATGGCATATGCGGAATTCAGGTCTTAGGATTTGGACTGAGTTCTATGCAATGTATAGGATCGTGACGTTGAAATGGGCACAGGCATGTATACGTGAGCATATTATCAATGAACTGAACCAATTGTTTCAACGATTACAAATTGATGTAGAAATCGTAGTGAACGGACTACCTACCGCACGGAAGATATTGAAAACTCAACAGAAAATGTGTGAAGGCAAGATTTCATTAGGGGATGCTTCGGATGCTTGTTCAGTATAATCATAAATTTTCATGAGCTATATATGGTTGTGGTGGGTTGAAAAAACGCCTCCTGTTATGGCCACCATTCTCAACCTTCCTATATTAATGCCACTTAGGTTCGGCATCTTCCTCAGGATTACGGGGAATATCTTGCCATTCGGTATCTACATCCTCCGTAGGGTCTCGAGGAATACTTCTCACTCTGGTATTGAATGAGATACCACCACCAACTAAATTTGCGAAATATACAAACTTGGTTGTCCAGATATAAAATGGATTAGCTCCCGGTCTAGCAGGAGGCCGAACTTTAGCTTCTTGAACGTCTTCCCAAGATTCACCATTTTGTTCCATTTCTGCCAAAATATCATCGCCATAAAAAGCAAGAGCATCGCCCATAAATGCAGCGTATTGCTGCCTCTGATTCTCCTTTTCCATAGTTGTGCATTCCATAAACTCAAGAGCCTCATCAAGCGTCATATCTTTGGGTTTTGACATTCTTGCAATCAATCTATTTAATAATTTAAACATATCAGATAACTCCTTTATATTTTTCGTTAAATTTTCTTAGATTTGGGACAGCGAATATGCAAAAGAGATTCAGATAGTGTTCGATGTCTTGATAAACATAATTACCTGAGTTTTGCCTTGAGGTCTTCAAGTGGGAAGGCTTCATCACTTTCCCAGACAGATTTCTGGACACGAATTTCTGCTTTGCCTATCTCGCCTTCCAATTCGACTCCAGGAGATGTGTCATCAGGATCATTAATCAGAACAGCTTCTTGTCCACCAATGTACTCACACAACTCGGTTACGCGGTTTCCAAATTTTTTACTGATATTTTTAATAAACCGCATATTCTTTCTGACGGTCTCAAAGTTGAGATCGGTGTCTTCCGGTATTGGAACGACACAAAGTAGGAAATTCTCTTTTTTATCCAAGGCGTTCTGGGTTTGCTTGGAACTCATTTTAACCCTCTCGGTTCGTGCAGATTTCACTTCAATCCACCATTCTCGGTTTCCGTGAGTTACGTCCAGCGTTAGTAAATCATCATACTCAATCATAAAATCAGCACCGGTGTGAACAGGTGCCACCTTGAACCCTTCATCTTTCAAGTTGTCCCCCACCCACTTTTCGACCTTTTGTCCCAAGGCTCGGTTCTGATTCACTCTTTGTTCCTGTGCCTGACGCTCGGCAAGTTCCTCGACAACTTGATCCAATTCGTCATCAGATGCCTCCAAAATCCTTACAATATTCTCTGAGGCTTTTCCGTCATTTTCCATTCGCTTCGCTAACGCCTCAATCGGTTCCCAGTTGCCTCCAACTGCCTGATGCACCTCTGCTACCTTCTGAATTACCGTTTCGCGTTCTTTATCATTCATGATAAATTCAAGCCGCAATTCAGAAGGAGTCAGTCTTATTGCTTTCAAGAATTCTACAAGGGCATGGTTTTCATCCAGAGAACTAAGTTTCCAGTCGCTACCCCGAAGCAGATTTGCAAGTGCCTTCGCGTCTGGAGTGAACCGTGGATCTCCTCCCAGTCGAATCCACTGGTAGTTTCGGACTCTCTCCAACCATGCAGCTGGATAGTAATTGTGAGGATTTCCGCAGGACTTACAGTCTATCGTCTGAATTTCCAACGATTGATGCCCCACCTTGATAAGATACTCGGTGAGGAATTGCCAGAACAGGCGGCCACGGTCTATGCTATTCCTTACCCGCTCCATGATCGCTTCACGTTCTACAAAATCGGTAACACTGAAAGGAGTAGTCGCTTCGTGAGCCTCATTACTGCCTTGTAATTCCAAGGACAATGTGTTGAGGTTCGTCGCCTCACGGAATATTATCACATCCGTCCGAACAATACCCAAATTATTCAGGTGTTTCCATACCTCTTGATCAGGCACCTTTTGAAAAAAAGCATCATCCAAAATGAATTCCGGTGGGAAAAGATCTACAAATGGCTGTAGGTTTTCGTGCCATGAGCAAACTGGTGCCAACCGTGGCGTGCGATTATGAGCACTTGGTAGTTCAAAAATAGATTTGCCATCTACTGCAAACACAGGAAAGTTCGATAAATCGGAGTACTTCTTTTGTCCAACTATCCAAGCAAAAAGGCTCACACTCGCTTCCTTAAAAGCAGCGTCTGGATTCTCAGCGCGATTTGAGAGATTGACGAGGAGTTTGTTAACGACTTCGTCACTTTCCATATATCCGGGGCCATCCTCTTGGTCTAATGAATGAAGTCGGAGATCACGAAGTTCAAGTCGGATACGCCATTCAAGCAACTGAGCGATTTTCTTCAGAACATTGTCTATGCCTGGATCTTGATAGAGCTGCGACAATGAGTGAAACCAGCCCTCTTGATCAGGGATAAAGTGAAAAGTACGAATTACGTCGCTGAATCCGTTATTTCTGAGAAATCCATAAAGTTGATTTAACCATTCGACACCGCTAACATCTCCGCAAATTAATTCCTGAAGATTCGCAAGGCTACCCCATCCTTGGAGTTTTTAGTTTTTTCTACCATTTGTAATGCCAATTGGTTACCATCAATTCCTGCACGAAATTCTGTAGTTTCTTTCCCAAGTAGACTTGCCCAATCCTTGATGGTTTTACACCATCCTGTTGCTTCTACTCGCCGCGGCAACTTCTCAGGGTATCCCTTCCAAACTTCCAGCAAGTCCCAAAGAGCCTCAATGCCCTTGTCACTTTCTGCTACTGGCAACATAGCCTCTTTCATCAATATCGCCTTGCCAGCCTCATTGAGGACAATAGGAGTTGTATTATAGATTGCTGCCGTGAGTTTGTCGTTGACACACTTTTTTAGCCACTCCGCGTCTACCCAATCGTTCCCTTGAATGGGAGGAATTTCTACCCACCGATGCGTGTGTCCCCAAGCAGCTGATGCCGAATGCTGAAGCAGGCGGGCGAGCAACGTACAAGCTTCTTCAATAACGGCTTGGTTGGTGTTATTTTCTGGGTCATCGTTTTTCCCAAGATATACGCCATTCCGACTTTCTGTTGGCGTAAAATTGAAACTGTTGATGACAGCGGGAAAACTAAATTCTTCGGTGCCAACTAAAGGGAACCCCAAAAATAGCCGTGGAAGTTTCCCAACAGACTGGCATACCCAACGACCATTTTTTAATTCCAGTGGGACGGTGATTGAGGTTTCCATGTTACCTTTTGCCAGAAGGTATTGCTTATCCTTTAAATTTCCATCTGTGTCTTCTGTCACTGTGATTTGCTGAACACTGGATGGATCCGATTCAGGACGTTTTGCTTCAAAGCACATCTTTTCGCCGGGAAAATCAATGTTAATTCGCGAGAATTGCGGATTGGAAATAACTACGTACGGAGCGCACTGCTTCAGTGTTTCAATTCCGGCTTCAACCGCTTGCTCTGCTTCTTGGTCTCTAATAGGATATACAAATTGAGTCGTGAAAGAGTTAGGTAAAGACTCTGGGCGAGATTCCTTTTCAGAACTTTTGAATGCCTCCCATGCCTGATCCATTGATGCTTGGAGTGCTTTTACGGATTCAGGTTTACGCGCGAGGCAGAAATTAAACCAATTACCATTCTCCAGTTGACCTGAGACATCTATTTCCCACGACAATAGGTGAGTGGTTAGAAAACCGCTCCCGTATTGTCCGATTGACCTTTCATCTTCAATTTTCGTCGAACCATAAAAAATGAGATGGGCTATCTCGTCTACTGTGAAACCGCGTCCATTGTGCAAAAAAACGAGTTCTTCCCCATTATATTTAACCTCTGCAATAAGGTGGTTATCAGTATCTGTCGAAACGTCGCGTGCATTCTGCAACAGTTCCCAAATCCATCGCTTATGTCTACCGCTCGACTTCATCTCATTGAGGTGCTTGAAAACGCCTTGTGCTGTGTTTTCAATCAGAACCTTTGTCCTCGTATCGTCATAGTTTTGGTTTATCATATAATTTCCTTTCATAAAATCAGGTTATTTTTCCTCCTGCACAACTTCAAACGGGTTTGTGAAGCATTATAACACAGGCGTACGTATGTGTCAACACGATTAATGCTTTGTACCAGAGGCATTCAGTTTCAAGAAATTATCGGTTTCCGCGTCTCTTTTGACGATCTGGTTCGGTTAGGAAACTGAGCCATAGGTGTCAATTTAAGGATCTTTGACAGCGTTTTGTAGACCATCGATATAAACATGCTGCCCTTACAGGGAAATCGAACCGCTTTTTACAACGTCTTTCTATAAACATAACGTCTTTACAGGACTGAAGAGGTTTTTGAAGTCTTCAAGGTTTCCGTGTAAAATCCGGTTCGGTTAGGAAACCGAACCTACCGGACAATTAACTTTACAGTGGCGAAGTGGCGGGGTTACAAACCCTGAAGAAACACCCCAGCAAAAAGCCTGTAGTAGGGATAGGGAGATATTTCCTGTCAGAGTGTAAACATATCTTCAGATTTTACTATAAGAAGAAATTATTGGATTGGACATCTTTTTTCGTGGATCCGGTGCGAAATCTAGCGAAATCTAGCGAAATCTAGCGAAAATTTCAGCGGTTTTTTAAAATACATAACATAAATTAAGTATTATTGCCTTCAAAAAGGATACCAAAAAGGAACAATTGAATAACTCTACCTATAGTGCAGCAAAATTTGTTTTAAACTCTAAAAAGCAGTATAATAAAATCAAGCTTTCTTGTCGAACTCGCTGCACGAAAAATACGATTAAAACTATCTTCAAAGGACATTGTAAAAATGGCAGATTTTGATTCTCTTTCATACACACCGGCATATCCGGGACCGAATGCTGATGTGCTTGAAGCGCAAGCGCGCGTTTGCACGGGTCCACATCAGACGCGCCCTTTAGGTGTGAAACCCTCGGATTTTCCGCAACCGGAACCGATTCTTGAAATAGTTTTAAAATCCATAAGGGGTGAACTACCGGAATCGGATGCTGCGTCGGCAGCACAGATGGGCGCGTTCTTCGCTGCGATGACGCTCCGTACCTATTTCCCAAAACAGACACAGTGGAGTCCGGCAGAAGAAGCAGCGTTTCGCAAATATCGTTCGGCACTCACGGCGCAACTTCCGCCAGAAGTCTTATATCTCATCGATCCAGAACGCGGTTATGTGCCGTCAAATCCGATAGAGGCGGTTGTCGTGAACGCGTTAGAGAAGATTTTACGAGCAAAGCATCTCGGTTACACCGAGACCCGTGAGATGTGTGAGGCGATTCTGAGCGATGCTGTCAGTCCTGCTTTGAAAGGTGCTGCACTCATCGGGCAGCGGATGAACCGTGAGACTTATGAAGAGGTGAAAGGCTATCTTGACGCGTTTTTCAGACCGGAAGCGGTTCAACCGATTGATGTGCCGACGTTAACACATTTTGGGCAGCCTTACGACGGTGCGACACGCTATTTCCGTCCGACGCTATTTGTTGCGGCGGTGCGGGCTGCACTCGGTGAGGCATCGCTTCTCCATAGCGTAGACGCAATGCCGCCGAAGAACGGTGTGACAGAGGAGAACATCTTAAAAGCACTCGGTGCGAACACACAATTATCACTTGCACAGACGGCTTCCCTGATTACAGACGCATCGGTCGGATTTGGGTATATCAGTCAGCGCGAGTATAACCGTGCCGCTTACGATTTGCGGGAATTGCGGGTACATATCATGAAACGTCCACCGTGGGCAGCGACGGAGAAAGCACAACAGTTCTTCTCGGCACAGGACGCAAACTATATGGTGCTTGGGTATTACCATATCGGTTATGAGAAACCACTTCTGCAGTTAGCATGGGAGCGTGGGGTTGATGCCGCTGTTGCGATCAAAGGGGAGGAGGGGACGAGTCATTATGCGCTGCGTCTCGGCAAACCCTCTACAAGCGACAGGATGGCGGTCAACTATTCGCAAGGTTTCCGCCGTGTAGATGATACGCGCGCGGACTTCGCAGTGGATATAGACCCGAAGGTTTACGGATTCGACTATGCGCACAGTCCACGTCCAAAGGTCGTGAGTGTCGAAGCGTTTTCGGAATTAGGCATCGCTGCGCTATCGGGTGAAAAGGGACCTATCTACGATAGGATCCTGTTGAACACGGCGATGGTGGACTACCTGTTAGGCATCTGTCCGGAACCTGAAGAAGCACTTGCGCGGACGCAAGCAGTGATGGACAATGGTCAGGCGTTGGCGCGTTTACGTGCGTACATAGCCGTTAGCAATCAGCCGTCAGCGGATTAGCAGTCAGCAAGATAGCCATCAGCACACAAACCTTACAAAACGCCTCTTTATTGATTGCTGAAAGGTTTTTCGCAGAAAAACCGTGCTGAAAGCCGAGAGCCGACAGTTTCCGATAGCCAATTAAATATATCCCGTTGAGCCGTCTGGACGGATTGGACAGGTGCGTTGCCAGTGGATGTATTCGTTATCTGTAATCGCTTCTTCGTTTATCTCTACGCCTAAGCCGGGACGGTCCCGTAATTCGAGATAGCCGTCTTTCGGCAGATAAGGCTCGTCTATCCATTCGGCACCGGTCGGTAAGAGATATTCGAGTATCTTGAAGTTCGGGGTTGCGGCGGCGAAATGGACGTTGACTGCCGTGGCAAGCGGTCCCATCGGGTTGTGAGGTGCGACGCTGACGTAGTGTGCTTCGGCAATCGCGGCGATCTTGCGCATCTCTAACAAGCCGCCGCAGACACAGACATCCGGTTGAATGATGTCGGCACCTTGTCCGGCGATGATGTCCAAAAACTCAAAGCGGGTGTAGAGAGATTCTCCGGTTGCGAGTGGAACTTGCATCTGAGAACGCAGGCGCGTCCATGCGGGGATGTGTTCGGGACGGAGCGGTTCCTCGTAGAAATAAGGGTCGTAGGGTGCGAGTGCATTAGCGAGTTGGAGTGCACGAATCGGTTCAAAGATTTTGGCGTGCGGATCGAAGGCGAACTCCCAGTCGTCCGGTGTATTCTGCCGGAGTTGTTCAAAGTAGGTAGCCGCTGCATCGCAGACGCGTCCCCAACGGCTTGCGTCGGGGTCGAGTTGGTAAGGACTGGTTTTGAAAGCGGTAAATCCCCATTCCTCATGAAGTTTGTGTGCCTGATCTGCGGCTTCGATACCGTCTCTGCCACCGATGCCGCGGTAGACGCGGACACGGTCGCGGGCATGTCCACCGAGGAGCATGTAGACCGGTAACCCTGCTGCCTTTCCACTGATGTCCCAGAGTGCATGATCCACAGCGGAGATGACGGCGAGTCCGGCACCGCCGGGTGGGAAACGGAACTGCTGATGCAGTTTCATCATGATATATTCAATCCGTCTCGGATCGTCGCCTTGAATCATTTCAAAGATGTAGTCAGCGATCGGTTCAACGGAGAGGTCGGGGCCTGTGGAGTATGCCTCACCCCATCCGTAGAGTCCTTCGTCGGTTTCGACTTTGATGAGACCACGGGGACGGTTTCCAAAACGAGCCATAAAGGTTTTGATTGCGGTAATCTTCACATTCTTAGCCTTTACTGAGGTAGGACTTACGCAAATTGAGAGAATATCGGACATTTAGGCGCGAAAAGCGGCAATTTTCGTCCTTTAAACCCCCTAAATCCCCCTTATCAGGGGGACTTTAAGATGGAATGCGTAAGTCCTATGAGGTAGAGGTAGGACATATTGCCTATGAGTTTTGCATATCTTGTGCGAAGGCTTCTAAACTTTGTGCTCGGGGTGCTGCGCGGAGTAACGCTTTTAGGCGTTCCAAATCTTCAATAGTTTCAAGCCTCGGCTTTAAGGCTTGCACGGCTTCAGGTTGAAATTGATCGCTCAACAATGTTAAGATTGAGTTAATAATGCCTATTCTTTGCCCACGTTCAAACGCACGTTCGAACCCATATTCAAACCCGCGCTCAAACTGGCGTTCTCTTGCTTCTTGAAGATGCTCTATAAAAAAAGGAGACTCTTGCATGATACCTCCGGCAGTCGTAGCGTTGTCTCATAGAGATAGTATACCTCAGTGGACCGATGCCTGTCAACCCCTTTTTAACGTTTACCCAGGGTTATTTAGTTTTAAACAAATTGTCGGGTTGTCTGAATTTTTGGATTTTCCTTTTCAGTCCCGGTGCGGTTCCAAACCGCACCTACCGGGCCTGGGGTGTCAAAATTGGACTAAAAAGTCGAAAACTAAATCGTCCTGACGTTTACCATGCATCTGTACGAAACGGTGATGCAGGTAACCCTTCCTTGTTCATGAAATTGGGTTCCGCACTCTGATGCCATCCGAATCGGACGGCGACCGGATTTTCAATGGCATCGCTGGAGACGATAACCGTATTGCCATCAATAGTCGCGTTCGCTTCGACGAATTCCTTATCTTCACCGGCGATTTGGAACCGTGTAAGCGGTTCGTCATCTCGCGAGGTTAAACCGCTACCGATATGATCAAAAGCGAGTCGGATTGTATTTCCTTCGACCGTCATTGATTTGTAGAGCGGACCGGAATACGTCACATCATCTCTGCCGTAGTCCTTTGCGAGTGCCCACAGTGCGAGTCGTCTGCCGACATCCTGTTTGTTTCGTGGATGGACATCTCTGGGGTTCCCGATGTCGGTTGTTACAGCCATACCGGTATTTGGTAGAGCCAACGCTGCGGTTTGTGCTTCCCAGAGTTGGGGTAAGAAAAACTCGCCTCCCTCTTGATTACTGTAATTGAACGGAGCGAGTTGCACGAAATAGAACGGGAAATCACCTTGTCCCCAGACCTCTCGCCACCCGTTGATGAGTGCCTTCATCTTCTCGTAATAGATGATGCCGTCCTGATGGTTCGATTCGCCTTGATACCAGAGTGCGCCGCGTATGCCGTAAGGGACGATGGGATGCACCATACCGTTGTAGAGAGACGTTGGGCGCCCGTGGTCCGTTAACGGATGCGTATTGTCAGGCATCGGTTTAAGTTGTGCATCGGTTTCTAACGCTTTACGGGTTTCGGCTGACCACGCTTCTATTGCGTTGACTTTGTCTGGGAGTTGCGCGCGGTAGTTCGCCTGTATGTCTTCGACTTCCTTGCTTATAGACGCGAGGTCGGACACACCCGCAAGACCTGTTGGTGGTGTCCACGGCTCAATGCGTGTCCCGCCCCACGAGGTGTTGATTAACCCGATTGGGACATCGAGATTCTTATAGAGTTTCCGCCCGAAATAGTAGGCGACGGCAGAGAAGTTCGGGATCGTCTCAGGTGTGGTTTCATACCAATCCGCCTCTACATCTTGTTGCGGTAAGCCTGACGGGACTCGTGGGATATGGAAAAGCCGGATCTTCGGATACATCGCCGCTGCGATCTCTTCCTCGCTATTGTTTGAGATACTTACGGGCCATTCCATGTTTGACTGCCCGGAACAGACCCAGACTTCACCGAAAAGCACGTTTGTCAGTTCGAGGGTGTTACTACCTTCGATTCGGAGTGTATAGGGACCGCCAGCTGCCATAGCGGGGAGTTCCGTCTGCCAATTGCCATCAGCGTCGGCAACCGCGGTGGTTGTTGCAACTGGGTCCTCGGCTTCAGCACTGAGTGTTATCATAATCGCTTCGCCGGGAGATGCCCATCCCCAGATAGGTGCCTGCCTGTCGCGCTGCAGCACCATGTTACTACCGATGACACGCGGCAATGTCACCCCGGAATACGCGATACTTCCGATGAATAGTGATAGAAAACCGATAAGAAATAACAGCGTTAGCTCCATATTTTGCTCCTTCAATTAGATAGTTGAGGACAGTTCATAAATCAGTAATCAAGTCATACGTATTTTAAGATGATGAAAGGTTCTCCGCACAATAATTTTCACTCCAATTGCTAATGGCTGATAGCCGATGGCTGACTGCTATTTTACCATGAATCCGTACGGAACGGGGATGCGGGTAGTCCTTCCTTGTTCACGAAATTCGGTTCAGCACTCTGATGCCATCCGAACCGAACGGCGACCGGATTTGCGATAGCGTCGCTGGAGACGATAACCGTATCGCCATCAATAGTCGCGTTCGCTTCGACGAATTCCTTATCTTCACCTGCGATCTGAAACCACGTGAGCGGTTCGTCGTCTCGCGAGGTTAAGCCGCTACCGACATGAGCAAAAGCGAGTCGGATTGTGTCTCCTTCAACCGTCATTGATTTGTAGAGCGGTCCTGAGTATGTCACATCATCTCTGCCGTAGTCCTTTGCGAGTGCCCACAATGCGAGTCGTCTACCGACATCTTGTTTGTTGCGTGGATGGATGTCTCTGAGGTTCCCGATGTCGGTTGTTACAGCCATACCGGTATTTGGCAGAGCCAACGTTGCGGTTTGTGCCTCCCAGATTTGCGGTAGGAAGAACGGACTTGCATTTCGTCCACCGTAATTGAAGGGCGCGAGTTGCACGAAATAGAATGGGAAATCACCTTGTCCCCAGACCTCTCGCCATCCGTTGATGAGTGCCTTCATCTTCTCGTGATACATCATACCGTCCCGAAGATTAGATTCGCCTTGATACCAGAGTGCGCCGCGTATGCCGTAAGGGACGATGGGGTGCACCATACCGTTGTAGAGAGCGGTCGGTCTTCCTTGGTGTGCGAACGGGTGTGTATTGTCAGGCATCGGTTTAAGCTGTGCATCGTTTTCTAACGCTTTACGGGTTTCGGCTAACCACGCTTCTATCGCGTTGACTTTGTCTGGGAGTTGGGTGCGGTAGTTCGCTTGTACGTCTTCGACTTCGTTGCTTATAGATGCCAGTGCGGGGATACCCGCAAAACCTACAGGGGGTGTCCACGGTTCAATGCGGGTCCCACCCCACGAGGTGTTGATTAGCCCGATTGGGACATCGAGATTCTTATAGAGTTTCCGTCCGAAATAGTAGGCGACAGCAGAGAACTGCGGGATCGTCTCAGGTGTGGTCTCGTACCAATCTGCTTCTACATCTTGCTGCGGTAGACCTGACGGGACTCTTGGGATGTAGAACAGTCGGATCTTCGGATACATCGCTGCGGCGATCTCTGCCTCGTTGTCTTTCGAGGCGTTCACTGACCACTGCATGTTCGATTGACCTGAGCAGACCCAGACTTCACCGAAAAGCACGTTTGTCAGTTCAAGGGTATTACTGCCCTTGATTTGAAGTGTATAGGGACCGCCAGCTGCCATAGCGGGGAGTTTAATCTGCCAGTTGCCTTCCGCGTCGGCAACCGCGGTGGTTGTTGAAATCGGTTCGATATCTTCGGCTTCAGTGCTGAGTGCTATCATAACTTCTTCGCCGGGGGATGCCCATCCCCAGATAGGTGCCTGCATATTGCGCTGCAGCACCATATTGCTGCCGATAACACGCGGCAATGTTACGTCGGAATACACGCCGGTTTGTGTCGAGAATAGTAGATAAACAATGAGGAATAGCGTGAATCGTTTCATATCTTGCTCCTTTCTGATTGCTGATAGCCACTAATGGCTATTCAACCGTTCAGCGAGGTAACTGTTGCGTTCCATTACCTGATTGTTGCGGATACAGATTGCGAGTGCTTGTTTGGTGCCGACAATCACAACGCGTTCTTTTGCCCGGGTTATACCGGTATAAAGAAGGTTCCGTTGTAACATAAGATAGTGCTGCGTGTGCAACGGGATAACAACGGCAGGATACTCACTTCCCTGCGCTTTATGGATCGTCGTGGCATACGCTAAGACGAGTTCCCCGAGGTCGGCTGTATCGTAAACCACCTGCTTATCAGGGTACTGGATATGGACTTTTTTGTCAAGTCGTTCGATGGCGACGACTCTTCCGATGTCGCCGTTAAAGACATCGTAGTCGTAGTTGTTGCGGACTTGCATCACCTTATCACCGACGCGGAAACCGCCTGCTGTTGCGAACTGGTTTCCGAAACTATTTGCTTGACCATGGGTCCCGGGTCCGATACGTTTCTTTATTAAGGGATGTGTTGTTGGGGCTGTATATGGTGGGTTTAGGACCTCTTGGAGCCGTTTGTTGAGGTTTTCGGTGCCGAGTACACCGCGCCGCATCGGACAGAGGAGTTGGATGTCGTCTATCGGGTGGTAATTATAGTGGCTCGGTAGCCGCTCGGCGATGAGTGAACATATCAATTCCGTAATTTCCTCGGGGTCTTCCGCTTGTATAAAGAAAAAGTTCCGGTCTGTGTCGCCGGTGAGTTCTGGAGACTCGCCTTTGTTAATACGGTGTGCGTTTGTAACGATCATGCTCTCCTGCGCTTGGCGGAATATCTCGGTGAGTTGGATGACAGGTATCTTCTGGGAGTCGATGAGTCCCTTGAGGACATTACCAGCACCGACGGAGGGGAGCTGGTCGGTATCACCGATAAGGATGACGGTGGTGCTCGGGCGGATTGCCTGCATCAAGCGGTTCATCAGGATGAGGTCCACCATAGACGTTTCATCAACGATGACGACATCGGTATCCAATGGGTTTTGACGATTGCGTTTAAAACTGTTGATTTGGGGCGAGAATTCGAGGAGTCGATGGATGGTTTTGGCTTCACCACCGGTTGTTTCGCTGAGTCGTTTTGCGGCGCGTCCGGTGGGTGCTGTTAAGGTGATATGCCTACTTTGCTCTTCAAAGAGTCGGATCATACCGACTGTGGTTGTCGTTTTGCCGGTGCCGGGTCCACCGGTGAGGATCATTGCGCGTGCGGTCATCGCTGTCAGGATCGCCTCGCGTTGCTGCGGTGCGAAACGGATACGCATCTCGTCCTCTAATTGTGTGAGGAATAGTGTCGTTTTAGGGGGCGACAGAACGGGATTTTGCTCTTGACTCGCTAAGAGCCTCGAAAACTGGTTCGCGACACCGAGTTCGGCATAGTAAAAGGGGGCGAGGTAGATAGCGGGGTGGTTATCGGTTATCGGTTGTCGGTTATCAGTTGAAAGAGGTTCTTGATGTGTATCGGGAATCTCATAGTTCTCCTGTGTCTCATCTATGCTGACTTGTTCGTCGGCATCTGGGAAGTCTGTGAAACTTGGATTGATAATTTCTTCTGTTTCGACGAGTGTGTGGATACCTTGCTCAATCGCTTCCGATTCCTGCTCAAGCATGGTTTGGCACGCCTCAATGAGTTCAGGACGGTGTTGGAAGACGTGTCCTTCATCTGCTTTCTGACTCAGGACGTATTTGATTCCGGCTTGCACGCGTTCGGGTGCGTCTTTGTCGATGCCGAGTTTCTGTGCGATTGTATCAGCAGTTACGAATCCGATACCGTAAATATCATCAGCGAGGCGGTAGGGGTTCTCTGTAACGATTGCGATTGCGTCGTTTCCGTAGGTTTTGTAAATTTTTGCGGCGTGTGCTGTGCTGACATCGTGTGATTGCAAGAAAAGCATGACGTTTTTTATTTCGCGTTGTGCTTCCCAGGCTTCCTTGATCATCTCGACACGCTTCCGTCCGATACCGGGGACACGCGCGAGTTTTTCGGGTTCATGTTCAATGACATCCATGGTATCCATCCCGAATTTACGGACGATGAGTGCTGCCATCTTCGGACCGATGCCTTTGATGAGTCCTGAGCCGAGGTATTTTCTCAATCCGACGACGTTGGCAGGGAGGATGGTTTCATATTTCTCGATTTGGAATTGCCGACCATATTTGGTGTTGTCTACCCATTCACCTTGTAGGAGTAGGCTTTCGCCGGGGTTGATGGATGCCAAGTTACCGACGACGGTGATGAGTTCGGCATGGTTGCGCGCGGAAAGTCGCCCGACAGTATAACCGGTGTCAGGGTTCTCATAGACGATGCGTTCAAGTATCCCCTGTAACGTGTCCATGTTTTAATTTTGCCCTAACGGGAGGTATCAGGCTGTATTAGCATTGAACGGCAATTTCCAAATCCGCCTTTCGCCTTTGGCTATAGGCTGCCGTCTCTGGCTAAACTTTTTAAGACCACGTGAGCTCAATAAATAGAGCGAACTACTCAAATAGGTGCGCGACTGGACAGGTAAACCCAGGTACGACATCCTCGCCGATAAGTGTATCCTCGCGTGTGAGGATCTCAATATCTGTTTCAGAACGGTAGACTGTCAGCGTTTTGGAAACAGGTTCAAGCACCCAAACGAGACGTGTTCCTGCGTCCAGATACGCAAGTGCCTTTTCAGCAATACGAGACAGCACATCTGATGGAGAAACGACTTCAATTGCCAGATCAGGGGGTATAGAGAACCCTTTTGTTTTGTCCCCTGTCAATCGACTCGTTGAAACAAACGCGACATCCGGCTTCGCTGTGCGTTCCCCAACTTGAAATGTGGTTTCTGCGGTGTACAAGCGTCCGAGTTTATTCTGATAGACATGCGCGTCGAGGTATCTAATGACATTGACGCTAATTTCACCATGTTCTCTTGATGGTGGTGCCATTGGGACTAATTCTCCGTTAACGTATTCGTATCCCTCTACGTCCTGTTCGAGAAACTCCTCTAACGTCATTTTGACACTTTCGGGTGGACGTATGCCTTGCTCAACTTCGTGGATTTCTCGTTGTGTCATGTTTTCAATCCTCCGTATAGAATGTCCACAGTGTGCTAAAAAGTCCAAGCACGTTTGAATCAGAAGGACAAGGAATCTGCCGTCTATTTTACGCACAATCTTCTATCGGTCTCTACCCAATTTCTGTCATTAACTTGCGGAAAGCGTTGAGTTGGGGTGCGATGATATGCGTTGAATCGGTTTTATTTTCGAGTGCCTCAATAGTTTTGAGTCCGTTCCCGGTAATCGCGAGTACCGTCGGTTCGTCGGGTTGGATGTGTCCGTCCTGAATCAATTTTTTCGCGGCTGCGAGTGTGACACCACCAGCCGTTTCGGTGAAGATGCCCTCCGTAGAAGCGAGGAGTTTAATAGCGTCAACGATTTCAGGGTCGGTTGCGTGTTCGCCGACACCACCGGAGTTTCGGACGGTATCAACAGCGTAGATGCCATCCGCTGGGTTGCCGATAGCGAGTGATTTTGCGATCGTGTTCGGTCTGACAGGTTTCACAAAGTCGCCACCTTCTTTATAGGTGTTGACGATCGGACCGCAGCCCTCTGCTTGGGCAACGTGGATTTTGGTGTTCGGTTTGTCTATTAGACCCAAGAGATGGAATTCTTTAAGTGCTTTGCCGATTTTTGTGATGAGAGAACCGCCAGCGGCAGGTGCGACGATATGCGCAGGTGCTTGCCAACCGAGTTGTTCAATCAGTTCAAAGCAGAGCGTCTTCGAGCCTTCGGCATAGAAAGGTCGGATGTTTATGTTAACGAATGCCCACGGATAGACACCACCGATTTCACTGCAGAGCCGGTTAACGTCGTCATAGGTGGCGGTAATGCCGACGACTGTCGGGTTGTAAACGAGAGATGCGACGACTTTGCCGACTTCGAGGTCAGCCGGTATGAAGATGAAGCAGTTGAGTTTAGCGATCGCGGCGTGCGCTGCGACAGCGTTAGCAAGGTTACCGGTGGAGGCGCAAGAGACAGTGTCAAAGCCAAACTCTTTTGCTTTGCTTAAAGCGACTGCGACCACACGGTCTTTGAAGGAGAGCGTCGGATGGGAGACAGAATCGTCTTTGATGTATAGCTCCTTGAGTCCGAGTGCGTCTCCGAGATTCTTTGCCCGGATGAGCGGTGTGAAACCTGTTTTATGTCCGTCCGTAGGTTCTTCGTCGATGGGTAGGAGGTCAACGTAGCGCCACAAATTTTCGGGGCCGTTTTCGATTGAGCGTCTTGAGATAACTTTTTTTATCTCTTCGTAGTTATAGTCTACTTCGAGGGGGCCAAAACAGAATTCGCAAACGTGAAGCGGTTCCTTCGGATATTTGTTATCACATTCGCGGCATCTGAGGCCTAATACTTTTTCCATTGTGTAGTTCCTTCTTGATGTGCGGGGTATCAAACCCCGCCTGCATAGGGGTCATTTAGTTCCTTTTTGATAGGGCTTACGCATTTTTCTCCGGTAAGCGGGGTATCAGACACTGCCTGCAAAGCGGTGTGCGTCAGATTGTCAACTTAAGGTTAAATTCGTTTTTGCCGGATTGTAGTGTGAGACGGATAAAGAGTGCGTGGTTTCCTATCCACCTGACATCGTCCGTGTTAGATTCAGTGAGTTGTAAGCCGTCGTGGTCGCCCCATACGGTAATCCCATAAGGCATTGCTCTTATTGACTCTACTGTGATAGCGATGCGTAATTCTGTGCGGTACCGAGTCGGTGCGAAGGCTGTCAGCACAGGTTTGGTTGCCTCAGATTGTAACACGCGTTCGCTGGTATAATTTTTAATTTCAACGGGTTCCATCGTCCCTTCAACAAAGGCGAGTTCACATGCTGTGTCGCAATAGAACGTCCTGAGTGTCGGTTTTGGGTTCGCCTCCGCGTTTTGTCCGTCCGTATTTGTTGCTACAATCGTTATCGGTTCGGTCTGCTCGTGGTGTTCCATGTAATCGTTCACTATCTGAGCGAGTGGTAGCGGTTTCGTCTCTTGAACGCTAACGAGGTATGCGAAGTAGGCATCCAGGCGTTCGAGTCCTTCTGCTCCGAGTTGTGCGACGGTGAGCGGGTCTATATGTTCTACATATCCGAGCCATTGATTCCACGCTGTGTTTTCTACATAAATATCGTAATGTTGCTGCGCTGTTCCGTTGAGAAGCTCGGCACGTAGGTTATCGGTATCCGCTGCGAGATGTGCGGCGGTATGGTACGGTATACCGACGATGTTTCTGAATGGGTTTGCTGTCTCCTTATCATCGGTATCTCGTGTCACGACTGCGTCCATCACTGTTGAAGCTTCAAGCGGATAGAAGTATCCGAAACCGCCTCGGTCGGTTTCTGGTTCGGCTGCATTTGGATCATCGGGATCGGTATTGCGTTGGTGCCGGTGATACCCCCAGAGTCCACGGAACCCAGACTGTTCGAGTGCTCGGAGAAAAACGTCGTTTTTGAAGGCTGCGCCTGCGATGTTCGGTTCCGCCCAAGGTAGTATTCGGTTGACTCTCTCCCATTCCTTGGTTATGTGTTCGGGGAGTTTCTCGCGCATGGTGACGAGGTGTACCGCCATGGCTTCTGTACTACTGCCCGGGTTCGCCTCTTGTTGTGCCGCCCAACTCGCTTCCCACATCGGTTTGACATCGAGCATAATCAGGGGCGCATCGCCGTTTTCCGTGTGCCATTCGGTGATTAATTTCGCAACGACGGATACCGATTTCGTGTCCACCGCCCATGTTATGGGGATACCGTGTTTATGTGCGATTTCCGCCAGCAGTCGCATCCCGTCAAGTAATTGTGTCCTCTCTTCCCCTGCTATCGCTGTGCTTACCAATCCGTAGTTTAACATATTTTATTCAGTAATGAAGTTTCCAGTTTCCAGTAAAAGAGGCATTCGGTGAATTCAACGTCTCTTCACTGGTTACTATTCACTGGCACCTATTCCAAAAAGACGGTAACACCCATGTCTGCGTATTTCTGGCGTGTGCTGGGGTTTCCGTTCCTGAAGCAGACAGCCGTTGTCGTTCCCTCCAAGGCTTTTGCGACGTATTCAACACATGCGTCTACGGTCTGAAGGGAATGGTTTGGGTGTTCCTCTATGCTAAATGTCAGATCAGTGGGGCCGAAGGAGAGGCAATCGACACCGGGTTTGGCAAGGTGTCTTGCGTGTGTGACGGCTTCTATGGATTCGATCTGCATCCAGAGGACTCCGTTGTTGTTCCACCATTCGGCATATTCGAGACGTTCTGTGCCTGCGGAATTCACGCGAGCGGCACCGCCCCAACTCCGGATGCCTTGCTGTGGGTAGTAGAAGGCAGCGACTGCCTCATTCACCGTTTCGTCTAATTCGACTTGCGGTACTTCGATACCGGTGGGACCGAGGTCGAGGTAGTTCCCGATGAGATAAGCGTTACGGGTATGTTTAATCCGGAAGTTGACGGGAATCTCCAGTTCGTTTGCCATGTTACAGAAGGCGACGAGCCGATCTTCGTTGTACGGAGAGTGCTGACTATCGACGGCGACAAAATCGTAACCCCCTTCTTTGACTCTGGCGACGAGCGCGTCGGCGGATATTCCCATAGAGACGTTGGCACCATAGACGTGTTCTCCGTTGTGAATCCGTTGTTTTAAATTTGCTGCTGACATTATCACCCTCGCTTTTCTGATGGAGCTGTAAGCCGTGTTCGCTGTTAAATCGTGTTTGTCGTCTGCTCGTTAATTTCGTGCAAATGCAAATAGCATGGCGAGATGCTATTCTGAAACCGAGGCAGGCACTGTATACGAGAAGAAACCTTTATAATTATACCCTAAAAACTGCTTTCTGTCAACGGATTTGTGGATAGTAGCCAGAGCCATTCGATTTTAAGAAATTATTGGATTGGATGTCTTTTTCCCAGAATCTGCTGCGAAATGCTGCGAATTTTTCTGCGGGTTGTTTTACATTTTTCAGAATCTGAGGAAAAGTATAATACAGGATAGAATTTTTGCGTGGAGCGTGTGGGTTTTAACCGCGGAGGAGTTGCATCTGTCGGTTATCGAAATGACGTTCAGACTTCTGTGTAGGACGGATGCGCCACGCATCCGGTAAGCGGACAAGCGTGTTGATGATGTCTCCGCGAGCGTCTTGTGCGGCGGTGTCCCAGGTCCAGGTATCGGTGAACGCTTTTTTCTGTGCAAGTGAATCGCCAATAAAGGCGTTGTAGTCGCGTCCGGAGTTGAAGGGTGGATCGGTGCATATCAGGTGGACGCGCGCGTCGTCGAGTTCGCGTAGGATTTTGAGGTTATCGCCGAAATAGCGTTTGTTTATGATTGATTGTCGGTTTTGACCAACAACTCGCGCCTTAGCAAAAGTATCTGTAGACGAGTTGTTGGTCAAAGTTATCGGCTGTTCAGATTTCAACTGGCAACGGTTGCGTGTTGGGTTTGGAAGTTTCTGTTTGATGTGGAATAGACACAGACGCGGTCCATCCTAAATGGATTTCAGAGTTCATGCTGAAGTAGCGTTTGTTGATTGGTACGTTCCTATACTGTAGCCTGTTTCTCAGACTGTTGAGCCGGTACTCTGAAGGGATTGTCATCCATGTATGTCTCTAAGCTGTAGTATGTCTCTCCTGCCGCGAGGGCATCGCGGATGTCCGCAAAGAGGTTGTATGCTTCCTCAAATTCAGCAAACTCGGCAATGGTGCGCTCGGAACCATCCTGAGCCGTCAAGACGAGCCGACCTTTACCCGGATCTTCCCCTTCTACACGCAAATCTTGGTACTGATTGAAGTTTATGATTTCCAAGTCATCTGTCACGATATACATTATTGTTCTCCTTAAGTATTGGTTATATGGACAAAGTAGCGGATATATCTCTGCAAGTAAACATAGATCCGATTTACTACGAATTTTCAAAATTGTTTTTGTATATTTGTTCAACTTCGCTCGGGGAAGTAATGAACCACTCTGTTCCGGGAGCATCTTGCTTGTGTTTACCTTGAAGTTTCAGAATATTTTGTATTGTTGTCTCCATCAAAGTGAATTCATCTGTTTTAATGATGAGGCCAACTGTGGGATATTCTGGAAGTGCTGTGCGCGTTTGCGCACTAATTCTGACGAGAGGATCATTTCTGGCCTTGCCGATCTTGCAAGCCCATACTTCTTTGCCCTCCAATTCTGCTAAACGACGGTAAATCGGATAATAATAAAGATAGACTGACTGTTTGCCGGAGCCGATAATCTTTTCAGGTTTTAAATCTAAACTGTTAGGATCGGGATCCACGCTGTCGTCGTCCTGAGTGCTTGAAGATATCAACCAATTATTACTTTGCTCAGGATTGTTTGCTCGCCCCTCTCGCCTCATGTTGTAAAGCGCAAGAGTGACAGGATTGTTAAATTGAGCACGCGAAGGCAACCCACCCCGTTCCAGATGTGTTTCTTCTACATCGCTTATTATCTTCTGTTTTTGAACAGTCTGCCCTGCAAATAACTCTTGGATGAGTTTTTCAGCTATCCCCGGTGTGAGAGACTTCTCAAAATATTTGTCCTGGTTATTCATAAACTTGTTTCGCTTTACCTTAAGAGTTAGTGCAGATAAGGTGAACGCTTGCGTCATCCATTTCGCGTAGGATTTCGAGGTTATCGCCCAAGTAGAGTTTGTTCATGATTGGTTATTAATTGTCAGATTCTCAGCTTGCAACGATTACGCGTTGGATTTGAAAGTTTCCGCTTGACGTAGGACAGCCGCGTTCGTCGTCTATCTCAGGTAGGTAGGATTCCGTCCTTTGAGTATACGTCTAACAGTATGTTTCGACGGTTATTCCCCTTTAAACCAGTCCAGAGACGGCCATATTTCACAAGCATCCTCTATTAATCTCTCAGCGCGCTCGTAAATTTCATTGACATCCCATGCCTCTTGCTGGCAGATTTCGTTATTCAGTTTCAGACTTGAGTGTTCGTCTAAAGCTTTCTTCTTCTCAGAGAATGTCCTATTTCCGAGTTTGGAGTTAAGTTCTCTTGTGACAAGCGTGAGGTTCCCGATGCTTTGTAATAAATTATCTCTTGCTACAGCCAGATTATACGCATCAAGATAGTCTTCACCAACTAAACCTTCTGGTGGCGATTCGACTTTTGGGTCATTTGGAAACAAATTGGTGTAAAGCATACTCTCGCTCTGCACGTTTCTATTTACAAGAACTCTGCGAACGTCCGTCTCATATCTTATGGCTTTAGCATTGATGGGTAAAGACCAAGTTTCCTTCCATTGGTCTGGCAAGATATGTTCTAAAGTAGTCAACTTGTCTTCAAAAAATAAAGGTTCGGTAAATTTGTCTCGCTCCCTCTTCATCAGTTCAATCCGATACAAGATATAACGAATAAGTCTTTGTTTGATTGCTCCAGCGGTTTCAATCCAGAGTCCTTCCAAAGCAGCTTTCATATGCAGATTGCCCGGAAAAACTATTGTATCATCGTCAGGAAAAGGTAGAGGATTTTGATAAAAGCGTGTATGCAAGGTTGGTCTAATCTCATTATCTGTTGGGTACCTATTCGTATCTGAGGTGGTCTGATCCAAGAGCAAAGTAAACTTGTCTAAACTAAAATTGCCCCTAAGACGTTTAATGAGTCTGGAAAAAAATTTGTTAAATTCCTTTAGTCCACCTTTGCCTCTGAAACAGAGCATACGTCGGATTGTATAAGATTCCAAAATATCAAAAACACGGTCTAGTTCAAGCCCCTGGAGTCCAATTTCACATGTCACAAACAACACAAACGGATGTAAAGTGGTAAGACTGAATGTTTGATAAAACTTCATCCGCCTCCCAATCGGCGAATCCTCTTTGCAGTCAGTCATTTCTCGATAAACTTCCGAATATCGCTTTAATTCAGAAAATTCATCTTCTATTGTAGTGTTCTCTAATTGCTTTGAATACTCGCGCTCATAGACAAAAAATTCGGGTTTGACACTCTCTGTCCCTAACTTTGCCATAAGGAAATGCTGTAGGAACAACTCACACGATGCACCGTTTGTTTCCTCTGGATCCCAATAAGGGTCCTCAAAATGCTCCCAGTACTTTTCATATAAGTCGTCCCTATCCTCGCGGGCACGTAGGAACAGATTATTTCTGAGCAAATCGAACTGAAAAAGACTTTTGCCCCTAGCGTTAAGTGATTCAAATATCTTTTCAGGTTTGTCATCATCATCAATAAGTATCTGAACAAATCTAAAGTGCTTTATAATAGAAAGAAATAAGGTATAGATTTTTTCTTTCTCTCCGTCAGGATAATTCGCAATCCGATCATTAAAATAACTATAAGCTGAAAAGATCTTCCCTCGACTTTTATCTACACGTCCATCAACTAAGGATATGAACGAATCTCTATCACGCTTGGTTGGAATCAGTTTATATTCTTCATCTTCTTTCAACAATTTCCCTTGATTCTGAATGTAACGCGACACTTCACTTGCAATATCGCTATGTTCGTTTAACTCACATATATCTCTTATGGCGCAAAGAATGATTTGAAAAGTTGTAAGCCGTTGTTGCCCATCAATAATGTCATATTTGGGAACATTACCAGCAAGGGTCTTTTGCTGCTGTACAACGATAGCACCCGTAAAATGGTCAGACGTTTTTTCTTGAATTTGTGGCAAATTTCGTTGAGAAATATCATGCCACAAAGGTTCCCATTGGTCATCCCTGTCCCAAACGTAATATCGTTGAAAGAGAGGTATCTTGTACTGCACATTAGTTTCAAACAAATCGGATACACTTATCTTTTTTGGTTCCATTTATAATCCTCACTATTAGTTTGTAAAACAGGTTGTTTCCTAAGTCCTCACATCATCTGATAAGCGAGGATTTGGTTGTAGATGAACGTTGTTGTCGTCTATCCGCGTAGAATTGCAAGGTTATCGTCAAAGTAGGGTTTATTCATTGAGGGTCACCTTGAGTTGGCAGTAAATCTAGCTCGGTAAAATCAAGAGGAAAGGCATCAGAATATTTTGTGCCCCGCGAGTCTTCGTAATTAACTCGAATCGTAACTTGCAATTGGCTTAAGTCCCCAAATGGATCTGCAACATTGGGTTGATTCTGTTTTCTCTCCTGTCCTGGCGCAAGGACATCAATTCCATTCTTGAGGAAGCCAATGCTTTCAAGCGGTTCACCACCATAAGGAGCAAAAGAAAGATTATCTCCAAACTCAATTTTACGGGCAACACCCGGACCTACATTTTTTACACAAAGCGTTGTTTCATTAACTTCTAAATTATCACGGATTAACGTTGAAGAAGCACGTAGATAGACTATAATTTCTGGTTTGTGGGAGGCTTCTACGAGCTGCCTTGTCAGACGGACGTATCGCCACGTGATAAACGCGAGCGCAGCAGTGCCAATTGCTACGACAGCACCCGTAATTACTGTTAACCATTCTATCATGAACTATACCTCTATAGGGCAGACTCGGCTATAACTTCAGCTGCTGTCTTCGCTAACAAGTCAATTGCTACATTCGTTGTTTTGCTCCACCTCGTATCTCCAGTCTTTCGGTCAACAACGTGAAACTCAATTTTTATTTCTCCGTTTGCATCAGCGTACTGCGTGATTTGTGGATCACCTACAAAAAGATTCATATACTCTCCGGCATAGCACTCCACTATGAGAGGGTCAGTTCTATCGTTTGGATAGGTTATCTTTACATTTTTATGAAGTTGTTGTTCGCGCACGTTGAACCAGGTCCACTTCGTATTCCAATCCAGTTCACCATTTGTGACAACACCAGGCACGAAAAAACGCCTTCCTGTTTCTTTTTCTAAAGCTTTACAGATATTTCCAGCGACCGAAAAGTCGCGTTCAGCACTTAAATGATCCGGTTTAACTCTTACTTTTAAGGCATTGATGTGTTTAGAACCTGCCTCGTCATATTCTAAGTAGTCATAACTTTTCAAGGCATGCTTCAGCGCATGCACAATTGTCTGATCTTCCCATAGTTGCATTATATAGCCCTCCTTAGTTTGTGCTGCTTATGCGGATAGTGGTTAGTGGAACAATCTCGACCTTCTCCCCATGCGTAGTTGTTAGTAAATGGGGGCCACATCTAATAAAATAGGATAGCATATAACGAATGTAAGGTCAAGTGAAAATTGCCGAAGTTTTAACAGCAGAAATTGGGGTTACAAACCTCTCCTACGGGTAGGATTCGGTGCGGTTAGGAAACCGAACCTACCAGTCTGGGGTTGAGGAAGATATACCTGTTTCAAAAGTTGACAGAATCGGATTTTCGGGGTATGATGTTGGAGAAAAAAAGGCAGGGACGATGGAGATGTTATGAAACCTTATGAATACCTCGAACATACAGCAGATATGGGAATGGTGGTTCGCGGCAAAGATTTGTCGGAACTTCTGACGCACGCGGCACAAGGTCTCTTTGAGGCGATCGCTGTTTTGGAGACGGTCGATGAGACTGTGTCGGTTGAGATTCATCTCACGGCTGATTCTGTGGAGGAGTTGTTCGTGGCGTGGCTCGATGAACTTATCTTTCGGCACGAAACGGAGGAGACCTTCTTTAAACGCGCGGAAATCCAACAGTGTAGTGAAACGGAGATGTCGGCGACGGTCTACGGCGAACCGACGAATTTTGATAAACACGCCGTCTATACCGAGATTAAGGGTGTCACGTATCACCAGTTGCAGGTTGTAGAAAAAAGTGATGGCAGTTGGTTCGCACAGGTTATCTTTGATCTCTGATATGCCATTTTAAGGATAGAACTGATACATTGTGGTGTTTAGGAGGACGTTTAGGAGACTCCAAGTGCTACCCATTAGGTAATCGCCGAGGACTAATCCTAAAAAAAATGGGACGACACGCCGATAACTCTGGATGCCGCCGTGTCGGAGGATGAGCCATTTTAACGTCAGAGCAATGAGCAGCGGAATCCAGAGATCGGACATCTCTTGGTTGCTCGCCATAACATAACCCAGCGGATGCAACGGTAGCCAGAAAAATTTGACACGTAGATAGGTCAAAATCATCATGACGGTGAAGCCGACCCCCATAAATATCACACCGAGCCAATCCGTGCCGAGCGGGTAGGTAATCCAGTTGGTCAGGCGTTGGAAGTATTGTCTACCGTAGCCGAGTGCCCACGGTCCGAAGTAGCCAGAATCAGCACCGAACTGGTAGTAGAGATGGAGTTGTACCCAGAAAGCGACCAGCCCTCCGAAAATAGTGGCGATGACGATGGTCAAGAGCATCCGACGCTGGTTAATATTAGCGAGTTCGGCAATTTTAAACGCCTCTAATTGGTGTGGCATCTGTTGTGGACGGTAATCACGGTTGAAAAAGCAGACCGAGAGCGCGGTGAGGTTCTGGGCGCCGAGACGGTGTGTCCCTAAGACGGTGCTGAGTATGTATCGTGGTGCCTGATGGTGGTAGGCGTGGACGAAGATACCGGACTCGGCACGGATACGCGTCGTTACCAGCGGCGTTACGAGGAACAACACAGCGAAGGTCAACGCCAACCAAGGTTCCATACCCGCCTTGTAGAGTAGAAACGCAAACAATAGGATACCGATAACGAAACCCCAGACGGCGACGCGATACGGCATCGGTTCGTCGTGCTGTTGCGGTGGCGGTTCGCGTCCACGAGACGGCAGCGCACTTTGCAAGATAGCCTTGAAGTGCCGTTTACCTGTCCAACCGAAGAAGATACAGAGACCAACAAAAGCACCCACCGTCTGTTCGTTCAAATAAGGGAAGCGCGGAATACTACTCCATCCGATCGCTCCCGCTAAAGCGACTTCGTTCCGGTAGAGAAAATAGAAGAAGGTCGTTGAGAAGAGGACATCTAACGGCATCAGGAACATAATCCCGATAGCGAATGGATAGAAAGCGGTGATGATGGTGCCGTAGTAGCTGAACGGTGGGTCATGAAATCTGAAGAATCGGCGTGTCACAGGGATATTCGGAAGTACGGGATAGAGATGGCTTAACCCGTTGAATAGGCTAATGCCCGCGGCGATAGTGAACCCGATCCACATCCGCTTGTTTCGGAAGAATCCTGAAGTCGGATTTGTCATCGCGAAGGGGAGTTGGATAACTGGGAAGGTGAGGCGTTCGCGCTGTGACCACTGTCGTCGGAGGATTGTGTTGAGGCAGAGGAAGATGAACGCTATCACTGCAAAGAGCAACAACCACGCACCGACCACCGGTAGCCAAGCCTGCAGATGGAGTGGACGGTATAGGCTTGATTCTCCGTGATAATAGCCGTGGAGTGCGTCTCTGTCGGAAACGGTGAGCCACTGTGGGAGGTGGTGCCAGAATAGGGTGCGCCATTCGTTCTCTTCGGTTGCGAACCAGTAACCGTGTCCGAGTACGGAAAGGATCGCCTGTAAGACATCGCATCCGGCGAGTGTTGTTGCGAAGCTGAGTGTCACGTAGAGGAGTAGGAGTTCGCCTTGCTTGAGTGCGAAACTGCTCCGTAGGAGACGGATGACGGCGTTGATGATCATCACTGCCGTGAGGATAAAGATAACATTGGAGAGCGGGACGACCCATGTCGGAAAGGTGTAGCGCACCAGTTCCATCTGGATGAGGAAATAGCAGTTGATTGGTGCGGTAATAGCAAAGATGCCCAAGACACGCCATGTCAAGGCACGCTGTTGCTGCGGAGAAGTCAATGTTAATCCGCCTCTGTCAAATCTATAAGATGTTCCTTTGATTGTAGCAGATAGGCTGATTCCATTCAAGAGAATTACGGAACCATTCCGGACGCATTTACCTTCAATCACAGTTCAGGTTTTCGGTAGATGCGGTTAGGGAACCGCATCTACCGGACCTGAGAGCCGAAACAGAAAAAATATCCGTGAAGGTTCTACCACTGTCCATGCACAGGGGTTTCGCGTGCTTTTTCAAAGAGGGCTGCCCATTCGTCGGTGTCGTCGTCGAAGGTGAGTTCGAGGCGTACGTCTTCCGCTTGTGCCTTGCCGTTACCGGCGTTAAAATAACTCAAACCGTCGCCTGCGATATGGATACAACTGCCGTCAGGATAGACAACCGTCTTGATGATACGTGGCACAGGATGGATCGTATAGCCGTCAGCGTCCAATTCATCATCAGGGACGCGGAAACGTTCGACTGCATCTTCGTTGACTTCAACGCCTAATCCGGGCGCATCTGGTACCTTGTGGCATCCGTCTGCTACCTGTATCGGTTCTGTGAGTAGGTGGTCGCTGTAGAGGTTAATGCAAGTGATAGCGGGCCATGTGGCATGCGTAAGCACGCTGCCGAGATGCGCTGCCCATGTTGTTGTCAACCCGTTTCCGACGATTTGGAGCCAAAACGGCATATCCGCCGCCGCACTGAGTTCACCTTCACGCATCACCCGTGACTTACCGCCACCGATGACAAAACCGGTGCATACATCTTCACGGATACAGGTCGTATAAGGCGGTGAGCCGAAGTGCATGGCGATCTGGCAACCGACATCTTGACGAATCTGTTTGTTGCCTTCAACATCGCTCTGCGGGATGGGTGTCTCGAACATCGCTACGTTTGGGTGTGTGTCGAGTTTTTTCAGGATTGGGATGGCGGTCTCTGCGTCGCGGAAAGAACCGTTGGGGTCGAGGTCCAATTTGAAATCTGATGGCACGACTTCTGCGACTGCGTTCACTTGTGCGAGGATATCCCACCACGGGCGCGGTTTGTTCTTGAAACTGGTATAACCGTTTTTCACGGCATCCGCGGCTTCCGCTGCCCAGTTTTCAGGCGATGAATCAATACACCACCACGAAATCGGGACAGCATCTCCACATGGGTTGCTGAGGAGTCGGTAGACAGGGACTTCGAGAATCTTGCCGACGACATCGAAGAGTGCCATCTGTAGACCGGCACCGAGCGAATCGTCGTTCATGAGTTCGGCGGGACTCTGTCCTATCACACGTTCGACGCTCGCTTCGCTGACACGCGAATAGGTGTAGTGGACGACGGTTTCGCCCCAACCGATATGTCCGGTATCCGTTGTGACTTTACACAATTCGAGGATTGACCAATTGTAGACGGTTGACACGCTTTCGGTGGTAATCTGTTGTTGACGCGGGGTAAAAGGGACATCTACAAGGACACGTTCAACGTTAGTGACTTTCATAGAGGGACTCCTTAGGTGATAATGAGAGTGCGAAGCACGGCGACCTCACACTACAGTCATAAATCATGTTAGAAAAATGTTAGATACGGTTTTCCGACGATTTCGCGCCATAACAGGACTGCGAGTTCGCGGGCGTGATAGTCTCCCCACATGGATGCCTCTCCACACGGAATTTTCCGACCTTCTGGTACGTAATCCCAACCGTTCGGACGGTGATACACGGAATGTAACAACAACCCTTGATGCGTCTCGGACGTAGAGAGATACGGCTCAGCGAAAAGCGTCTTTGCAACCGTCAACCCTGCTTGGTAGTAGGAGTCTCCCGCTTGCGTCTCACCGTGCTTTCTGAGGTAGTTGCCGAGTCGAATTAACCCTTGTGCGGCAATCGCTGCGGCGGAACTATCTACCGGTTCGAGGTCATTAAAGGGGTCCGCGGGAACCGCCAAATAATCACCGAGTTCGGCTAAACCGGGGGCACCGGTATCCCAATACGGGATCCCGTCTTGGGCGGTGTTCTCAATATAGAAATCGGCTGTGGCTTCCGCGGCTTTTCGGATATGTGCTGTCGCCAAACCGTATCCGCCGTAAGGTTCGAGATCATCTTCAGAGAGTGTATCAAAAAACTCAAGTTGCTCGGCGTACCCTGTAATAATCCACGCCAATCCGCGTGTCCACGTCGTAAAAGGTGAATACCCTTGCTGCGTGCTTGGGCAGCGATAGTTCCCATCATTCGTATTGAAGATAGATTCATGAACGACCCGTCCACGGAGGTCATAAGCGTCGCGTCCTTCGCCGTAATAGACGTTATAGGTCGCTGTCGTCTGTGAATGTTGGAGCAGACGTTCCAATAGACGAATAGCGACATCGCCTTCACCCATCAGGACCGCACCGAGCGTGTGTCCGAGTGCCAATACCCGTAAGGATCGGATGGTGTCCGAAAAAAGCGAATGCGGTCCGTTGAAAGAGGCGATATATCCCGTCCCGTCTTTAATCTGGGTCCAGCGACTCGCTTGAACGGCAGCGGAGGCTTTCAATGCGAGTTCATAAAAGTGCATCTCGTTATCGTTGTGCGGAATCACACCCTCACGCATGAGTCGGCGGAGGTTGCCGTAGGTGGAAACGTTGTTGAATCCGTGGTCATGCACACCGATATGCGTGACGTGGGGTGCCATCTTTTCAATCGTGTTCCGTCTGCCGATCTCAAGGAATTGCTCGTCACCTGTGGCATCAAATTGGAGGATCGCGGAGCCGAATTGGAACCCTTGCGTCCATTCTGTCCAGCCGCGTGTCGTGTAGGTGCCAGCGACGGTGAAGACAGGCGTGCCTTTTTCAGGGATCCATGTGTTCTCAATGGCTAAAATTTTCTGACCTGAGTATTCAAAAAGCCTCTCTATTTGAGGCTTCAGATCGTCAACATGTAATAAATTATTTATCTGCATTTTTTTAATGTTCCTTGCGGTTCGGTGAGGTGCATTCAATGAACAACGATCCTCTCCGTAGATATAGCGGAAACACCCAAGCAAACGTCCGCAGCGGGACAGAAGCGTAATTAAAAAGCTAAAACTGCTTTACGGTGTGTTTGCGGCATCGGTATCTCTATACCGTTCACAGATCACTTCGATGAGATTGGTTGTGGATTTACCTGGGACGTTTAGCCCTACGACGACTTTACCTCCGTTTGCTTCAACGACCTCCCGCTCAATGAGTTGTTCGAGTTTATAGTCGCCCCCTTTAACGTGGATACTCGGCTTAAGTTCGGAGAGCAGGTCAATCGGTGTCAATTCTGGAAAGATGACGACATAATCGACGCATTCCAACCCGGCGAGCATCTCTGCGCGTTCCGCTTCAGGCACAAGCGGACGGTTCTCTCCCTTGAGCTGCCGTACCGAACTATCACTGTTGACCCCAACCACGAGCAGATCCCCGAGTTGGCGTGCCGCTTGTAGGTACCGGAGATGTCCTAAGTGTAGCACATCAAAACAACCGTTGGTCGTGACAACAGTCTGACCGTCAGTTTTCAGGTGCTGAAGAATGGATGCAAGTTCGCTGCGATGATAGATTTTTGGGTTTAACATTTTTCTTTTCGATAACAGTTGCCTCAAACCTCCGACTGTAGATTTTATAGCATAATATAGTCTATCACGTCTCGGATGCTTTGACAAGTTTTTCCTGCAAAGTAGCAGGGTTGTTCAGTATCCAATTTTCCCTTGACGCAAAAGATAGATTCCGTGTAATATATATGACGTAATGTGAAACAATATCGCAACATTTTACGGAGAGAAATGTGTTAAAATATAGATGCCTTGTCTCTATCACTATTGTAGCGTTTTTGATGCTGTCTGGCTGCGCGGTGTTCCGCGACACACCGCAGACGGATGCGTACAATCGGTTCGCCATACGAGCGGCACAAGCGCAGCTCTGGAATGAAGCCATTTTTCGATGGAAGCAGGTCATCAATATCGATCCGGACGACTCCAAGGCACATAATAACCTCGGTGTCGCTTACGAAGCCACCGGGGACATGGATGCGGCTCTGGCGGCTTATCGGCGCGCTACGGCGTTGGAACCGGACAACAGATACTACAGACTCAACTATCGACGCTGCCGTATTCACCTTCGACGCAGTGGTGCTGATAGCGAAGAGACACCGCAGGATTAGTTAACAGTTAACAGTACGATTTTGACCAGTGATTATCATGATTATAGTGATTGGTTTCCATGATAAGATTGCTGTTTGTCACTGTTAACTGACAACTATTAAAACGGAAGCGTGAGGGATCGCTATGCAGATCGCAAGAAACATCGGAATTCTCTTGGTAATGCTAACGCTTTACGGGTGTGGTAGTGCTGTGACACGTGTCTCCATTCCGGTGAAAGTCGAATCCGAGATTGACATCAATCGGTACTCCAACTTCGCCGTTCTGCCGTTTGTACCAGAAAAAGAGATGAGACGTAACGAAGAACTGCCTGAAGACATCGGCGAAGAGATTGCATCGATACTCCGCACGGGTTTGGCGCGCCAAGAACACTTTGAGGTTGTCAGTACACAGGAGACCGCTCGGATGTTGACGGGTGAAACCGTTGATCCGGAGTGGCTCTCCGATACGGAACGTCTCAGCCAACTCGGAGAGTATTTTGAGGTGAAAGGGATTATCATCGGCAGTTTTCGTTTCTATTCGGATAGCCGCCCGAGACGGTATTACGGAGAACGCTATTCCATACAGAGCCAACGCTACGTTATGGATTATCAGGACTACATGGAAAAAACCTATCTCCTTTCACTGAGAGTCATGATTTTCGATGTCGAAACTGAAAAAATTATCTGGGATGAAAACTACCGGCGTAGCACTGCGGAAGCACATACTATCGGTTCCTTTATTTTTTCGGCGGCGGGTCCACAGGCAAACACGATGCGAGAACTCGGCAAGCGTGCCGCAATCGAATTTACGCGCGAAATCTCTCCACACTACGAACGCGAAGATCGGTATCTGGTCAATTGAAAATAGTTAGCAGGACGGAACGAGTACGTTCCTTTTAGTTAACAGTTAACAGTTCCAAGAGACTTGTGATTAATCTAAACCCTCTTAACTGAAAACTGAAAGATTTTTTGACCGGTGATTGATGGGATTACAATAACTACCGGGATAAAAGAGGACTCTTATCATGAATAACCACAAGAATCACAAGAATCACTGGTCAAAATCGTATTCTCACTGCGAAGCAAACTGATAACTACTGGGGGTAGGGGTGTGAAAAAAAATAAATTGCCTATTAGCTGTTGGCTGTTGGAAACCGTCAGTTGTCGGTTGACGGCTATTCTCAAAAATCTCTTGTTGCTGTCGGCTGTCTGCTGTCTGCTGATGGCTATTGCGCCTGGTATCGGATGGGCACAAGTTTTCGGTAAAAACAAGATCACGGGACAACGTTTCGATTGGCATATCCATCGGACGGAGCATTTCGATATATATTACTATCCGAGCGAGGCGAAGCTTGTGCCTATTATGGCTGCGATTGCCGAAGAGGCTTACGAACAGCACAGCGAGGATTTTGAACACGAACTGCGGGATAGAACGCCGCTCATCCTCTATAAATCGCACAAAGATTTTCAGGAAACCAATATCATCTTACAAGAACTTCACGAAGGTATCGGTGGTTTTGCGGAACTCTTTAAGCACCGCATTGTTATTCCGTTCACAGGTTCCCTTGAAGCGTTTCGGGAGGTAATTTTTCACGAACTCATCCATATCTTTCAGTACGACATCATCTATCAGAAACCGCACGCCCGTATCTACAGCGGCGAATTCCTCTACTCACCTCCGATCTGGTTCATAGAGGGGATGGCAGACTATTTCGCCGAAGATAACGATGCAATCGGCGAGATGGTCATCCGCGATGCGAGCATGAATAACAACATCGTGCCGTTGCCACAACTCCGTAACTTCAACCAACTCAGTTCACCTTACGTTGGATATAAGTTAGGACAATTGGCGGTGGCGTATCTCACGGAAACTTATGGACGTGAGAAGATCGCTGAGATTCTGCGTGGGTTGCGCCAGAGTCGTACGAAAGACATTGACCGAGTTTTCAAAGAAGTACTCGGCGTGGAACTCGTAGAATTCGATAAAGCGTGGCGACAGACTGTACGGAGACGCTACTGGCCCCTCATCGAGGATCGGGAATTACCGGATCTCGTCGCGAAAAATCTGACCGAGAAATCGCGATACTCCCATAACATCAAGCCGATCTGGTCACCGAGCGGCGATATTGTCGCTTATGTCACAGGGAACGACGGGTTTCTTGAGATTGTTCTGATGTCAGCAAAAACCGGTGAGCGGCTGGATCGGGTTACGAAACGATTTTTCCGAGAGAAATACGAGGAAATCCGAACCGATTTCAGCGGGTTCGGTAGAAGCCTCACGTGGGCACCCGATGGCGACAGGATCGCCTTCGTCGCTAAGCATCACGACGCTAACTATCTCATCGAAGTTAACATCCTAACAGAGGAACTCACGCACTACTTCAGGCTCGATTATGATAATATCTCTTCTCCGGACTATGATGGCAGCGGCAAGCAGATCGTGTTTTCGGCATTGAAAGAGGGACAGACAGACCTCTACAGTATTGAACTCCTGACGGGTGAAATCAGTAGGTTGACCTTCGACACATTTAACGACACGCACCCGTCATGGCATCCAACAACCGGCAAAATCGTCTATACCTCCGAGCGCGGACGGAAAAATAGACTTGTACTGATTGATCTTGACAACCGGACAGAACGCATCTTAACCAACGGAACCTATAACGCCATCAGTCCGTCATGGGCACCGGACGGAGAATCGATTCTCTTCTGTGCAGATGGACAAGGCATTTATGATATATACAGACTTTCGGTCGTTACCAGTAACCAGTTACCAGTGGCCAGTGAAGAGGGCTCTGGAAACTTGGAAAACTGGAAACTGGAAACTGAAAACTGGAAACTGGCTCTGACGCGTCTGACCAATATGATGACCGGCTGTTTCAATCCGAGTTTATCACCAGATGGCAAGCGGCTGCTGTTTACTGCCTACCAGAACGGGAAATACGATGTCCATACGATGGAGATGGCTAAAACCGTCGAAGAAAAAGTTGAGACCATAGACATTGCTGAACCGACTGCCGTTTTGACAGCGGAAAAACCGGAGAACTATAGGATCGCCAGACGGAAGTATAGTACAAAATCCTCTTTCGCTTTAGATGCGATCTTCCCAGATTTCACGCTTGGTGCTGACGGTATCCTGAGAAGCTCGGTGCAGATTATCGGTAGCGATATGTTAGGCAACCATCGGATCGGTGTCAGTGTAATGAACCAGTCCAGTTATCTTGCACCAGATTTCATCGCACAATACGGGTTCTTGACGCATCGGACGGACATCGGCGCGATGATTTACAATTATCACGAATACCATATTTTAGGCGGTATCCAGAGCCGGCGCGGTATCTTACAACGGATTACCGGACTCGGTGCGTATCTCAATTACCCGTTCGACAGATACCATCGACTCGATCTTAACTTCTCAATGTATTCACAGCCGTTCTCCTTTAACTTCCAAACGAGCCATCCGTTGGATCCGTTTGACGATAGAGGGCTGCTTACAACCGGTTCTATCGCGTTTGTCGGTGATACGACGATGTGGCGTGAATGGTCGCCTTATAGCGGCTCTCGATACCGTATTAAACTTGAACAATCTTTTCCGGCACTCGGTAGCGAGTTATCGCTCACAAACGTCATCTTTGATGCGCGACGCTACTTCGGTTTGGGTAGACGTTCTACCATCGCGGCGCGGCTGCTATTCGGGGGCAGTTTCGGTGCTGATAGGTCCTATTTCTATCTTGGTGGGATTGATACCTTACGCGGCTACAATTATGAGGCGTTGGTCGGCACGCGCATCGGACTCATCAATTTAGAGGTCCGCATCCCTTTGATAGATGTCCTTCACTTCGGCTGGCCGGTCAGATGGACGCTCGGCGGTATCCGTGGTATCGTCTTCGCCGATCTTGGGGGCGCATGGTCAGACTGGCAGTACGGACCGGAGAACCGTTTCAACATTTTCGTCCGAGAAGGGAACGGTATTCGACTCGACGATGCCAAAGCCGCGGTTGGACTCGGGATGCGACTCGAACTCGGCTTGTTTTCAATAGACTTCGCCGCAGCGCGACATACAGACCTCACACGATTAGAACCCGGGTTCAAATACCACTTCGGACTCGGACAAGCTTTTTAGTAGTTACCAGTAACCAGTAGCCAGTACGCTTCGCTTTCAGTACTCAGTTAAAGAGGTATCTTGTGGCAGTAGCAGGAAAGGTAACCCTACAATAAGGAGAAATCAGTTAACAGTTACAAGAATCCTCTTAACTGAAAACTGAAAGATTTTTTCGCAGAAAAAATCGTACTGTTAACTGTTAACTATAAAATATGGAATCACGAACAAAACGTTTTATTATCACTGTTATCATTCTCGGTGTTATCGGTGGATCGGGTGCGCTCTGGGTTAACCTCTTCCCCGATTTCCTATGGTTTGATATGGTAGACTATAAACCGATCTTCACTAAAATTCTGTGGACAAAAATCCTCGTTGGCGTAATTGTTGGGGTCTGCTATTTAGTAATTCTCTTGGTCAATCTCGGCTTAATCTATCGATTCACACCGGCACATCTGAGTCCTGCCTTTATGGGCGGCGCGGATTTCACGGGCGGTGAGAGCAACCCTGGCGACACGCGAAAGATGATCTACGGCGGGTTGTCGCTCGTCGCTATACTTTTCAGCGTTTTAATGGGCTACACAGCGAGTGATCGGTGGGAGATTTATCTACGCTACTTCAACTCAAACGAACTCGTTTTCCCCGCTGCTACACCTATTACGGTAGAAGGGACGATTGATGGAAACGAGATACCTATTTCACAATTGGAACTCCAGGCAAAAGAGATTAAAGTCGGGGATCCTGTCAACGTTCGGATAGACGGAAACCCGAATCAGGAGGGGCGCGTTGAAGCGGTGTTAGAGAACGCAATCCGCTTGGACACAGCGGTTCAGATAGAACCCGGTCAAAAAGCGTTTTTCACTTCACCCGCACGCGATCCGATCTTCAAAAAAGATGTCAGTTTCTATATCTTCAAAATGCCGCTGGAACGTTACGTCTGCGGGACGCTGTTCGGTATCTTTATGCTGGTGACGATATTCGCGACCGTCATCTATTTTTTCCACGGTTTAATCACAGGTGATACCAGTCAGTTCCGGTTTCGTCCGCCTTTCAACGTGAAGGCGCATCTGTTCACGCTTGTCGGTTTGACGCTCCTTTTCAGAGCCTGGAATTATAAGTTCGTTATGTTTGACCTATTGTATGCGTCAAACAACGTGGTGCGCGGCGGTGGCGGCTACGCAGCGATACAAGCACGTCTACCGGTCTTGAATATTATGCTCTGGCTCACAATCATAATAGCACTGATTTTTATCATCAGTATCTTCTTGAAACGCAACGCTTATGCTTTTGGTGGATTCGTTGTCTTCTTAGTCGCCGGTTTCCTCGGACAAGCCTATCCTGCTGCCATACAAAGTTGGCGAGTTGAACCGAATAAGCAGGTCTTAGAAGCAGATTATATCAACTATAACATCAAAGCGACACTTCAGGCTTACGGCTTGGCTGATAACACAGTGACCGAAGAAGAATACCCACTGACAGAGGTGTTGAGTTATGACGACATAACCAGCCGTGAAAATGCCCCGGTCTTTAATAGCATTCGTCTCTGGGACTGGCGACCGCTACGGAGAACCTTCCGTCAGCTCCAAGAATTGCGTTCACAGTACGATTTCAACGATGTCGATATTGATCGCTATGCCGTTAATGACGAAGTCCGACAGGTGATGCTGTCTGGACGCGAACTCAATATCAATGAGCTTCCGGTAGAGATCAGAAACGATTGGTATAAGCAGACTTATGTCTACACACACGGGTACGGTGCCGTTGTGAGTCCGGTGAACGAGATTGAGAATGGCAAACCGAACATGTATATTCAAGGGTTGCCGCCGATTGAGTATAAGGAAGAGTGGAACAATCGGTTTACCGAAACGCCGGGACCGCGTATCTACTACGGCGAACGCACGGATCGTTATGTTATCGTCCACCCTGACCGTCCGCAGGCACTTGAGTTTGATTATCCGCAAGAGGGACAGCAATACGCCGAGTACGCCTATCAAGGTGAAGGTGGTGTTGAACTCAGCTCTTTTTGGCGGAAAATGGCGTACATGCTCAAGTTCAACAACGAAATCAACTTCGTCCTGCCGGGTGAAATTACATCGACAAGCCGAATCCTTTATGAGCGAAATATCAAAAGAAGGATCCAGAAGATCGCACCCTTCTTGCGATATGATGGCGACCCCTACATCATTATCCATAACGGTAGACTCGTCTGGCTGATTGATGCCTATACGATTACACACCGGTACCCGTATTCTGTCTCAATGAGGGAGTTTGCGGACCAACGGAGGCGACAGTTCCGAAATACGCAGCAGGACAGTGAACCGTGGGGTAACTACATCCGAAATTCTGTGAAAGTTATTGTCGATGCTTACGATGGCACCGTCGATTTTTACATCATGGAACGAGAACAGGATCCGATTGCGGAGTGCTATAGAAAAATTTTTCCCGATCTCTTCAAACCGTTTCAAGAGATGCCGGAAGACCTCAAGACACATATCCGCTATCCGATAGCGATGTTTCTCATTCAAGCTCAGGTCTATCGGGATTATCACATGAAAGACCCGGTAACCTTCTATGCGGGTGAAGATAAGTGGGAAATCGGGATGGAGCTCTACGACAATACGGATGCACAGACGCAGCAAGTTCCGCAACAGACGCGAAGTCCTTTTCTGCCACAACAGCAGACTGTCCAACGTTCAGCGTCGGAAGGTCAACCTGTTGAACCTTACTATGTCGTTATTCGGTTACCGGGTGAAGAGAAACCTGAATTCATGTTGATGTTGCCGTTCACACCGCTCAATAAACCGAATCTTACTGCATGGCTTGCTGCACGATGCGATCTCCCGCAATATGGACAGATCCTTGTGTATCGATTCCCGAAGGGGAAACAGATCGCAGGACCGATGCAGGTAGAAAACTTTATTAGTCAAGAACCGGAGATTTCGCAACAGATTAGTCTCTGGAATACGCAGGGTTCGCGTGTTTTACGCGGAAACCTATTGATTCTGCCGATGAACAACTCACTGCTCTATGTCGAACCGATCTACATCCAATCTGAGGATGAGAAAACCGCTATCCCGGAACTGCGGCGGGTCGTCATCGGATATGAAAACGAAGTCGTTTGGGGTGAGAGTCTTGAGGACGCACTCCGAAACATGTTCGGACCGGGAACGGGCCGTCAGACCACGGCGGCGATTACGACAACTGCTGAGACGACAGCCGATCCTGACACAGGTCAGGTCTCATTTCCAGAACTCGTTAAGCAGGCAAACCGCTATTTTAATCAGGCGCAGAACGCACAACGCGGCGGCGATTGGTCAGAATACGGACGCTCCTTACAACTTTTAGAGGAGACGTTGAAACAACTTGAAGGGAATGTAGAGTAAATAGTTATCAGTTAACAGTACGGAACGAGTGCGTTCCTTTCGGTTTTCAGTTAGGAGGGCTTGGGTTAATCATAAATCTCTTGTAACTGACAACTGACAACTGACAACTATTAAAAAGGAGGTGAAACAGATGGCTCTTGATTGGAAACCGCGCCACAGGGATATGATTATTGGAGGGATCCCGTGGTTAGCCAGAATTAGCGATAAAGCCAGTGCAAAATTGCAAGGCATCATCGGTGAGTATATCTACCCGTGACCGCAGGACAAGTTGTTCCTGGAGGAACACAAGATAAGTGCTGAGGCGTTCGTTGAGATGGTGAAAGAGAACCCCTCAGATGATGAGATGATCGCCGCTATGAAAAAATTGGAGGAAGTTAACAGTTAACAGTTAACAGTTAACAGTTACAAGAGGTTTTGATTAATTTATAAACTCTTAACTGTTAACTGAAAGCGTAGCGTACTGATAACTGACAACTATTAAAAAATTGGAATTAAGTGAGTATCGCGACCAGATTAACGAGATTGATGACCAAATTTTGGCTTTGCTACAGAAACGGGCAGAGATTTCCAAGAAGGTCGGTACGGTGAAATCGGAGACGGGGATCGCCCAGGTTTATGTCCCGCACCGTCAGAAGCAAGTCATCGTCCGCTTGATGGTACAGAATGCGGGTAAGTTCCCGGAGGCTGCGCTTGAAGCGATCTGGACGGAGATTTTATCTGCCTCGCGTTCTTTGCAGGAGCCGGAGCGGGTCGCTTTTCTCGGTCCGGTCGGTAGCTTCGGACATTTGGCGGCTCGATGTCATTTCGGTGCGTCAACGGAGTTTATCCCTGTCCATCCGCAAGTCGACATCTTTACTGAAGTTGAATCCGGTAGAGCAGATTATGGGATCGTCGCTATCGAGAACTCTCTGCAGGGTACGGTTCGTGATGTTTTAGAACGCTTTCAACACACACCGTTGTGGATTTGTGCCGAGACGTTTCAGCCGATAAAACATCACTTGTTGTCGAAGTCTCCGATAGCGGAGATCCGGCGTATCTATTCGCATCCGCAACCTTTCGCACAGTGCCGGGCATGGCTCAGTCGGTATCTCGGTAATGTTGAACAGGTCGAAGTTGTAAGCACATCCGAAGCTGCGCAAAAAGCCGCCGAAGAACCCTCTGCAGCTGCCATCGCGAGTGAACTTGCAAGTGAGATTTATCAGATTCCAATTATTGCGAACGCGATTATGGATGAACCCAATAACACGACCCGCTTCTTTATCATTGGAAGTGAGATGGCAGATCCGAGTGGATACGACCGGACTTCCCTCTTTTTTTCGGTTCGAGACAAGGTTGGCGCACTCTACCAAGCCCTCGGTATTTTAAAGGAAGCGGATCTGAACCTGAAGTATCTGGAATCTCTTCCGTCACGCGCGAAACCTTGGGAATATGTGTTCTTTGCCGAGATGGATGGTCATATCGCTGACGAACGTGTTATTGTAGCACTTGAGCAGCTTGAGGAATTGTGTCGGAACGTCAATGTTATCGGTTCCTATCCGCGCGGTACTTCCTAAGGAGTTATAGTAAAATCCGAAAATAAATGAACACTTGTCCGAAGATAACCCCCCTAACCCCCCTTATCAGGGGGGAATAAGATGGGAATTACTTCGATTTGATGTGTTTAAATAATT
>JAAXHL010000160.1 GCA_012270865.1 Candidatus Poribacteria bacterium | reverse complement strand
ACTCAACATTGAACGACTACTAGTGCAACAATTCCGTCAGTGGTCCGTTCACTTGGTGGAACATTTATCCAAAAGGCATGTAGATTGTTCTGATAGTATGCATCGTTAGTTTGGTGGAGTTCCCTTGGCTCGCCTGTGCGCTCATCTACTATTCTGTAGCCTGCGAAATTCATCGTGAGGTTTACTACTCCATAGTACACCTCAATTTTATCATAGGCGACTCCGTCGAAAAATCCTGTTGGTGTTAGCACCGTGTAAAAACTTGGATCTGTTCTAATATTCTGTTCACTATCAGCCAAGACAACAGCATCCGCCTCATGAGCATGTACAGAGTACTTTCGACCAAAGAAAGTGAAAATGGCACCGATGTAAGCTTCCCGAAACCGCCGCATCTCCGATACTTGTCCTAGTTTCTCGTTCCCTCGCTTCAACTCAAAAGACTGGCCAATACTCCCACGAATGTTCAAGTTCTGATGCGGTTTGAAACCCTTTGGAACTGTTCCAGTATTCATCTGAGATATATCATAAAACTCACTACCAAGAATGCGCTCCTCATGAGGCGATAACTGTCCATCTGTTTCATAGGTGAGAGATGGAAGGTGTCTCCGAATGAGTTCTTCGTTGGACGGATCTATGACTAATTCATCCAATGGTTTGTTTAAAAAAACCTTCAGATTCCCAACGAAAAAGCGATCTATCGGATCGTTCATGGCATAGAACAGCACAAAAGCCTCTTTGTCCCAACCACGTCCCGCTCGTCCAATCTGTTGCCAAGCAGACATAATATTGGAGGGAAATCCTGCAAGTATGACCCCATCCAACCCACCAATGTCCAATCCCAATTCTAAGGCATTGGTTGTAAATACAATACGAATTTCGCCATCTTTAATTTTTTGTTGTATTTCCCTCCGATCATCACTTTTCATATCAGCGTGGAACGGTGATATCTCATCTGGGTTGAGTCCTTGTTCTTCTGCTTTACGCTTACAATTTCTAAGGGCATCTTCAAGGAATCGTTTTGTTGGGCAGAACACAAGAGCTTGCAACCGATCGGCAAGAATACTTAACGCGGCTTGCTCAATCCGTAGCCTAAAAATTTCTCTGTATCTAAAATCAGGGATAGCAGGATTGACAAAAATGAAATGACGTTTTGGCCGGAACGTATCTCTTGCTGATATTACCTCAACGTCCCGTCCTGTGAGGTTTTCAGCATGCTCCACAGGATTAGCACAAGTTGCCGTTGATAAGAATACACGCGGATTTGCCCCGATACGGTTCAAATGGAGAAAAAAGCGACGGAGCAACAGTGCCATGTTAGCACCGAAAAAACCGCGATATTCATGCATTTCATCAATAATGATATACCGTAAATTACGCAAAAAACCTTCCCACTGTTCTTTGTGAGCCAAGAATGACATGTTCAAGTATTCGGGATTGGTCAGTAGAATTGGTATTGGATGATTCCGTAGTAAATTTCTATGTTCCTTGTCTGTGTCCCCATCATAAGGAAATGATTCAATCCGAAGTGGTTCACAAAGTTTTTCAATTTGTTCTCTCTGGTCAAAGGCTAAGGCTTTCATTGGATAGATCATGAGTGCATGAGAGCCTGGATTGCGTACCAAAGCGTCAAGCATCGGTGCCGCGAATGCCAAAGTCTTACCACTGGCGGTGGGAGATTCCAAAACTATATCTGTCCCATTTAGCGATCTATTGATTGCCTCTGCTTGATGCTGGTAGGGAGTAGTGATTCCTGCGCGGATAAGCGCATTGCGTACAGATGGGTGTAATTCAGCTGACCATTCTTGTGCGTGTTGAGGTTTGATACAATCAACAATTTCGGTCTGTATTTCATCATCATCACGCAGGGCATCAAATTTTTTAAGTTGTTCCTTGAACTGTGAAATGTCAATCATTTAGTTCCGTCTTTCAGCATAGCCAAGATGCACCTGTCACCGTCCGAACTTTGTTCTGGCAGGATTGATCTTTTATACGCCTATTGTCTCGGCAGTGCTTGTCCATTTTCAAAACGAAGGCAATCCAGTTCGTAGTAGGGCAATTCATTGCCCGTTCTGACCGGTGGACGTGCGATGAATCGCACTACTACAAACCTACCCTAAGACTAACGCACTAAACCACAGGTTTCCGATTTGAAACATAAGGCGGCTCCAGCATTAACTTTTGGTCCTCATCTGACATGAGGTTGCGGAGCTCGTCGTCGTATCTGCCTTGTCCCCACGAGGCATGTCCCGGTGAATACTTGAACAGGATTGAACGCCGTTCATGTGAAGCCGTCCATGGAAGCGTGCCGTGTGTCAACGCCTCCGTAAAGATGACCGCGTCGCCTGCCTTCTGATGCACGGGTGCCATGCAGGTTTTGTTGTCTACCACCGGTCGAAACTGCGATGGACACGGGTAGTTGCTCTTGTGGCTACCCGGTATACAACAGAAACCGCCATGCCCCGGCAGCATATCGGTCAACGCCCACGAGACGACGGTTAACCCGTTATACATCCGGTCATTTCGGAAGACGTAGTACTGCGACGGATCATAAGGCGTGCCGCCACCGTGGAGTGTACCACCCGGGTTGCCTTCTATCATCAAGATGCCGTAGACGTGATCCAGTCGGAATTTCGGACCGACGATCTCCGCTAAACACGGCATAATACGCGGGTGGTTGAGCAGTCTACGGAACGCGTCGTTCTCCCAACTCAGGAAGCCACCAAATCGTTGTGAATGGACATTATCATCCACCGGATCTGGATAATCTTGTGCATCGATAAGGGCGTTCAGTTCCGCGAGTGCTTCGTCCTCTAAAACGCCTTCAATATTCACATAACCCCATAAGTCAAACAAATATTTTTCTTCAGCGTTCATCAAAACACCTCCACCTCCATTTTGGAGATAACGCTTTTCTTACTGATGTGCCGAGCGCGAGGTAGGTTCAAGCCGTGTAACAACGATCTGTTCTCTGTCAATGAGTTCACCGACGCGGGGTGACATTTCATTTACCCACTGGTCGTCTTCGTAAACCGCTGCGTAGAGTTGTTCTCGCTGTTCTTCGCTCTCAAACCGTCGAATCCAGACGTAGAGATCGTCCTCTTCTTCACCGATGAAGCTGCCAATCACAACCATGCCTTTAGAAATCTGGTATGGGAGGATTGTTTCTTCCATATATTTCACCCAGTTTTCGCGTTGACCGGGTTTTGTTCTGTACTGTCTTAATTCAAAAAAAGCCATAAAAGTCTCCTTTTTAGGGTTGTCGGTTATCAGTTTTCAGTGAGTTGGTTTGCTTATAGCACCATGAGGATACTTAGAATTTTATGTATTTTCGCTCGCCTCAGGCTTCTTAAACACCATTCCCCACAAGATATCTATCAAGGCAATCGACAAGAGTGTGAAAACGATTATACCACCAAATATAACGATTTGCTTGCTAAACGTCCATTCATTTAACCCGCGTATCAAAAAGTAGGCGAGGAGAATGAGAAAGAAGTGTGATTTCGCCAAACTGTTGAAAAGTGTTCCTAACAGCGTATGTGAAGATGAGAGCTTTCCACAATTCTCACAAGGTGCGTAGAAGAACCTGCCTACTTTAGAACTACCGCGAATCATCTTCAACAAGATACCAACGCCTACACTCAGGAGGATACAACCAAGCATTACGCCAAGTGCCTGGAGAAATGTCCATTCAAGCAGATCCGTTAACGCTAAAAAAACTATCATAGCGACGAAAAAATCAAGTTGCTTGAAATTATTCCGAAGGCTCCCCAAAAATTTATCCTTCATTTTATTCTCCTTTTGACGTTCCAGTGTAAACCGTGTTCGTCATGTTTAGAGACGGTTATAGCCGTAGCCTTCACCCGTAATTTCAAAGAGTGCTGCGGCTGCCAAGAAATGGATGTCTGCGTCTTGATCTTCCAAAAGCGTTTCGAGCAGTGCGACAGCATTTGCATTTTTCGCGTCGCCGAGTGCCCTGATGACATCGAGCCGGAATCCGCGTGTAACTTGGGCTTCATGCAGTTCGGTTAGTTTTGCGACCAACGCCGTTACCGCTTTGTCGGATCCAATGTCACCCAATGCACGAGAGGCATCGCGTCGGATTTCGACGTGGTTATCATCGTTGTTCATGACTTCGATGAGTGCGTCGGTCGTTGACGGATCCGCTAATTCCCTGAGGCCCTGCGTCGCGGCTCGACGAACATCCTTATTGTCTTCAGTTTCGCCCTTCATCATCTGCACAAGGTCTGGTATAAACTCGGAAAATCCGGCTTCACCAATAGCGAGTGCTGTCGCTTTTCGGATGTCAACATCTGTGTCGGTTAGTCGCTCTTTGAGATCGGATGTATCGAGTGCTGCATCTGCTGTTTTGCAGCGTCCTAAGGCAACCATTGCAGCGTTTCTCACGGGGTTGCTTTCCCATTTATCCGCGGCGCGTTCCGCCATTTTCGGTGCCACGAAAGCAGGCAGGTCGAGCTTCTTCGCAGCGATGACGAAGATTCGCCAACTCCAGTTGCGCCTCCGATCGTTGAGTCCGAGGTTTTGCCTATTGCCTGCGTCCTCAAGTGCGACGATATATTCCGTATCGTCAACGAGTTGTCTGCCGAGTGCTTCCGCTGCGCGGGTTCCGCCGATAGTGCCGAGTGCGCGTGCGGCTTTTGTGCGTGTCGAAGCGTTCGCTAACAGTGCCGTGTTGGCATCTAACGGTATCCGTTTATCTTCAAGAATCGCGATCAGTTTCGGAATCGCCGCTTCACTTTCGAGTTTACCGAGTGCGATGATAGCATTATTAGCGATGTTCCCGACTCGGATGTCGAGTGCCCGGATGAGTACATCCTCAGCCGATGTATCGCCGATGTTGCCGAGTGCGTTTACCGCTGCGCCGCGGACGTTGTCTGGTTCCAACGGATTTTCGACGATCTCGCTGAGTTTTTCGACGGCTTTTGAATCTTTGAGTGCCCCTAAAGCGGCAGCAGCTTGTAATCGTATCTCAGCGTTCTCATCGGAGAGTGCTGCCAACAAGGGTTCCGCAGCGCGTTCGTCTTTGAGTATGTTCAGAGAAACGGTTGCGGCTGCTCGGATAGATTTCATTTCATCGCTGTTTTCAAGTACGGCGATGAGCGGTTCAACCATCCGCCGTTCTTTGAAACCGCCAAGCGAATTTGCCGCCCGTTTTCGGACAACATAACTCGGATGTTTCAGTTCTTCAAGCATCGCATCGGCGGAGACTGCATTCGCAGAGGCTCCCAAGATGTGGACAAATGCCCAGCGTACCCATTCATCATCTGTGGACTTAAGTGCGTCGAGAACGAATTCTGATGTCGCCGTATTATTGCTTGTGATGAGGGTTGTGATGATCTCGTTTTGTACGGAAATCACTTCGTATCCGTCATCGAAGTTGCCGACACCTTTCTTCAAAATATCGACGAGTGCTTTGTCTGCGGCTTGAAGTTCGCGAAGTGCGATTGCTGCTCGGAAGCGAGTCGTCTCGTATTTATCGTTTCGGAGAGCATCTAAGAGCGGATCAACGACCCGTTGTCCTGCTATTTTTCCGAGTGCAATAGCGGATTCCTGTCGGACGACCCCCTGTTTATCTTTTTTCAGAGCCGTGATAAGTGCAGTCGTTGCGGCGTCGCCTTTGATTTCACCAAGTGCCCACGCTGCGCTTTGACGGACAGTTGCACGTGCGTCGTCTTCGAGGGTGCGTATCAGCGGTTCTATCACAGCGTCGCCTTTGATAATTCCGAGCGCGTGTGCAACTTCACTCCTGACGAGGCTCGGTATCGGTTTTAGTTCGCCCCAGGTACGGTAGTTTGCGCGCGGATAATCCGGTGTCCACTGGACCTGGAAAGATTCGACCTGTGTTCGGAGGGCATCAAGCGTTTTATATTGCCGTTTCATGTGACGTTGGTATTCCGAAATTTCGTCGAATTGCGTGGACAGGACCCAGAGAAGTGCAGGCGTTGTTTCTGGTGCCTTGATACGACTTAGGACTTTGACGGCGTTGGCACGTATGATTGGACTGGTCTCATCGCTGAACATGAGCAGGAGCATGGATTGTGTCGCTTCTTCAGGTTTAAGCTGCCAGAGTGCGTCAAGAGCGGCGAGTCGCAAAGTTTCGCGCATCTGCTTACCCATTGCCATGACGATCAATTTTTGAACGGCATCTTCCGTCAATACACCGATTTTTCCGAGTGCTGTCGCAGCGTTAGTGGCGGTGGTATCGTCGTAGGTGAGTGCCTCGGTGAGTGCGGGGACTGCCCTGCGTGTCCGCATATTACCGAGTCCGGTTGCAGTCAATGCTTTTACCTCTTTATGCGGATCGCTGTTTAACGCCTCAATAAGCGGTTCTATGGCGCGCCTGTCCCCGATGCGTCCGAGCGCATCTGCGATCCTTATTCGGGTCTCATCTGTGGCGTTTTTGAGTGCGTCAAGCATCATTGGGACGGCGGCTCCACGCATTTCGACGAGTGCTGCCAATGCTTGCGCCTGCAGTTCTTCGTTTGCTAATTCTTTTATCAGCGGTTGAACTGCTGCTTCGGGTTTCAGGAGTCCAAGCGTCTGGATTGCGGCGGCTTGGGTCGCAATCCGATATTTTTTCATCCACAGTTCGTCAATATACGCACTGGCGATGTATTGATAGTCCGCCGTGAAGCCCGTGTCTTCGTCAGGAATCAAGTTTCTCGCTTTGGTTGCCAATACCTCAAGGAGTGGTGCAGTTGCGGGATCTCCGATACGGTTGAGCGCGTCTATGGCTGTATCTTTTACATAACTGTTCTGGTCTGAGAGCAGCCGGATGAGGTCAGGAACAGCAGTTTCAGTTTGGATACGTCCGAGGAGTTTTGCGGCGTGCATTCGGACTTGTGCGTTGTTGTTTTTAAGGGCGAGTTGGAGTGCTGGTACAATAGCGGTGTTTTCAGCGGTACCCGAGTTCGCCAGTTGTTCCAGTGCAGTGACTGTCCTATATGCCACCTCCGGGGCGTTCCGCGTTTCGGTGAGTACAGTTTCAAAGGTTGGAATTAATGCCGGATTCTGCATCGCTCCGAGGTATCGGACGGCTTCTTTCTGTATGGCAGGGTCTGTGTGGCGTGTCGCCTGTTGTAGCAGCTCAACGACTGCGTTTCCGGTACCAAGTTTTTCCGTGAGTTGTGCGACTACCGTCCGTACGTTTGGCTGATAACACTTTTCCGCTGCTAAAAGGGCGTAGACGACAGCAGAATCCGAGTGTCCGACAAGTTCGGTTAGCAGTTCTGAACGTTTTTCGACGGCCTCGGCGAGAGACATTGCGAAGAGTCCAGAGATAGAATTCTGTATGCGGATGAGCCGTTCCTGTCGGTCGAGATCATCGGAATCCGGGTCTTCTAACAACAAGATAGTGCGGATGTCGGCGGTGACTGTTTCGAGGTAAGTGTTCGCTTGTGCGATCGCTTTGTGCCACCTGTCTGCTTCTGTCTGTGTGCGGAGTTGTAAGAAAGCGCGTAGGTGTTGTGCTTCTTGATTTCCTGCATCTGTCTTTTGGACCGCTGTCTGTGCAGCAGCGTAATCCCCGCGGACGATAGCAGCACGCGCTTCAATAATATCTCTGTTCTCTTTCTCACCACACGCAAGCAGTAATGTAATCACCGCGATGAGTGGAAGGCAGGTCCCAATTTTTAGTATATTACAAGTCCGATTCATAACTCTCTCCAATAGGAGTTGTCAGTTTTAATAATTGTCAGTTTTCAGTACGATTTTTCTGCGAAAAATCTTTCAGTTTTCGGTTAAGAACTTGTGGCGGTTACCTTTCCTGTTCCTGCCACAAGATACCTCTTTAACTGAGTACTGATAACTAAGTACTGATAACTATTTTCGTCAAGTCTGCGATGGCATAAATGTTCTGTCCGATTTGATTCAACAACGCCAATCGGTTTGAGCGCAGTGCCGGTTCCTTCGCCATAACCAGTACCTCATCAAAGAATGTATCAATTGCTGGCTGCAAAGTGGCGAGTTGTGTTAGAAGTTTGGCGTAGTCGCGTTCCTGTATGCTCTGTTTAAAGTTCGGCAATGCTTCAGTCGTGCGTTCGTATAACTGCTTTTCAGCGTCGTCTTGCAGCAGTGTGATGTCTACAGTCTCTGGTGCGTCCGACGGTAAGATTCTCAATACCCGATTGAGGGCATTATACACTTCCTCGAAGTTTGGTGTCAAGCGAAATTCGGCAAGTGCGTTGGCGCGTTTGAGAATATCAATGATATTGACATCGCCGACTGCTAAGACAGCATCGGTGAGGTCAGGCGTGTATTGCTGCGCCTGCAAGATGACACGTAGACGGTCTTTGATGAAGTTAAGAACGCTAACTTTTGTGTCATCAGATAAGGGAACAGTGTAGAGCGAGATCGCTTTTTCGACGACTGCATCGAGCGAGAGCGACAACTGCCGGTCTTGAAGGATACGGATTGTGCCGAGTGCGTGCCGTCGTAGCGAGTATGGGTCTTGTGAACCTGTCGGGCGTTCTTCTATGCCGAAGTATCCGCTGATCGTGTCGAGTTTATCAGCGATAGCCAGGATCGCACCAATCTCTGTTTCGGGAAGCGGTGTATCCGCCCCCAGCGGTTGGTAGTGCTCGGCGATAGCGATCGCTACAGGTGCCGGTTCACCAGAATTTTGGGCGTAGTACCTACCCGTGATGCCCTGAAGGGACGGGAATTCGATGACCATCTGTGTCGTCAAATCCGCCTTACAGAGCCATGCTGCGCGTTCTACATGTTCAACGGTCGTTTCCGTGTAGGACGGGTTTGTAACCCCAATTTCCTTAGCGATGAAATTAACCAACGCCTTGAGCCGTTCCGCTTTATCCAAAAGCGAGCCAAGTTTGGCATGAAAAACGACTGCCCCCAAACGTTCAACTTTATCGGCGAGGCTGGTTTTCTGGTCCTCTTTGTAGAAGAACTCGGCATCGTTGAGTCTGGCGTGAAGGACGCGCTCGTTTCCGTGCTGAACGCCGTCGAAGTTTCCGTCAGTTCCGTTAGAAATCGTGATGAATTTCGGTGCCAACTCCGAATCGTTTTTCCACATCGGGAAATAGCGTTGATGCTTCTTCATCGCCGTGATGAGTACTTCAGGCGGTATCTCCAAGTGCGACTCGCTGAACTTGCCGATGATAGGTTGTGGGTTCTCCACGAGATAGTTGACCGTATCAAGCAGCTCTTCGTCGATTTTCGGGACGTAACTTTCCGCTTTTAAGATGGATCTCACCTGTTTTCCGATGACCTCTCGTCTATCGTTAGGACAGACAATCACACCGACAGCGCGCAACGCCTCGATGTAAGCGTTTAAATTCGCCGATGTTAATGTTATCGGGTCGGTATGCAGGGAGCGGTGCCCATAGGTTATCCGTCCAGCGTGTGCGTCTCCGTAGGAACAACCAACGACTTCATCACCCAAGAGTGCGACGAGCCACCGGATCGGACGCGCGAAACGAGCGAACGCCTCTGGTGCTCCCGATCTGATTTCCCAACGCATAGTTTTCGGAAAACGCAGTGCCTCGATCCATTCGGGGAGAAGCCCTTGCAATACCTCTTGCACCGCAACGCCTTTTTCGAGTTTTGAGGCGGCGATGTATTCCCCGCGTTCGGTTTCAACAATGCGGAGTGCTGAGAGTTCAACGCCTTGGGTTTTTGCGAAGCCGATGGCTGCTTTCGTCGGTTCACCGTTCTCGTCGTAGGCAATCCGTTTTGGGGGTCCCACAACTTCTGTCTCTTCGCTCTCTTGAAGCGTCTTGAGGTCTTTGATACTGAGCGTGATACGGCGCGGTGTGCCGAATGTTTCGATTTCACCGAACGGGATTCTATGGTGTGTAAGGGAGTCGGTTGCGATTTCGCGCAGCTGCGCAAGGGCAGGCGGAACATAACTCGCGGGTATCTCTTCCGTCCCGATTTCAAACAGGAGGTCAGCGGTTTCAGTGAGGTTAGAAACCGCACCTACCGTGATAGGGGTTGGCTCCGTGCGGTTAGAAACCGCACCTACCGTGATAGGGGTTGGCTCCGTGCCAAAACGTCCCATGAGGGGGTGTTCCATCTCTTCACGTTGTTTGACGTATGCCCGCGCGATCCGTTGTGCAAGTCGCCGCACGCGTTCGATGTAGCTCACCCGTTCTGTGACACTAATAACACCACGGGCATCTAACATGTTGAAGGTATGCGAGCATTTCAAGACGTGATCGGTTGCCGGTAGGACTAACCCCGCATCCAAGCAGGCGTGGGTTTCCTTCTCGTAGGTGCTGAACAACTCAAAGAGCATCTCTACGTCTGCCTTCTGAAAATTATAAGTTGAGTATTCCACTTCGCTTTGGCGGTGGACATCGCCATAGTTAACGTGTTCATTCCAGCGGATGTCAAAGAAGTCATCAACATCTTGCAAGTAGAGCGCGATGCGTTCAAGCCCGTAGGTAATCTCAGCGCAAATCGGATCAAGATCGATGCTACCCATCTGCTGGAAATAGGTAAATTGGGTGACCTCTGCGCCGTTCCACCAGACTTCCCAACCGAGTCCGGAGGCTCCGAGTGTCGGGGATTCCCAGTCATCTTCAACAAAGCGGATGTCGTTCTTACGGGGAGAGATGCCGAGACTATAAAGGCTCTCAAGGTAGAGCGGAAGCACATTTTCGGGTGCGGGTTTGAGTATCACCTGATATTGGTAATACGCGCCGACGCGGAAAGGGTTTTCTGCGTATCTGCCATCCGTTGGACGACGAACGGGTTCTACATAAGCCACGTTCCACGGTTCTGGACCGAGGCATCTTAGGAAGGTTGCTGGATTGAATGTGCCTGCGCCGACTTCTATATCGCACGGTTGTTGGATGATGCAGCCGTGGTCTGCCCAAAATTTCTCTAACGCCAGAATTATTTCTTGAAGAGTCATATCTGTTTTTCTTTTCACGCTCCGTTTTGAATTGATTGATGCACGTTTATTGTAACATAAGGAATCTTTTTAATCAAAGGATTTTGAATAACTCTGTGTTGCATTTTGGTTGGAGATGTAGTATCCTTAATAATGTGTTGCATTAATTGCATTATAATTTCGGATTTTTTGCTATATTTTCTACAAAACCCTTCGCGAAAAAGGGGGTTAGAATGCGGTTATCACAAGAGGTTATTGAAGAGTTGGCGGTCCTACTTGTATCAACACCAGTGAATTCAGCATGTGAGACGGTGGGTGTGCGTTTGGGTTCGTATTACCGGTGGCATTGGGAGGCGCGTCGGCTTTCTCGGCGGCGTGTTCCGAATGTTGTTGATACACCTTATGAGACGCTGTTGCGAGAATTCGGTAGGGCGACTCGAAAATCTCGCAAACGGTATTTGGAAACCCGTAAGAAGCGGGCACGTGTGAAAAAAGCTGCCTCTCGAAAAGGGTCGTTATCGGTGCGTGCGTCTCGCAAACAGGTTCGCGATCTTTGTAAAGAGACAGCGTTGTTGACCTCAGCGGATTTTGACTTTAAGGAAAAGTTGTATGAAATTTGAAGTTCATGTTCGGTATTTGTAGAGGCGAGGGCGCCTCGCCTGATCTTAGGAGGTGCGTTGTGAATGAACGGTTGAAATCTTATTGGAAAAAATATGCGGAACAGCCAGCATCTATCGCAAATTGGTTAGACGCTCTGGGGTTGAGGTATCTGGATTTAGACGAGGTTTTTGAAATATACCATCCATGCGTTCAAGAGAAACGGTTGCCTGAAGAGATGCCTGCTACGCTACGCGAGCATTTCTTTTCATCGGGCTACATGGAAATGGAACAATTGAGTAAATTGATGTTGGTAATTGGGTATCGTAGGTGTCTGGTGGATGAGGACAAAATCCCGTCTTGTGAATACCATCCAAGTAAAGATATCCAGTATATAGACGCTGACTACGAGAAAATCTGTGCTGATTTTGATGCCTATTATAAGGACAAAATGAGGGACCTATTTGGCGAGCAGTTTAGTTTTGAAGAGGATTGCCGGCTGTGGATGGACAGTTTGCTGTATCCGTTTTATCCGAAGTGCCTGACGGATAGTTTACGGGAGGTTGCTGTGCGTGGGCATGCGCGTGGGATGTCTACGACGGCTGTGATCAATGATTTGATTTTTGAGGATAAGGATTTGTCGCCATTTGCGGTATGGAAGCATGATAATATTTGTGGTGCGAAGTATCTTCGGGAGTATCTTCACCCGCAGTTGGTATATTTGAAGGCATCAAATCCGCGTTTTCCGAAGAAGTATCGGGCTGCTTGGGATGATGAGCGTGAGCGTTTTACGCAGGCGTTGACAGGGATTCCGATGTCGACGGCAGTGGAACAGGTTCAAGCATTATCGGATCATTATGCGAAGTTGGTGGAGGCATACGATGCGGCTAAGGATGTGAAGGATTTGGTGTCGTTGTCGAATGCGATTGTGAAGACAGTTGCAGGTTTGTATGCGGTGACGCGTGATCCGGTTTACGAGAGTCAGTTGGATGCGCTGAAGCGGGGTCAGGTTCCGGCGGTGGGTGGTTCTGAAGCGGCATCACTCGGGTTGCCCGATGGGGCGGATGCGGGTGTACTTACCGCTCCGAAAGAACAGACGAAAGCTCTGATGCTTCCGATAAATTCAGAAAAGGAACCGAGCGAGATTGTTGGGGAAGAGTAGTGCTTTGTCACGCCAAAGTTGATAGGTACAAAAATCGCGAGCGCAGCTCGCTCCTACCAGAAGAGGCGTGTGTTTTGGAATCGGTATGTGAAAGAAATATTTTCGCTCCATCATTTCAAGGATAACGAAGTA
>JAAXHL010000199.1 GCA_012270865.1 Candidatus Poribacteria bacterium | reverse complement strand
TATGTCCAAAACTACTTATTGCGAAGCTCAATTCTCACAGGAGGGTTTCCCATTCGGATAATTTGATTCTGTGTCAAAAAGAGGTCAGCGGTTAATTGCGGAGCATCAAAACCAAATTCTCTCAAGACAGTAACGAGTTTTTCAGCGTTCTCCTTCTGGATTGCAACCCAGATATCCATGTCAGCGGTTGTACGTGGATATCCATGGTAACTAACGGCGTACCCCCCGATGAGAAGATACTCAACTTGGTGTGAATTCAACAACTTCAAGAACTCTTTGAAGTCGTTCGGTAGTTGGATCGTAGCCATAGTTAATCTGCCGCATCAATTCGAGGGCTGCCATACGTTCTTGTGGCGTTTTAGAATGCCAATAGGCTTTATCAGCGGCATCCGCTTCTTGAAAAGAGGATAGTACAGAGAACTCCTCCTTATCCATCCTAAAAGTGTCAATTGTACGCATCGCTCTTATACTCCATCCATCTACTGGACAGCCGGGGGTTCGACATGTTCCAACAGTTTATTGATAATATCCAAACTCGTGATCCCGTCAGCTTCGGCATTGAAATTCGTCAAGATTCGGTGACGTAGCACCGGCACCGCGACCGCCTTGATATCGTCATACGCCACATGATAACGTCCGTGAAGAATCGCACGCGCCTTGGCACCCAATACGAGATACTGCGATGCACGCGGTCCGGCACCCCATTGCACCCAATCCCGAATGGAATCAAGGGCATCTGGAGTCGGGCGCGTCTGCCGGCTCAACTCTACAGCATAGTCCACAATCGCCTCCGCGATCGGAACTTCCCGGACGACCTGTTGGATTCGCAGGACTTCCTCTCCGGTAATAACGGCTTTTATCTCCGGTTCATACGCCGCCGTCGTCGTCATCACGATCTCTTTTTCGGCATCTTTATCCGGATAATCAAGTGTTATATGGAACATGAACCGATCAAGTTGCGCTTCTGGTAGCGGATAAGTACCCTCCTGCTCAATCGGGTTCTGTGTCGCCAAAACAAAAAATGGACGCTCCAACGTGTATGTCCTACCGCCTGCGGTGACCTTGTATTCCTGCATCGCCTGTAAAAGCGCGGCTTGCGTCTTAGGCGGTGTCCGGTTGATCTCATCGGCGAGAACGATATTCGCAAATACCGGACCCTTGATGAAACGGAAGGCACGTTTCCCTGCCTCACCTTCCTCAATAATATCAGTGCCGATAATATCAGACGGCATCAGGTCCGGCGTAAATTGGATACGATTGAAGGGGAGCTCAAGAATCTCCGCGAACGTGCTAATTAACAGCGTTTTCGCCAATCCGGGAACACCGACCAATAAGCAGTGTCCCTGTGAAAAGAGCGCGATAAGAAGTTGCTCAATGACCTCATTCTGCCCAATAATTCGCTTTTTGAGTTCTGTTAAAATATTTTCTCGTGCCGTTTTTAAAGTTTCAGCGGCTTCTATGTCAGTCAAAGACTGTGCGATTTGTGTGTCGTTTTTCATGTTTTTTTATCGTTAATCATCCGAAACTTTCCACATCTGAAGTCCATCGAAATCAAAGTTAACATCAATGACCCGTGCCCCCGCATCTTCAAGTTTTTGGCGGACACGATGTTCACGTGTAGGTTCGCAATAAAACAGGAGACACCCGCCACCACCAGCACCGCAAGCTTTACCACCGATCGCACCGTGCGCCATCGCAATTTTAAAGAGAGATTCAATCTGTTCATTTGTAACAGAGGCGTGCAACCTTTTTTGATTAATCCAGTTTTCGGTGAGGAGTTCACCAAATTCCGTTAATCGACCCCGCATGAGCGCAGTTTTCGTCGATTCGGCAATGGATTTGAGGGTTTCTAAAGCTTCACGGACACTCGGTTGACCGCTTTTATAGGCATCCGTCACATTTTGATGTATATTACCAGAGAGGCGAGACTTCCCTGTATAACAGAGGACAAGATTCTTTTCAAGTTCATAACGGATGTGGGGTGGGAAACGCAAGGGGGAAGTTTTGACTTCTTCGCCTTGGAACTCCATGAAGTGGATACCACCGAGAGCACTCGCGTAGTGGTCCTGTTTGCCACCGAGTATCCCGAGTTCGTGGCGTTCAATCGTACTGGCGAGATCCGCATATTCATAAGGAAGATAGGTTACATCCTTAAGCGCGCCAAGAGCACCAACAAGTGCCACACCCATTGATGCAGAAGTGCCTAATCCACTACCAGGTGGCGCAGTTGACTGCGTAATAAGGTCAAATCCACCGATCTGTATAGACATCCGACGAACAGCGGCTTTTACCAAATCAACGTTACCGTCATATTCAAGTTGACGTATATCGTCTGCCTCAATGAAAGTATCAAAATCCGCAGAGTAGATACGAATACTTTTGTCCAAAACACGCTGCAGTTCAACGGAATCGTCTTGCGTTGTTTGGCGTTCACAACGGAGCGTAGCATAAGCATATCGGTTGATCGCCCCATTGACGACGAACCCCTTTGAAGCTTCAGTGAACAAGGCAACGTCGCTCCACCCGCCAGCGAAATCAATGCGGACCGGGGCTCTCGTTCGGATTAGCATGACGAGTCTCCTGACATCAGTTTTGAGCAAGCGCGTGGAACGTCTTAGAAATGATGCCGACCAGAATCGGAAAGTTCACCTACAGACCAGATGGAATTGACCCCGTGGTTGTAGTTCATACTATTCGCATATATTTCAACGGTATTCTTGACAGAAAACACCAGAAAAGTACTTAAACGCAGTTCGGAAAAGCCGAGGTTATGTCCCATTTATGAAACGAGACATACCCGAAACGGCTTCTCCAAGAAACTGAGCGAAAGAACCACTAATTTCCGGCAGCGGCATCGCGGAGTTTTTTACCAGCCTTGAAAGCAGGAACCGTTTTCGCCGGAATGTCAAGCGGCACCCCAGTCTGTGGGTTACGACCAGTGCGGGCCGGGCGGTGTTTGGCTTCAAACGTGCCAAAACCAATGAGACCAACAGAATTACCATCACTCAAAGCATCACAAATAGTCGCACCCAGAGCATCAACAGCGGCGTTCGCATCTTTCTTGCTGAGACCAGTCTGTTCAACGATGCTGTCGACGACATCGCTCTTCGTTAATTTTGCCATGTCAAATGTTCCTCTAATTTTTAATCTGAACAAGAAAACATCACTTTTCCAGAGAATCCCAGAATCGCAGCTCCCCCGTTTCAGACGTAAAATGAATTTAACAAAAACTAACAGTAATTATATTATACTACACAGATATAGATATGTCAAGAAAAAACTTAACTTATGCTAAAATTAGCGGGAATTGCTGGTGTATATAACATCCCAACACGCCCCACGCCATTTCATCATTAGTGTAAAATCTAACGATGTCGCTTGACATAACGTATCTATCTTTTAATATTAATACCACAAATCATAGAATTTGTCAAGTATTTACATCAAAAACAGCGAATTTTCCTTCCAAATACCGTACTTTAGCAAAATATTTGCTTTAAGGGACGCGTTTGTGGTAAAATTATAAAGTAAAATAGCACAAAAACCCTGTCTATAGTAAAACCAAAAAATAAATAACAAAGGAAGACATTAGAAATGCGTGAGAGTTATCGTGTAGCCGTCGTCGGCGCAACAGGTGCCGTTGGAAATACAATGTTAGAACTCCTAACAGAGCGGTCATTCCCGATCGCCTCCCTGAAACTGTTGGCATCACATCGGTCCGCCGGTGAAATCCTAACATTTAAAAATCACCCCATCGTTGTTGAAGAACTCACACACGACTCATTCGAGGATGTAGATGTGGTATTTTCATCTGCCGGTGCCTCCGTCAGCCGCGAATTTATGCCAACAGCCGTGGACAAAGGCGCACTCGTCATTGACAATACCAGCGCATTCCGCATGGACGAAGGCACACCACTCGTGGTCCCGGAAGTCAATATGGATGCCGCCCAAACCCACAACGGGCTTATCGCAAATCCAAACTGCTCGACCATCCAAATGATGGTGGCACTCAAACCGATTTACGATGCCGCAGGCATCAAACGCATCGTCGTCTCTACCTACCAGAGCGTCTCCGGTAAAAGTGGACGCGCCGTCTTGGAACTCGTCCAACAAACAACCGAAGCACTCGAAGGTAAACCCATCACACTCGATAAATTCCCACACCAGATGGCGTTCAATGTCGCATTTGACTGGCCCTTCTTAGATACCGGCGACAACGAAGAAGAAGTCAAAATGATTAACGAAACTCGGAAAATACTCAACGACGATACAATCGGTGTCTCCGCAACAACCGTCCGAGTCCCTGTCTTCTTCGCACATTCCGAATCGATTAACGTCGAAACAGATAAAAAACTGACCGCCGCTGAAGCAAGGGAAATCCTCGCCGACGCACCAGGCGTGACACTTCTCGACAACCCAAGCAATCAGGAATACCCACTCGCTGTTGATGTCGCAGGCAAAGATGATGTCTATGTCGGTAGGATTCGGGAAGATACCTCCATAGAAAACGGTTTGAACCTTTGGGTGGTCGCCGATAACCTCCGAAAAGGTGCCGCCTTGAATGCTATCCAAATAGCCGAAAACTTGCTGTAAACCCGCAAATGAATTATGGAAATTACCCTCGCTACGCTACCGAATTATCTTCGTCAGCGACCCGCAATCACACACCTGTTTCAACAGGACACAACGTTCCGTATAGAAGAAATTGGCGACGGTAATCTCAACACGGTCTATCGCGTTTCCGATGCAACACATACAGAGCGTTCAATCGTCTTAAAACACGCACCACCCTATATTAAAATATTGGGACCCGACTACCCATTGTCCATAAAGCGTTTGACTTTTGAAGCTCAGGCACTCGAACTTTATGATCGCCTCGCAAACGGCACCGTGCCTGCACAATACGACTTCGATCCAGAAGCAGCAGTCATCGCTATGGAAGACCTCCGAGACGCACACGTCCTACGCGATGACCTAATCGATGGAACAGTGGACACCGCAATCGCTGAACAGATCGGACGGTTTATGGGGATCGCACATAGCCAAACCCATATCAATAACATCAACAGCGCAACCGCACAGCACTATAAACAGCAATTCGCAAACACCACGATGCAAGCCATCACTGCCGACTATGTGTTCACTTTCCCATTTACCGAACACGAAACGAACTTCTGGACTCCCGGATTAGAACCAGAGGTTCAGCGATTGAAAGCAGACACAGACTTCTTGGCGCAAACGGAGCATCTCAAGCAGATTTTCCTAACCGCACAACAAGGCATAACCCACGGCGACCTACATACAGGCAGCGTTCTCGTGAAAGACAATACCGCCAAGGTGATTGATGCCGAATTCGCCTTCTACGGTCCCATAGGGTTTGACCTCGGATTATATTGGGCGAACTATCTTTTAGCATATTTCGCACACCAAGACAATTCGCGCGCACAATCCGCACTCAAAACCGCAATCAGGCAAACATGGCAGACATACACGACCGAATTTGAAATGACCAATACCGAACTGAAAACGAAAACATTAGAAAACATCTTCCATGAAGCTATCGGGTTCACCGGACTGGAAATACTGCGTCGGCTCATCGGTGCAGCGCACGTCAAGGACATAGAGAACATCCCTGATATACCACGAAAACTACGCGCAGAAAACGCAGCACTTCAATTCGGAACAACACTCGTCAAACAACATAACACCTTCAGTGATGTCGCAGCGATCATCGCAATGCTCTAACCGATACGCATTATACCGACCGCATTCTAAAACATTATGAGAGACTATTATGAAATCCTCGGCGTAGATCGAGGGGCTACTCCAGAAGAAATCAAAAAAGCCTATCGCAAACTCGCGGTCCGGTACCATCCAGACAAAAATCCCGGCGACAAAGCGGCAGAAGAGAAATTCAAAGAGGCATCAAATGCCTATTCAGTGCTCTCTGACCCGGAAAAACGACGCGTCTATGATATACGCGGGCACGCTGGCGTTCACGGGATGGGATTTGAAGGTTACCAGAATGTAGACGACATCTTCACAAACTTAAACGATATTTTCGGGCGCGGATTCGGCGGATTCGGCGGGTTCGGTAGATTCGACGACGCATTCGGCGACGCATTCGGGCAACAACGTACAGCCGCACCAACGCGTGGACGCGACATTCGTATGAATCTGAGTGTTCCATTTGCAGATGCCATATTAGGCGGTAAGAAAGAGGTGAACGTGCAAGGAAAACGGATCACCCTCACAATCCCACCCGGAATACAAGACGGGAAAACCCTACGCATCCGCGGACACGGAGAGACACATCGGAGTGGTACCGCTGGCGATCTATTAGTGACAGTCGCTGTACAACCGCACCCAACACTGATACGCGACGGCGCCGACCTATTGACAGACGCCAAGATCTCTATAACCACAGCTGCCTTAGGCGGTTCCGTTCGGGTGAAAACATTAACCGGTGACGTAGATTTGAAGGTCCCAGCGGGCGCGCAACCCGGACAACAACTCCGTCTACGTGGACACGGCGCGACGGACACCGCCGGACGAAAGGGCGACCTACGGGTCCGGTTGGTCGTCGAAATCCCGAAACCGTTATCCCGCAAACAGCGAAACCTCCTAAAAGAACTCGAAAAAACGCTATGAAGAAAACGCTTTCTGAATTAGATGCTCCGAAATCGTCGCGTAGACAATTTGATACCGTATCAAAACGCGTTATTCAACAAGATCCGGAAGACTGGGTCAGGTTTACACTCGGGATACCTGAGGCTAAGGTAATAAAGATTCTGAATACCGAGCAGCCAACTGTTAGAGGACATCGCGCCGATAGTTTTATATATGTGGATATTCTCGGTCAAAAAGCTGTCATGCATTTTGAGTTTCAGACGCGTGATAGTACGCTGACTCCGATGCCGTACCGTGTGGTAGGCTACGCTGGTAGAGGTATTGAAACTTTTCAAATACCTGTCTATTCGCATGTTATCTATCTGCACCCAGATGCTGGACGCAATGATCCGGGGGAATACGTCCAAGACATGCCAGGGCATGAAATTACGATCAAATACAAGGTAATTAGACTTTGTGAACTTGAAGGACAAGACATTTTAGATGCGAAGTTGAAGGGGTTAATTCCTTTCGCACCGCTGATGAAACCACCGGAGGCGATGGATTCTGATGAATGGATGCGAGAGTGTATCCGGGTCGCTGATACTTTACCTATGGATGAACCAGATAAACCTGACTATCTCGCAAGTTTGGCGATTTTGGGCGGTCTAATATTGGACTATCAAACCATTCGTGGAATTATATCGGAGGAAACTATGCACGAATCATCTGTTATTCAACACTTCACTGAACAAGGCATTGAACAAGGCATTGAACAAGGCGAAAGAAAAGGTGTTCTTGAATCTCTGCTGGATGTATTAGAAAGCCAATTTGAACATAGTGAGGTGCAAACACTAAAGCCGACACTTGAGGGTATTGAAGAATTAAAGGATCTCAGGCAATTGCTGCGTGAAGCACTTAAAGTAACAAGCCTTGATGAATTCAGACGCATCTTGGCATCAAACGGCAGCTGAAACTGATCGTGACCGACGTAAGAGACTTAGAAATAGTATTTTGCCGCCTGCACTCGCGTTTCCAACCTCGTTATCCGCGCTTCAAATTGTGTCCTGAGTGTCGTGCGGAGGCACCACGTGAAGCCATAGTGGTAGAGGCAGTTGTTAACTATTTTTCTGAACCTGAATTTCGGGATTTTTTTATAGAAACAGAAAGTGAAATTCAGATGGGGTCAGACAGACGCAGACCTGATATTGTGCTTCTTGATAGAACGGAAAACTGCGTGGCTATTGTAGAGTGCAAACAAATCGGTATCGTAACTTATGGTCCCGACCAACTAAAGTCTTATCTTAGCGCAACTGATACGCGGTTTGGTGCTTTTGCTAATAGTACAGATCCAGATGATTGGAAATTTTACGAGAATTTGCAACGAAATCGGTTCAAAGAAATTACCCATAATCAATTCAAGGCGGGGATCGGTGTAGGACAACCAATAGAACTCATTTCCAAAAAATATAACAGACTGAAGAATGATCGTATAAGCCGATCACAATTTGCAAGACGGCGAGAGAGGGCGAGACGTACAAATCGACGAAGTACATAAGAAGCAGAAAAGCAATATTAGGGCAAGCATAATTCACCTTGCTATCATGATTCAAATTCAAAACTTATTTTCAAAGGAGAACAAATGATCTCATTATCACAACGGAGTCAAAACGTTACACCATCCTCCACTTTGGCGATCACCGCGAAAATCAACGCGCTGATCGCTGATGGCGTAGATGTCGTCAAATTCGGGGCAGGCGAACCCGATTTCGACACACCTGACTACATCAAAGACGCTGCCATCGCCGCACTCGATGCAGGGTTCACGAAATACACCCCTGTCCCTGGTACTCCCGAACTCCGAGAGGCAATCACCGAGAAATTCAAACGGGACAATGGGTTAAGTTACAGCCCATCGGAAGTCATCGTCTCCTGCGGTGCCAAGCACACCATCTACAACATCTTCCAAGCCATCTGCGATCCGGGCGACGAAGTCATCTTCGCAGCACCGTATTGGGTCAGCTACCCAGAACAGGTTAAACTTGCAGGCGCAGTACCACGTGTCATTGAAACAACGCCAGCACAGAACTTCTGTATGACACCCGATCAGGTCGAAGCAGCCGTTACCGCAAAAACGAAAGCGATCCTCGTCAACAGTCCGAGCAACCCGACCGGCACCACTTACGATGTAGACACGCTCAAAGCGATCGCCGACCTCGCCGTTAAGCATCAGGTCTACCTCATCTCCGACGAAATTTATGAAGCACTACTCTACGACGGCGCGACGCACCAGAGTCCCGCTTCCTTCAACGAAGAGACGAAAGCGATTACCTTCGTTGTCAACGGTGTCTCAAAAGCCTACTCAATGACAGGATGGCGGATCGGATATACCGCCGGCCCCGAAGATGTCGTCTCAGCCATGTCGCGTATCCAATCACACAGCACTTCAAACCCGACATCCATCGCACAGAAAGCCGCTGTCGTCGCATTGAACGAACCGCAAGACGCTGTCGAAGAGATGCGGAAAGCGTTTGAAGAACGCCGTGATGTCATCTGTCAACGTTTCGACGAGATCGATGGAGTCAGTTATATCAAGCCGCAAGGCGCGTTCTACATCTTCCCCGACTTCTCTGAACACTACGGCAGGACAATTGACGGGCAAAAGATTGAAGGTTCGATGGATATTACCGACTATCTACTCGGTTCAGCAGGTGTCGGCGTTGTACCGGGCAACGGGTTCGGTGCCGATAACCACCTACGCCTCTCCTTCGCAACCTCATTGACAGAGATCAACCGCGGATTAGATCGCATTAAAAAGGCGTTGAAATAGGATAGGACTTACACAAACCCACTGTAGGCACGCTTCCCAGTAAAACAGGTGGAGGTTTTCTTTGTTTGTAACCCCGTCCAGTGCTTATTATGTAGTGGTTCATGAAAAATGCGTAAATCCTGTCAGATAAAGTTTATAGCATTGTTGATGCTGTATACCTCAAGGGCGCGCCACTAAATAACTCGAAGGCGCGCCTTTAAGGATTAGAATGTATAGGAGATATAATCGTGCCACAGCAGAATACACCGAACCTCGTTTTCGTCATCACCGATGACCAAGGCTACGGCGATTTGGGATGCACCGGAAACCCGGTTATCAACACACCGAACCTCGACGCGCTCGCCGAACAGAGCGTGCAACTACAGAACCTGCACGTCGGTCCCACCTGCTCACCGACACGCGCCGGAATTATGACCGGACACTACTGCAACTCCACAGGCGTGTGGCACACCATCGGTGGACGCTCACTCCTCCGCAGCGACGAGATCACCATGGCTGACATCTTCCGGCGCAACGATTATAAGACCGGCATGTTCGGTAAGTGGCACCTCGGCGACAACTATCCGTTCCGTCCACACGACAGAGGTTTCGACGAAGCACTCTACCACGGCGGCGGCGGCATCAGTCAGACCCCAGACTATTGGGGTAACGACTATTTCGATGACACCTACTTCCGAAACGGCTCCGAGCAACCCTTCGACGGCTACTGCACCGATGTCTGGTTCCAAGAAGCGATGGCGTTTATTCAGCGGCAAACCGAAAGCGACCAGAACTGTCCGTTCTTCTGTTACCTCTCCACAAATGCACCACACGGCCCCTTCCGTGTTCCCGACGCATACAGCGAAGTTTATCGCAAGAAAGAAGTACCGAGTGACCGCGCGAATTTCTACGGTATGATTACCAATATCGACGACAATATGGCACGAATGCGGCACCACTTACGAGTCTTGGGAATCGAAGAAAACACCATCCTCATCTTCATGACCGATAACGGTTCTGCAGCGGGATGCGATCTCGGGGAAGGACAATTCGTCAAGTCAGGATATAACGCAGGTATGCGCGGGAAAAAAGGGTCGCCTTATGAAGGCGGACATCGCGTGCCGCTCTTTATGCATTGGCCCGGCGGCGGCTTCACAGAAAAACAAGAGGTCCACGAACTGACCGCAAACATCGATCTCCTACCGACACTGATAGACCTCTGCGACCTTGAGGTTTCCGAAAACACGACTTTTCACGGCACAAGCCTTACCCCACTATTAAGAAACGAGACAGAGACATGGGAAGAGCGGGTTATTGTGACCGACTCCCAACGCGTCGAAAACCCAATTAAGTGGAAAGATAGCGCGACAATGTCGCAACGGTGGCGACTTATAAACGGGAAAGAACTCTATGATATTCAGGCAGACCCCGGACAAGAACACGACATCGCCAACGAACATCCAGAGGTCGTCGCCAAACTCCGCGAGCATTACGAAGCGTGGTGGAAATTGGTCTCAAGACGTTTCGATGAGGACTGTCCGATTGTCATCGGAACGCAAAACGAACCCGTCGCCTGTATCACAACACACGATTGGCACGGCAAAGCAAACGCATGGAATCAGGGAAGCATCCGCCGCGGTATGGAATGCAACGGTTATTGGGCTGTTGAGATACCCGAAGACGGCGCGTACAGTTTTGAACTGCGCCGCTGGCCCTACGCCGAAGATAGAGCAATAACCGACGGTATTCCGGGTGAGCATATCGATCTTTACAATGGTGGAAAGGCGTTGGCACTTACGACAGCACAAATCCGCGTCGGAGACCAGACAGCAACACAAGCCATCGCACCCGATGCAAAAGGCGTGACATTTACGTTCAACCTCACTGCCGGTCAAACACGTCTTCACACGGAATTAACCGATGAAACCGGCGAATTATCGCTCGGTGCGTATTATGTGTATGTAAAACGGGTGATCTAATCCGTGGACTCTATTAATAGGTGATGCTGGTTGCCACACGAGAGAATAGGCGTTCTAATTCAGCCATTGACTCGCCGAGAATCCGTTCAACGTCTGTCTGCGTTAACCCAAGTTGTTGAACACCGAGACTCTCTTCAAAGTCCGCTTGTGTCAACCCGAAATCCTTGTATCCCTGAATAACGATCTTTAGATACCACGATGCGGGCGGTGTCAAATTTCCAGACGCTTCTCTCATCCTATAGAACATGACATCGTCTCGGTAATATTTACTGTAATATTCCGGATAACCTTCGTATTTATCAAGAGCGTCTTCGTGGTTCCCTGTAATTTGCCAAAGTCCACCATGAACGGTACATCCCTCCTCGGGGATAATATCGGCGTGGTAGTTAAAAACCAGACGGAAGCCATTGAGTCTGGATTTCCCAATACGAGCAATACCCGGACACCGTTGTTGCGTCTGGGAAACGTTCATGTTGGATCCGTAAGCAAAATATCGCATCAAACCACTCCATTTATGAGTGCGGTCCCTCAGCAGAGTAAAGGGACCGCAAACTTTTTATTCTCCCTTCAACTTTCCCCATAGGACAGGGAGTTTGTCCAACGGTTCCACAGCATAAGCGGTATGATAGATACCGTCGTTCATGATATTCTGAACTTCATCTTCAGTGAGTCCATCGTTGAAGAGACCGACCTCGTCCATAATAACGGCAGAGAAAAAACCTGTCCCTCTGTCCGTAGCGAGCCATGCAGTCTGATCTTGATCTTGAAGCTGAAACTTCGCGACATCTTGAGAGACTTCCTCTTCACCGTCAATGTAGATACGACAAGTTTTGCCGTCGTAGACATTAGCGACGTGATACCATGTGTCTGCCTTGACGGTTACACCGCTGCTCACGTTCCAAGTATTCGTCCAACTTCGGAGGACATTTGGACCTTCTTTGTATGGGACATAGCGGTTGTTGCTCTGATCCCATATAGAGAAATAGTTTTGCTGACCGGCGATGTCCGTAAAGTTTAACCACAGAACGAAGGTCACCTTATCTGCAATGATACCTTTACCAAGAGGAATGGTGACAGTTCCACCTTTTTTGATTTCAAGCGCGTCACCAAACTTACCGGCTTGCCAGTTCCCTTGTACGATCGTGCCTTTACGTCCATTTTCCGATGCGTCCTCAACGACATCACCGTTGCCTTCATCCAATAACCAGATACCCACAATTCGGTCTGGATCAATTTTAGCGTGGCTATAACCGGCTACCAGACCTAACACAAGCACCGCGCAGAATAATACTTTTAGTCTCATAAGTTTGCACTCCTTTTGATGTAGATTGATGCGATTATCTACAAGAAATACGGTTAACGTATTAGGTGCATTAGACTTGTTCCGCGTGCTTAAGTTTAATCCGATTTTCTATCGCCAACGCTTCCCAATTTTAATTTGACAGCAGACGAAAATTAAGATATACTATAATTGTTCGCCGGGATGCTGAAATTGGTAGACAGGCTAGGTTCAGGGTCTAGTGTGCATTATGCGCGTAAGGGTTCGAGTCCCTTTCCCGGCATTTTATTGTAAATTAGGAGTCAATTGGTGGAAGAAATTCACCTAAATTCGGAACAAGACGACAAATATGTCGCTTTTCTGGGCGGATTTCCAAAAAAGTGGTTAAGTCCAGCGTTTTATAGCTTTGTTGTTGCCTTCATCGGATACGCTGCGTGGGTTATATCAGGTGAAATACTTGCAGGTAGAAATGCAGGAACACCGCCGCTGGAAACAGCAGAATCTATCGTAACGCACCTTGCCGCTTTCAGTGTTTTGTTGACAATAATTATCATTGTTTGTTGTAAAGGATTGGAGCGTATTATGTATTATTTAGATGCTAAACGACTCGCGGAACAAGAGAGGCAGCGCGCAGAACAAGCAGAAAAACGCGCAGAACAAGAGAAACAGCGAGCAGAACAAGAGAAACAGCGAGCAGAACAGGCGGAAAAGCGCGCAGAACAGGCAGAACAACTTTTAGAACAACTCAAAAAGAATCAGTCTTAACCCAACGCGCCTCGCTTTGATAGGATAGACGTAATTTTTTCATGCGTCCTACATCATATTGCGTGCCGCTGGCGAGGTTTAGACCACGCCAGATAGGTGCTTATATAAGTCCTGTCCCGCCTTGGGCGCGTTATTGATAGATAGAAACCGTCACTCTCTCTTCAACGTCTCCGGCACCAACCACAAAAAAATCGTCACAGCGAGATAACCGATACCCCCCAACGCGAAACCGGAATAACCCAATCCGAACAAATCCGCGATATTACCGACGACAACCGGGCCCGCCGAACCGCCGAAATCCCCTGTAAGCCTCCACAAACCTAAGAACTCGCCAGTCCCCTCACGTGGTGCCAAATCGGCACCCAGCGTCATCATCGTCCCAGAAGCAACACCGTTCCCGAACCGCATCAGAATCGCCGCAAGCAATAGCCACGTAAATGTACCCGTAAACGGCATCAACGCCATTCCGGTCGCAAAGATACAAATCCCAGGAATCGTCGCATATCTCCTGCCGAAACGATCCATCATAAACCCAGCCACCGGAAACATCGACATATCCACTGCTGAGGAGACCATAACAACCGAGCGAACCTGTTGCGTTGTTAATCCGACAACCTCATCGGCATAGAGCGGAATGATAATATGACACCCACGGCGCAGGGTCTGGACGCACACCTGTCCTATCCCAGCAGTCGCAAGGATCCGTATATGTTGACGCGAGACTTCAAGCAGGTTTCTCAGATACGGTCGTCTCTTATCATTCATTTGACGGGAAGGACGAGTTTCTGGAATGAAAAAGAAACAGAGAACAAAGTTAAGCACTACGATTCCGGTATACACAAAAAATGGCAAACGTAAGTTGACACCGAGGAAAATAGAACAGAACTGTCCGGCAAAAGTCCCCATCCGATTCACACCACCGAACAGCGCAATCGCTCTGCCACGATTCGCCAACGGAATTACATCCGTCATATAGGCATGTCGAGCGAGCATCCACAACGCATTCCCGATCCCACCCACCAACTGCGCACCGATCAGTTGAAACAGGTTCGTTGCCACACCCATACCGACAGTTGACAACCCTATCATCACCAAACCGAGCAGCATCGACGACTTACGACCAAATCGCTCCACCAAAATACCCGCAGGTACATTCCCTAACACACCAACAGCCAGAACAACCGTCGTTAATGTATAGGATAACTCAAACGATTTGACGTAGATCGAAAGTGTCGGTGAAACGATACCTATCCCGGTCGACAATAGGAACGCAGGAATATAGATCGGTAGAATCAACGAGACACGGCTAAATTTCGGATTATTCAATTTTGGGTGCCTTTCAGCACAGGCAACTGTTTAGCACGTCTTATCTTTAAAAAACAGTAAGCAAAGCGTCCAGATAGCACGTATGGGTAGCCTCATCAAATAGAACAAATTGGATAACTATTGGGGCAATGGTGTCTTGGATCACAAATTCTTTCACCGCAGTCAGTGCAACAACTGCAGCCTTCTCCGTTGGATATCCATAGATACCGGTGCTAATAGATGGAAAAGCAATGCTCTGAATATTGTTGTCTACAGCGAGTCGGAGGCTCTCCTTATAACAACTCGCAAGCAGTTCTGCTTCACCTGAGCTGCCCCCTTGCCACACCGGTCCAACCGTGTGAATCACATAGTTCGCATGAAGATTGCCACCAGGGGTAATAACGGCTTCACCGGTAGGGCAGCCGCCCTCGCGTCTACGGATCTCGGCACAGGCTTGCTCTATTTCATCGCCACCCGCGCGCCGTATCGCACCGTCAACACCGCCACCACCGATGAGTTCACTGTTCGCCGCATTCACGATAACATCAACTTCCGCTTTGGTTATATCGCCTTGAATCATTTCCAAGGTCGTCTCTCTAATCTGTTGCTTCACGAGATCGCCTCCTTATCTCTAACGATTCCTCCCAATGAAACCTGCCCTATGTAATTCCTCTAAAATAAACGACTCTATCGGTATATCGCTCTTGAGTTGTGCATAACCGACACCTTGATCCACACAGAAACGTCGCAAATTCTCACAAAATGCCTGCTGTTGATCCCGATATTGTGCCAACGTCTCTGTGTTAATTGTCACGGCTTTCGTTTCACCTGTCTCGGCATCTTCCACCAGCCAATCACCATCAGCAGACGCGTCCCCTAAGTGTATTTGCGGGTCTATCTCTTCAGGACTTACGATATGGATCGCTGAGATACTGAAACCACCGCCAGAGAGTAATTTGAATCCATCGGCATAACCATTCGGATCCAAAAAATCTGAAAGGATGATAACCCTACCGGCGTGTCGTTGGTACATCAGAAATTGCTTCAGACATTCCGTCAGACGTGTCCGCCCGGACCCCGTAATTGCCTCAAGAACGCTTGTCAAACGAGGGAACTGCGATTTGCTTGAAACGAACGGTAGAACAGGAAAAAGCCGTTCAGCGCAGGTGTAGACCGTCACACTGTCAGCGTCCGCCAAGGCGATATAGCCTAACGCAGCTGCAACCTGTTTAGCGCACATCAATTTAGTCGGTGAACCGAAGTCCATAGAGCGGCTATTATCAATAAGCAATGTGAGCGGCAGTGCCTCATCCGTATGGAAAAGTTTAACGAAGAGTCTATCTAAACGTGCGTAGATATTCCAATCAACATGCCGCAAATCGTCGCCAGGTTCATAAACCCTATAATCGGCAAATTCCATGCCTGTGCCGCGATTCAGACTTCGCCGCTCGCCTCTAAATTTCGCACGAAACGAACGGTTCGTACGAATATAAAACGGATCAAGTTGTTTCAAAAATTCGGGTGTCAGCAGCATCGTTATAGAGCGTCAGAACAGCAGAAAACAGGGGTACGCGGCATGAAAATCTTGCCTTACAATTTGTGTGCCGATAGTCTAACACACCTTGCGAAAAAAGACAAGAATTATTCCGCTAACACCAGGTCCATTTAGTTTTAAATATTTACTTTATTTTTCTGAATATGCATCTTCTGTAGGAGCGAGCTGTGCTCGCGATCTTGTGTCCAAGCGTTAACTTATGGCAACCAAAATCAAGATTGGAACCGAAAACTAAATGACCCTGCGCTAACACTTTCAGGCGTACAAACGTCTAAAATGCCGAAAAACAGAGACATCAGAAAAAATCCGAAAAAAATGTAATCAAATAGCAACTTTTTGCGTTTCAGATGTATATTAATTATAACCCAAGTTGTTCCTAACAAATTTTCGTGTTTTTGCTTGAGTATTTCTGCGTATTTCAACAGCGTTTTTCACGTATTTTCCTCACCCCGTAGAGGTGATAGGTCTATAGACAAGGTGTATTTGCTTGCGTTAATAATACAGAATGAAACCGATATGGATCAGACTGACAGAAACGGCTACGGTTACCGAGACGGCACGCAAGGCGTAAATTGTAATGGTCAACGGGCGGGTGAGTATTACATTACCGGTTACACCGCCATTCGGGTGATTGTCCGTGGTGGCAGCTTGGACCTCACGGTCACACCAGAAGAAGACTGGGAGTTCGAGATTATAGACTAAAAACGCTGCATTGATTTGTGCTATAAGGTGGATGTCCAGCGTCCACCTTATACGCACACCTGAGGGGTCTTAGGAGGTCAATTATGTTATCGGTGTACAACAGATGTCGTGCTGTAAACGTTCTCTTTTCATTGTTGGCAATATTAGCGTTATCGGAAGTTGTGGCAGCCGATATTGTTTTCAAATCCAACCGAAATGGGCTCAGCGATATTTACGTGATGAACGATGATGGTAGCACTGTCCGGCAACTCACACATACGCCGCTCTGGGAGACAAATGCGCGCTGGTCACCGGATGGCAAGCGTATCGTCTTTATCCGTGATGTCCGTTCAGCGAGAGGTCAACAAATTGATATCTTCGTAATGGATGCAGATGGAAGCCATGAGCGACGGCTCACCGACCATCCAAGGAACGATTCATATCCTACGTGGTCTCCCGATGGGCAACACATCGCTTTTTCAAGCCATAGAGATGGCAATCGGGACATCTATATCATGGAAGTCGAGAGTGGAAACACGAGAAAACTCACAAAAAATAAGGATTTCACAGCCTATTCAAGTAAACCAGATTGGTCGCCAGATGGACAGCATATCGTCCACGAGCATGTTATTGGCGGCGGCGGACGACACATCTATATCACAGATATAGAGGGTAAAGACACCCGCCCCTTTCTCAAAGGGAAACAACCGCCTTTCGTTGGAGATACCGTCATATCAAAATATATGCCCCGGTGGTCGCCAGATGGTGAACACGTTATGTATTTTGAAGATCATCTCAGATTTGAACCCGCACGCACGCTTAGGCTCGCAAATCTACTCATTGTCGTGGATAAGCATGGACGGACCCCGCAACAGCTGAAGATACCAGAAGATTGGCGAGTAGACGCAGCCTGTTGGGCGGCGAATGGTAAGAAAATCCTTTTTTCAGCGTTACCAAACGGCTTGCGTAGAGATATCCAAGGACAGGTTCCACTTGACATTTACCAGTATACGATGTCAAGTGGTAAGATAACGCAAATCACGGACACACCCAATCATAAAGATAGTTCGCCAGATTGGACACCGCGTAGTTTGTCTGTTTCACCGGCAGGGAAGTTGATAACCCAATGGGGGCACCTAAAATAGGCACGCATGCTGTGCTGACGATACGGAATTCATTTTTTGAAAATTTCATATTGATTTTTTCTTGTTAAAAATGGTAGAATAGAAAACAATCAATCGGTTTCTTGATGGCGGCACAACAAATGCCTGATCCTAAAAAGGGGTCGCAAGTCAAGACCTTGTTTCTATGGAGGTAAAACATGACTTTAAGATGCCAGAACCCGGGCATAAAATGCCCTCCCTACAAACACGAAGGCGTTTTCTACCCTGATGACGAAACAGTAAAACGGCTTCTGCCAGATTTGAACCAGTGTGCAAACTGTACAGCGTTTGCTCCACCGCAATGTCCTCAGATTCGCGACGATTTGCTACAAACCGCATCCATCGTACTCATAGAAAAGGGACCAAAGTTCAATCCAACACATCAGAGTGGGGCGAACTTCGGCACCTATATCCGTCCACAAATCTGTGGAAATTTGCTGAACATAAAAAGAAAGGAACTCAAACACCACAGGCGTGAACTGCCATATCTTGATGCAGACTCGGATGTGTTTGAAGATATGGAGACTGAAACGCACCGAGGTGTCAAATGGCTGCACGCAATCCCAGACTTAAACTCCGAATTTGAGGAGGACCTCGTGCAAGACATCAGCTTTCAGCAGGTACTACCAGAACTGATACAAACTTTGACCCCACGTGAACGCGACGTTTTCAATCACCTTCGTGAAAATCAGCAGAATTGTGAGATGGCTGAGGCGTTGAACCTTTCTGTATCGCGCGTGAGCCGATTGGTCAAACAAGTAATGCTGAAATTTTCACAAACAGCACAGAGGCTCGGTCTCACAGAATAACGGTCTTTAGGAGGTAACTTTCTTGGAAAATGCTACACTTCAAATGTAGAGGCGATTGTAGATACCAGTAAGGAATACTGGATTACAATCGCCTTTTTATTTTTTTTACCCCAAACAATTATTTCTATTTAATTTGACATACGCCAAAAAATATTGTATAATTTATAGGACTGAAAAACAATATGAGGGCGACTTGCTGATGTAGGTTACCTCCCTCGTTAGTACCTTTAACAGCAGTGGTATCGCTTATAAACGGATACCTTGCACGCTCTTCGGGGCGTAGCGCAGCCCGGCTAGCGCGTCTGCTTTGGGAGCAGAAGGTCGGAGGTTCGAATCCTCTCGCCCCGATTTAAAATACAACATAAACACGAACGCCTATAGCTCAATTGGATAGAGCAACGGACTTCTAATCCGTAGGTTGCAGGTTCGAGTCCTGCTAGGCGTGCTTTTCATAGCAAAATATGGTGGATGTAGCTCAGGGGGTAGAGCGCTTGACTGTGGATCAAGAGGACGTGGGTTCAAATCCCATCATCCACCCTCATAAGCGTCCGTAGTTCAATGGATAGAGCAATAGTCTTCGGAACTATAAGTTGGGGGTTCGAATCCCTCCGGACGCGTATATTTATGGATGCCGAGCACGCGCCTTAAAAGCACAATAACGCGCAAGCGCGCCGTTAGCTCAATCGGCAGAGCATCTGGCTCTTAATCAGGCGGTTGAAGGTTCGATTCCTTCACGGCGCATCGCCAAGAACAAACACACAATTCGGGCGGGTGCTGGAATTTGGTAGACAGGATAGACTTAGGATCTATTGGGGTTACGCCTCGTGAGGGTTCAAGTCCCTCCTCGCCCATACCTTAAATGATTAACGGGACAGGCAGAACTGAACGGTTAAACAGACCAAAATGAGTCGGATTCCCAAATTTTAATAGAGAGTGAAACCACACTCGCTACTGAAGTGTGTCGGGTTGATCAATAACCGGATTGTGCTCGCAAAGCATAGTTCGTCTTTTTTTAACTGCTCAACGAAACCACACTTCAAAAGGTATCACTGATTGCGATGCCCTGCGTGAGGACAAAAGTTTGAGAGTTCAAGTCGAAAAATTAGACAACACGCAAGTCCGTCTGGACATAGAGCTCCCCGTTGAAGACGTTAACGCAGCCTTGCAAGAAGCTTATGAGGCTCTCCGCACACAAGTTTCTATACCAGGGTTCCGGAAAGGACGCGTGCCAGTAGCAATCCTCAAATCCCGATTTCCCGATTACATCAGTAGCGAAGCCGTCCGATACCTCATCGCTCCCGCTTATGAAAATGCCCTACAGCGCGAAAATCTAAATCCGCTCTCTCAACCCATCTTCACACCAACCCTTGACGAACTGCAGGTTCAGGAAAACCAGCCGCTATCATTCTCAGCCACGGTAAACATTCAACCCGATATACAGATCCCACCTTACGAAGAACTCGTAACCGATAAAAACCCCGTTAACGTACCCCGTGAAGATGTTGACACCTATATCACACAACTACAAGCACAATCTGCAACATACGAACCCCTTGACGTTGAACGTCCAACGCAAGAAAATGACTGCGTCCGAATAGACTGGGACTGCCTAATTAATGGCGAACGGGTCGATGCCGAATCAAGGACAGACATCGATATAGAACTCGGCATCGGCGGCATGCACGAAAAACTTGAACACGCAATACTCGGCATGCAGATCGGCGAAACGAAATCCGCGGACATCGACTTCCCACAAGAACATCCAAATCCCGAACTCGCTGGAAAAACCGCTCAATATGAGATAACACTCCACGCCATCACACAGAAACACCTACCCCCCTTAGATGACGAATTCGCAAAAGACCTCGGATACGAAAATTACTCTCAACTTTACGGCGTTATATGGAACAACATGGTCGAAGAAGAGACAAGCTTACATGTTGATAAACAGAAAGCAGAATTGCTGACACAGCTTATTGAAAAAATTGATATTACGATACCAGAACCCTTAATCGAGCAATACGTCCAACAGACACTTCAAAATGTGAAACAGCAGCTCGCACAAGAACAGAAAACGCCTGAAGATGCCGGTTTTAATATGGAAACACTCCCTGATGAACTCAGGCGAGATGTCATCCAACAAACAAAGCAGTCTTGGATATTCAACACAATCGCTGAAGAAGAGGGTATCTCCGTATCCGACGATGAATTGGAATACGAAATCCGGCGGGTCGCTGAACAACAAAACCGAGATGCCCAAAGATACGCTGACATGTTAAAATCAAGTAATCGATTGGAAGATTTTCGCGGGCAACTACAACATGAAAAAATCTATCAATTCCTTATTCACCGAGCGTCCGCAAAACAGTCGCTTATCATTACCTGATAATAATATAATGGTCATCGGTTTTTGGATCAATTGATAACTGACAACTGATAACTGACAACTATAAAAAAAATATGAATCTTGTACCTGTCGTCGTTGAACAAACCGGTCGAGGTGAACGATCTTATGACATCTATTCTCGACTACTTGAAGACCGAATCATCATGATCGGAACATCAATTGATGATGATATCGTCGCGAATATCGTAACAGCACAAATGCTTTTCTTGGAGGGAAAGGACCCCGACGCGGATATCGTTCTCTATATCAACACCCCCGGCGGCTCCGTCTCCGCAGGATTGGCAATCTACGATACAATGCAGTACATTAAAGCAGATGTACAAACTTGGTGTTTAGGGAGAGCTTACAGCATGGGTGCTATCCTGCTCGCCGCAGGTGCACCCGGTAAACGCTACGCACTGCCTCACGCAAAAGCACTCATTCATCAACCAATGGCAACAGGGATCGCAGGACAAGCCTCTGATATTAGTATCCACGCAAAAGAAATTTTACACGAACGAGACCGACTTTACGCTATTTTAGCCAAACATACCGGACAAAATGTCGAGAAGATCTCCACCGATGCCGATCGAGACTTTTATATGACCGCAGATCAGGCTCGCCAATACGGACTCGTTGACCATGTCGTCGCACAGCGTGGCACACAGACAGAATAGCCATCAGTTTCCGTCAGCAATCAGGAAAGAAAAGAGACTTTGCTAAATTAGGACTTACGCACTCCGTCTTAAAGTCCCCCTGATAAGGGGGATTTAGGGGGTTAATTCCTACTTTTTCCGTCTAAATGTCCAATATTTTCTCTATTTGCGTAAGTCCTGTAACTATTAAAAAGGAGAACTCTATGTCCCAATCCGCCCATCGCGAAGTGTACTGCTCTTTCTGCCAACAAGAAAGCACACAGGTACGCTTACGTCTCCTTCAGGGTAGGGATGCCAATATCTGCGCCGAATGCATCGCCCGACTATCAACATCAACAACTGAAAACGCTTCATGCGCATTCTGCAGACGAAATAATACACAGGTCGAAAAACTCTTTAACGGAATTGACGCAGACATCTGTGAGAGATGTCTCGCAGAGTGTATCGACTTGTGTAACGACATTCTCGTGCGAAACCCAGACGGCAGCTTTGCACTCTCCATCGAGGATTTCAAAAAAGCAAACACCCCAGACGGACAGGACAGCCCCGAAGACAGCCAACAAAAAACTGGACGCGCACAAGAACATAGCAATCACGAGCCATCGAAAACTAAGACCGCACGCGCAACGAACTCGGGAACACAAGGCGAACAGATGCCACCCGTAGAGCCACCCTCACCTGAAGAAATTAAAGCAAAACTTGACGAATACGTTATCGGTCAAGAACACGCTAAAAAAACATTATCCGTCGCCGTCTACACGCATTACAAACGCTTAAACCACGACGATACTGACGATGATGTCGAATTAGATAAGAGCAATATCTTACTCATCGGACCAACAGGCACAGGCAAAACGCTACTCGCACAAACACTCGCTAAGGTCTTAGATGTACCTTTCGCTATTGCCGATGCTACAACATTGACCGAAGCAGGATACGTCGGTGAGGATGTCGAAAATATCATCCTAAAACTTTTGCAAGCAGCAAATGGTGATATCGCACGCGCCGAAACAGGGATCATTTATATCGACGAAATTGATAAAATTACTCGGAAATCCGAAAACCCCTCAATTACACGGGATGTATCCGGTGAAGGCGTTCAGCAAGCACTACTGAAAATTCTCGAAGGAACAACGGCGAATGTACCACCCCGCGGAGGCAGGAAACACCCACACCAAGAAATGATTGAAGTCAATACAAAAAGAGTTCTCTTCATCTGCGGCGGAACCTTTATCGGCGTAGAGAAAACAATTAAGGACAGACTCGGAAAACAGAGCATCGGTTTCGGATCACCCATCCAACCGAAAAAGGAGACAAAAATCCACGAACTCCTGGCACAAGTAACACCTAAAGACCTCATCAAATATGGATTCATACCAGAACTGATCGGACGGCTGCCAGTCGTCACAACGCTCCACGACTTAGACGCATCCGCTCTGATTCGGATACTTACCGAACCCAAGAACGCACTCGTTAAACAATATCAGCGACTTTTAGCTTACGAAGGTGTGCAATTCCATGTAGATGATGAAGCACTCGTAGCCATCGCAGACGAAGTTATCGAACGCGAAACCGGCGCACGCGGATTAAGAGCCGTCTTTGAAAAAATTATGCTCGATACGCTCTATCGTCTCCCATCGCTCAATGATGTTGAAGCCTGTCATATTACTGAAGGCACCGTCCGTAACACTGAACCGCCACAGCTTGTCTACAAAAAGTCCGAAGAACTTAAAACCGCATAATAGTCAACAGTTATCAGTTAACAGTACGCTGCGCTTTCAGTTATCAGAGGACTGATTTTCAGTTTGTCTTGCAGTGAAAGATAAAGAGACTTATGATTAACCACAGCACCTCTGTAAGGGAAACCGGGTTACCCAGTCCCTACAAAACTGAAAGATTTTTTTGCAGAAAAAATCGTACCGAAAACTGAAAACTATTAAAAAGGATTAGAAACATGAACTCGACAGCAACGAAAGAATACGAACTGGTAAGTTTGCCCATTATCTATTTACCACCGGATTTCAATACGGTTTTCCCGAGGAAGAAATCTCTTCTAAACGCCACACGCAAAATGGGGATCCAGGCAGTCCATACCGCACTCCATTCAGATAGGCGGGTACTCCTCCTCCACCAGAAAGAGGAACTCGAAGAAACGGAAGAAGTCACGCCTGAACATCTCCACACTATTGGTGCTGTCGCTAATATCATCGAATCTTATGAACCCGGAGACGGCACTATTCGTATCGCTGTCACCGCTGAACAGCGCGCCATTGTACTGCGCTATACGAAAGCGGACGGTCTTCTGAAAGCGGATGTAAAAATCGTTCATGAAGAAATCGGGTTAGCAACCGCCGCCGCCGCACTCGTTAAAAAGGCTAAGCAGCTTTTCAATGAATACGCAAAGACACGACAGAAGGAACAACGACGCGGTTCACAGTCTCACAACCTGGCATCCGAAGAAGTTAAACGGAGTATTAAAGACCAGGAAGAACCCGGACACCTCGCAGATACCATCGCCGAACTCCTCGTACTTACAGCATCCGAACGCCAAGAAACCCTCGAAGAACTCAACCCGATTAAGCGACTACAACTTATCATACGGTTCTTGGAAGAGGCATCGGAACGAAACAAACTCTGGGACGATATCCACAATCAGGTACGTGAATCCGTCCAGAAAACACACCGAGAATTCTATCTTCAGGAACAGATGAAGATCATACAGAAAGAACTCGGAAGAGATGACATCGCTGAAGTTGACGAACTCCGAGAACAGGTGAAAAACGCAGGGATGTCCGAGGAAGCGGAAGAAAAGGCACTCAAGGAATTGGATAGACTCGCACAGATACCGCCGCAATCCGCAGAATCCGGGGTCATTCGTACCTATGTCGATTGGATACTCACACTCCCTTGGAAAGAGAAAACCGAACACCAACTTCAACTCCCCGAAGCACAACGCATACTCGACGAAGATCACTATGGGTTAGAGAAACCGAAAGAGAATGTACTCGAATATCTTGCCGTCTTACAACTCGTAAAACACCTAAAAGGTCCCATTATATGCCTCGTCGGACCTCCAGGTGTCGGAAAAACATCCCTCGGCAAATCAGTTGCCCGCGCAACCGGCAGGAAATTCGTCAGGATGTCACTCGGCGGCGTTCGCGATGAAGCAGAAATCCGGGGACACAGACGCACCTATATCGGCGCAATTCCCGGACGCATTATCCAAGGACTCCGAGATGTGAAATCGAAAAACCCGCTCTTCCTACTCGACGAAATCGACAAACTCAGCGCCGATTTCCGAGGCGATCCAGCATCCGCACTCCTTGAGGTACTCGACCCCGAACAGAACTCTACGTTCAGAGACCATTACATGGACATCGCATTCGACCTCTCCGATGTCATGTTCATTACAACCGCTAACACCCGCGTTACCATACCGGCTCCACTCCAAGACCGGATGGAAATCATCGAACTCCCTGGATACACCGATTTCGAGAAGCATAACATCACGACTTTTACACCCAACGGACTCATCCCGAAACAACTCGAACGGCACGGACTCTCAACCGATAATATCAGTTTCACAGACGATGCCATCTATGAAATGATACATAAATATACCCGAGAGGCAGGTGTCAGAAGCCTCGAACGCACAATCACAACCGTCATGCGGAAAGTCGCCAGAGAGATCGTCACCGAAGAAACACCGGATCTCAACGTCGAAATAACGCCAGACAACTTGAGCGATTATCTCGGACCCGCTAAGTGGACACGCACGAAAGCCGAGGAACGAGACGAGATCGGGGTCGCTACAGGAATGGTATGGACCCAAATCGGTGGCGACATCGTCTCCGTCGAAGCAACCACAATGCCAGGCGAAGGTAAACTTAGTATGACCGGACAACTTCAGGAAGTTATGCGTGAATCCGTCCAAGCCGCCGTCGCCTATATCCGATCCAGATCCGAATCCTTCGGGCTATCCGACAAACAGTTCGAGGAACAAGATATTCATATCCACATCCCAGAAGGCGCAGTCCCAAAGGACGGACCCTCCGCAGGTATCACCGTAGCGACAGCCATCCTCTCCGCACTCACAGGTAAGTCCGTCCGAAAAGACATCGCTATGACAGGCGAAATCACACTCCGAGGCAGAGTACTACCCATCGGCGGTCTCAAAGAGAAGGCTCTCGCTGCCTACAGAAACGGTATCTTTGACATCATTATCCCCGTAGACAACGAAAAAGATGAAGTGGACATCCCGACAGAGATTCGTGAAGGAATCCGTTTCCATAAAGTCAACGACATGACGGAAGTACTGGAACTCGCACTCACAGAACCTATCATCGAACCTGAAGTTCCAGTAGAAATACCAGTCACCTCACAACCACCGGTGTAGGATGGTTATCAGTTTTCAGTAGTTATCAGTTAACAGTTAACAGTTTTCAGTTAAGATGCCTCGCAGTGAGAGCTTGTGGCAGTCTCGTTTGCTGTATCCGCCACAAACAGTTATCAGTTAACAGTACGGCGACTGCGTCGCCTTTCAGTACGCAGTTATCAGTTAAAGAGGCATCTGATTGACCACAACATCTCTTAACTGATAACTGAAAGATTTTTTCGGAGAAAAAAATCGTACTGAAAACTGGAAACTACTAAAAACTGAAAGGTTTAAAAAAACCGTACTGACAACTACTAAAAACATGCGATTAGACAAATTCCTACAAATCAGCCGTCTCGTAAAACGGCGCACAATTGCGAACACCCTCTGCAGCAAAGGCGCAGTGAGCGTCAATGGACACGTCGCAAAAGCAGGGAAAACGCTCTCTGTCGGCGATATAATTCGCATGCCGCATCCGACAAACACTGAGGACACACCCGAACCTGAATACGAAGTCGTTAAACTCCCCACCGGAAACGTCTCACGCGCACGCGCTGAAACACTCTATCGCCAACTAAAACCGTAACTGTCAGTTACGAGAGGTTTTGATTAAACCTTATCCCCTTCACCGATGACTGATAAAAGAGATTTTTGATAAGCACAAAATCTATTAACTGACAACTGAAAGATTTTTCGCAGAAAAATCGTACTGAAAACTGATAACCCTTAAAACCGAGAAAGTCGCAATGATCCCCACAGAACGCCACATCCAATCCGAAACTATTACATTCAAGACCCACAAGGCGCATACCATAAATAGACCGAGGATTGGAATCACGATGGGAGACGCAGCCGGTATCGGTCCCGAAATCATCGTCAAGGCACTCACACACAAAGACGTATATTCATTGTGCCAACCCATCGTAATCGCGAGTACGGCTATCCTTGAGAAAGCATGCCAACTGCTACCACCCGTCCGTTCGGAACACACAGAAACAGGATTAAAAATTAAAAGAATCAAAACCCCAGAACAAGCATCCGCAACCTGCGGGACAATTGATGTGCTTGATGTCTCCTCAATAACCCCCAAGGAAATCTGCCTCGGCACCATAGACGCGCGGGCAGGTGCCGCCGCTGTCAAAGCAATTGAAGTCGCAACACATCTCGCCATGCTCGGAGAACTTGACGCTATCACGACCGCACCAATATGCAAAGCATCTATAAACCTTGCCGGATACCCCTATCCAGGACATACCGAAATGCTTGCCGCATTCACGAACACGCCTGACGTAGTGATGACGCTCTGCACACCTGAAGCACTAAGCCTAAACACTGATAACACGCAAAAAAATAAACATGTCGGTTTTATTGTCTCTTTCGTTACAAACCATATCCCCATTGCCGATGTACCGAAGTCTCTCTCTATTGAAAGAATCGTAAAAGTTATCCGTATCACGCAACAGGCACTGATGCGCTGCGGTATTTCTGAACCCCGAATTGCCGTCACCGGACTAAATCCGCATGCCGGTGAAAACGGGATGTTCGGAGACGAGGAAGAACGCTTTATCCGTCCAGCCATTTCACAGGCACAGACACCCAACGCTACAATAGACGGACCACTTCCCGCTGACGCGCTTTTCGTGAAAGCAAATCAAGGATACTGGCACGCCGTTATCGCCATGTATCACGATCAAGGCAATATACCCATAAAACTTCTCGGATTTGGGGAACTCGTAAACGTCACCTTCGGCCTGCCGATAATTCGGACCAGTGTAGACCACGGAACAGCGTTCGACATAGCAGGTAAAGGTATTGCAAGCGAGACCAGTCTTGTCGCAGCACTAAACTGCGCCGCACAACTCGCGAATTAGCCATCAGCCACCAGCAAAGAGGGTGTTTCCCTTCTATTATAGTAAAGCCCGAAGATATATGGACACTCTGTAAAACACAAAACCCATCCTTGCAGGCGGGGTTTGTAACCCCGCCAATCTTTGGAGGTCCAATTAATTGAGGGTGTTTCATAA
>JAAXHL010000211.1 GCA_012270865.1 Candidatus Poribacteria bacterium | reverse complement strand
AACTCAACATTGAACGACTACTAGTGTCTATAGAAGCTTTTTCCAACCGAGTGAGAGCATCATTATAATTAGGTGCATATTCAGCACCAATCTGAATAATCTCTGCTTCCTTTAGTGCCTCGTAAAGCGGATAAGTTTGGAGATATATCTCTGCTGCGCTCCGTATATCCCGTGCGTTCTCTGCACTTTGGGCAGTCGCAAGGGTGCGGTTAATTTCTTGTTGCAATTTCTGTGCCTGTTCGGCGTACAGACGTTTGAGGTCCTCCCGTCTGATGTAAACGAGGGCGTACGTATATTGATCTGTACGGGCTGCGTTAACAGACAAATTCTGTTCGCTAAGTCCACCGAGTTGTAAAGCTGGAAACTTCAGAGATTCTAAACAATAATGTTCCAATACTGCGCTGTAATGTTCGCGGACTATGTCATATTGCACCGAATCATTTGAACGAACTATATGCTGTACCCGCTCGAGTATCCTTGTAGCAATTCTTTTTCGGGCATCTACCAAAGCGTTTTCAAAGGCTGCAGTCCCGGTCCCATGACTCTTTCCAACCTCAAAAAGGAAGGTTTCAATTGGATATTTATTCAGTTCAGATAAAACCCAAACAGGCAGAGGGTCGGTCTCTGAAGCATGAGCGTAAGTTGTCGTAGAGAAACCGGCCTTTTCCATCAGTTCAGGAACAGCGCAGCCGATTGTTGTACACACAATTAGAAAACAAACTAACACATTTTGCATCGCTTAAATGCTCCTTATTTTAACTAACCATAGTTTCCTTATTTTTTCCAAGCACATCGGGATCCAGTTGATCAATGAAAGGGAACCATCAATCCCAGTCCCTATCTGCTTTCAAGAGGGTCAAAAGGTTTCAAATCACAACACCCTACCTTTTAAACCCTTATCATAACTCGGCATCAATTTTTTCAAGGCAGCTTTCGTGCCCGAAAAAGTAATAAAAATCAGGGTTTTGGTTTCCTTTTCCTCTCAAAGGTGTGTAGAAGTTTTTTGAGACCTTTTAAGGTGTTATTTTCTCAATGGTTGTGCGGGTTTGTATTTCATCAGAGACGATACAGTTTCCCGCACTTATTGGACAAAAACAAGGTAGTTTGGACAATTTTTTGTAGCATAGGCTGTTAGCCTGTGCAATTGTTTAAGTAAGAATTATCGTTTTATTTTTTTATGAATAGGAAATCACTGCCTGGCGCATTTCGACCAAATTCACCGAAACACGGTTTTGGATTATTCAGGTCTTTAAAGTAGGTTAAAATTTCCTGTATATTTAGAATGTTATCACGCCCCCCTTCGCTTCGTAAGGCATTAAGCAGCGCGCGAGCGAACAACGAATTATCAGGAACTTGCTCATTAGCCCCGGATGTCAAATACCACCGAGTTGTATATCCCAATTTTCGTTTTATATCTTCTTGTGAGAAAGGTCTAAGTTCGTCATCTGCTTCGCCGCGCATAGCGAGTCGTTCATCGAACGTTCCACTATAACAGGTGTCCATCACTAAAAATATGTGTTCACACGACATCCTATCAATAAAATCGCGGAAATAGGAGTGGGAAAAGTAGCTTAACCTGAAATTGTCGTCTTCTGGCTTTTTTGTGTCTTGAGAAACAAGGTAACCCATATTACCCACTGGATCAAAATCCCCATGTCCGGCAAAGAAGATGAGCAGCTGGTCTTCGGGGCCATATTCCTTTTGCGCGTATTTGTGCAATACGCTAAGAATATCTTCTTTCGTCGGATTATGAATTAATTCTACCTCAAAACCGTAGATGTCTTCCAAATCTTGACCGATGCTCATCGCGTCAATGCGTGGATACCGAAGTCCGGGCCAATGATCGTAAGTGTCTACAGCAAACAATAGTGCGTAATCTTTTCCGCTTCGGACAAGAGGGTCTACAACTGGTTTCGGACGGTTGATAGTTATATCTTCAAACGAAGTATTATTCAGTCTATCTACTGCAATCACGCTGATGGGGTTATCACCATAAGCCAATTGGATTTTCTGACTAAACTTGTCTCCTGTAACCTGTGCTTCTGTGTCATTGATCATGACTTTAGCAACTCCACTCGGATCGGTGACTGTCCCTGAAACAACAGTAAAGGCGGCACGTACGATAATTGAGGATTTAACTCCACGCTTCATCTCGCGCGTTGGAGAAAGAACATCAATTGCTGGACCTTCAACATCCTCTGAAATATCCTCACGGTGAACAGTGAGTAAGTCTGTCCCAACGTGCCCGGACATATCTGTCACCATGATACGAATTTCGTTTTCACCGAAATCCAGTGGAACTGTCACAGCAAATTCACCCGTCTCCGATACCACTGCTTCCGTATCGTTGACTCTGACTTCTGCAATACCACCATCATCAGTAACGCCACCTTCAATAGTTAATTGATCGACGGCTAACTTTGCAGAACGAGATATGGGCGAATGGATAAGAATCGCGGGTGGGGTTGTGTCAATGTGATTAACTCCTTCACGGACGATGGTGAGTAGGTGCGTCCCCAAGTTATTATGCATATCTATTGCTGCGAGGCGGATATCGTTTTCACCGTTAGACAACGGGACCGTTGCAGTAAATGTTCCATCTTCCAAAATTGTCGTTTTTATATTGTTGACTTTGACTTCGCTAACGTTATTGTCATCAGTGACCCTGCCTTGAACTGTCAATTGTTCGACCGATTGAGGCACAACATGCTCCGTAGGCGAGAGGATTTCAATATTGGGAGGCGTTGTATCTTGACGATCCGGTAATTTTGTACGCTTGGGTGTGATAGGCTTAGTTTCTTCCTCCCGCGTGTTCGTTAATTCCTGTGGGTGTAATGGTATTTCACTCTCAGATACTTTGGATTCTGGCTCTTTTGCCAAGTCAGTGCTCAATGGATCTTCAGGTATTGTATCTACGAACGATTCTGCCGCTTTTTGGAACGCTGGCTATTCGAGGCACCTCAAGCCCGAAATGGACGAGATCCCAGAGTAAAACGGTACGGTCTCTGCTTCCACTGGCAAGTGTCCGACCATCAGGCGAAAACGCAACCGAGGTTACGCCACCGTGATGTCCGTTAAGCGTGGCAACCTCACGGCGATTCGCAACATCCCATAATTTGACAGTGTAATCTACACAAGCTGCGGCAAGCAGCTTCCCATCAGGCGAAAACGTAACCGATTCGGCGTAAATATAGTTGTTGCCTTGGATTTTAAAGGTGTCAGAATTCTCGCCAGAAGATACATCCCAGAGTTTTATAGTATAATCACGACTACTGCTCGCGAGTATCTCACCATCAGGCGAAAATGCCACCGAGCGCACGACATTTTTATGTCCAGCGAGGGTTTTGCGCATGTCCTGAGTGTCAATATCCCAGATTTTGATTGTCTTATCTCGGCTTGCCGAGGCAAGCAATCGTCCATCAGGCGAAAACGCAACCGATTCAACAATACCTCCATGTGCAGGGAAAGTAACGATACGGCTTTCTTGAGGAATATCCCACAACGTCACGAATCCCTCGCGATCTCCTCCACCACTGGCTAACACTTTGCCATTCGGTGAAAAGGCAACCGATTCAACATCTCCTTCGTCTTTATCGGAGGTACGTTTGAGTTGAGAAGAAAGCGGCAAGAGTCTTACAAAACCATCAAGACTTGCAGATGCAAGTCGATCTCCATCAGGTGAAAAAGCGACAGATGTTACTGATTTATTATGTTGTGCGAATTTCTCACGTTCGCGTCTATCAGCAACATTCCACAATATGACAGAATTATCATCACCGCCGCTCGCGAGCAGTTGCCCATCAGCGGAGAAGGCAACGGTATAAATTGAGGCACCGTGGCTAAATCGAGTGATCACACCATCCGGAAGGTTATCGGGGGGCAGCTGCCCATCTGAAACTGTTAAACTCGCTAAATACACTAGTGTTCTGTCACATCTAAGTT
>JAAXHL010000036.1 GCA_012270865.1 Candidatus Poribacteria bacterium | reverse complement strand
GCAAGAATCGCGATGCTGTGTGATTTCGGTTGTAACTGCTTTTCCATTTTTGTCCATCATTTCAGGCAGAATAAGTATGTTTGTAGATTATCACATATCGCAATCAATTTCAAGAGATAGTGGAATTAACGCAGGGTCATTCAATTTTAAGGAATTATTGGGCTTCACGTCTTTTTTTAAGGATCCGGTTCGGTTAGGAAACCAAACCTACCGGACCTGGGATAAAAATTCGATCGAAAAATGGACAATTGAATGACCCTGGAATTAACGTCAGAACCATTTAGTTCCCCGCAGGAAAATCCCCGATTCCTTCTTCTGCAGGATTCTCACTGCAAAGCACTCCCGGTCGCGATTTTCACTGATGGCTGATTGCTATTTGCTGACAACTGATAACCGATGACTGACAACCACTAAAGAAATTGCCGGAGGTACCTACCACCGAGTGCAAAGCCGTCTAATCCGGGGGCACCGCGGTCTTCGTTTTCAACGCATAACACATAATCATAACCGGATTCCTGCAGCGCACCAGTGATTGTTCCCCAATTCAGTTGTCCACGTCCGGGTACCCGATATTGCCACCACCAGTTCCCGATAATCCCTTGTCGGAACTTCATCTGAGGACTGATTTCGCAATCCTTCACATCCGCGTAATACCACTTGCCGTCGAACATACGGATCGCATCTTCAGCAGGCAAAATCCCCATCCAGAGCCAATGCGATGGATCACAAGATAAGCCGAGCGAATCTGACGGAATCGCATCAAGGATCCGTTCCCACATTTCGGGGTTACACGCGATATTGCCCATCCGTACGGCACAATCTAACGCAAGCTGCACGCCTTTCTCTTCAGCAAATCGGACGACAGGTGTCCACATCTCCTTAAACCGTCCGACGAGTTCAACTGACCTATCGCCGGGGTTCCCCGGTTCCGAAGAGAATTGACCGTAAAAATGCCAACTGACGGGACTCCCCGCATACGTGACTACCACCGGGGCACCGAGGATATGTGTCGCTTCGATTGCCTGCATCAGTGTGTCACGAGCACTTTCCCGTGTTTCTGTGTCGTCGTCAAGAAGGTTACAGTGAGAGGTCAAGGCTGCGAGGTAGATACCGTTGGCATCTAAAATTTCCTTGACTGCCTCGCCACCAGATTGTATAATGACACTCGGTTCAAAAACGCCAGTAGCATTCGGGCGGATTGCATCAAATCCGTTCGCTTTTGCCCACGCTGCGCATTCGGCAAGACTCCAACCGCCGTTGCCCGCGCTGGTACTGAAACTTAAATCCATGGTTTTCCCCTTATGGTATTGAGGATTGTCTACGTATGCAAATTCTATATGAAGATAATATAACCGAAAGACTGTTTTCGCTCTACAATCAATTGCTTGCGCAACACGGAAACCGTAAGTGGTGGCCCGCAGATACGCCGTTTGAAGTAGCACTCGGTGCGATCTTAACACAAGCCACATCGTGGCGCAATGTCGAAAAAGCGATGGACAATCTCAAAAACGCTGGTGCCTTTACACCCGAAGAGATCGCCTCCATCAGCCAAGCCGCATTGGAGCGATTGATCCGACCGTCGCGCTACTTTCGTATGAAAGCACAGAAGGTACGCGCGTTTGTGGATTATATCACGGAACGTCCCATGCCCGTAATGTTTCAGCAAGATGTTCCTGAATTACGTGAAGAACTACTCTCTATCTACGGTGTCGGTCCCGAAACGGCAGATACAATTATCCTCTACGCTGCGGGTAAACCGAGTTTCGTTGTTGATTCCTATACCTATAGACTTTTCTCGCGATTAGGATGGGTTGAAGGGAGATACAATTATGCTAAACTCCGCGATCTGTTTATGGACAACCTCCCGCATGA
>JAAXHL010000176.1:114929-173062 GCA_012270865.1 Candidatus Poribacteria bacterium | reverse complement strand
TTTATGAAACACCCTCAGTTAATTATGGGATTTACTATAAAACAATAAGCGCGGTTTTCTAATCGCGCTTTTACATTATAGCAAAGCCCATAATTATTTAAACACATCAAATCGAAGTAATTCCCATCTTATTCCCCCCTGATAAGGGGGGTTAGGGGGGTTATCTTCGGACAAGTGTTCATTTATTTTCGGATTTTACTATAACGTCGCACCTTCGGGGCGTGGTGCTACGGGTCGGATGGGCATCTTCTCGTGAGAACGATACGCCAATTCTGCCAAATGGGGTGTCTCAAGCCGAATGTGTCCCTCCGCTCGTGAGTGCATCAGCGCATCAAGCACGCCTGTCACAAGCAACGTCCGTTCCACCGGATACTGCGGCTCCCCTGTCACGAACATCTCCTCAATATTGAGACTCAGATAACTGAAATGTCCGTATGGCGGCCCATTTTGCAGGTAAACCTCTGTGGCATAATGTGTGTCCCCCGATTTTGCCGAGTATGCAAAATCTGAGACGTAACCGTTCAGCATCAGCACAGCCGAACGGAATCCGTCACTATGCTCAATTAGAAACGCTGTCGGATTTGGACACCCCTCTACAACCGTGCTATCGGGACGATTTTCGATCCGTGCGCACGCGGCTTCTGCTAATTCCATAGACCATTTTCCTGCCGCACCGGCTTCCCAGACCGATTCACCTTCAAGACACTGGACCGCCACAACACCTGACTCGCCCCCGTGTCGGCGTTCAATCATACATTGCAGCGTCTCAAGCGCATGGAAACCGTAGGACTCCACACCCCCATAACCGATACCGATTGCTGAATCCAATTTGATGTCAAGTGGATGCTCTAAGAACGGTTTTCGCCAACCCAACGGTAACGAAGAACCCGCCATGAACGGCACGTCAAGCGTTTTCGCTCTCTCATACATCCAAACCGCATCGTTCCAGTTGTAGGCGAGATGCTTATCACAGAAGACAGGCACGGATTTTCCACTCGATGCGAAGACACCACAAATCTGCTCGAACATATACCGCCGCGGGTACATGTGCTGTCCGATTTCGTTATGCGGATAATCGCCGTGTTCACCAATAAGTATCACACCGTCAACAGCTAATTCACTGCCACCGAGCGTCAGTGCCTGCCGAATGCTCGGATAGATAGGAACGTTATGCTCAGCTGCCAATCCGACACCGATGTCTCGCGCGTCAACCTGATCGAGATAGATAGACACCAATTCGACGCGCGGCAGCTGCAGTCCGGTATCCGTCGGGAAACCCTTCATGTATTTCGTGGCAATGACATCTGCGTGTGAGTGCTGAAAATAGGTCGTGATGATTGCGGCTATTTTTTTCGGTGTTGCCATTTTCTCCTCCTCTCAGTTCTGATACTACAGTAGCGGGGTTACAAACCCTGCCTGCAAGGTAATACTTACCTAACGATTTCCGTTCCGATACCACCCTCCGTGAAAACTTCAAGCAGTAGGGAGTGCGGAATCCTACCATCAATAATATGCGTCTTATAGACACCGCCCATGAGTGCTGTCGTACAGGCTTCCACTTTCGGCAGCATGCCACCGGCGATGCATCCGCCTTTAACCAACCCATCTACCTCTCGCATACGGATTGTCGGAATGAGTGATGTATCATCCGAGAGGTCTTCAAGGATGCCGCGTGTGTCCGTGAGCATGATCAGTTTCTCCGCTTGGAATGCAGAGGCGACTTCGCCTGCCATCGTATCCGCATTAATGTTATAAGTCTGACCATCAACCCCGACACCAATCGGCGCGATGACAGGAATATATCCGCCTCTATCAAGGGCAGTGACCGACTCGGTATTGACACCGATGATTTTTCCTACGAACCCCAAATCTACCTCAATTTCCTGTCCATTTTCATCTGTAATCTGTGTCTGTTGTTTCTCGGCGAGAATTAGGTTTGCGTCTTTTCCTGAGAGTCCGATCGCTTTTCCACCGTGCAGATTGATGTGTGATACGATCTCTTTGTTGATGGATCCGAGTACCATCTCGGCGATTTCAACCGTTTCAGCGTCCGTTACACGCAGCCCTTGCACGAATTCTGGGACTTTTCCGACCCTGTCCATCCATGCCGTGATCCGCGGTCCGCCACCGTGAATGATGATGGGGCGGATACCGACATATTTCATCAAAACGATGTCCTGCATCACAGATTGGAGCAGCGTCTCATCCTCCATCGCAGCTCCGCCGTACTTGATGACGATCTGTCGGTCATAAAAGTGGCGGATGTAAGGTAACGCTTCAATAAGAACTTCGACCGTTCTGTTCATGTACAACCCTTTGTTTTCACTAAGATGTATGTATACTATATGATACGAAATCCGTGAGGTTTTGTCAAATTAAATCAGCCATCAGCCGTTAGCCGACAGCAATCAGCCGTCAGAGGGATAGTTATGAGTACTCGGTTGTTAGGACGCAACCGAATTTTGTTGACATAACACACCAGAAACGGCATACTTGATAAAGACTTAAACCGAAACTTCTACTTCAAGGAAACCGTTTTATGCAAATATCAGCCCAGATTTCTCTATTCCACGGAACAGAGACACCCTTTGAAATCTGCGAAGTGCCTATGATAGCAACGCCAGAGGACATCCTCGTTCGCGTTTCGCTTGCGACGATCTGTGGGTCAGACCTCCACACCATATCCGGTCGTCGAGGCGCGCCTACGCCGTGTGTGCTTGGACACGAAGCCGTCGGTACGATCGCAGCACCGACACGACACTCCTCAGCAACCGGTGAACCGCTCCGTGAAGGAGACCGCGTCACGTGGAGTCTCATGGCTTCATGTGGTACATGCGACTATTGTACCGACAGAAATCTCCCACAGAAGTGCGAAACACTTTTCAAATATGGACACGCGCGGAGCGAAGGTTCCACGACGCTATCAGGCGGGTTCGCTACACATATCCTGCTGCGTCCTGGGACAGCCATTTATCGCGTCCCAGACGGTATAACGGACAAAGAAGTTGCGCCGATTAACTGTGCACTTGCGACCGTTGTAAACGGCTTGAAGACCATCGGGACATACCCTAACGAAGCAGCGGTCATCCACGGTGCAGGGATGTTAGGCATCTATGCAGCGTGCTATTTGCGCGAACAAGGTTACGAGACGGTCGCTGTTGTGGATATTAACGACGGACGCTTGGAGACCGCCAAACGTTTCGGCGCAACGCACACCTTCAACGCAGATAAACACGCTACAGCGGAGATTGACGCTGCGTTAAAAGAACTGACAAACGGGCGCGGTGCTGACCTCGGTGTAGAGGTTAGCGGCATAACAAGTGGGCTGCCGAACCTGATTGCATGGTCAGCCGTCGGTGGGAGATGTTTGACGCTCGGTTATGTCTATCCAGATGCGCATATTACTGTTGACGCGGATCACCTCGTCAGGAAATGTGTGACCGTCCGAGGTGTCCACAACTACCACTACACAGCACTCGGTGACTCGCTGCACTTCATTGAAGAGAATCGGAGACGCTACCCGTTTGCCGAACTGATTGGAGAGACGTATCCGTTAGCGGAAATCAACACCGCTTTTGCAGCATCAAAACGTCGGGATGCCCTCCGCATTGCGATCGCGCCATCACGCTAAGAGTTGTCGGTTATCGGTTATTATACCATTTCTAAAAGTTTATATTCCATTAACTCTACAACGTCCACCCAGGCCCGGTAGGTTCGGTTTCCTAACCGAACCGGACACAACGCAAAAACGATAGCATTTTTAAGAGGAATCATCAATTAGATTTGGTATTAGTTGCCAATAAGGTCGCGCGCCGAGCTCGTTCCTACAGAAAAGTCAATCCAGCACCGCTTTCCATCCGTACGAACGCTGATAGCCCCGAGCTGGTCGCTCCGCAATTGTACACACCCGCGTTCTCGGTACCGCGCGACGACATCTGAATGTGGAAATTGATAGAGGCTATTTTGTCCGAGTGAGAAGATCGCATACCGCGGTTGGACTGCATCTATAAAGGGTGCGGTGCTTGATGTGCGACTCCCGTGATGCGGGACCTTCAAAACCTCCGAACGGAGATCCGCGCCAGCCGCGATAAGTCGAGCCTCAGCCTTTCTACCGATGTCGCCTGTGAACAGGATGTCCATTTCGCGATACGTCAATTTTATGACAAGGGAATCGTCGTTCTTGTCCTGATCCAGCAGATTCGTTGACGCAGCATCTATCGGATGTAATAGGTTCAGCGTAGCAGTCGGTGTGAGTTCGATTTCTCCAGCATAAGGAAACGAGTATGGGATGCTGTCCGATTCCACAATCGCGCGGAGCCGCCGATGTGTCTGCGAATCGAGCGGTAGGTCGGAGATACCGAGTACACGTCCAACCGCAAAATTCTGTAAGATATAAGCAAGTCCGCCGCCGTGGTCGATGTCCGGATGCGTCAATATCACCATATCGAGTCTGCGAATCCCACGAAAATCGAGGTAGGGTTCAATAATACGTTTTCCGACATCATAGTCAACCCGTCTCTGCTTCTTCTCGTCGTAATAACTCCGCTGGACACCACCATCAACGAGCAGGGTCCGATTGTCGGGAAACTTGACAAAAGTCGCATCGCCTTGTCCGACATCGAGTGTGACCACTTCAAGCAGCCTCCCCTTCTCGTGAAAAGCGGTATCCCAGACCCAGATAGCAACAACGGAGAGTCCGACGAGGCTTGCAATTCGCCAGTATCTACGGACATAGTGCCAATTCGCGATCCCTAAAAAGATAGCGATATAGAGAACGCAGATACCGAGCGTCGGTGGTGCTAACTTCACGACACCCCACGCCTGTCCAAACAGACCAATCAGTGCTAAGAAGATAGAGGTAATCACGTGATTGAAGAATGCCAGCAGTTTCGCAAACGGTAGATAGATAAAACCGACACATACCGATACCATCCCAACGGCAACAATCAGTGATACGAGACCGACAGCAAACGGTCCCACGACGATGCCGAGTGGATAGGTTCGGAAGAAGTGGTAGGCTATCAACGGCGTTGTCCCGATTTGTGCAGCGACTGTCACAAGGTAAGAAAGGACTAACCAGTTAACAGCGTTGTTCCTGAACTTTGTCAGGGTAGAGACAGGCTGCTGCGAAGCCGTGTCGTCTCCATTTTCCCAGAACCGACGCAGCGGTCTCTCCATCTTCGGGACGAAATAGACAATAGCAGTAACAGCAACGAAAGAGAGTTGGAAGCCGACATCCCATAACTGGAGCGGGTTCAAGAGGAGCAGCACGAGTGCCGCGAATCCTAACAAATTGAAGAGATCGGCATCTCGGTCAATGACAGTCGAAAAAAGAAACAGGATCGCCATCAGCGAGGCACGGAAAACGGAAGGACGGAAACCTATCAGGCAAGCGTAAATCAGCACCGCAGCGATCGTCAGCAGACAGAGCACCTTCTGGGGCAACCGGAAGCATCGGAACCCGAAGTAGCAGAACATAGCGACAAGACCGACGTGTAAACCTGAGACGGCGAGTACGTGAAAGGTGCCGCTGTTTCGGAAGATGTCCAATGTCTCTGTCGGTAGATCGCTGCGTTTGCCGAGCAAGATACCTTTGAGGAGCTGCGCATGTAACGACGGTTCGGTTGTCGCAGCACCGGTATAGATAGCGTCAATGACCTGTTCCGTTCGGATACGGAGTGCCTCTATCCAGCGTAAAAGCAAAAATCCGCGCTGTTCACCAATCCGTAGAAAACCTTTCGCATTGATGATACCGTCAACGCCTTTCCGTGCGAGGTAGGCTCGGTAATCGAAACCACCGGGATTTCGTTTGTCCTGTGCCTGTTCAAGGACTCCGGTAAGGGTTACCTTTCTACCGTAGCGGAGCGGTAACGTTTTTTGGAACCGAACGAGGAACTTCGCTGATACCTGCTGTGTTGGATCCGATAGCAGTTGAAGTTCACCCGTGGCGTAGCAGGCATCCCACATCTCGCCGCGATCGGGTTGATATGTTGTGGTGCCTGAGAAACTCACAGGTTCGTTGTAAAAATGTGCAGGGATTGGTGAATGAGAGACGGTTTCCAAACGGAGCATACCCCCCGCAAAAATAGCGAGATGGAGCAGTCCGTAACAGAGATAACGGATTCGGTGCCGCGTCGCGATGCTACCGATCAGACAGAAGAGCACAGAGAACCAGAGCCATAAAGACGGTACAGATAACCATCTGCCTACGATGATACCGAGTAGATACGGGATCAGAAAGTAGAGCGCGGGCCGCGGCTTGAACTTCATCCGTTCTACTGCGTCTCTCCGTTCCATTCTAACGGTGCGTTTTGCAGGTATGGAAGCAGCATGCCTTGAAGTTGTCGGTGCGCATGGTGCAAGTGTGCTTTAATCGTGCCTTCCGATCTGTTTAACAGCACAGCAATGTCTTTGATCGCCAACTCATTTCGGTGACGCAAATTAAAGACACGACGCTGACCGGGCGGGAGTTTCTTCACCGCCTTTCGGATAATACGTCCGAGCTCCTTTTCCTCAAGGGCTTTGTCAGGAGACGGATGCGGATCCTTCATATTTAGCACATCATCGTCTTCAACGGATAATTCTTCAAACGGAAAAACCTTGCCACGTTTACGCTGACGCTGAAAGTCGATGCTACAATTGATGGCAATCCGATAAATCCAACTATAGAACGCTGAACCGCCTTTGAATTTCGGGAGTGCTTTGAACGCCTTTAGAAATGCCTCTTGGCAGAGGTCTTTTGCTACCTCTTGGTCGCGAACCCGTTGGTACATGAGGTTGTAAATTTTCTGTTGATATTTGAGAACGAGAGGATTGAAAGCCTCTGTGTCACCGTCCTGAAACCGATTGACAAGTTCAGCCTCATCAATCTGCTCAAGTTCCAAATCTGTATACACAGTGGTGGGTTTTTGTCTGTATGTCATATCTTTTTTCTCCTTACAACTTTTCGGTTGATGCCCTTTTAACTTTGCCGATTAACGATGTACCGTTCAGTGCAAAAATTTATCCTAATTTATACACACTGCTGATGCATAAAAGTTCCAAATTTTTCCACACATAAGACGATTATGTCCACAGATTGGTTCGCTTAAATTTCGATCAGAGGAATGGAAACGGTTTGTGATAGTGCCTGAAAGTATCAGGACGATTTAGTTTTCTCTTTTGTAGCGTATCCTGTTAGGTTGCGCTATACTCCCGTGAAAGTATCTCACATAGGACTTACGCATACTGCTCTTTTGTAGCATAAACTGTTAGTTTGTGATACAAAAACGCTGTGTTTTTCAAAAAATTTCATCGTAACAGAACGGGCTGCAGTCAAAAGTGCGTAAGTCCTGTCACATAGTTGACAAGCCAACACGTTTAGGTTATACTAACAACAATCTGAGCCTTTGATGTCGCTTCAGAGAAAACAGTGTTTCGTTTCAACTATTAATGACGCGATTTGTAGACGAAAAGGGTGCATAATTTTTTAAAAATTGTATTTTATGAGGAATTCCGATGCGTCGGTATAGCATTCAAACCAAAATTGTGCTCCCGTTTCTGCTTCTTTTTGCTGTGGTTGCTGTTGTGCTGTCTTTGGTATCCATTGAAATCTTCGCTTGGAAATACAGTGAACAGTTCACACGCGAAACAGAAGGATGGTTCGATACCATCATAGAGACAGGGTACTTTAATGAGGAAGACCATGAGAAACTCAAGCGCGCCTATAGCGTTGAGATTATGATTTTTGGTTCTGATTATACACTGAATGCAACCACGCTCGACGGACTGTCTAATATTGAATCGGATTGGACACAATTGGCTGATAAAATGCGGCTTCGTGAAGTCAAACCCTCCTTAGAAAGTCCGGACAGAACCGCTGTTACACGGGATGTTACAATTAATGGGAAGCCGTATAAAGTCTTTTATCTACCGCTTGAACTTGGACGGTTTTTCTGTCTGCTACGTCCGATGGATGCGATCTCCGAAGCGAAACGGACGCTGACGTGGTACATGCTCAGCATCTCTGTACTTGTCACCGGATTGGTTGCTCTCATCAGCCACCTCATCGGAAGAAACTTGACGAACCCGATCAAGGTTTTGGTCGATTCTACCACCCGTGTCGCGACAGGTAACCTTGATGAACCGTGTGAAATTAAAACGCATGACGAGATCGGCGACCTCGCCGCTGCTTTTAACCAGATGACCAGGGACCTGAAGCAGTCTCGGGACAAGTTACTTCAAGCCGAACGCTTAGCGACAGCCGGAAAAATGTCCGCCTCCTTCGCACACGAAATCCGAAACCCGTTGTCCTCTATGCGGATGTTGGCACAGATGTTGATGCAGAAACCGGAAATGGCGGTCGAGAAACATCAGCAATCGCCCCGTTATATCCTTGAAGAAATTGAGCGGATTGATGTCATCGTTAAAGGGTTGATGGACTTCGCACGTCCGACAGCACTTAACTTGGTAAAACAACCGATCGCACCTGTCTTGCAAGCCGTCTTAGCATTGATGGAAGCCAACCTGTCACACCATCAAATTGAGTTAGTGTTAGACGTGTCACCTGAAACCCCAGAAATTGAATTTGATTCAGATAAATTAAAACAGGCATTTATGAATGTCGTCCTGAACGCGATGGAGGCGATGCCAGAAGGTGGTGTCCTGAAGGTCTCTACAATTATAGATGAGAATAATAGCGTCGGTATCAAGGTCGCTGATACGGGTGTCGGAATACCAGACGAGGATTTGGCACATCTATTTGAACCGTTCTTTACTCGGAAAACGAAAGGCACCGGACTCGGTTTGGCGAATGTGAAACGGATTCTTGAGGAGCACGGCGGTCGCGTGGAAATTGAGAGTATCCTCAGTGAAGGGACGACGGTTTTGATGGCGTTGCCGAAAGATGACGTTGGAAGAATTTCTTGAAAACGGGTTAGAGGAATATGAATACGTTCAAGGAGCATTGGTACAGATACCAGCGACTTCAGCGGAACATGGTCTGGTTGGATCAGAAGTCCTGTTCACAGCATTGACGAAGGTTGTGGTTGGACCACCGGAATCACGTAACTCCGAAGCGTTAAACCTTCAAGCACCTCTGTTTCTACGCGCTGTTCAGGAGTCGCGCGGTGATCAAATATGACGTAATATCCCTCGGCTGCGTCCTCTAATCTGAGATACTGCGCGAGCTGCTTTTTGCCCGATTGATAACGCCGTTCACCCTCCCAAATCTTGGTTTCAATGATGTATTTTTGCCCATTGTGTAGAACAATGAGGTCCATCCTGCCACGCCCGGTTTGCACCTCAAGGTACATGCCCCCGCGCGCACTGCGAACACATTGGTATAGATAGGTGTAAAGCAGATACTGCCCAACAAATTCTTGCGGCGTATCAGGGACTTGGAGAATGCGGAACCCCGCGCGTGCGATGAAATCTTTGAAGTTATCAAGCAAAGGGGTCATCAAAAGCGATCCAGTAGGTGTGAGATAATCTGTAAAGTCAGTGTCGCTATTTTCCGAGAAGTATTCTCCCTCAAGCCCGTTAATAAGGGGTTGAAACGCCTGTACGATACACTGCTGATAAATTGGGTTAACGATCTCACAAAAACCGTCAGCATCTTTTGCGATAACCCCGTAAGTGGTGAGTTCACTAATAATTTCATTGCGTAGGTTGAATTGTACCCCGCTCTCGTAAGAGACAATTCGCATCAACAGGTTCCCAAAGCGCGGATCCCTACGGATATTCGTCAGCAGATGTGTTAAGTTGACGTTTTCTTCTTCAAGAAGTGCTGTGTGTGCCTTCAGAAAGTGCGCCATCGTAATCGTCTCAGTTTTCGCGATATCTAATTCCTCTGTGAGAATTTGCGCGAGTCGGTTGACCAAAAAAGGTTGCCCAGCTGTTTGTCTATGGAGTGCATCAATAACTTCCGATGCAAAGGCTTGCCCAACTTCATCTGTATATTGCGCAATGAGTTCTTGCACCTGTTCCCGGGTGAAATTTGGCAAATGGAATTCGTCCTGAATATTGAACGGTGAGACGGACCTATCGTAGTTCAGCTGTGTAATGCGTTTGACCCCGACGATGCCGACACTATGGGGGCATCGTCTTTCACCAGAGAGATAGACATCGCGAAGTGAATGGAGAAAATCACTCAGAACGGCTTGCGGAATGCCATCAAATTCGTCTATGACTAGGACGACTCTTTCCATCTTAGTATGGTACTCTAAAAACCCGGAAAACGCTTCAAAGAAGTCCATCATTGAAATGTGATTGGTGAATTTTGCGGTGCTGAGAAAACGTGTGAGTCCCTCATCAGGATCGCCTTCCCGTTCTCGGAAAACGTGCAGAACCTCCTTGTGAACGCGCTTGCAAAAGGCTTCATAGAAATCAGGGGCGGAGAGATTCTTATAGGCTTCAAAATTCAACTGAATAGGGAAATAGTGTGATGACGCAGCGGTGAGCGTGTCCAGCACCAATCGAAAAAACGTAGTTTTTCCGGTCTGGCGGGGTGCGAAGAGAACGATATATTGACCTTCTTCAATACGTTTGATAAAATCGGCAATCTCTGTAGTACGCGAAACAACGTAGTGCCGGTCAGCGTACACGCGGCCTTGGGTCCCAAAACGCCTCATTTTTTCTCCAAATTTGTGTAAAAATTCCCAGTGCTTTAAAGTTTAAGGAATTGCGTAAGTCGTATTGAAAATAAATCCATGGGGTGTCCTAAATTTTATCTCAGAATGAGCATCTTTTTCGTGGCAGTAAAGTCGCCTGCGGTGAGTGTATAGAAATAAATTCCGCTTGCGACGGGTTCGCCTTGTTTATTCTTACCGTCCCAATAGAGCGCACGCGGTTTGTCGTAGTAGATGCCTGCCGGCTTATATCCTAACGTAAGCGTCCTGACCAACTTCCCATCGGCGGAATAGATGGACACACTAACATCTGCCGGTTTCGCTAACTGATAAGGTATCCACGTTTCTGGGTTGAAAGGGTTGGGATAGTTGGGCAAAACGGATGTCTCTGCGGGTCCTACAGAGGGTGCCTTAGCAGCATTCCTATCTGGCAGTGCCTCGCCATCGTTGAAGTAGAAAGTCCGAACGATGACCCACAACCTACCCCGCAAGAACCAACCATCCTCAATCTCACCCCAAACCCTAATTGAACGGTTATCCAAGCGTTCCCATCCATCCACACTCGCAGTCCCCGTGGAGGTCACTAATTCTATGTCCGAGACCTGGACAATGCTAAACGGATCCTGGAATGTAAGCGTCTCTTCCCATTGACGTGTATCCCCACGAAATACGGTTTCACCATAGATTTCAATCGCTTGTGTATCCGACCAGTAATCAAGGTAGTTTGTCTCAAAGGACGGTGCCTCCAACGGCACGATTGCCGTATTCGGGTTGAGGTGGAACCGATTAAAGAGTCCTGCATCGATTTGGAATTCGTACCATTCACTATCCGCTATCTCATATTCTGGTAGCCATTCGAGGTTCCAACTTGCGTTAAGTTGCTCGGCATCCCACCACTCAAATCGTCCGTTCGGATCGGCGATCAGAATTTCGTTCTGCCGAGTGTCATAACCTACGGCAACAACCCAGTGATAACCCGTATTTGAAAGTCGCAGAAGCAGAATAGGTGGACGGTTGTCCCTGATGTAGCGGCGCACATCGTCGAGGTCCTTACCGGTGTACCAGTGTGCGCTAACATCTAATTCGTTAAGTGCTTTTCGGAGTTGTGCTGGTGACGTGCCGAACGCGACGGTTCGGACACCGGCTGCTTTCCAGATCTCCTTAAGTCTTCGGTGTTTTCTGTGGTAATAGAGAATCATCTGGACGCTGTTGGGACCGCAGTTTTTATCGAACTGCTCCATGATGATGAAGTCGTTCCCGCCATTATGCGGGATATACCGGTTCACAGTCGGATTAAAGGCGGACGCATCAAGGTGGAGTCCTTTAATCGTAACGATCTGATCGCCGTTGTTGTAGTTATAGACCTCCGCTTCACTGTATATCGTGATGCCTGACAGTATTAGCACAGCAAAGAGGGTGTAAAGTCTGTTTTTGAAACTTGCGTTAAGGTATTCCATATTTTTCAGTTGACCGTGGCGGGTAGGTCCGACACCTTATCGAATCCGTCGCTTGATTTGCCTGAACCGTGATGAATCCGCCCGAAGTCCCGATTTCGGTGGCAATTTAGAGATATGGTTCCGAACATTCAGGACGCGTTCATTCGGCATTGGGTGTGTAGATACAAATTTTTCTATGGCAGAAGGTTCACTCCCGCGCTTTGCCCGGAGCGTCTCAAAGAACAAAGCAGCACCCTCTGGGTCGATCCCTGCATCGTAGACATTCTCTACGCCATAAAAATCTGATTCTCGCTCATGGTCTCGGCTGTACCTGAAAAGCAGACCTACAGCGAGCACATCTGCAACAAGCTTTTTAAGTTCGCTGTCGTCTTCATCTAAAATCAATTGTTTGAGGAGTTCAAGGCCGTAGACCTGCGTGAGCTGCTTCATAGAATGCCGCCCGACAATGTGCCCAATCTCGTGTCCAAGCACGGCGGCGAGTTCCGATTCGGTTTTCGCTGCTCGGATGAGGTCGAGATGGACATAAATGAACCCCCCAGGGATAGCATAAGCGTTTATCCCTTTTGTGTCTACCACTTTAAAGGTATAAGGGATATCATTGCGCTTGCTATGCCGTACGAGGTATTGCCCGAGATCGTTGATATAGTTTGTCACGACGGGATCCGTGTAAATTTTTATTCCACGTTCATGTTCCGCAACGTACGCCTGCCCGATTTGTAGTTCTTCCTCGTCGGTAAAGATGTTCACATCACTGAGTTCTTCAATGACTGTGTTGCCAACTTGCCCTATGGTGTTGAGGCTAACACACCCTACAGAAAGGCTTAGAATGGCAAGCATCCATACCGTAAAGAGGTACTTTCGTATGCTTAAAGGTGATGTAAAGTTACGGTGTAAATGGTACGCTTGTTTCATAAAACTCCCTTTCCTGTGAATCGGCTTAGATTTTCTAATATTATACCACATCTAAAAAACAAATCCACATTTAATAATAAGTCCGCATGAACCTGCTCAACCCCATCTGTTTTGTAAGTCGCACTTGCGGCTCAGTTAGGACTTACGCATACTGCTCTTTTGTAGCACAAACTTCCCAGTTTGTGGCAGAAGACCGCTGTGTTTTCCGAAAATTCTCATCTAACTGAACGGGCTGCAGTCAAAATTGCGTAAGTCCTGTCAGTTATAAAAAGAAAGTATGAATTGTTCTACAAAAAATACGAGGGTTATGCTATAGTATCAAGTAGCGTTGGGATTGATAATCTGTAGAACCCCCTCTAAAAGGCGATACATTGATTCAACAACAGGTACGAGATAGTCTCACGTGGCGTGCGGTGCTGATCGGTTTGGCATGTGCCACTACCGAATGTCTTCTCGCGCCTTATAACGATTATGTTATCCGTAACATCTTCCTTGCTGGTGGACACTTTCCAGTCGGTCCCTTCTTTGTATTGACGATCTTTGTGTTGGGTATCAATGTCCTCCTGAAACGATTTTATCCTACTTCAGCATTTTCGGCGGGCGAACTTGTCACGATTTGGTGTATTATGCTCGCCCCAGCAGGTATCCCGTCATCGGGTATGATGCGCTACGCACTCAGTCCGATGGTCGCTTATCGCTACCTCGCCACCCCAGAAAACGACTGGGAATCTCTATTCCATCACTATATTCCATACTGGCGTGTGGTCCAAGATCACAGTGCTGCGAGTTCGTTCTTTGAAGGACTGTTTGCAGACGAACCGGTGCCGTGGGGGGCCTGGATGGTCCCCATCCTGACGTGGAGTACCTATGTGTTGGTCGTCTATTTCGTGATGATCTGCCTCTCTGTATTACTTCGTAAGCAGTGGGTGGAGCATGAACGTTGTGCCTTCCCGCTCGTTAAACTGCCGGCAGAGATGGCGACACAAGGCAGCGGCAGCCTCGGTCCGCTTTTTAAGAATAGCGCGCTCTGGTTCGGATTCGCGTTTCCAGTATTCTGGCACACGATGAACGGTTTGCACACCTTTTTCCCTGCAGCACCACACATCCCACGCGATTTTTGGTTGGACCCGCACCTCGTTGAACGTCCTTGGAATGCGTTGCGTCCATTTCAGATCGTCGTCTTCTGGTCGATGGTAGGGTTCAGTTATCTGCTGACTTTGGAGGTGTCGTTTAGTATATGGTTCTTTTTTATTTTTTATAAGCTGCAGTGCCTCTTAGGCGTGATGTTCGGTTTCCAACTCACTTCGGGACCAGGTGTCCAGTGGACAGGTAAATCGTTTAGTGCTGCGCAGGAGGCAGGCGCGTGCTTGATGTTTGTCGCCATCGCACTCTGGAAATCGAGGCACCACATCAAAAACATGCTCCAGTTCCGTTCTTCCGACGAAGCACTTCCGCATAGCGTTACGATCTTCGGTCTCATCGGTGGTATCTCTGTCCTTGTGTTCTTTAATCATTTGATGGGAATGTCGCTCCTATTCGCGCTCGGTTTCGTCCTATTTCTGCTGGCGATGTATATTGTGCTGACGTGGCAAGTCATCAACGGTGGAATTCCGTTCATCAATCCCTCGTTTTCACCGCAGAGTTTTTTCTTGACAACCCTCGGCACCTCAAAAATCCATCCGTCTACATTGACATCAATGATGATGCATCCGGTATGCCTGACCTTAGATCTCCGCGAATTCATGATGCCCAACATTATGAACGGGTTGAAAGCGGCGGACGAAGTGCGTATCAAACGCCGGCAGCTTCTCATCGCCATGGCGGTCGCGATGGTTGTAGGGCTTGCGGTTTCCTACTATTCCGCAATCAAGGTCAGCTACGCACACGGCGCACCTTATACCGGCGGCAGTTGGTTCATGCGACAACTTGAAGGATTACTGACAAGTCCGAAAACAAGCACGAATTGGACGAATACTGGGTTTATGGTCGTCGGAGGCGGTTTCACTGCTTTCTTAATGTGGATGCGTCAGACTTTTGTATGGTGGCCACTGCATCCGCTCGGTTATACAATGCTGAGTTCTTGGGCAACTTTCAAACTCTGGTTCTCCATATTCTTGGGATGGGGACTGAAGTTCAGCATCGTGAAATACGGTGGATTGAAAGCGTATCGGAGCGCAAGACCTGTGTTCCTCGGACTCGTGATCGGAGAGATGGCGTGTGCTGGACTTTGGGCGATTATCGGTATGATTACTGGAATTAGTACAGGATATCGGATCTTGCCCGATTAGGTACTATTGGGCGATGAATAAGTGTATGCCAATTTGATTGCCAAGTCAAGTATATCTGTGTTCGATTCAGGGCTATTTAGTTTTCCGACCAAACGTCACAGTTTCGCCGAGTGCCGAAAATTAGCGCGGACGCAGCAGGAAGAAAAGTAGATAGGAAGCAACGAATAGGACGTTTACGATGATTAGACACCACCGCGCGAGTCGGGTCTGCAGCCTTCGATAGAGGTAGACAGAGGCGATAAGGAAAACGACGCGCTCTATCGGTGCCACGATACCAGCGTGGTGATCGCGATCCCAATATGAGATCGGACTCTCAAAGACGTAATCGGAGAGCGGAAAGAGGTGATGGTGTCCATCGTCGTGATGTGTCAGGAAGTCGAAAGCACAGTGGATGAGCAGACTCCACGCCAAGACGGTTACGCGCTCGGAGTTCAAAAGGTAGTACCCAATCCCTAACAGAATCAAGATGAGTGGGATGGAGTTGGGGATGTCGAAGAAATTCTGCCACGATTCGGTAAAATACAAGGAACCCCAGAGTTCGTTCTCTGGGGTTTTATGGATGATACCTTCGATGAGAAAGAAGATGAATATCGGTAGGTCGGGCAGCACCGCACCGATGAAAGCGTAAGTGTTGAGGAACGGTTTGTCCCGTTTTGAGAGGAACGCCATATTCAAGATGACGTGCGAATGTGTTGTCATTATATTCGTGTTGTTTAGCGGATCCACCATAAGGGTCAATTTTAATTGGTATCATTATAGCGTATGAGTTGTCGGTTGTCTATTAGAATCTTTCCAGACGGTGTGTAAAGTTGTAGCATCAACAGTTAGCCTGTGGAGAACCCGTATCACTCGTAGCATAAACTTTCAGTTTGTGCGTGTATAGGTCGCAAACTAAAATTCGACGCTACAAAACGGAGAACTCAATCCCCTACTGACCCAATTATTTTCGGATTGACAATCCACCCGATGCATGCTACTCTATTCTTAACTTTAAAAATGCTAAGGATGGCGGAGATTTTGAAAAAGCACAGTGAATTCTGGCGAGGGACCGTCAGAGATTTTTGGAAGACAGGAAAAGCAGGATTCGCGCTTTTTCTTATTTCTCTTTTTGTTACTATTTATGGCTACTTTGCCCTAAATTATGAGATTACAAGTGGCTGGAAAGGACACGAATCGGTTCAAAATATCATGAAAGATATTTCGGCATTTATCCCGGTGGGCGGGGCTTTTGTCGGAATGATAATAGGAGGTATAGACGTAATCATGTTATTGTCAGATTGGTATCTCAATAGACAAGAAAAGCGGATTGAGGCTGCTAAAGCCGAAGGTAAAGCCGAAGGTAAAGCTGAAGGTAAAGCTGAAGGGCTCGCTCAGGGGAAGGCAGAGGTTTACCGGGAAATCTTAGAATGGGATCGCCGGAGAAGGGAAGCAGAAGACCGCGGCGAGAAATTCACAGAACCGCCTCCCGGAACATCACAAAACGGTTCCGAAAACTGAATATTAACTTGACAAGGCATTTTTGTTAGTGTATAATATATATGAATAATTGACACGAAACTATAACATGGTGGGATGGCTGAGTGGACGAAAGCGGCGGTCTTGAAAACCGTTATGGCGAAAGCCATCGTGGGTTCGAATCCTACTCCCACCGCCACATTATATGGAGAGGTGCAGGAGTGGTTGAACTGGACTGCCTGCTAAGCAGTTATGGCGAAAGCCATCGTGGGTTCGAATCCCACCCTCTCCGTTCTTTCTAAAAGTCATCCATTGATGGTTAACGTTTTCAGTAAACCGTTGTAGCTGCGCCATTTGGTTTTCATGCCACAACCGCTTTTAACTGATAACCCTTACGATACGCGCCTGTAGCTCAGTGGATTAGAGCATCTGACTACGGATCAGAAGGCCAGGGGTTCGAATCCTCTCAGGCGCTTTTAATATGTAATGATGGAACAGAATGTGGAACGCGACCGTTTCTGGATGGCACAAGCACTTGCGTTAGCACGGAAAGCGTCTGACGAAGGTGAAGTGCCGGTCAGCGCGATCCTCGTTCGCGAAGATGTCCGCATCGCTGAGGCACATAACCTACGTGAAACGTCCGGCAGCCCCATCGCACACGCAGAGATGCTTGCCATACAGGCTGCATCCAAAACAATCGGGAACTGGCGATTCACGGATACCACGCTTTATGTAACCTTGGAACCCTGCGCGATGTGCGCCGGTGCGATTGTGTTAGCGCGTATCCCGAAGGTTGTTTACGCAGCAAGCGACCCTAAAGCCGGAGCAGCTGGTACACTCTACAATATCCTTCAAGATGAACGGTTGAACCATCGGGTCGAACTCGTTAGTGGTGTGTTGGCAGACGAGAGCAGCGCACTCCTGAAAGCTTTTTTTCAGCAACGCCGCCGCCCATCAAAAAAATAAAAAGCTTAGCCTCTTGCAGGCAGGGTTACCTGAAGATTAATTTATTAATTCGGTAATTCCGATTTGCCCCAGGCCCGGTAGGTGCGGTTTCTAACCGCACCGGATTTCTAAAAGAAATTACCGATTTATTTTTTGAAACTTCATCAAACCCTGCCTACAGTGTGTATTATCTAACATGGAGAGATGCAGGAGTGGTTGAACTGGACAGTCTCGAAAACTGTTGTGGCGCAAGTCACCGTGGGTTCGAATCCCACTCTCTCCGTTTTTTACGTATTTGCGGGACATCTATTCTGGGGCAGTAGCTCAGTTGGGAGAGTGCATCCCTCGCACGGATGAGGTCACGGGTTCAAATCCCGTCTGCTCCATTACGCAATTTTGATTTGGAATTACTGTAAATTGAGGTGCTTTGCAACTTTCGTTGTTAAGATACTTACAAACGTTTTTATGGAGAGATGCAGGAGTTGGTTGAACTGGCATGACTGGAAATCATGTGTGCTGTTTCGCAGTACCGTGGGTTCGAATCCCACTCTCTCCGTCAGTTTTTTTGATATTTTCAGCCTTGACTATGCTAGGTGGGGAGGTAGCGGTGCCCTGTATCTGCAATCCGCTAAGCAGGACTGAATCCCCGGTATGCGGCATGTTTCTGTGGGGTCTGTCCCACGCACGTAGTGTTGAGGGTTGGGTCTTGAGCAACGAGCGCTTGTTGAACCCCGTCAGGTCCGGAAGGAAGCAGCGGTAGATGAGTCGCGCGTGTGACGCAAGGGTGCCTGGCCTGAGCTAACGACGCGGGCAACGCTTGGAGGAATTTGTCAACTCTGGGTGCATAGTCATTTTTTACGCATATCAATACGGCTGTCCACGTCCGGTTCCCCAGCCTAAACCCCGCAAGAGAGGATTGCACAATGTCTTACGAGGTTCTCGCCCAAAGATGGCGTCCGCAAAACTTCAGTGACGTTGTCGGACAGGAGCACGTTACCACAACCTTAAAAAATCAGATTCTGTCTGAACGCGTCGGGCATGCCTATCTTTTCTGGGGTCCGCGGGGTACCGGCAAAACGACGGTTGCTCGGATCCTCGCCAAAGCCGTCAACTGTCCAAACCGTATCCAAGAGACCGAATTCGACACCAGCAAGACTGCAGAACCTTGTAACGAATGCGTTTTCTGTGAAGAAATCTCACAAGGCAGAGCCCTTGACGTATTCGAGATGGATGCCGCTTCCAATCGCGGTATTGATACGATCCGAGACCTTCGAGAAAACGTAAAACTCTCCCCTGCTACCTGTACCTACAAAATCTATATCATTGATGAAGTGCACATGCTCACACCGGAAGGGTTCAATGCGCTCCTTAAAACGCTTGAAGAACCGCCGCCACACGTCATCTTCATCATGGCGACGACCGAGCACGCCCAAATCCCGAAGACGATTAGCTCCCGCTGCCAAGACTTCGATTTCCGACACTTGGAACATGAAAAGATCATCGAACGGTTACAGTTAATCGCTGAAACGGAAGAAGTTTCAGCCGATCAGGAAGTCCTCACGCTCATCACCCGTCAGTCTGAAGGCTGTTTACGCGACGCTGAAAACCTGCTGGAACGCCTCGTCTCCTCTGCCGGTAAAGAATTGACCGTCGATGCAGTCGAACAGATCATCGGACTCGGTTCAAGTTCGCTCCTCCGAGAACTGACAACAGCAATTATCGGTAGAGACCTCTCAAAAACCCTAAAAACGCTCAATAACCTCGCGAAACAGGGAACCGATCTGTCACAATGTCTCGATCAATTGGTCGACTACTTTAGAGACCTGCGACTTTTGGCAATCGACAACGGTTTAAGCGACCTGATTCAGAGTCCGAAATCGGATTTGCCGGAACTCAAGGAGAACGCAGAGCGGATGTCGGTAAACCGGCTCTCACGGATCATCAAGATTTTGATGCAGACCGACCGCGACATCAAAACTTATGGTTACCCGCAACTCCAATTAGAGGCTGCGCTTATTCAGATGAACTCGCTTGAAGAAGGGATTCCGCTCCAAGAGATCATCGATAAACTTTCCGAACTTGAGCAGAAGTTTGATGCCGCAGGGATTTCGGCACGTAGGGGCGAGGTCACCTCGCCCCTACTATCAGATTTTCAGCAACCCGATGTACAGAACACATCGGGACAGACAGCCATTCCGAAACGTCAAGCACCTCCGATAGCACCGCAACCTGATTTAGAAGATAACGACGCAAGTACAATAATAGACGAGGCTCGCGCCACGTCCTCCGACACCCTGGGAGAAACACCCAGTGCCTCCGATTCGGGCCTCCAGCCCCCTACCCGGAAACTCACCGATCTACCGAGCCTCTGGGAAGATATCAAGGCAAAATTCCCGATGGGCAAAATCAGAAACGGCTTGTTAGACAAATCTGTGCCGACTGTTAACGGTACAGACACGGTTATAATCGCATGCTCACGCTCGTTCCTACCAATGATCGTAGAGGCAGACGAGAAAATGATCGCCGATGTTATCAGACAGGAAATCGGTATTCCTGTCAATATTGAGTTGGTTGCGTTAGATACTGATACAGAATCAACATCTTCACAAGACGTACCAGAGGAAAAGGAACGAAAGACACCGCTCATGCGGAAAATTGAAGCCCAGAACGATTCGCAGCTCAAAACGGTACTCGATCTTTTTGATGCTACAGTTCTCGAAACCCAATAACAACTGCTTTCCGAATTTGGGAAGCGTCCACCTTACGAGGAATAAGGAAACTTTATCGCACCAAGTATTTTGTGAGGAAATAGAGACGTAAACCGCTTGGTGACAGGACAAAAATTATGAAAATGAATGACCTGATGAAACAGGCACAACAGATGCAGAAACGGATGCTCGAAATCCGTGAAGAACTCGCAAACCGGACGGTTGAAGCAACCGTCGGTGGCGGAATGGTAACCGCTGTTGTCAACGGGCAACAAGAAGTTATCTCCCTCCGGATTACACCGGAAGTCGTTGACCCAGAAGACACCGAAATGCTTGAAGATTTGATTGTCGCAGCAGTTAACGAAGCCCTGCAACAGTCGCAAGAATTGATGTCCGCTGAAATGAGCAAATTGACTGGCGGTCTAAAAATTCCAGGACTCCCGTAACCAAATAGTTCTCAGTTATCAGGCATCGGTCATCAGTTAATATCCCATGCCAGTGAAGATATTATGGGTGCTACAACAGATATGAACGCCACAACAAGGTGACTGACAACTGGTAACTGACAACTGATGACTTACTATGCAAGAATACCCGAAACCGCTGGCGCGGCTCATCACTGAGCTCCAAAAACTCCCGACAATCGGTCAGAAAACAGCACAGCGCTTAGCATTCTTTATGCTGAAGTTACCTGACACTGAAACCGCCCAAATCGCGGAAGCCATCGCAGAGGTAAAACAGCAACTCTGTTATTGTGATGTCTGTAGTATGATTACCGATACGAATCCGTGCTATATCTGTACCAGTCCGCGCCGCAACCAACGGTTAATCTGTGTCGTTGAAGAATCCGATGATCTGTGGGCGATTGAGAGAACCAACGGCTACACAGGACTCTATCACGTCCTTGGGGGTGTTCTGTCCCCGTTAGACGGCACCGGACCCGAGGAACTCGGAATTAATAAACTCTTTCAACGGATCAAGGATTCCACTGCAAACGCTGAGCCGGTGCAAGAGGTAATTCTCGCCACAAATTGGACGACAGAAGGACAAGCGACGGCTCTCTATCTCACACAGCACTTGGAGATGTTTGATATCGTCGTCACGCGTATTGCTTACGGGATCCCTGTCGGCGGAGATTTGGAATATATTGACGAAGTAACCCTTGCTAAAGCATTGGAAGGCAGGCGAAAAGCATAATGAACGTGCAACGGTACCTACTCCTTTTAACCTATCTTTGTTGTGGTGTCTTGAGCATCGCGTATGCAGAACCGGATTCCGACAGCCGAGATGTCCAACCGAAAGAAGCGAGGCACGCCAGAGTAGGGACTGCTCGCGAAGCGAACGTAACTTTCAGCGCACAACGCGCCTTTGCTATGTTGGAAAAGCAGTGTGAATTCGGACCGCGACCCCCCGGTTCGGCAGCGCATCGAGAAACACAGAACTATCTCTTCACTGAACTCCAGAAATATGCGAACAGTGCGGCACTGCAACCGCTCGAATATAAGGTAGGCACTGAAACACTACACCTGAACAATATTTTGGCGGAGTTCGGACCGATGAGTGGAGAGACGGTTCTACTCGCTGCGCATTGGGACACGCGCCCGATCGCTGACCACGACCCGAAACCTGAAAATCGGGAAACACCGATCCTCGGTGCCAACGACGGGGCATCCGGTGTCGCCGTACTGCTCGAACTCGCGAGAGTCTTTAAAACGCATCCACCACCGCGGCGCGTCGTTATCGTCCTTTTCGATGGCGAAGATTACGGCAAAACCGCGGACGATATGTTCATCGGCTCCCGGTTCTTCGCACGAAACCTCGGAAAATGGAAACCGGACTATGGAATCCTGTTAGACATGGTAGGCGACAAGAACTTAACGCTACCGATAGAGGCGAACTCTTGGAACGCTAACCGAGCATTTACCGCAGCGATATGGAATCGCGCAGCAGCACTCGGTTTGGCACCCTTCCAACAACGTTTGGGCCCCGCGATTATGGACGACCACGTACCACTCATCAAGGTTGGGATACCGATGGTGGATATTATCGACTTCGATTATCCGTATTGGCACACAATTGAAGACACAGTCGATAAATGTAGTCCGAAAAGTTTAGAAGTTGTCGCAACACTCGTTATTAGCGTCGTTTATGACGGACTATAGCCAACGAGAGTTGCCAACTTTTTATTTTAATTTTGATTATTCTCTTTGTGTATGCTATGATAGCTGTATTCGACCTTTTGTAATTGGGTGAGGTTACAAATCTCGCCTGCAGTGGACGACACCTTACACAAACCCACTGCAGGGTTTGTGCTGGGGTGTTTCTTCAGAGTTTGTAACCCCGCTTATAGCTTATCACGGTAGCAGGATACAAGCATGAACACTTATAACAAACATTACGACGTTATCGTAGTCGGTGCGGGTCATGCCGGTTGTGAAGCCGCACTCGCTGCTGCGCGCATGGGCTGTGAAACGCTTATCGTTACGATCAACCTCGACACAATCGCGAAGATGTCTTGTAACCCCGCTATCGGTGGACTCGCGAAGGGACACCTCGTTAAAGAGATTGACGCACTCGGTGGCGAGATGGCGAAAAACATCGACAAGACCGGAATCCAATTTCGACGTTTGAATACGAAAAAGGGACCGGCAGTCCGTTCAAGCCGCGCACAAGCCGATAAAAAGGCGTACCAAGATGAGATGAAGCGCGTCCTCGAAACGCAACCGAAACTCGATATTAAACAGGTACTGGTCGAAGAACTCCTCGTCGAAGATGGACGATGTATCGGAATCCTCAGCCAGACGAAGACGGCTTATTTCGGGGACACTGTCATCCTGACGACGGGGACATTCCTGAAAGGTATCATCCACATCGGTGATGTCTCGTATAGTGCCGGTAGGGCAGGCGAATCCTCCGCTGAGAAACTGTCGGAAAGTTTCTTAAACCTCGGCTTCGAGATTGGTAGACTCAAAACGGGAACACCGCCACGCGTCAATGCCCAAACGGTCGACTTCGGCGAGATGGAAATCCAACCCGGAGATGACGATCCGCTACCGTTCTCATTTGTCACCGAGGAAATCACGCAGCCGCAACTCCCCTGCTATTTGACTTATACCAATGAAGGGACACACGACATCATTCGTGAGAACCTCCACCGTTCGGCGATGTACAGCGGTCGCATCGTCGGCATCGGTCCCCGTTATTGTCCATCCATTGAGGACAAAGTCGTCCGATTCTCAGAGAAAAAGGAGCATCAGGTCTTCGTGGAACCGGAGGGGCGAGATACCGACGAAATCTATCTCAACGGTATCTCCGCGAGCCTCCCGGAAGATGTGCAAGTGGCGATGGTGCATAGCATCAAAGGGTTAGAGAACGCTGAGATTATGCGGTTCGGGTACGCCGTGGAATACGATTTCGCGCCGGCGACACAACTAAAACCGACACTTGAGACGAAAAAGGTTCCGGGTCTCTACTTCGCAGGACAACTCAACGGTACAACGGGGTATGAGGAAGCCGCGGCACAGGGGCTTATGGCAGGTATCAATGCCGCTTTGATGGTCAAAGGTGAAGAACCGCTTGTTCTCGACAGAGCACAGGCTTATATAGGTGTCCTGATCGATGATCTCGTTACGCTGGACATCCGCGAACCTTACCGCATGTTCACATCACGCGCCGAATATAGGTTGGCACTGCGTGAAGACAACGCCGATCTACGACTCACCGAAATCGGCAGGCGGATTGGACTCGTCGATGACGACAGATACCACGCGTTTGAAAGGAAGGCAGCGGAAATTGAGACGGAATTGGCACGGTTACAGCAGACACTCCTTAAACCGACAACAGAGACAGTGGATAACTTGGAAAATATCCTTAAGACAGGCGCGCTAAAGCAACCGACATCGCTTGCGGATCTCTTAAAACGTCCAGAACTCCGCTATGAACATATAACAGAAGTCGCACCGCCTACTGAGATGCTACCGTCAGTGGTGAAAGAACAGGTAGAAATTCAGATAAAATACGACGGATATATCCAACGACAGCAGCGACAGATTCACCAGTTTAAAAAGTTGGAGAATTTCCGAATCCCTGATGCGTTTGATTATGCAAACGTTCAAGGGTTAAAAACGGAAGCACGGGAAAAATTAGCAAAGATTCGTCCGACTTCCATCGGTCAAGCGTCACGCCTTCCGGGTGTCTCGCCTGCGGATATTTCGATCCTGACGGTTATCCTGCATCAGCAGAGAGCAAAATAATGTGGAAAACCACAACGCTGTCTTAAAAGAGACATTCAATCAATACGGATTCCCGCTAACGACGCATCAGGCAGCGCAGTTCGTGCAGTATCGCGACGAGTTACTTCGGTGGAACAGACAGTTCAACCTGACGGCAATCACAAATAAGGATGAGATTACGCATAAGCACTTCCTTGATTCGTTAGGCGTTTTGGAGCATATTGCACTCAAAGGCGGCGACACCGTGATTGACATCGGGACCGGGGCAGGGTTTCCCGGTATCGCCTTGAAAATATATGTGCCAGACATCCGGCTCACGCTCGTTGAAGCATCGAAAAAGAAAGGGAGTTTTCTAAAATTTCTAATTGCGAAACTGAACCTTGACCAAGAACACAGAACCAAAAACGCGACGCCGACATCCATACTAAAGGCACGTGTTCTCGGTTCTTCCGACATCCATACTAAAGGCACGCGTTCTTCGTCAAATCAGAGGGCAGAGGTCAAAGTACTGATGGAACGCGCCGAAGTTTGTACTCAAGACCCGAATCACGCCGGTACCTACGATTGGGTTTTTACGCGTTACGTCGCGACACTCCGAGATTCAGCGGCATACTGCATGCCGTTCCTAAAATCGACAGGAAAATGGGTGGCTTACAAATCAGGGAAAGAAATAATAGATACAGAAATTAATGAGAGCACGACGGATCTTAACGCACTCGGTGGTAGCGTTGAAACCGTTTTTACAACCCCAAAATTCAATCGAAACTATGTTGTCATAGGAAAAACATAGTCTGAAACGAAGCGGAAAGGTTTTTGATAGGGTGTTTCTTCGGATTTATGAGTGGCACTTCAAATTTCAAACCCACTTAACTTAACCGCAAGGAAAATTAAAAAAATATGAATTTTGAGATAACAATTGGAGAAGAAAACATCTCTATCCTCCATGTAGCAGGGAAGATTCTCGGGAATGCATCCGATACCTTTCGCAAGGCTATGGAATCGCAACTTCAAACAGGTCAGGATAAATTGGTCGTTGACCTAACGAAAGTCCCCCTAATTGACAGCAGCGCGTTGGGGGCAATTGTGACGACTTTGAAAGGGTATCAGCGCTCTGGTGGAAAACTGGTTTTGCTGAAACCGCAGAAGGCAGTACAAGAAGTATTAGAGGTAACGCAACTTGCGACCGTTATTGAAATCTATGACACGGAGGAGGCTGCACGCGGTGCTTTCATGTAATACCAACATTTGAAGTTATCAGCATTCAGTTGTCAGTTAAAAGATTATTTGTAGCGGTCTCCTTTCCTGCTACTGCCACAAGATACCTCTTTAACCGAGTACTAAAAGCGCAGCGTACTGAGTACTGAAAACTAACACCCTGAAAGCGTAGCGTACTGACAACCTTTAACTTCCTCATGAAAGACAATCATCGTCCGAGACGTTTTCGGTTTAGGGTCGGTTTACGAGGTCAACAGGTTGTGCTGTTCCTGTTGGTCGCGCTCATGCCGTTGTTCGCCGTTTCTATAGCGATCAAGGTGTTGGGGGAGGATGCACTCAAAGGGACTGTCGGTGAAAACCACGTACTTTTGGCACAAGAGAAACTTGCCCGTGTGGATAACGCCATCTCGGAAAAAATCGAAAACATTCGCAGAGAACTCCCGAACATCAGAGAAGCCGTCGCGAGTTCAAATACGGCTGATAGTGATGCCGTTGTCTATTTCAATGTCTGGGCGCATCTTGACGATAGTATCCGGCTGCTCGAAAATTATGCTGGAAACAGGAGACGTAGGAGGAGTAGGGATGCAAGAGAGGTAACGATTACAAACGCATCGGGATACGTCCTCCGATCAAACCAGCCGACGCTGGACTACTCTCCGATAAAAGGCGTACCGGAACAGGTAGATAAAGAACTCTGGTGGAAAAATGCTTACAACAACGGGTTAGGTTACCCGTTTGCAGAAGATGTTCGCTATGATACCGTCCGAGAAGTACATCTGCTACGCATTGCGCTTCCGATAAGTGCCGGACGTAGAAGAACCGCTGCCGAAGATGAAAAAAATACGATAGGTGTGCTGAGAATTGAACTGTTGCTGCCTGAACTTACACGTATCGTCGAATCCAGCCCTGAGTTGGAGCAGACGCGCACGATTCTAACGGATGCGTCCGGTAAAATCATCGCCGCCTCTGTTGGAAGCGGAAACCAAATCGGTGACAATATAGAGATGAACAATGCATCAACAGAGGCGATCATTGAGGCAAAAAAGGAAAGACAAGGGGAATATTACGGCTACGAACCCGTGGGTGAAACCGACAGTTTCAATGAATCGCGGGTATACGGTTGGGCACGAACCCGACTCTCTCAGAGACAGCCCTGGAAAACTGATCAGAACTTTAGCAATTGGATCGTCTTTGTTTCACGTCCGACATCCTCGGCGTACGTTGGCGTTAGAAAATTAAACAATTATATTTTTTATGTTACCATCGCTTCAAGTTGTATCGTTATATTCGTTGCATGGTGGGCTGCGCAACGGATTGCAACACCAATATTGAAAGTAGCAGAAGCTGCCCGTAGCATCGGACAAGGCGAATTTGATAGTGAAATTGTCGTTGATAGTGATGACGAAGTCGGAACACTGGCTGCAGAATTCAATGAGATGCGCCGGAATCTAAAGACTGCAGTTGACCAACTCACACAAGAGGAGCTCAAACTTACCACTATCGTCGATAACCTCGGCGAAGGGTTGATCGTCGTTGAACCCACAGGACATGTACTCTACATTAACCCTGTGGCTGAACGGCTCTTGAATCTCGGAGACACCTCCGGTTTCGGAAACCATATCGCGCTCGACCCAGAAGCTGGCGAAATTCGATGGACGAAAGCATCAAAAAATACGGAAACTGAACTCACGGATACGAGAACGACCAACTTGAAAATTCTTTCCGCTTCACAACGTGAGACGGCACAGCATCAAACGATGATTGCGGAAACCAAAGTTGATGGAGAACTACCAGATAGCAGCCACCATCGTATCTTCCGTATTATAGCAAGTCATTTTCCTGATGAAAGCGGCAACGTTGCTGGGATGGTCTATGTTTTCGATGACATCACAAATGAACACGAAATTGAGCAGATGAAATCGGAGTTCGTTTCTCTGGTGTCACACGAATTACGGACACCGTTAACGTCTATCAAGGGTTTTATTTCCTTGATCCTTGACGGCAAAACCGGCGAAATCAATCAGAAACAGCAAGAGAGTTTGAGCCGTGCACTCCGACAATCAGAGCGACTCGCCGAACTTATCAACGACCTGCTCGATATTTCTCGGATTGAAGCCGGACGCATCGAAATGAAGCAGGAACAGGTACAGATTGACGCAATCGCAGAAGGGCGGATTGAAGAACTCCGTCCGCAAGCAGATGAGAAAGCCATATCGCTACTTTTAGAGACATCACCGAACCTGCCGGTCGTGATCGGCGACGCAGACCGCATCGGACAGGTCTTTATTAATCTTATCGGAAACGCTATTAAATACACACCAGATAACGGAAAGGTGACCGTCAGAATATCAGTATCATCACAAAAAAGTAGCCATCAGCCGTCGGTTTCCGTCGGCAATCAGATAGAGAACGTAACTTCATCAGAAACCTCTTTACTGGAGGTTTCCGAAGGTTTCCGAAAACTTCCGAAAGCCAGTCAACAGAACGGCGTTCATGTTGAGGTCATTGATACAGGTCCCGGTATCCCTGCTGACGAGAGAGATAAGGTTTTTGATAAATTCAGACAGCTCGGAAGTGTGCAGACCCGACAACAAGGCGGTAGCGGTTTAGGTCTTTCAATCGCCTCTGGAATCGTTGAAGCACACGGCGGTAAATTATGGGTCGATACCGGAGATAACGGACAGGGAAGCAATTTCCAGTTTTTTATGCCAATTGACGGTAAGACTTAACCATCAAAGGAGTTTTTGCAAACCCTTCCTGAACAACCGCAAGGAACATTTAAAATATGCCTGAAACGATCTTAGTCGTCGATGACGATCCGGATATACTTGAACTGCTAAAGATGAATTTGGAGCCCGAAGGTTATACCGTCCGGACTGCCAACGATGGCGATGGCGCATTGCAAAGTGCCAGCACAGAACCGCCAGACCTCATCTTACTCGATGTTATGATGCCGCATAAAAACGGCTTGCAGGTCATCGCAGAACTGAAAAATATAGATGAGACGAAAAGCATCCCTGTCATTCTGGTTACAGCCCGCGGGCAGGCGGATGATAAAGTTCTCGGACTCGAAACGGGCGCCGACGATTATATCACGAAACCGTTTGATTTACGCGAGGTGACGGCACGCGTTGAAGCAGTCCTCGGTAGGACAAGACCGATCAAATATATCAATCCGCTGAAACGTGCTATGGGAGAAGGATTCAGCGAAGAGGGATTGCAACAACTCGCCGGACATCTCGAAGCTGCTGCCGCGATCCAAAAAAAATTATTACCCGATCAGGCACCGCGTTTTGACGAATACGACATCGCAAATCTACTACAAAGTTCTACTTCCGTTTCCGGTGATTTCTACGATTTCATTCTGTTGAATGAAACACAAGTCGGGATTGTCCTCGGCGATGTAAAAGGGAACGGTATTCCGGCAGCGTTGCTAATGGTAATGATCCGGACAGCACTCCGATTGCTCTGTCATGAAGAAGGGACACCGGCTTCGATTCTTAAGCGGATTAATGACTTGGTGGCACAGGACACTGAGGCAGACCTGTTCGCAACGATGATTTACGGTATATTGGATATGAAGACCTCTACCTTCACTTATGCAAACGGTGGACACTGTTATCCGTTTCACTATAACAGTCGTAAAGGTATAGACGAATTAAAGACGGGAGGCATGTTGATAGGCGCGTTTGAAGAGGCAACGTTCACTTATGGAACATGCCACTTGGATCCAGGAGACATCATCGTTTTCTATACGGATGGCATCACGGAAACCGAAGCCGCGGAGGACACGACTTCTGATGTATCGACGCATTGGGAGCAGGATGCAAGCGTTTTGTTCTACGGTGGTGATAGGCTCGCTGCCTGTCTTGCTGAAAACACCGAACTCTCAGCTTCGGCGTTATCCGAAGCCATCCTGAACGATTTAGCAGAATTCAGCGGAAGTACACAGACGCACGACGATAGGGCTTTAATTGTTATAAAACGCTTAGAAGTTAACAGTTAACAGGTAAGACTTTGTGATTGGGACATCTTCTGTTACCACCACAAGAAACCTCTTTAACTGAAAACTGTGTACTGTTAGATAACTATCCAGGATGGGCATATCGTATGATATTGCCCGAAAACAAACAACAAAACAGAGGACGGATTTATTTTTTAATACCGTCTTGTAGGCACACTTGTAAAACATCAACGTGTGTAGAGAAGGAGCTTCAAACGTGGGCGAGAGAACTGAACAAGTTATTACGCTTTCTCTCCCAAGTTCAATGCAACAGACGAACCTACTCGAGGCTGTCGTCGCCGAAATCTTGAAAGAGGCAAATTTCACTGGCGACATCGAAGAGCGGAGTAATCTTGCTGACATTGAAGCGGGTACAAACGCGAGTAAGAACGGCAATAGAGCGAGTCCGAGCGCACATACGACTTTCAAGTTGACGCTCACGGACGATGAACTCATTATTGACACCGTGGTGGATAGCGGAGCATTTAAACACAAACCGTCGGAAACCGAAAAGGCAGTTGAGCTTGCTCTGCCAAGTTCAATGCAACATGTTTATCTACTTGATGTTGTCGTTGCCGAGATTTTGAGAGATACGGGTTTCTCTGAAGAAGTCCGAGAACAGATTAATCTTGCCGCTATCGAAGCAGGCACGAACGCAATCAAACACGGAAATAAGGAAGACCCAAATAAAAAAGCACTTCTGTTGTTCTGTCTTGATGATGATAAACTAACGATCATTATTGAAGACGAGGGCGACGGATTCACACGCAGAGAAGTTGCGGATCCACTTGACCCAGAGAACTTACTCAAAAGCAGTGGGAGAGGCATATTTTTGATGGAAGCCTATATGGATTCCGTAATTTACGAAGCCAAAGGCACGATTATCAAAATGGTCAAATACAAGGAAGCTCCGCAGGTCCCGTAATATTTATAGTTTTGATGGTTATCAGTTTTCAGTACGGTTTTTCTGCGAAAAACCTTTCAGTTTTCAGAAAGAGACTTTGGAAATATCCAAAACCTCTTGTAACTGACAACTGGCAACTGACAACCATAAAGGAAATACTATGCAGGTTAATGTTCGACACAAAGGTAGCATCGCAATCTTGGATATTGAGGGGAAAGTTATTGGGACGGACGCTTTAGCACTTAAAGAGATTATCGATCAACAAATTAAGATAGCCGGTGACATAGCGGAAAATGGCGAAAAACTCAATTTGATTTTAAACTTAGAACGCGTTCAGATGATGGATAGTTCGGGTTTAGGGGTGCTTATCGCTGCGTATACCACTATTCGGCGGAATGACGGACGCGTGGTACTTCTTAAACTCGGTGGCAATATTAAAAGCCTCATCGTTATGGCAAAACTGATGACGATTTTCGATTGTTACGATACCGAAGCAGAAGCCATCGGACACTTCCTGTAGTTTTATTTCCCGCAGCACACAAAGTAACCTTCCTTCTATGAATCGGAGCGACTTTAAAATATGGAAACACGTCCGCCTATCGAGACAGCACAAAGCATTAATCTATGGTATAAATGCACCGGGTGCCAAGAAGTCGTTTTCAGAGGTGAACTCGAACGGAATCTCTATACCTGCTCGTACTGCGATGCACTGTTCCCTTTGCTCGCTGAAAAACGGCTCGAGTACCTATTAGATGCCTCATCTGTCACAAACATCAGAACGACTGATGCCGCCGGTCTTACCGCTGAAGGAACGATTTCAGGACACCCAACCTGCCTCTTCATCGCCGATATAGACGTAATTCCTACCGAGATTGATACCTCACTTCTGCTAACATCGGTTGCGGACGCTTTAGAGAAACGTATCCCACTCATTACGATTGTCGCCTGTCAACCAAACGGGTATAAGGATACGCTGGCAGGAACGACCTACTTGACAATGCAAATGGAGCGATTGATGGATGCTTCTCTGCCACATATCACTGTTCTGACCGAAGGCGAGGGACACCCTCTCGCTACGCATCTGCCACTCGGCGACTTAGTCATCGTAGAAGGCACAGCGACTTCCCAAAAACCGGTATCGCCGAATCTACAACCGGCACCACATGCCCCAGAAGAGCAACTGCTCACACAGATATCGACACCGGGAATAGGAAATGAACCTGACATCAACGTTGATTGCTATATTCCGCGCGAAGCGTTATCTGAGATGTTAGGACGATTTTTGAAGTTTTTTTCGGCGTAACCGACCAACTGCTGGCACCCATCTGTTTAGATATATGATTTGATAGGGACTCCGCTGGAGAGGCAAAGGACAACATATTTTGACTGACGAACTGAAAACGCAAAGCACCGACAACAAAAACCCCAGTCGGCTATCTTCTATTAAAGGAAAGTTTGAAGATGCCTTCGGTAGTCCACCTACATTCATCGCATCAGCCCCCGGTAGAGTGAATCTCATCGGAGAGCATACGGATTACAACGACGGTTACGTTTTTCCTGTCGCAATTGATAAATATATTAACATCGCTGTGCGTGAGCGGTCTGACCGGCGTGTCGTCGTGCACGCGTTAGATGTGAACGAGTCTTGGGATTTCTGTCTCGATACACTCCCTTCTATTCCGCGCCAAGCACCGGCATGGAGTCGTTACCTCATAGGCGTTGCGTCACTACTACAAGCCGCTGAAAAGAAAATAGCAGGCATCGATGCCGTCATTACAGGCGATGTTCCCATCGGTGCTGGACTCAGTTCTTCGGCGGCACTCTCCGTCGCTGCGACACTCGCCTTTTTAACGGCTGGCTCAGAAACCGAAATGCTTATATCAGAAAAGGATAAGACGGAACTTGCCGAGTTGTGCCAACGTGTAGAGCACGAATTCGCAGGCGTTAAATGTGGGATCATGGATCAGACAATCTCACTGTTAGGACAGGAAAACTGTGGACTGTTCCTCGATTGCCGATCGCTTACGTACGAGCAAGTCCCGCTTAACCTAACAGACCACGTCATCGCAATTTGCAACACGAGAGTTAAACGGGAACTCGCTGCCTCAGAATACAACAAACGGCGAGCAGAATGCGAAAAAGGGGTGGAAATCCTTAGTCAATGGCTACCGGGCATCACTTCACTTCGTGACATTACGTTGCCAGATTTCAAAAAACATGAAGAAGAATTACCGGCATTAACACAAAAGAGATGTCGGTATGTGATAGAAGAGAATACGCGCGTCGTAGAGGCAGTCTCCGTACTCAAGGCGCGTAATCAACAAACAGATGAATCGCTGATAGCGTTTGGGAACCTAATGAACGCATCGCATAACGGACTGCGTGACGATTATCAAGTCAGCTGCATGGAGTTAGACCTACTTACCGACATCGCACGCGACATCACAGGGGTGGTAGGGAGTCGTATGACGGGTGCGGGGTTCGGCGGTTGTACAGTCAGCATCGTTCACAAGGATGCTTTGGCGGCGTTCGAGTCGCACGTAACGACAGGATACCACGAAAAAATCGGTGTTGAACCCGAAATTTACCTTTGTCATGTTAGTGGCGGCGCACACGTTTTCTGGAGATGACATTCACCTTGACAAACTATAGAGATGAGACGAGATATAGCATCGGCGTTGACCTCGGTGGAACAGATATCAAGGCTGGATTGGTTTCATCCGCGGGTGATATTTCGTGTCGTGTGGTGCTTCCGACAGATGTAGAAACAGGGGGTCCGAAACTCGTGGCGGCACGGATTGCAGAAGCCGTGCGTCAAGTGCTTCTGAAAGCAGAAACTGCCAGTATAGACCTAACCTCAAAGGAATCCGACAGTAGAGGCGAGATCACCTCCCCTCTACAGACCGATGACAACGTACACGAAATCGGTGTCGGACTCGGTGCCCCGGGACTGATTATCGCAGAAACCGGTGTCGTCCACTTTTCACCGAACTTTCCGGGATGGAGCGATATACCGCTCGTCGCTTATGTCAACGCAGAACTCGCGAAACTACACCCCACAAAATACGCTGCGCAGACCGACATACACAAAAAATACAAGCCGATATTACGGGGTATGGATAACGACGTGAATGCGATGACTTTAGGCGAACTCCATCACGGTGCCGGTGTCGGATACAGAAGTCTTGTCGCGCTGACGCTCGGCACAGGTGTTGGGGGTGGCGTCGTGATTGATGGCGAGGTCTACCACGGAAGCCAAAACACCGCTGGCGAATTGGGACACACCATCGTCGAACCGAATGGACGTATTTGTGGGTGCGGCAATCGGGGATGCCTTGAGGCGTACGCTGGCGCGAAAAATATCGTCCAACGTATCGAAGAGAAGATAGAAAATGGACGGCGTTCAAGTTTAGCCGATGCGATAGAGGATGGCATCGCATTGACACCACGCGTGATCGCCCAGGCAGCAGAAGCAGGCGACGCACTCGCAATCGAGATTTTCGCCGAGACAGGAGCGTATATCGGGATCGCGTTGACATCAATCGCGCATATCCTCAACCCACAAATCGCGATTATCGGCGGCGGTATCGCCGAAGCCGGTGAAAAATTGCTTTTTGAACCTATCCGAAAAGAACTCTCTAAACGTGCGATGGATATCCCCGCACGGATGAAAATTGTAAAGGCACACCTCGGGAACGATGCCGGTATTGTCGGTGCCGCGATGCTCGCGATGGCTGGTGAGGAATCGTAGGATATGAAACCGTTAGTCTATGGCATTTTGTAAGATATGCCGTTAGTTTCCTATGTTCTTTGTAGCATAGGCTGTTAGCCTGTGGCATTTTGTAAGATATGCCGTTAGTTTCCTGTGTTCTTTGTAGCATAGGCTGTTAGTCTATGGCATTTTGTAAGATATGCCGTTAGTTTCCTGTGTTCTTTGTAGCATAGGCTGTTAGCCTGTGGCATTTTGTAAGATATGCCGTTAGTTTCCTGTGCAAAACAAAAACTGCGACGCTTGTAGGCGCGCTCTGGAGAAATATACCGATGAACAAGAAAAATAATTTGCCGAACACAATAAACACTTCAGAATGCCTTGATGAAGCAAACGGAAACGGTCCCGGAGTGATCGCCTCGCCTCGAGTCTCTGTTTTACAGATTTTGGCAATCCTCTGTCTCTCCTTAATTCCGCTCAGCTGTTCAAAGGTACCGGACTTCATAAAAGACACTTTCCGACCAGAGTTGATCGTTCCGGTTTTTGACCCTGATGCCTACATTATGCCGCAGACCGGGGCAGTCGGTTACCTAAAAAACGGTATTAAGGTAATGGCAGTCCCACTCAACGACGTGAAAGCGGTCGATGCGTTCGCTATTTTTATTTACAACGGGACGAACCATTGGGTATCCTTGAAAAAGAAAGACTGTCAGATGCTTGACGGGACAGGGAACGTCACGAAAGTAATTGACAAGTCGCAAGAATCCTTCTATCTGAAAAAGAATTTCCAACCGACGCTGCCCCCCGAATTCGCAGCGGAGGTATTCCGATGGGATAAGTCGATTAGGATACAGGGAGACCCAGCGGTACTGCCGAGGGAAGACATCGAAAGAACGACGGTAATGCCGAGGCAACACGCGCGATTCTTCCTCTACTTCCGTAAACGGAGCATCAACTACAGCAGTTTGCGGATCATTGTACCAAGAGTCACAAGTGAATTTAATGACCAACAAACGACTTTCGTCTTCAAATTCAGAGTACAACGCGGCTAATCCTGATTTTTTAACTATTGGGTTTCTGATCTGTCCGAAGCACTTGAAAACCGAAACCTACCCAACCAAACCGCAAAGAAAGTTATAGCAAAGCCCATAATTATTTAAACACATCAAATCGAGGCAATTCCCATCTTATTCCCCCCTGATAAGGGGGNNGGTTATCTTCGGACAAGTGTTCATTTTAAAAATGTAGCACGCAACGAAGTGGAGTGCGGATAGACGGAAAGGCACTTGAAAATCGAAACCCTCCTAACCAAACCGCAAGGAAAACTAAATTAAAAAAAATGTAGCACGCAATGAAGTGGAGTGCGGATAGACGGAGAGGCACTTGAAAACCAAAACCCACCCAACCCAACCGCAAGGAAAATTAAAATTCCTTATTTTTGTTCTATGTTTGAGTTGCGCCCTTCTGGAAAGTGAAATCCCACAATCGGGGTCCCCACCCATCCCAGGGAAAGGAGCCATTGAAATCCTACCGTCTAACCGCGAACGGGAACCGTCTCCTATCGTCGGCATCAACTACGTTAAGACGCTTGGTCGCGCCGGTCAAGGCGTAGCGGAATTCCAGAGACCCTTGGGACTCGCAATAGACGAGGAAAACAGGATCTACATCGCCGATGCGGGGAACAATCGCGTACAAGTTATAGACGACACGGGAGCCTTCATCACTGAATTCGGTGGCCGCGGATGGCAGAGAGGCGAGTTCGACCATCCCACAGATATAGCGTTAAGTTTCCAACGAAGCTACCGACACCTCTATGTCGCAGATACCGGAAACAATCGGGTACAATACTGTAATTTTATCGATCAGATTTTCTATGTCCTCACCGAAACTATTGACGAGACACCGCTCGATCAACCTGAAGGCATCGGTATCGGACGCAACGGCGAAGTTTATGTTGTAGATACCAGAAATCATCGCTGGATTGAATTCAATGTCGCCGGTGTACCGGTTGTCGCACGCGGAAGTTTCGGGAGTGGGACCGAACAACTCTGGAATCCTACAGACCTCGTGGTTGACACCCGCGGGAACATCTACATCGTCGATGCCGGCAACCATCTCATCAAAAAGTACGACTTCACCGGCAACCCTATCAGCACTTGGGGTGGTGAAGGAGACGAACGCGGTCAACTGCGAGAACCGAAGTGCATCGCTTTAGACGATTGGAATTATCTCTATGTAACCGACAGCAGGAACCGACGTGTCCAAGTTTTTGAACCCGACAGAAACCAGAGCGTTGCCGAATTCAGTACCCCGACACTCTTAGAACCAGCAGGTATCGCAGTCTCGAAAACCGGACGGGTCTATGTGAGCGACGCGGAAGCAAATGATATAAAGGTATTCCAAATTTTCCGTAAAAAATAGTTATCGGCGGAATGCGTGCCTCGCAGCAAGATCCGTTAAAAAGGAGTATAAATGCGTACTAACGATATTTTCTCAAAAGATATATTGTGTAACATAATTACAGATAACTTAGACATTTTGCGCCAGTGTATTAATGGTACGATTTACCAACAATGGACGGCTGTTATACTGCTAATGCAATTTATAGAATATTTGCTAAAGTATAAAATCCAGAGTGCTGGCAAGCGTTTTCGCAGAATACACGAGATCAAAGAACTTTATTGTGATCTTACGGACCGCGACCGGAACGCCATAGAAAAAATTTTTACCAAGCTGATGAAGGGACGTAAGATCAGAGATCCAAAGAGTTTTAACTCTATAAAGGAATTCGCGAGACGATATAATACAGCATATAAGTGTTATTGGCGTTATGACATACTTATCAACTCAGAGTCGGATCAGGGGTTCTTTTATCTTGCAGATACGGTTACTGTTCTTCGCTCTCTTATTGAAAGCACAGACTTGGAGATTGATCTTCCGTCTATTGTTAACGAGGACAAATTGGCACAAAAAATATTGAAAGATGGCGTGCGATGGGGATACGTTCCTTAGAAAGTGGAGAAAATTTATGATTAACCGTTTCAAAGATTGGCTTGAGTATATGCTCTGCTGGGACATGCGCGACAACGAACTCCGACGGGTGTGCCCCAAGTGGACGTGCGAAGCACCCACAGGTGACAGTGACGTTCAACCATAAGTGTCAATTTAAGAGGAAAAACCGCTCGGACCCAGGCCCGGTAGGTTCGGTTTCCTAACCGAACCGGATTTTACACGGAAACCTTGAAGACTCCAAAAACCTCTTCAGTCCCGTAGAACGCTATGTTTATAGCAGCGTTTTCGGGCAAGAATCCAAGCCCTGTAAGGGCGGCATGTTTATATCGTCTGTGCTAAAACCCTATCAAAAATCGCTAAATTGACACCTATAGGGGACAGTACCGTTCAACCCATGGCAAAACATGTCTTGCAACTCGCTGCGTCTGTGGCTCTTATGATAACCCAAGCTGCTACCTTAACCATTAGATGTGCCTTGAGACCAGAAAAATAACGACGTTTGCTTGCGATCTTGCCACACCACGTTTCGCCTTGATAGATACGTGAACGTGAAATCCGAACGGAATTAGTCGTTTTGAACTTAAAAAAATTTGTATTTAGAGGTTTTTTCCTTGATCTAATCCTCATGAAAACGGTGTAATAATGAGAAATAAAATAGGGTGTCAGAAACCCCTATTGGACCTCAAAAAGCAAGAAAATAGAAATTTGCAAGTCAAAAACGACTAATTCCGAACCCAAATAACCTTGCTGAGAACTTGTTATAAAAGTTGGGCAAAGCGGAAGATTCTATGAAAAAACTCCTACTGTTTCTACTGTTGACTTTTCTCGCTGCTGCGAGCGTATTCCTCACTGTTGATAAATTGTTTTCACGACATGACCGCAGAATGAAAATCACTGTCCACACCGATGTGGGACGAAGTGAGGTAACAGTATTACCTGGCACTGGCATGATTAACCTGCAACCAGAGGTTCCACAAGAAATTATAAAGCAGGACGGTGCGAGGATGGTACTCATTCCTGCTGGCGAATTTAGAATGGGCAGCAGTGGAAGTACTCATGACTATCTCACTCGTGATGAACGTCCGGTACATACTGTCTACGTTGATGCGTTCTATATGGACGTATATGAGGTGACAAATGGACAGTATAAGAAGTTTATAAATGCCAATCCACGGTGGCAGAAAGGACACATTGACCGAAGATTTCACAATGGCGATTACTTACGTTATTGGAATGGGAACACTTATCTGGAGGGTAAAGGTGGTCATCCTGTTGTGTATATTAGTTGGTATGCGGCTATGGAGTATGCAAAATGGGCTGGTAAACGTTTACCGACAGAGGCGGAGTGGGAAAAAGCCGCACGGGGTGGTTTGATAGATAGAAAATATCCATGGGGGAATGAGATTGATTCCACAAAGGCAAACTATGGGGGTAATGTTGGGGATTCCATGTCTGTTGGTCGGTATGCTCCGAACAACTATGGTTTGTATGATATGTGTGGTAACGTGTGGGAGTGGTGCCTTGATATATGGGATCCTGACTTCTACGTCAGCTCTCCGGCTCGAAATCCAATTGGTGGTGGGTTCTCTCTAATGGAGGTTGTAAATAAATTTACAAATTATGACTTATCATATGTGAATTTTGCCTTGCGTGGTGGGGATTGGAGATCTTCAATACGACAAGACGTTCAAGAACGCGTTCGGGTAGCCGTGCGCTTCTATTCTCCTGCTCCATACACGAACGGCAGTATTGGTTTTCGTTGTGTGAGTGAAGTTGTAACCCCTTAAATCTTTACCTATCTCTCAGTAAAATGAGTCATTTGGAAAACTTATGATAGAACTTAAGGCTAAGAATATTATTACACCTGGTGAGTTGATCAGTTTGAACAATTACGCGCTAGCGTATACCGGAACTTACGACAAAAAAGGTCAAACGAAAAACGCCTCAAAAAACTGCATAAGCAGCTGCTGGAACTTCAGGGGCTGCTTTACGCGGAAAGCCAACACGTGCTTCTTATATAATATAACACAAGTTGCCACCTATTTATGGACATAGCACTCCTACGGAGTGCTATCGCTTAAATACGCCGTTTCTACAGACATACCACCCCTACGGGGTGAGGAGAGTGTCCAAAAAACCGTGTTACAATGCTCAAAATCCGTTGGTAGCAACTTGGGTTAATATAAAAAAACTGTCAGCCTCCCATATATCAGCAAACGTCCGCCGTAATGTAATGGAGGGTTTTTGCTGGGGCGTTCTTCAACCCTACGAAATGAGACTCCAAATATCAAACCCACCTAACCGACCCGCGAGGAAATACAAAAAATTCCTCCTTGCGCTCTGTTTGTGCGTACTCCCATGTCTCGGAAGTCTCGCGCAAGAACCTGCGGATGACGACACCAGCGTCCTCGAACTCCCCACCTTTTCCGTCCTCCAGAAGACAGAGACCATCGAACTGAAAGACGGCGTGCAAGAATTCACTGTGAAGTACGCACCGATTCTCCGAAACACCGAACAACTAACGGCAGCGGACGGAAAAATCCTTGTCCGAAATGTGGACTACCAAATTGATTTTTATACCGGCAAAATCACAATAGAACAGCGAGATGCGATGACCTATCCGTACAGGTTGCAAATCACCTATCGGACGCTACCCTTCGCGATTAAAGAGGTCTACAAACGCGACCTGTACGGCGAACAAAATCTGGATAGCCATCAGCAGGTTAACCGTCAGCAATCGGTTTCCATCAACGGTCAGGAGGCTGAAAACCAAGAGCCGAAAACTGAAAACCAATTAGAGGTCTCTGGCAGCCAAACGTTTGGTATCTCGCTCGGTAGCGGACGCGGTGTGACACCGAACCAAGAACTCCGCGTTAACGTCGAAGGTAAAGCCTCGAAAGACATCACTGTTCTTGCGTTGCTATCCGACCAAGATTTACCGATCCAACCCGAAGGTACGACGGAGAACATCCAAGACATTGACCAGAAGTTGATTCGTATCACGCATCCAAATATGAGCGGTACGTTAGGCGACTTTGAGGGATCGCTCGGTGCTTCGGAATTCATCTTTTTTCCGCGGGCATTGGAAGGCGTACAGGTTGAAGGCGATTTCAAGTGGGGACGATTCCATCTGATTCCGAGTGCTATCCCGAAAGGACAATCTACCAGTTTAGTCCTCCGCGGTGAGGAGGGACGCAGCGAATATCGGCTCACGGTCGATGGGCAATACGTCATTGTGAAGGCAGGGAGCGAAATCGTCTGGTTGAACGGCGAAAGGATGCGGCGCGGCGAAAACAACGACTACATTATCCGTGAATACGGTGACCCAATCGTCGAATTCAACAGCAAACATCTGATAACAAGCAACGACACAATCCGAATTGATTTTGAATACATCTCCGAAGAACGGGCATATCAGCAGAACCTTTACGGACTCAGTAGCGTGTTCACACTGCCCGGAGATCGGTTAACCCTCGGTGCCTCTTATGCCGTTGAGACGGACCTGAAAGAACCCAATCAGGCTTTAATCGCGATTACGGAGACAGACTTGGATGCCTTACGCCAAAACATTATCGACCCAGAGGAAGACGGATCGCTTCTCATCGCACCACAGCAACATACCGTGTGGGGTTTAGAAAGCCGACTCAATATCACCGAGAACGCGTGGATTGAAGGCGAACTCGCCTATAGTAACCTTGATAGGAATACCTATTCCACGGTAGACCGTAAAGAGGTAAGTCAGGCGTGGAAGCTGATCGGTTCAGCAGATTGGGATTTCGCAACATGGACGGACAAATTCCGACCAAAACTGACGACCGACCTTGATATACGGTCAATGGATGCCGACTTCGTGCCTGTTGGCGCGTCGAGTAGCAACCGCACCCGTTCCCGATACGAGACACAATACACCAAAGAGGGGTTCGATGACGCGTTTCTGCTCGATACTGCCGGCTTCTCACGTATCGCACGAGATGAACGCACCGTAAACTTCGACATCCGACTGATGCCGATAGATTGGTTGGCAGTTGATGCCGGTGTCGGCAGGACCGAAGAACGAGAACCGCAACGTCCCGAAACTGTTCCGACGGAAACAGAGACGTTGTCCACAGGAAATGCGACAATCCGCAATAACTTTAATTGGGGCGTAAACTTCAATCAACTTGCGGGTAGGAGTAGGGGCGAGGTCACCTCGTCCCTACAGCGGACAAACAATCAGCGAAACGGGACATCGACAGCAGAAGAGCGTCCGACTCAGAAGACATCGCTCCTGAAAAGGTTACCGAATCTCCGATGGGATGACTATCGGAGCAGTTCACGTATGGAGAGCGAAGATTCAACGCGGACACAATCGCAGCAGAAGTCGCGGCAGGAAGGCAATCTGTCCTATCCGATCGGCCCGTTAAGGTTCATCGGGACATTGGGCAGATTGGAATCCACCGAAGCACTTAATGCGACGCTTAACCGAAAACGGGACCGCACGATTGGACGTATTGATCTCGTTGACTTCAGTTGGTTGTCCGTCAACACGAGTTATGAACTTGAGGAAGCTTTCGCGAAAGAGCCGTTGCTGACTGTAGACGACGAGCCGATCGGTCTCTCCGACTGGCAGCGAAGTACCACAGCGCGAACATGGAAGATCGGGGTGTTTTCACAGCAGAAATCTATTCTTGGTGGTGGTGTGAATCTGAGTGCGAACCTTGCACGCCGGATGCTGAAAGCACACACCGATGTCGGATCAAATACAACAACGCAACTCGCCGATATTAACCTGCAGTTGACACCCCTCAGCCGTGCGATTGACATAGAAATCCGTTATGAATTGGATAAGAAATTGACGAGTCAACGCCACGAAATCTATACCAATATCCATCCACATACCGGTGTTCTGCTCCAACCGGGTGAAGGGTATTACGTGAAGTTGGACGATCTGCACTACGTAGAGGATCCCGAAGAAGGCACTTACATCAAAATCTATCAAAATGTGGGGGATAAACCGACAACGGCAGTGGATGCGGATTTCCGTGTCCGTTTCCAACCGCGTCAATATTTCGCACGGCGTGCCAGAGCGCGGCAACAGCAGCGTAGAGGCGAGGTCACTTCGTCCCTACAACCTGATAGCCTGCGTCCAACACCAAATGGTCGTCAGTCATCAGTTATCAGTGGTCAGTTAAAAGATGGATCTGTTGAACCAGAGTCCTCTTTAACTGATAACCGAAAACTGGTAACTGTTAACTATTTAGAGTGGTTCCTGAGCGCATTACGAGGTCAAACACGGTTCTGGCTAACAGAACAACAAGAGGTAGAGGATGCAGTGTCCCTGTATCTGCTCCAGAGTTTACGAGGTTCGGATACGCTTTTCGGACGCTTGAACCAGCACCATCGGCTCGAATTTTCACCCTCACCGGCGTTCAGCCTTGAGTTCAATCTCCGAAGCGGCGAGACCCTCAACAAGCGAATCAATAACCAAGAACGGTACAGACAGCATCGCACTTGGGATGCTGCTTTCTCTGTAAATCCGACACAACGCCTCTCTGTCGGTGCCAACTATGAGCAACGTCAGGAGACGGAAAGCTACAGCCAATTCGATTTTGAAAACCTCGGTCAGGAGATCGACAGTGAAGAAGATATGATAGACCCTTCCACAACCCCTATCTCGGACCTACACCAACTGGAGCAGACGACCGAACTGAACCTCCGCTATCAACTGAGCAATGTCCTGCGATGGAGCGGTATCGGTGGCTATAAACAGACGACCGACGAGGAACAGCTCGACGAGGAACCGGAAGCCAAGACCCGCACCTTCTCATATCAAAACCGGATCACATACAGTCTCATCGGCAAGGGTAGGATTGATTTCAACTACAAACTCGGCTACGGTCAGAGTAGTGGTGGCATCCCTTTCGCGCAATATACTTTTTATGAGGGTATCAGTCACGAAATCCGAACAACAGCAGACTATAGGTTGCGGAGATTCACCGATCTGTTGTTTCGACTCAATTACCGGCTACTCTCCACAAAGCACCGAAAACCCGAACACCGCTTAGAGATGACAGTCAGCGCGGAACTTTAACAGGACTTACGCAGCCTGCTCTTCTGTAAAATAGGCTTTTAGCCTATTCTTTTGGTTCCCCGTTCTTTTGTAGAATAGGCTTTTAGCCTGTTCTTTTGTTTCCCGTTCTTCTGTAGAGTAGAATAGGCTTTTGGTTTCCTGTTCTTTTGTAGAATAGGCTTTTGGTTTCCTGTTCTTTTAGTTTCCCGTCTTCTGTAGAATAGGCTTTTAGCCTGTTCTTTTCGTTTCCTGTTCACTCTTCCATTTAATGCGAGTTAGATGTGTTTAGATAGATGGAGAAAAGGGCGGCATTGCAGCACTGCCCTGAAAAAATAAACTAATTCATCTTCATTCTCCAGATGAGGACGGATATTGATGTGGAACAATCTCAACTATCTCATCCCCGGAGTTTGCCTCGAAAAAAGCGACAATATCCTCAATTACCTCAACCTTAATTTCATGTCCAGTATTTTCGTAAGTAACAAACTGTGCAGGAATCTCAAGTGTCTTGTATATGGATTGACTCACGCGCCACCGATCCGGCATCATTTTGGCTCCAATGAGATTTTCGACCAACTCGGCATCCACTGCATCGTAACCATCCCGATACGAAACGGTGTCATTGTCATCCAAAACCCCCATGTAGATGTACTGCGAAACGCGCTTATATACCGCACCATCAAATTCTATATCAGCGATCTCTTTCACGTCCGCAATTCCAACAGGATAACGCATAGGCACATCATCCCAACGATCTGTTGGGAAGGTTGGAATACCGTTGACACCACCAGTTGCGACAGCACGGACAACCGTTGGATGTAAAATCGAGAACCGATTTGCAAACGTCCCAGAAGCCGAAAACCCGTTCATGAAGACCTTCTCATTCACTTTCATGTTATTATGCCGCAGAAGTCTTTGGGCATGCGTAATCATATTGATGAGTTGCAGGTCGATTCTCTTGAGGTCGCCATCTCTAATCAGGAGGGTGTCTCTATCTAAGGCATACGTATAAGTCTGCAATTGGGATTTCGGAGAAACAGGCACGAGCCAGTCATCTCCACCGGCTCTCGGAAAAGCAGGCACGAGCAACGGGGCTCTCAGTCTCTTGGCGATGACAGTCGCATGAGATGCCTCAGCCAAAGCCTTCGTCTTTCTATCAAGACTTTTACGAGTCCGACTCACCCCTGTATTGCAGGGTTCCACGAGCAGGTGAACCGGTTTGTTCAAGTCTATCCCTTGTGGGATGAACAGATAATACGGAAAACTAAAACCCACTGTCGGATTCACCGTAACGCGGCAGAGTAGTTCATTTGAGAGGTTCAATTCTTCAATATCTGTTAAATAGACAGGTGTTGTGTCCACAAAAGTAGGCGTAACCGGTTCGGGACCTTCGGTTGTGAAAGTGAGCGTATATTCTGGGAACGCAACGCCTGCCATATTCCTATAGCCTTCCGCCAATATAAGCCTATAGGTTTTTGAAGGTAATAGGGGTTGACTAAACGGGATAACAAGCGTTCTACCGCCATCTACCCATTTAAGGTCGCCTATTGGTACACTTGCGGACGCAATATCAACATCCGTCATCGGTTCATTGAAAACAACCCGTATGTCCTCTGTAATTATTGAAACTTTTTCAGATAAATCAGGTATAGTCCTCAGCACTTTTGGAGGACCGTCCGAAAAAAAATGAGAATCCACAGAATTCAAGGGTTGATCGCTATTTTCGACAACCTCACACTTTTCAATAATCGGTTTTTCTCGAAGCTCGTTTTGCAATTTGTAGGTCCACATATTACCGTACTGCAAAGGGAGATATTCTTCACCTCTCGGAACATTGTAGTCAAGCAATTCTGCTTCCGCGGTGACACCGTTGGAATGTTCATAGCGCATTTTAACGACACCAACACCTTTGGCAAACCACAAATAGCGCGTGCCATCGCCTACATTAGCGTTTACAAAGACCTTAGCGTTTGTAAAGATCGTTTTATGCTTAAGGCAGTCCGTGAAAGTCCCTGCGGCAACTTCTACCTTTTCATAACCCACTAAGGTCGTCTGTACTTGTGGGTCCCAGGGACCTTTTTGTGTCCAAGTATCTCCTACAACCAAAGGAAACCTGAAAAGATCGATATGACTGTTGAGAGTATAACGCATTAACATGTCACCGCTCCCGAGGGTTCTTCCACCTGTAGACGTTAAAACGTCACCTGTTTTCGTAAGACGGAAGCGTCCGTCTGCTAAAACTTCCCCACTTTCTGCATGGGTGCTCGCCTCAAGGATGATGTGGCGATTCCCTCCATCGGGAACAGTCGGTTCCTCAGTTTGATCCACCTGCGCGGCAGCAAACAGCGTTGTATCTTCTGGTTGATCGAGTTGCTGACCGGCACCCTCGTCTTTACTCGGGACGGCAGCATTGCCGAGTTGTGTCCGAATATCCGGTTCGGATTCAAGGTTCAGCAACATTGGTGCCTCAATAAGTTCTACTGTCATTTCTGACGCTGCATCAAAACTATACGACTTTTGGAAACGCGACAGGTATTGATGGTTTCCGATACCTAACATCAAAAGCACGACTGCTAAGGTCGAAACACCTACCGCCCATGGCAAGAACGGTTTGCTATTAGACGGTGTAATCGGTTTCAGACGCGAAACCTCGCGCATGATATTCTCTGTCAGATTCGGTGTAATTTGGAAGTTCTCTAAAGCCTCTCGTATCATCGGTTCCTCCTTCTTTAAGCGGTGGCGCGCACGGCTGAGACGACTTTTAATCGCACCCACCGACACACCCAGAAACTTGCTGATCTCTTCACACGTCATCTCCCCGAAGTAATGGAGTGTCATGACTGTCCGCTCGCTTTCCTGTAACTTCGCAAGCAACCTTTTGACGACTTCGCGCTCTGCCTCTATTGTTGTCCGCTCGTTCTCCTCAACGACGTATCCAGAATAGGTCGCTTTCTCAAACTGCAGACTGTTCGTTGCCTCCAGCGACTGCATCCACAGACGCTTCTTACGAAGCCAAGCAATGCAGCGGCGTGTCGCTATTACATAGAGCCAACTCACAAAACTTTGCGGCTCTTTCAGCGTCGCCAATTTCTGGTATGCTTTTAAGAAAGTGTCTTGCGTGATCTCCTCGGCGATGTGGAAATCGCCGACCTTCCGCCACACCAGGGCATGAACCGGTTTCTGGTACTTTTTCACCAATTCAGCGAAAGCCGTATCGTCACCTGAAAGGACGCGTTGAATCAATTTGCTATCGTCACTTCTCATCGGATATCTCCAGACGGGGATGCTTCAGTATTTCACATTGACACATAGTGACGCGAGTTAGGGAGAAAACGGTTGCATAATTCTGCAGAAAAATGGGGCATTCGTGTAAAGAAGGATAAAAACACTCGTTTCGGAACCAATAGGACTTACGCATGCGTCTCTTTTGTAGCATAAACTGTTAGTTTGTGTCCCCAGAACGCTCGGTTTTCCGAGAAATCTCATCTAACAGAATAGGCTGCAGTCAAAATTGCGTAAGTCCTGACCAATTTATTTTGGCGGTACGTCCCAGAGGAGTATCGTCCCAGCAAAGCGAGAATGTAGGTTTATACTTGCAAGGGTTTTTCCATCAGGTGAGAAAACCAATTCCTTAACAGGGCTCACGTACGGATTGAATGTCGCTATTTTGCGTCCTGCGGGCAACAACCACAGATGAATTGTTCCATCTATGTCTCCACTGGCGAGAAAAGTGACATCCGGTGAGAACACTAATTTACAGACTTCATTTGCATGTCCTTTGAGTTCTAAAACCGGTTGCCGCTGTGTAATGTACGACACATAAATGGTATTGCCTGCATTCGCGGCGATGACATTGAATTTTCCGACGCGCGCGACCGCTACTGCACGGAGTGAGGCATCGAAACGTTGCGAACCGAGCAGTTCCTGCAATTTATCCATCAAATTCGGATTCTTCTTAGGGACACTAAATGTCGCAAACGTTTTGCCGGTATCCGTGTGTGACAAATGAACATCTGTCCCTTGACCAATCGCAAGCACCTCGCTATCCTGTGTGAATGCAAAGGTAAACGTCAACGCGGGACTCCAGTTTGGGATTTGACCTGGGAGCGTACATAAGCGTCTGTGGGTAAGAACATCCCATATCTCCATCATATCGTTCTGGATTTTAATAGCCAGTTTTTCACCGTTTGGTGAGAAAGCGGCTGCATGGAAAGCATGACCTGACCTCTCAAATGACGTTGCGTAGAGGTGGTATACAGCCGAAGTTCTCGGCATTGGCACAGGACCCAAATCATCCGTTAATGGTCCATGCGGGATTCTACCATGTCTACCAGGGAGTGTGTAATCAATATCATATTCTCCCGTGGTGGCATCCCATATTTCAACTTTGTCGGAAACGGTACAAACGGTGAGGGTAGTGCTATATGCAGAAGCGGCGAGCGGGGTATTATATTCAGAGAACACTAAATCCGTGATGTTGCTGCCACGCTCCAGCGGCACAGCGGCTCGCAAATTGGGTTCAATCTGTCTGTTCGCTTTCTCAACGCGTCCGGGGAGTTGTATCCGAAACTTTTCGGTGTAAGTGTTTGTATCCCACAGATGGACTTTGCTACCCGTGCTGCTCGCAAGTGTTTTCCCATCGGGTGAAAACGTCAACGTGGAAAATCTACTCGTGTATCCTGTGGTCAAGGTGCGCTCATGCTTGCCTGTGGTTGCCGACCACACATCCATTGTGCCGTGGTGGTTCATAGTCATAACGGTTGTGCCATCCGCCGACAGCACAAATTCCCACAAACCGCCATCCGTATTTTTAAGTGTAGCGATATGCGAATGCGTATCCATATTCCATATCTCAATATCGTTTAAACCCGCAACAGCAAGTGTTTTTCCGTCCTTTGAGAATACAAGTATTGATGGATTCCCATTGAAATTTGCGACCCGCTTTGGAAACGTTGCCAACTGTTCTCCTGTCTCAAGGTCCCAGAGATAGACGTTTCTGGAAGTAGCAATCGCAAGCATTCTACCGTCTGGTGAAAAACTGAATGCCCTTACCTCCCACTCAGGTTTTGGAAGCGTCGTTATTTCGCGATTCGTGCGTCCATCTTTAACGCGAATCGTTCCGTCTCTGTTCTCAAAGGCAAAGATAACACGATCGTTATTGGCAAAGGCTTTTACCATAACACTGGTCCGCGCATCTTTCATCGGATTGAATCTCGGCAATTCAGTGGTGAAAGTGTCTAACTGCTTTCCAGTATGGATATCCCACATCCAGACCCTCGGAACATCCCACCACCAAGGGCCACCCCCCAGCAGCGGGTGTGAAATTTTGTCAATTATCCCTTCACCGACGAGGGTTTTTCCATCATCCATGAATGCCAATGTCTTGATCCAATAATCAGGCAGCTTGAATGTTGACAGAAGTTTTTGACTTTCAACATCCCAGATGCGACATGTATTGTCTCCACTGGCAGCCGCGAGTGTTGTCCCGTCGGGAGAAAATGCGACCAGTCCAATGAGAGCCGTATTTTCTGTAATAAGTGCAATTTCATTCCCTGTGCTAACATCATAAAGCCAGACCCCTGCGGAACTCGCAATCGCCAAACGGGTACCATCAGGTGAGAGCTGCATATCAGTGAAGGTACCTTTCCCGATCCGCGCTTTGGCTCCGTCAGGTAATCCCCATTGGGTGTAGTCTTTTTGATCGGCTAAACCCCGATGCGTCAGCATCAGCAGGACTATCACCATCAAAGCAGCAATTGCCGATGGTACGAACGGTTTAGTAGATTTGGTACATAGCATTTCACGTCCTACGCGCTGTGTAGCATTTGGCGTGAATTGAATATTGTCTAAAGCGTCGCGAATCATGGGGGTTCCCTCCTTAAGCCGTAGTAGGCACAATCCAAGCAATTCTCACTTATATCAAAATATTATACCATAAATGCAGCTAAAAGCGCATCTGATCTGGAAAGGGCGTGTAAATATTTGTGTAAATTATTGAGGGTCTAAATATGGAGAGAATGGGCGGTATTGCAGCACCGCCCAGGTAAGATATACCGATTTCTATTACTCGTTAAGGTTGAAATGCAGCACGCCGCTGCCCTGTGTGCCGACATATAACACATTCCCGTCAACAGCAAGCGAGGTCACCCGCTCAGGCACTTCTGAAGCAACCTCTTTCCACGTGCCGTTTTCGTTCTCCAACCGGTAGACACCTGTCTTGGAAACACCATAAAGCGTTGTGCCATCTACAGCCAAGTGCTCCATAATGAGATTGTTGCCTTCTGCATCGGTGAGGGTATGCCAATGTCTTCCACTGTCTGATGTAATGATACCTGTATCCGTTGCTACATAGACTGTGGAATCCGCAGACACTATAGCATTGAAGACTTTAACGGGAAACGGCAGTGCCGGCGTGAGATCAATCCAATTGTTTCCCTTATCAAACGAGACGACGAGGTGTCCATCCCGTTTGCCGACGTAGACGGTGTTCCCTGAAGCAGCGAGTTTGAGCTCTCTGAACGCTAACTCCAGAGTCAATTCAACGGTTTCTTCCTGCTCGGTGTCGTACCATTCAGTATCCCCGGGTTCCCATCGGAGGAGTTTATAGTTGTACTCCATATAGAACGTGTCGCCACTAACGGCAAACGCCCCTCTACGGAACCCCAATTGTGTATACACATCCGGTTGTTGAGGGTCCCATTTCGCTAATTGCTTGAAGAACTCTGCCGCGCCGGTAGACTTTTCTTGCAACTGTTTGATGACCGATGCCTCTGGTAAGTTAGGATCGTTCATCCTTTGCATCCTTATTTTTTGCATCCAGAACGTTAATTCCATTGCGTCAAAGATCGGCATGCCTTGTATCGGGACAAGCGAATGGCTATCTGTAGATACACGATATATCCGCGTCTTTCCTCTACCGAGCGAATCTCCACCTTTGGCATAGATTTTACCACCGGCTCTGACGATATGGGTAATATCTGGTGTCCGTTCTCTATCCGGTTCCGTCATCGGCATTTCTATTTGGACTTCCTGCCACGATGTACCCCTATCCGTCGTTTTTACGACCTTTTCTTCTTCATATCTCGCATAGAGCGTCAGCGGCACGTTATCGCCTTTATTTTTTTCTCTATATGCGATCAGATTACCTATTTGACCCGTATTCTGAGTGATGTTTACTATGTCCCACGATTTACCCCCATCGGTCGAACGATGGAGTCCATCTTCCCAACCATCAACATAAAAAACACGCTCGTTTACCGCTATCGCAATGTCTACATCAGCATTCATTGCAGGGGACGTACCCGGTAATTGTACGGGTAGCCATGTGTCTCCACCATCGGTAGAGCGCACCATCCCGTGTTCCATTGCCAAAAGTGTGTCGCCAGCAGCAATAAGTTTAATAAAGGGTGGCCACCCTTTTACGGGCCAAGCGTTTGTAGGGGTTATGTCTGTCCATGAGTTCCCCAGATCAGTTGAGCGGAATATCGACCAAGCCCGCTGCAGCCCCCTGGAAACCTTACGAGGATCCGTATCAGCCATCTCCGCGACAACATAAAGTTTCTCTTCAGTCGCTGCAGCTGAACGGATCCGTCCGACGGATACTGGAAATTCGACGCGTTGCCAACTGTCAGCACTGAGGCGGTAGAGTCCATTTTCTGTACCAACAAACAATGTGTCTTGAATATTGATTATAGAACCGATAACCCCCATATTCCCCATCATTAACCTATCGTTTATTGCCTGCCATGTCTTGCCGTTATCTTCAGAGCGGAAAATACCGGTGTCGAAAGCGGCATAAAACGCCTGCTCTGTTAGTATCAAGCCGATAGCATCATAATGTCCATCTGGCAAAGTGTGTACTAAATCCCATGTCTTACCATCGTCCTTTGAAGCAAGAAATTCGTTAGCCAGCATAACGTAGAGCGTATTTTCCCATTGTGCGACGGGTATATTCGGAGGCAGCACCCTTACCAATGGCGTAAAATCAAAAAGGTGCTGCCATCTGTTGCCATCAGTCTCTAATTTGTAAATCTGCAGATCGGCAGCGGCGTAAAACTCACCCTCAGATGTTGCCAGGAAACCGTTCGCATCACTTCCTTTGACGGGTTCCGCCTGAATCCACTGTTGTTTGGGTACAGAAACGTCCTCTCCTTCCGACTGAGCGGCAGCGAATAAGACATCATCGGGTTGCTGACCGACACTCTCGTTTTTACTCGGCGCGGCAGCATTTCCCAACTGTGTCCGAATATCCGGTTTGGATTCAAGATCCAGCACCAGTGGTGCCTCAATAATATCAATCGTCATTTCCGAAGTCGCGTCAAAACTATACGGCTTCTGGAAACGCGATAAAAGTTGATTACCGATACCTAACATCAAAAAGACCACTACTAAGGTCGAAAAGCCTATTGCCCACGGCACTAACGGTTTACTACCAGACGGTGCAACAGGTTTCAGGCGCGCGATCTCTTGCATAATGTTCTCTGTAAGGTTTGGTGTGATTTGGAAATGTTCTAAAGCCTCTCGTATCATCGGTTCCTCCTCCTTTAATCTGTTCCGCGCTCGGTAGAGGCGATTCTTAATCGCCGCTACCGATACCCCCAAAAACTTGCTGATTTCCTCGTAAGTCATTCCGCCGAGGTAGTAGAGCGTGATGACGGTACGTTCACTCTCCTGAAGTTTCGCAAGCAGTTTTTTAACGACTTCGCGTTGCGCTTCTGCCGTTGTTCGCTCGTTTTCGGCAATAACATACCCCGAATAGGTCGCTTGTTCCAACTGCGCGCTGCTTGTGTCTTCCAACGACTGGGTCCGTAACCGTTTTTTGCGCAGCCATGTGCTGCAGTGGTTCGCCGCTATCACATAGAGCCAACTCGCAAAACGCTGCGGTTTCTTCAGCGTTGAGAGTCTCCGATACGCCTTCAGGAATGTATCCTGTGTGATGTCCTCGGCGATATGGAAATCGCCGACCTTCCGCCACGCCAGTGCGTGAACGGATTTCTGATATTTCCGCACCAGCGTAGCGAACGCTGTATCATCGCCATCAAGCACGCGTTGGATAAGTTGAGCATCGTTGTTTTCCATCGGACACCTCTGCAAAGGGAATGTGCATCATTTCACATCAACATTTAGTGACGCTACATGAAATAAAAAAGTCTCATAAATTCCAGAAAAAAAATCGGAATGGGTTCATGAAAGGAGGTTAAAATTCTATTTTATTGACAACGAGAGGTGAGGTTAGGTGTTAAGCGACACGGGAATGACCTGCCCAGGTTCAAGGGTTCTTAGAACTTGGTTGACGCGGCGCATAGCAGGTTCAATGTCTTGAAGCCGATTGCTTTTGGCAGAGATAAGGATGATGCCAATAGTGTATTTGCGGAGGTTCTGTTGGTGTTCAATACCTTTATCCATTGTGATGAGTGCGTCAAAGGTTTTGGAGGCTCGCCTGAGAAGTTCACCATTTCGCATGCCTTTCCAACCTCGTTGAGAAACTGTTGTGACCTGAAAATCAGCGTCAAAATAGCGGACTAACCGCCAGTCTAAATTTTCATCAAGTAGGACGCGCATCTATTGTTCAACCTCACGCGTCTGAACCAGGCGAGGGACTCCCGATAGAAACGGATGCCAATGCAATTTCTAAAAAAGTAACTGCCTGTTGCCGAGAAACAGAAGGGAAACCTTCGAGAAAATAGTCAAGGCTTTCGCCGGCTTTGAGATGATCAATAAGGCTTTTGACAGGCACACGGGTACCTGCAAACACGGGCACGCCGCCGTGAATATCGGGGTCTTGGGTTATGATTTGCTCTCTGGTCATCTTTAAATCGCTCCTTGTCAGGGGTCGCGGTTTCCAGAACACTGATGTAGGCTCTCTCTATTTTAACATAAATTTCGGTGCCAGTCAATTTTTTATCTTTTTCGATCTTTCGGCGTGGCTAACACGTAGGCGAAGCCTTTCCCAACTGCCAAACTTACCGGTCGATTTGCCTGAAGAGCCGTGACAGATAAAAACTGTGCGTCATCCCCCTGAAAATATTCTTTGACTGTAATAAGGCTTCTGATAGAAAAGAACCCGTTTGCACTGACGACGTAAAGCAGGCCCTCTAAAATCGGATGCTCCAGATCCTCCAGTTCTATCACAGTGAAAATGCTCGCTCCTGTTTCTGCAGGGGTAGTTTTCGCTATTTGGGGTGGTTCAAGAACATTTCTTTCGGGCTGTTCAAGAACTTTTGAACCGCATCCGATGTTAATAACGGAAACCAGTAGTATCATTATGGTAAAAGCATTTATGAATCGGACTGAATTTTTTGGCATTGCTGGCTCCTAATATTCAAAGTCTGTTAGTGGGATTATACCATAAAACCAGCGAATAATGTATATAATTTGGGCTGTCCGTATATGGTTTTAGGCTGCTCCTACAGAGGGCATGCTTCAATCCAAAAATTGAAGGCGAGGTGCAGGCACCTCGCCTAACAAACTATCACGCTTCTCGGATTCAGTGTTATTCCGCTATTCTCCTATAGAAATGCTGATGCCGTTTTGTTTCATGAGGTCATGAAATTCACCGCCTGACTCGAATGCCGAGTTATCATTGGTGAGCAGAGTATAACGAGAACACAAATCAAAGATAGTCCTCATGAGTGTCCTTGATTCCTCATAGACTTGATCCCTTAGCAGAGAAAGATCTGGGTCTCTCACACCAAATTCGGCAAGTTCCTCAACCAATTTGAACATGTCAAGACGCAGATTCAGCGTCCGAGGGATTTCTTGACGTAAAAATGCGACTTTTTCCGCTTTTGGCGCATCCGGTTCTGGCTTTAAACCCAAAACATGAGCATCGGGAGGTAGGTCTAAACGGAGTAACGCAGCGACATCCGTGTTTAACCGACATTGCTGCGTGTGGACCACAGTCTTCTTTAGAATGACTTGATCCTTGCCTTGCGGATCCATATCTGTCAGCGGGGTATAGTACCGTTCAATTTTCTTGGGAAACCAGACATCCGGGAGGTATTCGTGATGCTCTATTTTCCGTGTCTCTACATAAATATTACCGACTTGGAAGTCCATTGATTCCACCGGCTGCTTAGCCATAAACGCTCTATCCAATTGAACCAACCGAAAACCTTTGTCGTGAGAAATCCAGAGTTTAAGGGACTGTTTAGGTAAATTCAGCCGGATAACAGAAGTTTCTTCGCCGTTGAGTAATTCACTCCCGAGAAGTTTACTTTCATGCTTTTCAAGGAGTTGCCAAAGCGGTTCGGTGAGATAGGCACTTTCACCTTCGCCGGGATAAGTGAGCCAATATCTCGGATCAAGGTCAGGAAGAATATTCCGTTGATACCAAACCCCATATTCAACGTGATGGAGGTCATAGACCTTCAGGGTCGTATCTGCATCCCATAAGATAAAATAGGATTTACCTGTCTGGTTCTCAATAAGCGTGTAACTATCCGGCTGTTCACTCGCTGCGATGCGAACATCGTCCGCAAGTTCAATACCTTGTTGCTTGAACGCCTGTCGAATTGTTTTGATGACCGGACTCTCTACGTCAGGTGTAACCTCAACGCTAAAGAGCAGCTTTTTATATTTATAGATTTCCCATTGCTGTTCTCCGTCGTAAATCTTCACGAGCGGCAACAGCCTTTTTATCAGCGGCACCTCCTTATCTAACGTCGGATAATCCTTTTTTTGCTCTATTCGGATTTTTTCCGCCTCAAACGTCAACGCATATTGCGTTTTCGCGATCCCTGCACCTCTGTAGTTATGATGCTCAATGACGAAGTCACCGCTTGCTGAGACGATAGCACTGTCATAGTGTTTCATCTTGTCAATAACCGTTTGTAAATCATGCGGTGCGGGATCATAGACCTGCTCATCAGATTCATATTGCGTCAGAATATCCGGTCTGGGTTTAGGGTTTAGCACATTCTCTACGAAACTCGGTTGGCCTTCCACGTAATCGAAAACAGGTGTATCAGGCGGTAGACGCAGGCTGAGGAAATCTGTAACATCCGTGTTCACCCGACACTCCTTCGTAAGCAGAACATTTTTGTAAAGGAAATCCGCTTCATCTTGCTGTTGTTCCGATGATGCCTTTGGAACGGTAGTTGACTCAATTCTCTTAGGAAACCAGACATCCGACAGGTATTCATGATATTCAATTTCTCGGGTCGAAATATAGGTTACACCTGCTTTGTAGGAACTCCATTCCGTAGGATTCTCTACGGTAAACGCTTGTTCTGACTTAACCAGTCGAAAACCTTTATCCTGAGAAATCCAGAGTTTATAGGACTCAGCAGGCATTGTAAAGTTTTCCGTGGACCAAGCAGGGATATTTAGACGAATAACAGATGTTTTCTCACCGTTCAGTACCTCACTCCCAATAATTTCACTCTCATGTTTCTCAAGCAAGTGCCAAAGCGGTTCGGATAGATAGGAACCGTCTGAACCGAGGCTGGGAAAGGTGAGCCAAAACCTCGGATCATAGCTGGAAGGAATCAACCACTGAGAGCGAACACTATATTCGAGATGATAATCATAAACCATTAGCGTCGTCTCTCCCTCCAACCAGAAAAAATAGGTTGTCCCTGTCTCATTCTCAACAAGTGTGAAACTCTCTGGCTCGTCGCCAGCAACAATGCGGACATCGTCTGCGAGGTCGATACCGTTATGCTTGAATGCCTGTCGAATCGGTTCAAGCTCAGTTTTCTCCGCGCCGGGCGCAATTTCAAATTCAAAGATCATTCTTAATTCTTTGGCACCCTCCCAGGAGCGTTCTCCATCCCAATACCCGATGATCGGCCATCCCTCTTCCTGCTCCATTTGAACTTTCCCACCTTCAAACATCAGCGTATATTCATTTTTCCCAATTCTTGAATCTTGATGCCGTTCAAGTACAAAATCGCCAGTTAAGGAGGTGACAGCATTATCGTAGTGTTTCATCTTCGTGATAAGCGTTTCCAAATCAAGCGAAGCAGCATTATCAACTTGATTACCCACTCCGTTGTTCTTATCCTGCGCATTGGCATTCCCGAGTTGTGTGCGGTTATCTGGTTCGGCTTCAAGGTTTAGCACAACGGGCGCGTCAATCAACTCGACCTTCATCTCTGACGCAGCATCAAAACTATATGGCTTTTGGAAACGCGATAAAAGTTGATGGTTTGCAATGCCGAGTATCAAAAGCACCACTGCTAATGTAGAGATACCGATTACCCACGGCATTAACGGTTTATTGCCTGATGGTGCAACCGGTTTCAGACGCGAAATCTCGCGCATGATATTCTCTGTAAGGTTTGGTATGATTTGGAAGTTCTCTAAAGCCTCTCGTATCATCGGTTCCTCCTTCTTCAGACGTTCTTGCGCGCGGCGGAGACGACTCCGAACCGTATTTGCCGATACCCCTAAAAACGCGCCGATCTCCGAACTCGACATCTCGCCGAAGTAGTGCAACGTGATGACCGTCCGGTCACTCTCTTGGAGTTTGTCAAGCAACTTTTTGACGACTTCGCGTCGCGCTTCTGCTTCTGTCCGCTCGTTTTCCGCAACGACATACCCGGAATACGTCGCTTCTTGTCGTCGTGTGTCTTCAAATGGTTCCGTCAATAAACGCTTTTTACGCAACCACGTACTACAGTTGTTTGCAGCAATCACGTAGAGCCAACTCGCAAAACGCTGCGGTTTCTTCAGCGTCGCTAATTCTTGATATGCCTTTAGAAATGTATCCTGCGTAATATCTTCAGCGATGTGGAAATCTCCGATCTTCCGCCACACGAGGGCGTGAACCGGTTTTTGATATTTTTTTACAAGCACCGTGAAAGCGGTATCATCGCCATCAAGAACGCGATGGATAAGTTCAGCATCAGTGGTTTTCATGTATTCCCTCCGATCGCGCTGTAGTGACGCTTTTTAAGGGTCAAACTGGTGCATAATTCTGCATGTGTTATGAAAAATAGGGTTGGATGTAGTGAAATACTATAGGACTTACGCATGCTGCTCTTTTGTAGCACAAACTTTCCAGTTTGTGGCAGGAGACCCTATTTTTTCTGAAAATTCTCATCTAACAGAACGGGCCGAAGTCAAAATTGCGTAAGTCCTGTACTATTTTACCAAGTCTAACGGGTTTGTCAAGATGTTAGGAGTTAAATGGGCGGATAGAATAGAGGTAGGAAAGGGCGGCATTCTACACCGCCCAAACAAGGGACGTTATTTTTCAAGGTTAAAATGAAACACATTTTCGTATCGCGTGTTCACGTATAAGGTATTTCCGCCAACGGCGAACCCCTCTACATGATCCGGCATTTCTGAGACAACCTGTTCCCAAGTGCCGCTTTCCAAACGATAGATACCTGTGTCTTTGATAAAACCGTAAAGGGTGTCTCCCTCAACAGTTAGTTGTCCCATATTGAGACACGTTCCTGCTGCATTGGTAACAGGATGCCACTGTTTTCCATCATCCGACGCGGCGACACCTGCGTCTGTTGCTACATACACGGTGGATCCTACAAACACGATGGTTTTGAAGGCTTTAACAGGGAACGGCAGTGCTGACGTGAGATCAAGCCAATTATTTCCCATATCAAACGATGCAACGAGGTGTCCATCCCGTTTGCCAACGTAGACAGTGTTTCCTGAAACCGCAAGTGTGAA
>JAAXHL010000176.1:101348-114867 GCA_012270865.1 Candidatus Poribacteria bacterium | reverse complement strand
AGTTCTTGTTGATTGAAAGTGCCACCCCGTGCCAACGTCTTAAAAAACTGGTCCGCTCCCTCAAAATTCTCTTTCAAGTGTTCAATGAACGACTTATTTGACACATCTAAAGCACCTGTCCTGCCTATATTCCAAAATCGACTTAATTCCTGTGAGTCAAAGAGCGGCACGTCTTGTATCGGCATGACTGTATTACCGTCTGCAGAGATGCGATATAAACCTGTTTTAAATTCGTTATTAAAACCACGTCCACCCTCTGTTTTGGCATAGAGACTACCGCCAAATTCACGTATCCGCGTAAAAGTCGGTGGTTCTTCTCTAACAGGTGCTGTCATCGGTGTTCCCATCTGAATCGTTCTCCAAGATTTGCCCTTGTTGGTCGTTTTTACGATCTCTGCGCCGAACATCGCGTAAAGCGTTGGTGGTGTATTCTGTCCTTTATATGCGGTTAAATTATATATGCCACTCCGATTCTGTCGATTGATGTTAACCGCGTTCCATGATATGCCAGCATCCGTGGAACGATAAAGACCATCGCTGCTACCCACATAAATGGTGCTTTCGTTCACGACGACAGCAGAACTAAATCTGTCCATTGGAGGTGAGGTGCCGGGTAATTGTCGGGGCAGCCATGTGTCTCCACCATCGGTAGAGCGAACCATTCCGCGTTCCATCGCCAGAAGTGTTTCACCCGTAGCAACGAGTTTGATTTCAGGAGGCAATCCCATGACTTGCCAAGCGTTTGGCGGCGTTATATCGTCCCACGAATCGCCGGAATCCGTTGATCTGAATATCCACCAGCCACGCGCCTGTCCCTGACGAACTCGCTGAGAACTGGTTCTACCCTGATTAAACTTTGCCGCAACATAAATCTTCCCTTCAGTCGTGGCAATTGAAAAGATTGCTCCGACAGGTACTGGAAATTCCACGCTTTCCCAGTTGTCATTCTTCAAGCGGTAGAGTCCATTATCTGTTCCGGTAAACAGTATATCTTGGAACACGACCATAGCGTTCGGTCTCTCTGGAAATCCCACGACGTTCATTGCCTTCCAGGTTCTACCTAAATCTTCAGACCGAAAAGCCGTGTAATCAGAAAAGATGATATAAAACGCTTGCTCTGTTAACTCTAAATCAAAAGCAAACAAGCCATAATCTACTGGCAAGGCGTGGACTAATTCCCACGTCGCGCCGTCATCTTTAGAAGCAAGGAAGGCATTATTGACTACCAGATAGAGTGTATCGTTCCACTTTTCGATAAGGGCGGCACGCCTATAATTAACACCCAGTGCGTTAATATCGGCGATCTGTTGCCACGCTTTCCCGCCGGATCCCATTTTGTAGATACCTTCATCAGCAACAGTGTAAAGTTCACCGTCAGATGTGACAGATAAAGCAGTGGCATCACTCCCTTTGAGGGGTTCCGCCTGTATCCATTCCTGTTTCAAAACAGAAACGTCTTCACCTTCCGCCTGCGCCGCAGCGAACAAGACATCATCAAGTTGCTGACCCGAACCATCGTTACTACTGGGCAAGGCGGTGCTTCCGAGTTGCGTCCGAATATCCGGTTTAGAGTCAAGGTTTAGCACAACGGGTGCCTCAATAATTTCTATCGCCATCTCCGAAGTCGCATCAAAACTATACGGCTTTTGGAAACGCGACAAATGTTGGTTGCCGATACCTAACATCAACAGAACGACTGCTAACGTGGAAACCCCTATGATTCCCCACGGGACTAACGGTTTACCACCTGACGGCGTAACAGGTTTAAGGCGCGCGATCTCGCGCATAATATTCTCAGTAAGATTTGGTGTGATTTGGAAGTTTTCTAAAGCTTCTCTTATCATCGGTTCCTCCTCCTTTAGACGTTGCTGCGCACGGCGTAAACGGCTCCGAACCGTATTCGCCGATACCCCTAAAAATTCGCCGATCTCCGAACTCGACATCTCGCCGAAGTAACGCAGCGTTACAATTGTACGTTCACTCTCCTGAAGCTTCGCAAGCAACGCTTTGACGGTTTCGCGTCGCGCCTCTACCGCCGTTCGCTCGTTTTCCGCAATAATGTGGTCGGAATACGTCGCTTTTTCTAACGCGATACGCTCTGTCCGTTCCAACGACTGTGTGCGCAAACGCTTTTTACGGAGCCACGCTTTACAGAGATTCGTCGCTATCACATAAAGCCAACTCAAGAAACGTTGTGGTTCCTTTAGCATCGCTAATTTTTGATAGGCTTTCAGAAAGGTATCCTGCGTAATCTCCTCGGCAATGTGAAAATCGCCAACCTTCCGCCACGCAAGCGCGTGCACCGGTTTCTGGTATTTCTTCACAAGTGCGGAGAACGCAGTATCATCGCCACCGAGGACGCGTTGAATGAGTTTAGCATCGTTGTTTTTCATCGGCTACCTTTGGGAAAGGAGAGTTCATTGTTTCACGTTAACACCTGTGACGCGACGGACACGTCAAACTGGTGCATAATTGTGAAAAAAAATAATACGTGTTCGTCTAAAGAGAAAGGTTTACCACAAATTTAGCAGAAATGAGATATTTTGTGCCTAAAAAAAATAGGACTTACGCGAGCAGGTAGCGAGCAGGAATTTATATGATTCCCCGATACCTCTATTCGCGTAAGCCCTAATTGTGAAAAAGATAAACTTACTGCACTTGCGTTATTTGACCGATCATTCCAATTATTTGCCTAAGCTGCTTGAAGTCAGCAAGGTTGCTGAGGCGATTTTTCCTATATCCCAGATGATAACTGTGCCGTCTGCGCTACCACTCGCAACTGCTTTACCTTTAGCGAGTGCTATCTCTGCAAGTGCTTTGTCCTCCAAAAATGTCACCGCCCCGATTTCACCTGTGTGTCCTATGAGTATTTGGACGGACTGCCCAGTTGCGAGGTCCCATAACCGAACCATTTTATCGGAACTGCCACTGGCAAGCAGTTTAGCGTCCACTGAGAAGTCTATGGCAGTAATACCCTCAGTATGCCCTATCAGCGTATAAAGCGGCTTATCGGTGTCTGCCTTATTCCACACCTCGATGGTCCTGTCTATGCTTCCAGTTGCGAGGGTTTTGCCATCTGGATAGAGCCTTAGAACATTCACTAAATCTTCATGTCCAGTTGTAATACGCCAGGTACCGAGCCTTGGAACTTCAACAAGACACTGCTGCGGTACACCACTCAGCACCCTTGCCTTAACTCTACCTCTGTAGGAACACACAATTGTTATGAGATCCACTTCCCTTGGAGACGATTTTGAACTCCAACGTCCGCCATCACCTACGTGCCAGGACCGGATTGTATTGTTTTCGCGACTTGCGCTCCAAAACCTTTTGCCGTTAGCAGAAAATGCAACACTGTTCACAGGTGCCGTGTGTTCCTCACGGGTGCGTATAAGTTTCCCAGTGCTGGTATTCCACAACCGCATTGTTAGGTCTAAACTCCCGCTGGCGAGCCGCTTACCGTTCGGAGAAAAGGCGACTGTAGACACCAAATCCGTATGTCCGACAAGAACGATAAGTTCTTTATAGGTGTTCGCATCGTAGATATGGATGCTGTTCGCAGCGGCGACAGCGATCCGATTTGCGGATCGAGAATATGCGATAGCGTTTATAGGTCCCTCACCGACATCAATTCTGGCAATCGCATTTACGGGTAAATCTTCAGCAAACCCGTTTGTGAGAAACACGGCAACGGTTAAGAGTAGAATAGAACTCGCTAATTTCGTCATTTTCATTTTTTATATCCTTCAGGACTTACGCAGGCTGTTCTTTTGTAGCATAAACTGTTAGTTTGTGATACAAAAACGCTGTGGTTTCCAAAAATTTCAGCGTAACAGAACGGGCTGCAGTCAAATTTGCGTAAGTCCTGTCCTTTTTCAGTTATCTATTGAGATCGTTGCGAGAAAGGAATTGACTCTGCCTTTCCCGCTGAATGCATTGCCGGTGGCTCCTAATTTAAAGTGTGTGCCTTCGTCAAAACGGTGCGTAATCCGCCCCGATTTACCCGGAACGATTCCTGACGCTGAAGTGAGTATAACTTTAGGCATCCCGTCCGTAGTGAGTTCGGTGTCGCTTGCGAACAGAACAAATGCACCGGCAGCCTCCGCACTCCCAATCCAGAGATCGATAGTAAGCACACCACCGTCCTTAAACGCTGTCGTATCAATCTCAATAACGGTATAGTCTTGATAGTTCGCCTCTGGCGTTTGGAGGACGCTCAAAACATTCTGAGTTGGCTCCGTTTCGTTGAGCGTGACTCTCTTTGCTTGTGCAGTGAGGAAGCGCGGTACGTATTCCGATGGGTCCACGCTTGTAGAGAAGCCACCGCCGTTATTGGGTATCGTAGACTTGCCGAGTCGGTTCCGCACATCCGGTTTTGATATAAGATGCATAACAATAGGCGAATCAATGAGTTCTACTGTCATTTCGGACGTAGCGTCAAAATTGTAAGGTTGTTGAAAGCGTTTCAGGTACTGATCGCTGACACCGAGTGCAATCACAATAAGAACAAGTGTTGACGCGGCGATCGCCCACGGCACGAACGGTTTACCGCCAGACGGAATTACCGGTTCAATGCGCGCGATTTCTTGCATGATATTCTCGGTGAGATTCGCCCTAATTTGGAAACCTTCCAGAGCCTCTCGGATCATGGGTTCCGCTTTTCTGAGACGGAATCGTGCGCGACGGAGGCGGCTCTTAACCGTGCTTGCGGATACACCTAAAAATCGGCTAATCTCTTCACACGTCATCTCCCCGAAGTAGTGTAGCGTAACAACGGTGCGTTCACTTTCCTGTAACCTTTCGAGCAATGTGTGGACGATACTGCGTTGTGCTTCTGTCGCGGCTTTCGCCTGTTCTTCGGCGATGTATTCGGAGTAGGTCATCTGATCTATCAGATTGCTATCGGTTTCTTCCAACGATTGCGTCTCGGTCCGTTTCTTTCTGAGCCATGCGTAGCATTGGCGCGCGGCGATTCTATAAAGCCACCCTTCAAACCGATGCGGATCTTTAAGCGTCGCCAGTTTCTTATAGACCAGTAGGAAAGTATCTTGTGTGATTTCTTCTGCGATGTGGAAATCGCCAACCTTCCGCCACGCAAGCGCGTGGACAGGTTTCTGGTAATTTTTCACCAGTTTCGCAAAAGCATCTTGATCGCCTGCAAGGCTTTGTTGGATCAATTCCACATCGTCACTTTTCATGAATTCTCTCCGGAGAAAGCTATTAGCGGTCAGTCGTTAGTAGCAACAAAAGTGTTGGGTTTCACTCGGTCTGTGTTTGCCGTAAATCTACCGCCAAGGCTCATGTTCCTATAATTTTCAGGTTTTTGGTGCTACCCGTTCAACCCAACCTACGATACTGCTTAATTTTCGTCACTTTTTGTTGACGCGGATTCCGCAGAAATCTTTGCGAGGAAACCGTTGATTTTTCCATTTTCACTGGAATTGCCAATAGCCCCCAACTTAAAGACTTGACCTTCTTCAAAAGGATACTTGACGATTTCCCTTTCGTTCGTTGGAATATCCCTTACCGAGACGAGTGCGTTGGCAGGCACAAGCTCTGTAGCCTCCTCAGCAAACAGATCAAATGAACCGGATACTTCGGCTTCTCCAACCCAGACATCAATAATCAGCACACCCCCATCTGTAAATGCTGTCGCATCAATCTCAATGAGCGTGTAATTTTGCGTGTCGGTCTCAGATGTCCGAAAAACGCTGAGAACCTCTTTCTCGGAATGTGCGTCAGTCAGCACAACCCTCAAACCGTCATCTACCATCGCACCAGATTCGACAGCAGTTTCAAGGAGTGTATCCCAATGTATCGGGATATCCTCACGTAATCCAGGGAGTTTTCCGTCCAAGGATTCTTGGAGAAATAAACGGTAACCCTTTGCGCCGTTGTAGGGTGGATGGCGTTCATTGACAGGGAGCCTGCCCATCAGTTCAAGGTCCGGCGAAATCACCAAAGAATCTGCGGGTGAGTGTTTCTTCCAGCCTTTCTCAATTGCTTGTGCTAACGGTCGTGTTTTGTCAAACGGTTTGAAGTCGTACTTGCGCCGCAATGCTATAACAGTTTTCGTATAAGGTGTGCGTTCTAATGCGCTGTTCAACACCCAAGCGTTGATAAAATTTTCGTTCATGAATTCGATATTTTTCGCATCGGAGAGGACACCTGCCCTCAGGCTTTTGCCGCTCCCTCAGCATGACTCATCTGTCAAAGGGCCATCTATAGAGATAACATGAATCGGTCTCTGTTGTGCTTGTGCCTTTTCCAAGGCTTGTGCTAACGGCACCCAGTTAATTTGTTGCGATTTGTAGAAGCGCAGTGTCAAGGTACGTTCTGCTTCCTCTTGGGTAATGGATGTTGTGAATTCAACGCGTTCCAAAATATCTTGTGTCCCAGCACGGAGTTCCATTTTCGGGCAAAAACCGGTACCTGTAACATGACCGGATGCATTCTTGTCCATTTTCCAGTTAATATCAAAGTTTATGATACTTTTAGGGACGTACATCTCAAAAAAAGCGACCTTCTCCTCAATTCGGTCGATCACCAGATGTCCGGTAAACTGGGAGGGCGTGAACCATCCGTCTTGCAGTTTGAACTCAGCATGAATCCGAAACACAATGTCGGCGTATTGATCGTTATAAGCACGCAGGCACGCCCACAAACCGAGCGAATCCCCGGCATTGATATGGAGAAAGAAATTGGGATTCGGATGTAGCTGCTTGAGCAGCGTTACGATTCTTGTCATATCTAATACCCAGAGGTCGCCAACCGAAACCGAGGTTTGCGGAAGAAATGCTTGGAAAACAGAAGCCGGATGATGCATTTCCGGATCATCAACTCGTAGATTAACTAATTCGTCCCACTCTCTAAAGGCATCCGACAAGCTCTCCTCAACAGGTGCGATGAAACCTTTCACGGTCACTTCTGAAGCATCATCAAGTTTCAGTGTAATTTTGTTGTTGGTTGCCGAGGGGTTTTCGGCATTCAGTTGTCCACTCAGTATTGTTAGAACGAGAACGACAACGGTTAAGGTTTTCATATTCAGTCTCCTTAGTATTCTCCTTAATATTCTACACCAATAACATCTATACAAAAAGTTGTTGTTCACGTAGATGCTAATCTCGATATATAGTGACGCGGGGTATGAGCAAAACGGTTGCCTAATTCTGCAAAAAAATTGGAGAAAAGGGCAAAATTTCACAGTTTTCACAGTAAATCGGGAAGTTATGGATTTTATAAACGCGAATTCTTGACAAAATAACAGGGTATGGATAGAATAGCATGCATAACTAAAAATAATCACGCATATTTCTTTGCAACCCTCAAAACGGAAAGGAAATAGTTAATGATTCAGACGGCTTATAAGGAAGCATATCGTCCACAGTTCCATTTTACACCGAAAACGAACTGGACCAACGATCCAAACGGTTTAATCCATTACAAAGGCGAGTATCACCTCTTCTTTCAACACAACCCATCAGGTATCAATTGGGGTAACATGACTTGGGGACACGCTGTCAGTCCAGACCTCGTGCATTGGAAGCAGCTGCCGCACGCCATCCATCCCGATGAACTCGGCACAATCTTCTCAGGTTCGGGTGTCGTAGATTGGAAGGATACCGGTGGTTTTCAGAGCGGAGACGAGTCCGTGCTTGTCAACTTTTATACATCTGCTGGTAGTCATGCCCCGGAACCGGTGCCGTTCACGCAAAGCATCGCCTATAGCAACGATCGCGGGCGGACTTGGATAAAATATGAAGGGAACCCTGTTATTGAACATATCGTCGGCAGCAACCGCGACCCGAAGGTGATATGGCACGAACCGACACAAAAATGGGTGATGGCACTCTATCTCGATAAAAACGATTTCGCCTTATTCGGTTCGACGAACTTGAAAGAATGGACGCGGCTATCCGATCTGGAGATTCCCGATACAGAATGTCCCGATATCTTTGAACTTCCCGTTGATGGGGATCCCGACAATACGAGATGGGTCTTCTGGGGCGCGGCGGGGAAGTATTACCTCGGTAATTTCGACGGAACGACCTTTACACCGGAAGATGAAGCGTATCGCTCTGATTACGGTGCGAACTTCTATGCAGCACAGACCTGGAGCGATGTTCCAGAAACCGATGGCAGACGCATTCAAATCGCGTGGATGAGTGGTAGTAATCCACCCGATATGCCTTTCAATCAACAGATGAGTTTTCCGTGCAGCTTGACGCTTCGGACGACTTCAGAAGGTATCCGTCTCCATCGCGAACCTGTCGTAGAGATTGAAAACATTCACGCCTATACACACGCGTGGAGCGACCTGACCCTTAAACCCGAAGCGGATCCGCTTGCGGGGTTGACGGGTGAATTGTTCGATATCCGTGCGGAGATAGCACTCAACGATGCGACAGCTGTCGGGTTCAAAATTCGTGGACAGGATGTGCGGTACAATGTCGCTGAACAGCAACTAACGTTCCTTGAGCGGAGCGGGCCACTTGCCGCAAAAGATGGGAAAATCCATCTACAAATTCTGGTGGATCGTATCTCTATTGAGGCGTTCGGGAATGACGGCGAGTTGTCGATGACTTCGTATTTCGTTCCAGATTTAGAGAATGCGGACATCGGTGTTTACGCAGAAGGCGGCGCGGCGACGCTTGTATCGCTAAAGGTGCATGAGTTGAAATCTTCGTGGGTGTAACATCTCAATTACAGGACTTACGCAGGCTGCTCTTTTGTAGCATGATGCACTTCGCATCTGGGCGAGTACGCCGCAAAACTGTTAGTTTGTGATACAAAAACGCTGGGTTTTACAAAAAATTTCAGCGTAACAGAACGGGCTGCAGTCAAATTTGCGTAAGTCCTGAATTATAAACACCGTTTATCTACTTTTCAAGTTGAACAGAAAACGGTTTTGTCCGAAAGTGTCCCTGTGAATCGACAACTTGAAGCCACAAATCGTGAAAGTCAACCTTGGATATTTTGTAATCGAACGCAACGGTCATCTTTTCTCCGCTTAACCGTTTAGATGCTTTGAATGCGGGGGTACCTCTGCTGAACTTCGCCCGGTCTTTATCGGTAATATTTGGGTTGGTGTGGAATCTCGCCTGGTGTAATCCATCTGGGTCGCTCAACTCGAAAGTGATACGGAAACTATCTGTACCCGATGGATACTCAAGTGGAGAGATAATCTCAATTTTCGGTTGAGACTGGCTGGAAAATGTTCTGTTAGGGTTAAAGAAACGGCTGGCATCAAGGAATTCTGCAGCTTCCTTGGAGAGTTGACGTTTTTCGAGTCGGGTTGAGGAGAGGTGAAAAGAACCGTAGGACATGAGAAATCGTTCATTACGGAAATCGTGATGTAATCCGAAGGCGTGTCCGAGTTCATGAGCAATGGTCTTGCTTTGGAAACCGCTTTTTGCTATCCAAAGAATGCCTGATTGCCCCCCACGACGCGAGCTTCCAAACCCCAGAGCACCGCTAATCCCCTTGTTGCTTGTATCAACGACAATCATATAGACATTCTTTGCTAAACTAAATCGCTCCCTGATTTCTGTCTCAACTTTAGTTATTGTGTTATAGAGATAGTGTTTATCGGGAAACTTACCTTTGACTTGGTGCACAACCATTTTCCCTTTCACGTCGGTTTCAAAGGCGAATGTTTTCCGACCGAAACCGTGGGCTTCCATCTGGTCAGCAAAGAAGGTCTGTACGGTTTCCATTTGTAACGCTATCTGCTCGGCAATTCTTTGTTTGAAGGGTCGGTCTTGAGGGGTAAAGTAAATGAGTCGGACGAGAGAAGTTGTCTCCGCAACGGTGTCATCCACATCCTGTTGCGTTGCTTGTGGCTGTTGTTCCAACAATTGCAAAGCCTTGCATTGGGTAAATAAAGGGACAAAAAGGAGTATAATCACGAAACAGGAAAATTTCAAGGACATCCTTACAATCTCCCTTATGCGTACCGTTTATTTACAGCGGCTATTTTTCACCGGACAGACTGAATCTGTTAGACGCTAAAGGATTCGCCGCAACCGCATGTGTTTTTAGCGTTCGGATTGGTTATTTTGAAGCCTGAATCCATTAACCCATCGTTATAGTCGAGCACGGAACCAGCGAGATAGAGTGTGCTGCGCGGGTCGATGAACACCTTTAACCCGTGGAACTCAAAAACTCTGTCCGTGTCTTTTGATTCACCAAATTCGAGGCTATATTGGAAGCCGGAGCATCCGCCACCGACAACTTGCATCCGCAAGCCGAGATCGGATTCGGTCGATGTTTCAGTGTTATTGATGAGTATGATCGCTTTTTGTGCGGCAGATTCTGTGACAGTTAGCATGATGAGTGCGCCTCCTTTTTCGACAAAAAATAAGCAATTGCGTTTTTTAGAACTTTTTCAGCAGCGTCGGCGTAACGTTGTTTATCTTGCGGGAGACCACCTAACACTTCAGAGAGTTGGTCGGCGGTAATTTTTTCCGCTTCTGAGAGATACACGCCAGTAACCAGTTCAGTAAGCACCGAAGCACTCGCGATAGCAGTCGGGCATCCGAACGCTCGAAACTTCGCCGCAACAACGACGTTATCCGTTATCTTGAGTGTCAATTTTACCATCTCGCCACTGGCGGGAGAACCGACAGTCGCTGTGCCATCAGCATCGGCGATCGTTCCAACGTTGCGAGGGTTTTCGTAATGATCGGTCACCTGTGGTGTATACATCAGAAGTCAAACCGGTTTTACAATGTCTCCATCCCACCATTTCGCGCGATAGGTTTTAATTTACAACCGCATTTGAAGAAACCTTTTTGAAATTATACGATATTTCCAGACACTTGTCAAGTACTTCATAAAAACGTTGTCGGTAGAACCGGACGGATGACTCACCACAACGTGGGGCAGACTTAAGCAGTAGTTTCGCCGTCACTATCATCAGAAACTTTCGGTTCTAATTCTGCTTGGCATTCGGCACAATAACCGATGATCTCATTACGGAAGCGCACCGGTTTAAAGTTGTGCGCTTCACAAACCGCTTTCTGTAAAGCGTCAATTTCGGGTTCTTTAAACTCAACGATCTGATTACACCGCAGACAGATGAGGTGCGCATGCTCTCGGAGCGAGTGAATGCTTTCATAGCGTGTGTTCTTCTGTGCGTCAATAAACTCCGTTAGGAGTCCACTCTGTACCAGTAGAGGCAGCGTTCGGTAGATCGTCGGTCGCGATACCAAGTATCCGTTTCGGCGCATCTGCACCAAGAGATCTTCAGTCTGAAAGTGCCCTGGATAATCAAAGACTTGGTTCAAGACATCCAAGCGTGTTTGGGTCATACGGAGTCCACAACTTTTGAGATAGTCCTCAAACTGTTTTACCATCTTAGTATCGTCAGTGGATTTTTCAGCGGTTTCCATTTCCCGTTCCCCTTTCAGTTAGAGAGGATTTGCTTTCAGGAGTCCATACGCAGTAAACACTACCTGCACAGCGGGGACATAAGTTCAGTTAGAAAGAAAATTAAGAGAGCGACAAGGCGGTGCAAGACTGTTTTTCACGGCAAACTTATAAAAAAGTTCCATACCAGCGATTGCTGATGCGTCAAGGTCATACTTGATGTGATTCTGCAAATAGTCGAGACAAAGCGGTTCTGGCAGTCCCAACTTTCGTGCTTCAATCTGTGCGATTTCCGGGATTTGTACGATTCCACGTTCTTTTGATTGCAGTAGGACTTGCGGCACATCTCCGAGAGACGCATCCTCTCTGGCAACCCAGCATGCGTAAACGAACGGAAGTCCAGTTAGTTTATACCAGACTTCACCGAGGTCAATACTATATTCGGTTGTTCCGAGGTGTCTGAGTGCAGGGTCCCCGATTAGGAGGACTGCCTCAAACGGTGGATATTGGCGGTTTTGGAGTGCTGTGCTCGGATTGACAGTCGGCGCGCACGTTGTGAAGGCAGGCGAAACCCCGTATTTTTCAGCAAGCAATATCTTCAGTAAGGCAACCGAACTCCGGGAACTCGTATCAAGTGCGATACGTCGGATCTCGTGAACCGGCACCCGGCTAAACAGTTGGATACTTTGAACACCGCCATTCGATGCAATTGATATACCGGGTAGAATGCGGTAATTCGTCCCTGAAGAATTTGCTCGAAAATACTCGATAATCGGGATCAACCCAACATCGAGTCGCCTATCACTTAAACGTGCTGCGACGCTGCTTGGAACATCAAGGCTGAGTTCGATATCCGTCTCTATCTCTTGTTTCAATAGGGGATAGATGAGCGGTTTCGTGTTCAAGAACGAGACCGCACCAACCCTTAAGCTGCTTTTCTGTACCACCGGTTCCCCTCTCGAATAATTTCATTGTAAAGCGTGTCTCGCTCAACCGGAACGAAGCCGGCTTCTTCAATGAGATGTATGAGTGCCGAAACAGAGACAGCCTCTGGCGTGTCTGCACCCGCCATGTGTGTAATTTTCTCCTCGGTCACGGTGCCGTCAATATCGTCGGATCCGAAACGGAGTGCGACCTGCGCAGTTTTCAAACCGGTCATAATCCAGTACACTTTGATATGCGGAACGTTATCGAGCATGAGACGTGCAACGGCAATGTTCCGGAGATCGGTTAAACCGGTCGTTGAAGGTAGATACGCCATACGGGTATTCTGGGGGTGAAAAGCGAGCGGTATGAACGTTACAAAACCGCCGGACTTATCTTGTTGCTCCCGGAGTCGGATGAGGTGATCCACCCGATCCTCATTTGTTTCGAGGTGTCCGTAAAGCATCGTTGCATTCGTCGAAATGCCGAGACGATGTGCGATGTCGTGAACCTCTAACCATCCGTCTGCACTGAGTTTACCCGGACAAATCTTCTCGCGCGTCTCCTCGGCGAAAATTTCGGCACCGCCACCGGGCAAGGAATCCAAACCGACCTCCCGTAGCCGCGTTAATACTTCTTCTATAGACATTTTAAAGATACGTGAGAAATGGTGAATTTCGACAGCCGTGAAGAATTTGAGGTGTACCTGCGGCATCCGTTCTTTGAGTCCACGGATAATATCAAGGTAGTAGTCAAACGGCAGTTTCGGGTGCAAGCCACCGACACTGTGGATCTCGGTGCATCCGTGTTCTATAGAATACATCGCTTTGTCTAAGAATTCATCGACACTCATTTCCCACGCGCCTTCGGTTTGCATATTTTTTCGGGCAAATGCGCAAAAATGGCATCGGGCATGGAGGATACACACATTTGAATAGTCGATGTGCTGGTTGATGTTATAATACGCAACGTTTCCGTTTAAACGTTCACGGAGATGGTTGGCAATAAATCCAACGCCGGTAATATCCGGGCTTTCGTAAAGTGCGACACCCTCCTCAAAGGAGAGGCGTTGTTCTGCCTTAACTTTTTCATAGATGGCAGGGAGTTTAGGATCCGTAAAACGGCTATAGTTTTCCATTATTTTTCCTGATAGGTTATCGATTTAAGACTTACGCATGCTGCTCTTTTGTAGCACAAACTTCCCAGTTTGTGGCAGGAGACCGCT
>JAAXHL010000176.1:88486-101289 GCA_012270865.1 Candidatus Poribacteria bacterium | reverse complement strand
CCGAAAATTCTCATCTAACAGAACGAACCGAAGTCAAAATTGCGTAAGTCCTATGATTTTGAGATGAAGTTCACAGGCGCAATTTGCGGTAGTAACGAAAAAATTGCTTGACGCTTGTCTCTTATTCAAGTTATTATTATAGCACAATAATGTTAAAGATGCAAGCCATTTTCGGTTATTGAATTTGGGTATCAAAGAGGAGCAGATCGGACATGTCAAAATTTGGGCTTATCCATTACAACTACGCAAGCAAATCGCTTGACGATTTTCTGAGATTTACGAGTGAAACAGGTTTCAGTTATGTAGAACTTCAGATTAGCGATGTCTGGAATTCGGAAACGCCGGACCCTGAGAAGAATGCCGAAGCCGTGAGGGAACAGGTCGAAGGTTACGGATTACAAGTCTCCGCGCTCGCGGCGGGAAACGATTTCGTCCTATTGGAAGAAGACGCGATCCGTACGCAAGTTTCACGGATGGAACGTATCGCCGGACTTGCCAAACGGGTCGGGACTTCGGTACTACGTACAGAGGGCGGCGCCGCGAAAGATGCTGTCCCAGAAAGTCGATGGGTCGAAGCGATGGCAGGGTGTCTCACACGGTGCCTCGAATTCGCCGAACGCGAACAGGTCTATCTGGCTGTGGACAATCACGGTATCGTTACAAACGACGGCGATTTGCAGGTCGAACTCTTTGAACGTGTCGGCTCTAAGCATGTCGGCGCGAATATGGACACCATGAACTACCGCTGGGCAGGCCACGATTTAGAGACGGTCAGCAGATATTATGAAATCGTCGCGCCTTATACGTTGCACACACATCTGAAAGACGGGACGGGCTCGCGTGGTAACTACCGCGGTGAGGCACTCGGCGAAGGCGAAATAGACCTCGCAAAGGCGATTCGCTGCTTGAGAGAAGCCGGTTATGACGGTGTCTGGTGTTGCGAATATGAGGGTAGAGAAAACGACGGCACAGGTCAGCGGAAAAGTTTCGCATGGATGCAGGCGAATCTATAGCCTAAAATGAACGAATCCCCTCGTATCATCACGCTAACAACCGACTTCGGCACGAGTGATGCTTACGTCGGAACGATGAAGGGTGTTATTCTCGGTATCAATCCGAGTGTTCGGGTGGTGGACCTGACACATGCCATCCCGCCACAGGATATCCATGAAGCGGCTTTCACTATCCATTCTGCGTACCGCTATTTTCCAAAAGGCACAATTCATACGGTTGTTGTGGATCCAGGAGTCGGAAGCCATAGACAGGCGATCGTTTGCGAAATAAACGGTGCCTTCTTCGTCTGTCCTGACAACGGAGTGTTAGGGTATCTGTTGCAAGATATTGATGGCAGTCCATTGCCCCGAATGAACGTCGTGGCAATTCAGAATCCGGCTTACTGTCTACCAGAGATCAGCAATACGTTCCACGGTAGAGATATTTTCGCGCCGGTCGCTGCGCATCTATCACGTGATGTGCCGATTGCGGACATCGGGCCACCGGTGGAAAACCTCGTCCAACTTCCGATACCGATACCAGAGGTTTCTGGGGGTATGATAACCGGGCAGATTGTCAAAATTGATAGGTTCGGCAACGCGATAACGAATATCTCGGAAAGCGCGCTCGCCGGAGAAGTATCGGGTTATGAGATCAACGTCCGAGGGACTCGGCTTACGCGCCTCAACCGCTCCTACGCCGAATCTGCGGTTGGTGAACCTCTGGCAATTATCGGGAGTTTTGGCCTGTTAGAGATTGCTATAAATGGCGGAAGCGCGGAAAACCGTTTGGGATTAAAACGCGGGGATACCGTTGTGATAAGGAAAGCCCATGAACCCCATCAAAAAATTTGACATTCTCATTTTTTTTAGGTATACTTACCTAACAGATACTTGGCGATAGACGACACAAAAGGAGGGTTCCCGTGGAACGCGCCGAAACCGAACTCGCTCGCCTTCGCGAGGAGCTCGCTCGCTTAAAAGAAAACGCGTCATAGCAGCAGTCCTTAACACAAAAAGGAGCACAGATCGAATTGAAACAAATTACGTTGACAGGAATCAAACCGACAGGGCAACCGCACATCGGCAATTATCTCGGTATGATAAAGCCAGCACTGGAACTCGCGAAGGATTATCAGGCTCTCTACTTTATCGCAGATTATCACGCGCTCACGACTGTGAAAGACAAAAAGCAGTTGCAAGAATTGACATATCAGGTGGCTGCAACATGGTTGGCATTAGGGTTAAACCCGGACGAAGTAATTTTTTACCGCCAATCGGATATTCCAGAGGTGTTCGAGTTGTCGTGGGTGTTGTCTTGTTTTACTGCAAAAGGTCTGTTGAACCGTGCGCATGCTTACAAAGCAATTGTTGACGACAATGTTACCGCAGGGCGTGAAGAGGACAAAAACATTAACGCTGGACTCTTTACATATCCGGTCTTGATGGCCGCGGATATTCTACTTTTCGGTACGCACGTCGTGCCGGTTGGTCTTGACCAACAGCAGCATCTCGAAATCACGCGCGATGTCGCACTCACCTTTAACGGCAACTATAGTAACGTCTTGACGATACCTGAAGCCGTGATCCGAGAAGAGGTGATGACGATTCCGGGTATTGATGGCAGAAAGATGAGTAAAAGCTATAATAATGTCATTCCGATCTTCGCGCCATCGAACCAGGTGCTTAAACCTGTTAAACGGATTGTGACGGACTCTAAACGTCCGGAAGACCCGAAGGACCCGGAGGCGTGCCACATTTTTTCGATCTACCGTCACTTCGCGGACGCGGATGCCGTCGCTGCGAAACAGGAACTCTACCTTAACGGTGGACTCGCGTACGGCGCGATGAAACAGGAACTCTTTGAATTATTGGAAGCGACCTTTGGCAAGAAACGGGACCGCTATAACGCGTTGATGGAGAATACCGACGCGTTAGATGAGATACTTGAAAAAGGCGCGGAAAAGGCGCGCGCCATCGCGGCACCAATTATGGCGAAAGTCCGCAAAGCAGTGGGTATGCGTCCTTATGTATAGACTGTGGACAGTTCGCCCTACAAAAAAATAAGCCTCGATTTGGGTGTGTTAATAAAACATATCCCGAACCGAGGCAAAACTTATACAGCAGAAGATATAGTATCTTTTGCGGTGTTTCTCTTTCCAACTTCAGAAACAGCACTGGGCTGCACGCAACAACCTACAGATCTTCGTCGTCTTCTCTACTGTCGTATCGACGAGGCTCGCGGCGTTCTGTGCGTGGACGTGCCGGATTAACTTTCAAGGGGCGTCCCATCATTTCTTGACCATCCAACGCCTCTATCGCCCGCTCGCCATCTTCTTGGTTTTCCATTTCAACAAATCCGAAACCTTTGGAGCGACCGTCGTAACGGTCACGAATGATTGTGGCGGTAGCAACTGGACCATACTCACTAAAGAGTGCTTCGAGGTCTTCCTCCGTGGCCGCGTAAGGCACGTTGCCAACGTAGATATTCATCTCGTTTCTCCTTTTAGAAACTATATGTGTCCTAACCCGAATCACGAGACACACGGTGATTGGTGCGAACCGATGCCCCACAAAACACAGGAATAGAACATGAAAATACGGGAAAATGAGAAAACTGAGCACTGTCAGCATTTTCAAAGGCAGAAATTTGGCAGCAAGCGTAGGAAAGATTGCAAAATCTACGGATCATCAATCTCTTATCGTAAGCCCTGTCACCCCTCATAAATGAGGAAGTGTTCTGGTTCCAAACCGTAACACTGTCAAAACACCACTCATATCTTTGGCAGCAGACACGATCACATTTCCCTAAAAAAAATTTGCAATAAATTATATCACATCCGCTGTGGTTTGTCAATTATAAATTGCCAAAACGTCCGAAAATTTGAGAAAAAAAGGGCATTTTGCCGATAAAAAATGGATATTGAGACGTTTTTTAAGCCCCTGAACCCGCTTTATCAGTGATTTTTTTTCAAATTGGCGAGTACATACTATTTTTTATTTTGTCAATTGGAATTAAACATTTCGGGTGCCTTGTATCCGCAATTTTCGCGCCTAAAACGGATAGATTGTGACATAAACTGCTAATCTGTGGCAAATATTGCGCGAGTCACAGGAATATCTAAAGAACCTCACTTTGCGGTCATCCAATTATCGCCGATTCCTGCCTCTGTCCGAAGGGGTACGAGGAGCGACATCGCGTTTTCCATCTCTTCACATACAACCTGAGCGTGCCTCTCAGCAAGGGGTTCCGGTGTTTCGAGTACCAGTTCATCGTGAATCTGTAGGAGCATTTTTAACGGCAGCTTGTCTGTATCAATTCGCCGTTGGACATTTACCATCGCTGCTTTCATTAGGTCTGCGGCAGAACCTTGTACGACGGTATTGATGGCGAGTCGTTCACCGAGTCCGCGCCGACTCCGGTTCGTAGAATAGATTTCAGGGATCGCACGCCGTCTACCGGTGAGCGTGCTTACGTATCCGTGATCCGACGCGTGTTGGACACACTGGTGTAGGAAACGGTCAATCCCTGGGAACCGCGTTTTATAATCGTTAATGAGGGCAGTCGCTTCCTTGACACTCATCCCTTTAATGCGACGCGAAAGACCGGTGGCTGAGACACCGTATATGATACCGAAATTGATTGTCTTCGCCTTATCCCGGAGTTCCCTCGTAACCGAGTCCGCTGGCACATCAAACACCTGCGACGCGACGGCTGTATGGATATCCAGGTCCTGGTTGAACGTTTCAATTAGACTGTCGTCTTCACTAAAATGGGCGAGGATACGGAGTTCAATCTGTGAATAATCTGCACAGATGAGTTTACTGCCTTCAGGTGCCTTAAAGGCGCGCCGCAACTGCCTGCCAAGCTCCGTCCGGACAGGGATATTCTGTAGGTTGGGACCGTCGGATTTCAATCGTCCCGTCGCCGTCGTTAGTTGATAAAGATGCGTATGGATACGGTTCGTTCTCGCGTCAACGGCATTCTGGAGTTGCGCGAGATAGGTGCTCTGTAACTTGCGGTATTGCCGGTACTCAATAATTAAACGCGGCACACTCGTCTTCGGATCATTGATGTCCTCTCTCACGGAGAGAGCCTCCAAAACGGTAACATCCGTGGAGGCTTTACCACTCTGTGTCCGTTTCACCGGTTTAAAACCGAGTTCCTCAAACAGGACCTGTGCAAGTTGGGTCGGCGAGTCGATGTTAAAGGCGTATCCGACGATCTGATGAATCTCAGTTTGTCGGTCCTCAACGAGTTTCTCAATTATACGGCTCTGATGTCTGAGTTCCACCTTATCGCAGACGATACCGTTATATTCCATCTCGGCGAGAACCGGTGCAAGGGGTGATTCTATATCGCGCACCAATTCTGTAATTTCGATCTCTGCAAGTTTCGGTGTCAGGAAGTGATAGAGTCGCAATGCAACGTCGGCATCCTCCGCAGCGTAAACAGTGGCTTGTGCCAACGGCACCTCGTCAATCGTTTTCTGTCGGGCATTTTCTTCACCGAAAAGTTCACCTTGGCTTACGTCATCGTCTGTAGCCGTTGAATCGCTTGAACGGTTTGTCAATTCATCGAAAGAGATCATCTTATGCTCTAAATGGAGCAGTGCCAATGTATCCAAATTATGGGATGGCGTTCGGGCATCAACCAATTGGCTCGCGAGCAACGTGTCAAAAACGGCACCTTGGAGTTTGACACCGTTCCTGATAAGGATACCTGCATCAAATTTGAGGTTATGTCCACATTTCGGTAAATCAGGGTTCTCCAACACCGGTTTGAGTGCGTTAATCACGGTCTCTGTGTCGAGATGCGTTTCGGGTTCCGGTGAACGGACAGGTACATAAACGCCGTGCTTCGGTTTCCACGAGAAACTTAACCCGCATAGGGTTGCCTCACGATTTAAGCCATCTGTCTCGGTGTCGAAACTGATAATGTCCTGTGTTGATAAGGTGCTAACGAGTTCTTGCAATTGGTCAATGGTAAGAACCGCCGAATAATCACCGACTTCAGCCGTGTCGTAATCGCCTTTGTCCAAAATGGCATCGGTTTTCTTCTCCAATTCTGCGACCCGTTCTTTGCGCGTCGTTGGTGTCGCCAGGTACTGCGAATCTCCGCTTGCGAGTTTTTTTACAACTTCTTCATAACGTCTGAGTTCCAATTCCTGTAGGAGTGGAAGGATTTTCTGGAGGTCAAGCGGTTTGACTTGTGCCTGCTCTATGGAAAAATCCAAGTCAGCGTCTCTGATTAAGGTTACCAGTTGTTTTGAAAGAGGGAGTTGCGCTCGCGCCTTCTCTAAATTTTCGCGACGTTTTCCCTTAATCTCCTCAATGTTTTCAAAAATACCGTCAATGGAGCCGTATTGTTGAATCAATTGTGCTGCGGTTTTCAATCCGACCTTTTCGACCCCTGGTACGTTATCGGAAGTATCCCCCATCAATGCGAGTACATCAACGACCTGCTCCGGTTTTATGCCTTTCGTCTCCGATAACTCTCGAACATCAAGGATCTTATTGTTATGGATATCGAGCATCGTCACACGATCACCAAGGAGCTGCTCAAGGTCTTTGTCTCTCGAAATGATGGAGATATTGACGTTTTCCGCCTCTGGGTCGTCGAGTACGGCCTGCGTAACAGAGGCGATGATGTCGTCCGCCTCCAAGTCAGGCTTACCGAGCGTTAGGATACCGAACGCGTCGAGCAGTTGCAGGATACGATGGATCTGCGTCACCAGATCGTCGGGTGCAGGTGAACGATTCGCCTTGTATTCCGAATAGAGTTCATTGCGGAAGGTATCTCCGGGTGTGTCGATGGCGGCGACGACGTATTTTGCCTGAAGTTCCGACAAAATCCGAATAAGCGTTGCCGTGAACCCGAAGACAGCATGCGTCGGTTCACCTGTGACGCTGCTTGTCAACCCGCCGCGAATTGCGTAGTACGCCCGAAATATTTCAGCGTGTGTATCAATAATATAAAGCCTGTCCTTTTGTTCGTCTTGCATTGTTCCGATAGGTGCCTCCTAATGTGGGAAATGCCAACGACGCAAGGAATCCGACGCTGACAAGCCTGCTTCCTGTCCGAGCGCAAACGCCGTGGCGATGAGGTTCCGTTCACCGGAAACGATGTCGCCAGCGGCAAAAAGCCCCGGAATCGGTTCCCCACTGCTATCAAGCATCTGCATATCCGCGTTTGTGACAATCAACCCCTCCTCGTCTTTCTCGTAATCCCATCCTTCAAGGAACTTCGTATTCGGAATGAGTCCTTCATCAACGAGGAAACCGTGGAAAAACAATTCGCTGCCATCAACCATCTCGAATCCTAAGAGGTCTGTTTTTTCACCGATGTGCCGTTTGATTTTTGTTTCAATGATATTAATTTTGCGTGCTTTCACCTGTTCGAGTACAGATGGCGACATTCCGTGTGGTCTGCCGTTTGTTAGGATTGTAATTTTATCTGTGAAGTCTTGGGCACCGATGGCTGCCTCGTAGATATAATCTCCGACACCGAGGAGTGCGAGATGCTCATTAACGTGGAGGTGTCCATCGCAACGGATACAGACGTGCCATCCTTTTTTGTTGCCTGCGTAGCGGAAGACGGTCGCGTACTGCTTATACAGCCGTTCCTCGCCGTGTTCAAATTCGATATCGGGCCATTTGTCGTCAAATCCGGCGGCAACGACAACGGTACGAGATTTAAAAGATGCCTTCTCTAAGAGTGTATCCCGCTTGAGTGTTTTTGTTGATGCTTCGAGTTCAAAGAGTTCACCGTTCCGTGTGAGTTTCGTTACCATACCGTCGCGTATGTCAATACCGGTTTTCCGTTTTTCGGGTCCAAGCATGAAATCAACGACAGGTCGGCTCTCCATCCACTTCATGAGTTCTTTCGCAAAGTGGGGACCGATGATACCCGGAAAGACGGGTGCGTCCTCGATTTCCACCGATTTTGACCAGTAGGCGCGCCCCCGACTGAAGCTGACCTTTCCGGAGTGTAATACCAAAACGTGCCGCATCTGATGGCTCGCTGAAACCGCAGCTTGTGTGCCAGCAGGTCCCGCGCCTATGACGGTAACGTCGTAAATCGTTTCTGTCATCGTTTTTCTCCTAATTTCTTACTGCGTATATATCCATCACTGCAGGCGGGGTTTGAAACCTCGCTTGCAAAGGGATAAGTCCTACTGAGTCCGATTTCTCAAAAACCGTACTTTTTCCATTTCTCATTGACCAACGCAATCACGTCCTCAGACATCCGAATCTCTTCGGGCCACTCGCGTTGATAGCCTTCTTCGGGCCACTTCGTTGTCGCATCAATCCCCATCTTAGACCCGGCACCCATCAGTGGGGAGGCGTGGTCAAGCACGTCAACCGGTCCCTCAACGATGGTCACATCACGTTTCGGATCGACATTGCTCCCGACGTAGAAAAGCACCTCTTCCACATTCTGAACGTTGACATCTTTATCGACAACGATGATGATCTTACTGAACATCAGCTGCCCGAGTCCCCAGAAACTGTGCATCATTTTTTTCGCCTGAAACGGGTAGCGTTTGTCGATAGAAATCAGTGCGAAATTGTGGAACACACCGAACAACGGTAGATTCATATCCACGAGTTCCGGGAGCTGCGTTTTAATCAACGGCATAAAAATCCGTTCGGTCGCTTTCCCCATGTAGCAGTCCTCCATTGGCGGTTTGCCGACAATGATTGTCTGATAGATAGGGTTCTTACGGTGCGTGATCGCTGTGATATGCATCAGTGGATACTCATCTGCCAAGGAATAGAAACCTGTATGATCCCCGAAAGGTCCCTCTATGCAAGTCTCGTCGGGTTCGATATACCCTTCAATCACGATGTCGGCATCAGCAGGGACAAGCATATCAATCGTTTTTGCAGGCACCATCTCAACATTCGATTTTCGGAGGAACCCTGCAAAGAGAAGTTCATCAATACCAGATGGGAGTGGTGCTGTGCCGATGTAAGACATTATAGGATCACCGCCGACAGCGATTGCCACAGGCATCTGCTGCGAGGCTTGACGATACTCGCGATGATGCGCAGCACCGTCGTGGTGAATCTGCCAATGCATCGCTAATGCGTGTGGGTTCATTCTCTGTAAACGGTAAGTACCGACGTTTCGTTGACCTGTTTTGAGACTATGCGTAAAAACTTGCGGTAAGGTGATATATCTGTCAGCGTCAAGGGGCCAGCATTTAATGAGCGGTAGGACATCTAAGGACGCATCTTCGCCGGTAAGGACGACTTCTTGGCAGGCACCTTTTTTCACAGTTTTCGGTGGAAAGTTCGCCAGTTGGGACAGCATCCGGAGGATTTTGACTTTATCGAGGAGGGATTCAGGCGCATCCAATTTAATCATACCCTCAATTTCGGATGCGATCTGTTCGAGATCGTCAACACCGAGTGCCATCGCCATCCGCTGAAAAGAGCCGTAGGTATTAATCAGGAGCGGCATCTTGCTACCCTCAACATTTTCAAACAGGAGTGCGGGACCCTCCGCTTTACTCACGCGATCGGTAATTTCGGCAATCTCAAGATCCGGGGATACAGTTGTTTTAATGCGTTTGAGTTCGCCTGCGCGTTCCAAGGCTTTCACAAACGCTGTGAGGCTATCGTATGCCATGTAAGTCCTTTCATTTTTTAATGTGTCGCAGTCTCTTTTCGCATCCAACCACGGATACCTTTATGCATAGTAAATCACATTTGCTTTTAGGTGTCAAATAAAAAATGTGGATTCCGCGTTACAACACGGTTTTTTCACCGAAGGGAAATCTTGGTCGAGTTTCACAAGATCACGAGCACCGCTCGCTCCTACAGCAAGCAGATTTTGCAACAATCACCGGTTATCGTAAAAAAGAACTCAATGACTGGGGTTGTTTCACAAGAAGTCTTGCATGTACGTCCATTATAGTGTATGATAGATAGTGTTGAGGATACGCCAATCATTTTTAATAGGACTTACGCATGCTGCTCTTTTGTAGCACAAACTTCATAGTTTGTGGCAGGAGACCGCTGTGTTTTCCGAAAATTCTCATCTAACAGAACGGGCCGAAGTCAAAATTGCGTAAGTCCTGTTTAAATAAACACGACCGCATAGAAAGGAAATTATTTTGCGCATAAGAATTTTGGTTGTACTTTTTACCGCGTTGTTTGCCGTGGCAGGGACTGCGACTGCCGCACTGAAAGTTGGTCTCATCTACGATGTGACAGGCCGCGGCGATCTCTCATTTTGTGATGCTGCCTACGCTGGCGCGAAAAAAGCAGAGAACGAATGGGGATTCAAACTTACAGAGGTCACCCCAAGCCAGAGTACGGATACCGAATTGACGCTCCGCAGGTTAGCAAAACTAAAATACGATCTGATTATCGGGGTCGGCTTCCTTTTTCAAGAACCGATGAAACGTGTCGCAGCCGATTTCCCGGATGTCAAGTTCGCGTTGATTGACGCAATTATCGAACAACCGAATGTCGCTTCACTGACCTACCGCGCCCACGAGGGGACATACTTAGCAGGGGTCATGGCAGCGTTGAAAACGGAGACGAAGCAGATCGGCTTTATCGGAGGGATGAAGGTACCGCTCGTCGAGGCGTTTGAAATCGGTTTTCACGCGGGTATGAAGGCAGCGAACCCTGCTGTCGAATTGGTGACCGATTATGTTGGCGTTACGCCACAAGCCTTCAACGATCCCGCGAAAGCAAAAGAACTCGCGCTTGCGCAGTACAACAGCGGCGTAGATATTATCCTCGCCGCCGCGGGTGCCAGTGGACTCGGTGTCCTCGAAGCCGCGAAAGCGAAAAAAAAATTGATTATCTGGGTCGATTCCAACGGTAATAATCTCGCCCCCGGCTTGGTACTCACAAGTGTCATCAAGGGTGTGGAGATGTCGGTCTATGAAACGATAAAGAGCGTCCAAGAGGGCAGTTTCTCCGGTGGTTTGAAAGATTATGGACTCAAAAAAGGCGGTGTGGAATACATCGTTGACGATGTGAACCGTGAACTCCTTTCGGATGAGATTCTGAAACAGGTCGAAGCCTTCAAATCGAAAATTATCGCGGGCGATGTCGTCGTCCCGCATGAACGGCAGTAGCAATGACAAACGCTCCCATTATTGAGATGCACGGCATCAGCAAACAGTTCGGACAGGTCCACGCCAACGACTCGGTAGACTTTACGCTCCGACGCGGCGAGATTCACGCCATCGTCGGTGAAAACGGTGCCGGTAAATCTACATTGATGAAAATCCTCTACGGACTCTATCAAGCCGATGCAGGGGAAATTTTTGTTAATGGAAATCGCGTGGGCATATCCTCTCCGCGACATGCGATGCGCCTCGGTTTAGGAATGGTTCAGCAACACTTCACACTTATTCCGGTCTTCACTGCGCTCCAGAACATCGTGCTCGCGAAAGAACCGTGCAAACTCGGTGTAATACTCGACTATCGTGAAGCGGAAGAGAAGATCACAGGACTCGCGACCCAGCTCGGATTTGATGTCCCGCTGAACATACCCATCGAATCACTCCCGATCGGTACACAGCAGCACACCGAAATCCTGAAAGTCCTCTATCACGGTGCGGATGTCCTCATTATGGATGAACCGACAGCAGTGCTTGCACCACAAGAGATCGAAGGACTTTTCAATTGCATGCGAAGTCTGAAAAGTGAGGGGAAGAGCCTCATTATTATCACACACAAACTCGATGAAGTGATGGCGATCGCTGATACCGTTACAGTGATGCGGCGCGGGCAAGCCGTCAACACCTGCCCAATAACCGATACCGACCCAGCGATGTTAGCGGAAATGATGCTCGGTGAACCCGTCATTCCGAGTACCGTAGCACGAGAACAGATAGAACACACAATACCGATGCTCCGTATCGAAGGTGTTACACTCTCCGATAGCAGAAATATAGAGAGAAAACAGCGATGGCGGAAGGTACTGTCAAACAGAGAGACCGGCAAACGACGCCTTAACGAAGTCAGCCTCGATGTATTTCCGGGTGAAATCGTCGGTATCGCAGGCGTGGAAGGGAACGGACAGACAGAACTGGTTGAGGTGCTGACGGGTCTACGACAGATTGAGAGCGGGACGCTTACGCTAAACGGCGAAGGGGTTGCGCACATTCCAGCCGATAGACACCGACACGGGATTAGTTTGAATGATCGTATTGACGACAACTTCATTATCGGTCACCATAAGGTACGTCGGTATTGTCGGAAGGGTATACTTCAGCGAAAATCTATCCAGCGATCCGCGCTGAACGCTATGGACAAATACCAGATTCGGATCGGGACTGTCTCGGATCGGATTAGGGTGCTTTCCGGTGGTAACCAACAAAAGGTTGTCGTCGCCCGTGAATTAGAGATGAGACCTGATTTTATTATTGCTGCGCATCCGACACGCGGGTTAGATATACACGCGGCGGAATTCGTCCATACACGGCTTATTCATGCCCGCAACCGCGGCAAAGCGGTTTTACTCGTTTCCTCGGAATTAGACGAACTCCTCCATCTCAGCGACAGAATCGCTGTGATGTACGATGGAAAGATTGTCGGTATTGTGAAACCGACGGAGACCAATAAACAAGAATTAGGCACCTTGATGCTGGGGTTGAATTGATAGAATTTACGCATGCTGCTCTTTTGTAGCATAAACTGTTAGTTTGTGACACTAAAACGCTCGGTTTTCCGAGAAATCTCATCTAACAAAATAGGATGCAGTCAAAATTGCGTAAGTCCTAATTGATAGAATTTACGCATTTCCTCTTAAAGTCCCCTGATAAGAGGGATTTAGGG
>JAAXHL010000176.1:0-88433 GCA_012270865.1 Candidatus Poribacteria bacterium | reverse complement strand
AAGAGGGATTTAGGGGGTTAAAAATGATAATTGATTCACATACACACGCCTGGCACCGTTGGCCCTACCAACCGCCTGTACCTGATGACGAAAGCCGTGGTAAAGTTGAACAACTCCTCCACGAAATGGACCTGCACAACGTTGACAAAGCAGTGCTTATCTGTGCACGGATTGAGAGGAACCCGGACAATAACGATTACGTCGCAGCGTGCGTCAAGCGTTACCCAGAGCGGTTGATTCAATTCGCCGATGTGGACTGTTCATGGACGGACACCTATCATACAGACGGCGCTGCCGACCGGTTGAAAGCAGCTGCAGAGACGTACAACCTCAAGGGTTATACGCACTATCTTAGAGGCGATGACGACGGGAGTTGGTTCTTCTCCGAAGAGGGGGAACGCTTTTTTCACACAACAGCCGATATGGGACTCATTGCCAGTATCGCTATGGGTAGCCATCAGCACGAAGCACTCCGTAAAGTCGCCGCAGAGTTTCCGAGTGTGCCATTCCTATGCCATCACATGGGCGGTGCGCGGGCAGGTGAGGAACACCCGTATCCGCAATTGAGACAGGTACTCACTTCTGCAACTGTGCCGAATATTCACATCAAGATGTCAGGTTTCGCTTATGTCTCACAAGTCTCGTGGGATTATCCGCATTCGGATACGCACTGGATCGTGCGCGCCCTCTATGAACATTTCGGTCCCGGTCGTCTTTGTTGGGGTTCGGATTATCCGGTTGTTCGGAAATTTATGACATATCAGCATTCGCTTGAGGCGTTTCGGACGCACTGCACTTTTATTCCAGAAGCAGATAAAGCGGAGATTTTAGGTGGAACCCTCCAACGTCTGTTAGCAGAGGCGCGGAAATAACAGAGCCATCTTTTTCCAAGGTTCTGTCCCTATGTATTGGGTATTGATCCTCTTAGTGATTATAGCGATCTTAATCTTCGCACTCACGAATAAATCATAGAAAGTTTGTACATGAGATATAAAAGTTAGGTTGGACGAATATGTTGGGTTTCACTACGTTCAAGCCAACCGACAACCCATGAAGATAAGCGAGACATAACATCAGGAGTAGACACATTGAAAACAGTTCCATCGGGTTTAAAATACTTGATATTACTTACCACCCTTTTCATACTACATCCGTCCGGCAATGCTGACGCTTTCTGGAATCGAGGAGAAATCCTCATGGATGAGGAGAGCAAACCTATGGTCCGGGAGAAACTCGGTGGTAGGCGTAAAGGCTTTGTTTTTGGCTTCGGTGTCGGTGCTGGTAGTACCAGTTTTAGCGAACCGCTCGCGGAATACTATTGGCGGAATACTCAGGAAGCCGAGTGGTCATCTGCACGTCAATCAAGAGCCGCCTTAGTAACAGAGTTGAAAATCGGGCACGGACTCTCTGACCAGTTTCTGTTGTACTATACAAGCCGGATTTCATGGCTCCCGCTCCAGCATTTCACCAAGGACACTATGATTGCCAACGGTGCAGCGGGGGCAGGGTTCATGTATTACCCGTTCCGACGGTTCGGTCTTTACTTTGTCGGTAACATAGGGCTGGCAACACTCGTAACGTGGGAGCCACCGCTTACATTGGAAAACGCCAGACGGACGGGTGTCATTTTCTCAGGAGGTATCGGTTATCAAATCTTACCGCATCTGAATCTTGATTTCACGATGAGTTTCGGGAGTGCTAACACGAGAAGTGTTGACGACTTCAGCGAAATAGAATTCATAGATGAAGTCGTCACGTATTCACTAACGCTCAGTGCGCTCGCCTATTAGCACATTTTATGGAGGTAGACATGTATCCCAATAAAAGTTTCAGAACGCAGGTGACAGCACTATGGATGATAGCCGCATCAGTATGTCTTCTCGGTTGCGGGGATACCGATCTTAGCATCGATCAAGAACAGACAGAGAAACCGCTCCGTTTTATTGAGTATGTCCTTTTTCCGACAGCCCCATACATCGATAAATCCTACATAGAAAAGGTGCCGGAAGAAGAGGTAACAGTTCGGGAAATTGATTATGAAGCCGAAAAACAGGCGATTCAGCAGGTCTATCGTGCCTTCATTAAAGCCTATGTCGAAGAAGATATGTCGGCACTCACGGAAACATTGGACACATCAACCGGAATTGAATGGGGGACAGACACCACAGGTATTGTCTATGGGTGGAACAATATCAGGACTTATATTCAAACAAATTGGTCGCTATCAGATTGCGAGGGCAACCCGAATTCGGAACTGACAGATTTCTACATCCGTCCTCAGAATGTTAGCGTGCCTTGGACAGAAGCGAGTGCAAAAGGACCGATGTTCTACTACGACCCCGGAGCCGCTCTTATAGGTGATGCTTGTCACACTAAGCTCGGACGTTTTTATCTCACAAAGAAGTCAGGGAAGTGGCGTATTCATCAAATTGATGGGGCGAAATACTTTACCGATAATCAACATAAGGCTCCGTAGTGGAATTCAGGGCTATTTAGTTCTCGGTTTTTTCGTCCAATTTTGAACACCCAGGGCCGGTAGGTGCGGTTTGGAACCGCACCATAAGTGTCAATTTAAGAAGAAAAACCGTCTCTGTCCCAGGCCCGGTAGGTTCGGTTTCTAACCGAACCGGATCTTACACGGAAACCTTGAAGACTTCAAAAACCTCTTCAGTCCCGTAGGGTTTATTTGCTTGGGTGTTTCTTCATTATGTTTATAGAAGGGATTTCACCGCGACTCTTCAACCCTGTAAGGGTGGCATGTTTATATCGGTTATGCTAAAACACCGTCCAGAATCCCTAAATTGACACCTATGGTTCGGTTTGCAACCGGGGTCCCCACCCGTTACTGGGAAGGGGCACCGGGACCAAAAAAGAAAAATCAAATGCCTCGAAAATTCGATAATTTATCTAAAACTAAATCGTCCTGTAGTGGAATTGTGAAAAGGTTGACATTTTACACGGGTCACGGTATAATAACATTAAACGGTATCGTATTTTGCCGGTGATCGGTCATAACTGCATTACCCATTAGCATAGCGTAAGGAGGAAAAAATAATGAAAAGTATTTTTGTTTTCACGACACTCGTGCTGACACTCATAGCAGGATTCGCCCTCGCAACGGAAACCACAACCGTCCAAGGCGAATACATTGAAGCACGGTCAGCGAGTGTATATGTTGGTGCGTGCCACTTCGGTGCGGAATATGTCGAAGGTGGTAAAGAAGCAACAGCCGTCTGGAACATCGACGAAGGGAATTGGAAAGGTGTTTCGTTAGATGGGTTAACCGTCGTAGCTGTCATCAGTGCGAAAAGTAATTTGGCGATTGATTCCGAAACGCGTAAAAGCGTGTTGTATGTAGACGTAAAGACCACCGCAGAACAGCGCGCCGCGCTTAAAGACCTGCTCACAACGAAACGTGCTGACGTTTTAGGCGAAATCGTTTCAACGCAAACGGCTCCTATTAAGTTTACGAAAAAAGGGACTAAATACGATGTAACGGTCGGTGAAGTACTTGCCCTCTATGCGAATCGCTATCCGTGTGCCAACTGCACACAACCGCATCAAATTTGGTACAAACCACTGACAACGATTCAGGATGCCATCGTCGGCAAATCCGAAATCTTCCGCTATAAAGACAGTCACCTCCCGGTGACATGGCAGCAAAGCGGTACTGCAAATAACGTCTTTGTCGGCACCTTCTCAATGTAACTTGTTAATGTCTGTAGTTGCCCAACAGCAGCTACAGATGCTTCCATAAATTATATAGGACTTACGCATTCGGTCCCCTTAAAGTCCCCCTGATAAGGGGGATTTAGGGGGTTGTCTTCCTAAAGTCCCTGATAAGGGGGATTTAGGGGGTTGTCTTCCTAAAGTCCCCCTGATAAGGGGGATTTAGGGGGTTGTCTTCCTAAAAATCGCCGCTTTTTCAGGGAATATATTGTTTTTTGCGCAATGTGCGTCCACCTCGGAAACCTCTAATATTTTTTTCTAACTGGCGTTAATAGGAGTATACGTGAACAGAAAAACAACATCCGAAGAACGGAAATTTAGCCTGACATCCGAAGAACGAGCCTCTTGGAAAGAGAACGGATACTTTGTCCGTTACGACGTTTTTACCAAAGAAGAAAACGACTTTTTAGCACAAATCGCTGACGATATTGTTGATGGAAAACGATCCTTTCCAGATTATCACATCTTTGAAAACGCATTAGTCCGAGACGGCAAAGTCGAAGCACAAGGGGTCTACGCAATGCATAATATCCAATATGTGAGTTGTAATTGTCCAGAATTCCTTGAACGCACACGGGATCCACGGCTCACTGACCCTGTCGTTGACATCCTCGGTCCGGATATCCTCGGTCTCAACAATCTCTATATTTGGAAACCGCCAAAAATCGGGCTCAGTTTCCCGTGGCATCAAGATAAATGGTATTTCAACCATCAATATAAAACCGGAACAACAGTCGCAACATGGTCTGCTATTGATGATGCAGACAAAGAAAATGGTTGTCTATATGTTATCCCCGGCAGCCATAAGGGCGGCGTGCGTGAACATAAGGAACTTGAAGGCTCCCAACAAGGCGAGTTTAAACAAGCAGAAGGTGCCCGAGATGAAGACGGCGTTGCGGTAGAAATCCCTGCTGGCGCAGTCATCTGGTTTAATAGCCAAGTCCTGCATAAAAGCACCGATAACCACAGTAATCGTTTCCGACGCGCTAACATAGCACATTATATGGATGCAAAAGGAGAATGGACGCGTCCTGAGGCGATAAATAAAAAACGTCCTCCGATGTGGATTCGTGGTAAAACTTACCCCGGTATGGGAGATGAAGTCCAACATGACGTTATACCGATTTTAGAAGAGTAGGGCTGATAAATATAAGGAGCACGAATGGATACAAATACAACCCTCGAAAACCGGAAGTTTAGACTGACATCTGAAGAACAAGTCTCGTGGGACGAGAACGGCTACTTTATTCGTTACGACGTTTTCAGTAAAGCAGAAAACGACTTTTTAGCGCAAGTCGCAGATGATATCGCCACCGGAAAACGTCCGTTCCGTGCGCAAAATATCCACCAAAACGCCTTGGTCAGAGACGGAAGAACTGAAGCATCGGGTACACACGCGATGCACTGTATTCATCATATAAACAATTATTCGCCTGAATTCCTTGAACGTACCCGCGATCCGCGCCTCACCGATCCCGTTGTTGACTTAATAGGTCCAAATATCCTCGGTCTCAACAATCTCTATATCTGGAAACCGCCAGAAATCGGTCTCGGTTTTCCGTGGCATCAAGATAGATGGTATTTTAACCGGAACTATAAGACGGACAAGACGGTTGGCACATGGACAGCCATTGATGCATCGGATGTAGACAATGGGTGCCTATATGTTATCCCGGGTAGCCACAACGAGGGCGTTCTTGAGCATGAGGAGCTTGAAGGCTCACAACAGAACGAGTTTAAGAGCGCACGCGGTGCGAAGGACGAAGACGGTATCGCTGTTGAAGTGCCACCCGGAAGTGTCATCTTTTTCGACAACCGACTCCTCCATAAAAGCACCGATAACCACAGCGGACGCTTTCGGAGATGTAACGTGGCACATTATATCAGTGCAGATTCAGAACGTCTACCGTATAAGAACATAAATCATATCAAACCGGTGATGTGGGTTCGAGGGAATACGTATTCAGAGAAGATGGAACCCGTCTATCGGGACGCTTTGCCGATTCCCGAAGAACAGGAGGATTAATGGACACAAATACACCATCGTTAGAACGGAAATTTAGTATAACACCTGAAGAACGATCTTCTTGGGACGAAAACGGATACTTTGTCCGTTACGACGTTTTCACCGAAAAAGAAAACGACATCTTACGACACGTCGCTGATGATATTGCTGTCGGAAAACGACTTTTCCCAAAAACGAATATCAATCAAAACGCATTGGTGCAAGATGGAAAAGTTAAAGCATCGGGTATCCGTGCGATGCACAAAATCCATCATGTGAGTTGTTACATCCCTGAATTCCTTGCCCGTGTCCGTGACGCGCGTCTCACGGACCCGATCGTTGACCTGCTCGGTCCAAACATATTAGGTCTCAACAATCTCTATATCTGGAAATCACCGAAGATTGGTTTAGGGTTTCCGTGGCATCAGGATAAATGGTATTTCAATCATCAGTACAAAACCGAAATGACGGTTGGCACGTGGACAGCAATTGATGCCGCAGATGTAGAGAATGGGTGTTTATACGTTATCCCCGGTAGCCACAAATATGGCATTCTTAAGCATGAGGACCTTGAAGGCTCCCAACAAGCGGAGTTTAAGATCGCGCGCGATGCGAAGGACGAAGATGGTGTCGCTGTTGAAGCACCCCCCGGAGCAGTCGTTTGGTTCAACAACCAGCTCCTCCATAAAAGCACCGATAACCACAGTAGTCGCTTTCGGCGGTGTAACGTGGCACACTATATCAGCGCAGATGCAGAACGCATACCGAAACCGGCGGGGAAAAATATCCGTCCTGTGATGTGGGTTCGGGGCGATACATACTCGGAAAAAATGGAACCGGTCTATCAAGACGTTTTACCGGTTAAAGGGGAACCCAAATGAAAGTGACGTATTTTCATGACACCGACACAGCACTGATCGAGTTTTCAACCGCTAAGCCTACTTATAGCAAAGCCCATAATTATTTAAACACATCAAATCGAAGCAATGCCCATCTTATTCCCCCCTGATAAGGGGGGTTAGGGGGGTTATCTTCGGACAAGTGTTCATTTATTTTTGGATTTTACTATAATAGGGAACAGCGTCTGTTTTAGCAAATCTGCCGTGTAAATCGCGCTCGGCAATACCTCACATTCCGCCCAACATCCCGGGCATTTGTAGACCCAATCCCGTTGTTTTTCGATGTTAGCGTTTGCCCAGAGCTCTTCAAATTTCTGATCGCGAAGGTTTCCGACACTTGTCGTATTGAACTGACAGGTCGGCACACGTCCGTCAGGGAAAATACGGAGATGCGAATTCAGCGCAACGCACTTCGGGTTCGGTGCGCCGCCATCGCCGAGCAGCCGATTTCGGATACCGAGGAGGTAGTACTTTTTCGCAATTCTGTCTAAGAACCGATACGTCGGTAAATCCTTTTCGATTTCATCAAAGAGTTCTTTCAGGTGTTCTTGTGTGAATTCACCAAACGTCGCGAACTCACCGATCTCGGTGGGTGCGACCTCCACTTCATCTTCTATGTTGTATGTTGCACTGGCATCATACGCCATGACGACGTTATTCCGAATCCCCAACGGTTTTAGAAAATCGCGTAGGCGTTTATAGTGTTCCACACCCTCTGCATCAACGATTGTCTGATTCACGGCAAGGCTCATCCGTAATTCTTTCTGTCGTGGTGCAAGTGTTTCAAGGGTTTTGACGATGAAATCCCAAGCCTTATCGTGTCCTCGGACGGCGTTGTGCTTGTCCTTCATTCCGTCTACCGAAACAAGTAAACTCAAAGGCACGTCCTGTTTCCGCTCCTCGCAAAATTTGACGATCCGATCGGTTAGAAATCCGTTAGTGGTAACATGGAGTATCAGTGGACGGAGTTTTTCTTGTGTGAGATGTGCGATTTCAAGCATATCACGCCGTACAAACGGTTCGCCGCCTGTCAACCGTACCGCGTCCATCTGCGGAAGTTGGTCGAATATATCTTCAATTTCTTGGAGGCTTAGATCGTTGGGTGAAGGTTTGCGCCAAGAGTCGCACATGATGCACCGTGCGTTGCATGAAAAGGTCACGGTATATGTCAAAAATCGGGGGAGTGTCGTTTGACGACGGTGTGTCCGCCAGAGTGCTGGCAAAAATGATAAGATACGACGCATAAATATAAATTCCTTTTAGGGGGTCCCTGGCAAATATCGGTTGATAATGTTTAAAGCGGTGGTATTCCCGTGAATATTTTTCCGGTCAATGCGTGCTCGAAATTCCTCACAATGTTCCATAAAATAGCGGGTATATAACGGTTGCATCTGTTCCATACCGACAGTCATTCCTGCGCCAGAGTCTTGCAGGAAATGCCCGTTGATACGCTGTTCGTGGTTGCAGTATTCCGGCATTGCGAGTACCGGTTTTTGGAGGTAAAGTGCTTCTCCAATAAGTTGGTTACCTGCGGTGCTAATCAACGCGCGGCTCGTCGCCAAATCTTCAATGAACCTGTGCATGTCAATCTCGCAAAATTTCAACTGCCCGGTCGGACGTTGCGCGCCGAGTCCGTAGATCCGCACCTCACACCCGCAGGCTTCAAGTGCTCGAAAGACCTCCGGTGAACCGAAACGTCTCAAATAGACAACGATGTGTTCGCCGTGTTCGGGTGTCGCCTGGAGGACTTCATCGCGCAGCAGGACACCGATTTGGGAAACATCCTGCGTGTTCGGTTTCAGCGGCGGAAAGTAAAATGACGAAACAACGGTCTGCACCTGTCCACGATAATAACCGCGCACGACCTGCGCCATGAAAAAAGCGTGCCGTTGTAAATCAGCAGGCAGCTTACGTAAATCTGAGACGAGCAGAAAGTGTTGGTGATCAAGGCTGATGAAGGGGATACCGACCTGCCGTGCGACTCTCGGCAACGCAGGTTCAAAATCGGTGATAACCAAATTCGGTTTTTCGGCTTCGATGTCGTCTTGTATCCGGCGTGAAAGTTTGGAGTAGCCTGCGATATAGTTTAAGCCTTCAATCCCTGTTTTGAAGGGGTCAAGTTGCCGTCTACCTGTTGAGGGACACTCCTTGTAGTGGAACACGAGTCCCGGAATATGTCGGACATCCACGTCTGTCCCCTCATAAACCGGCAATAACAGTTCATAAGCGTGTCCGGGGGCATAGATCACGACCCGATGCTGTTTCCGCAGCTCTTCAACGACGGCGCGAACTCGCGTTGCGTGCCCACGTCCTTCACCGGAAAGGCTATAAAAAATCGTTGCCATAAGCCAAATGTCCCATCGGTTTGCACCTGTTGAATCGCAACAGATACCGGCACGTCTGCCATCAATCTCCGAATCCCATTTCTAATACCATTTCTGTTAAGAAATCCCTCTTTATGTAGAACAAACTGTTAGTTTGTTGCGCAGTACCACACACTTCACGAAAATCAATAATGTGATAATATTATTTAGAAATGGTATAAGGAATAGACGCGACACATTTTGCGGGTCCCGGTTCACTTTCCAGTCAATTCACCCTCGATATAAAGACAATTAACTGTAACAACCAGCCCTACCCTCATCGGCTCTATTCATTAAGCATACCACACTTTTAGACAAATGCCAAATTAAATTGCAAAATGCTCGGGACGTATCCCAAAAGCAATACAGTGTTTAGATCGGAAATCACGGAGTCTTATTAATTACAGGACTTACGCACCCTCCGTTGCAGGCGGGGTTTGTAACCCCGCCTAACGCATCAAATATCCAGAAAATTGCGTAAGTTCTGATAATCTTAATTTTATCTATGAAAGTTATCTTGCGAATTGATGGCAGAGCTGCTACTTTAACAAAATACAAATTTTGTATCCATGTCATAATTCCGTGATATACTATAGTAGAACTAACAATCACTGCAGGCGGGGTTTGAAACCCCGTCTGCAGGGAGAGTCTAAATTTTGTATTTATGCCATAATTTTGTCAGGACTTACGCATGCTGCTCTTTTGTAGCATAAACTGTTAGTTTGTGATACAAAAACGCTGTGGTTTACAAAAAAATTCATCATAACAGAACGGGCTGCAGTCAAAATTGCGTAAGTCCTGTCCGTGATATACTATAGTAAAATTAACGAAACTAAAGCCAGTAGATGCTACGAATAGATATCTACAACCATTTATGCTTTCGGTACAGAGGAGACCCACAAATAGATGTTTCGTATACATAAACAGAAATTTGCGAATTTCACCCAAATTGCAGCAGCATTCGTTCTATGCGCTGCAATAATTGGCACAGCGGCTGCACAAAGTCCCGAATTTCCAGAACGGATGCCGATCGTTGAACGTCCGTTCTCCGATGATCCTGACAAATTCAGTTTCGCGATTATCGGTGATAAAACTGGCGGCGGCTTGAATAAGTGGCACGTGTTTGACCGTTCAATAGATGAAATCAACACGCTAAAACCTGACTTTGCGATCATGGTCGGTGATTTAATACAAGGGGATACAACAAACCTTGAACAACTCGCGGCGGAATGGAAAGAATTCTGGCAACACGAATCCGATTTAATCGTTCCATTTCTACCGCTCCCCGGCAACCACGACATTACGAATCCAGTGATGTACGACTACTGGAAAGAACACCTCGGACGCACCTATTCTGCATTCGTCTATAAAGATTGCCTCTTTATAACGCTGAATACTGAAGAGTGGCATGACCCTATGCACGAAGAGTGGGATTGGGAAAAAGATGGTTGGTTCGGCGCGGCGCAGATTAAGTACGTCGAGGACGAATTGGCACGGCACACGCTTGTCCGGCATACGTTCGTCATGATGCACAGGCCTATATGGCTGTACAAAAATTCGGGTTGGGAACAGATTGAAGATGCCCTCGGTGATCGACCCTACACCGTCTTTGCCGGACACTATCATAACTTGACGCTGCATACCCGCAATGATCGCCGATATTTTGTCCTCAGCGCGACCGGCGGCGGGTTAACACCACAAGATGCACCCGAAGCCGGTGCCTTTGACCACTACAGTATCGTGACGGTAGATGGTGACGAGGTTAACGTCGCGATTATCAAACCGGGGAACATCTATCCTGCGGACATTTCAACAGCAGTTTTCAAAGAACGACTCGGGAATCTACTCACCTTTACACCTCACTTTAACATAGATGGAACTGAAGATGTTAACAGCGGTAACCTTGAGATTGCGATTGACAACACCCTTGAAAAACAGGTGACGATCGAAATCGCTTTCCGTCCGAATGAACATTGGCAGATTTCACCACACCAGTTAACTTTTGAAGTCGAGCCTGGGCAATCGGCAAAAGGTGATGTCGTACTCAGCGTCGCTTCTGATGCGTTAACTCCGTTGCCTACCTACAACTACTCGATTGTATACGGTGGCGAACAATTACGGAGCGGTTGGAATCTGTTCCACCCGATTGACAGAGCCGATATGTATGTGCTTAAAAATTGGATGCTTCTGGGTCCCTTTGACCTCGGTGTGACGGAGGCACCGGCTGATCCGAACGATGCTCCTCCGAATTTCCGAACCGCACTTCTACCGGAATTCGACGGAGATGCAACCTATAAAGGACAAGCGGGAGAAATCGTCTGGCAGGAACACATTTCTGAAACGGAACGGATTAACTTAGACAGTACCTTCGGGAACACGGATTGGGCATTCGCTTACGGTATGACGCATATCAAGAGTCCTGATGAACGGCGCGTGTTTGCACAGATTGGGTGGGGTGCTAACCTCGGCAGGTTCTTCCTTAACGGGGTTGAGATTCCTGCAGCCTCTGCACCCGGGACGCATCTGTATCGCGGCTGGGTGCACTTTGAATTACCGTTGAAAGCAGGTTGGAATACGGTCATGATCCAGACAGGGGACTACAGAGGCGGATGGGACTATCGGATGGAGGTTGCGGATCTAACCAAAACTCTCCAGTTTAATGTGAAAGGCACTGATCTCCAAGACTAAGAGGTATGGATGGTTCGTAGCCGTCCGTCCCCAGGGCTATTTAGTTCTCGGTTTTTTCGTCCAATTTTGAACACCCAGGGCCGGTAGGTGCGGTTTGGAACCGCACCGGGACTGAAAAGAAAATTCAGAAATTTAGAAAATCTGATGATTTGTTTAAAACTAAATCACCCTGGTCCGTCCCTTTTCAAATTTGACAGAAAACCATTGATGTGCTATACTAACGCGCAAGCAGATCATACACAAGGAAGCGTACCATGCCTCATCTTAACGACGAACGCCATCAAAATTGGAAGCGCGATGGTTACTTGAAAATTCCACGTTTTTTCTCTGTCGCAGAGGTTGCGGATTTACAGACGTGGGTCTCCGAAATCTCACAGTGGAAACCGACATCAGACAAGTGGATGCACCACTACGAATCTACACCGGATGGCGCGCGGCTATCGCGCTCAGAAAATTTTGTGCCGTATCACACCGGTATGGAAGCGACTGTGACGCGCGGGAAGGTGTTAGATGTTGTCTCTGAGTTGATGACGGAACAGGCAGTCCTCTATAAAGAGAAAATCAACTACAAATACCCAGGTGGCGGTGGCTACGCTGCGCATCAAGACGCACCGGCTTACGAGTTCGTCAACTACCATATCACTTGTCTGATTTCGGTGGATTCAGCGACACCGGAAAGCGGCTGCCTCTATTTCGCACCGGGTCGGCATCAGGAGGGGTTCATCGCGCTTGACGAAAAAGGTTGCGTTGCCCCCGAAACCGCCGCAGCGATGGAGTGGGTCGCAGTACCGACGGATCCGGGAGATATTCTCCTTTTCGGGTCTTACATTCCACATCAGAGTCCAGTAAATCGTTCGGAGCATCCGAGACGTATTATCTACCTCACCTACAACGCCATTGCCCAAGGCGATTGGCGCGAAAAGTATTACGCGGACAAACGACAAGCGTTCTCGGAATATGAGAAAGACGGTTCCAATCGAGACAAACAAATCAGCAAAATCGCACATTTTCAAGGAAAAACAGTAAATCATGCAAAATTACGTTGATCGAAGCCTTGCAAAAGAAATGAGGAACGCGACATCGGAGCAAAAGGTTGACGCGTTGTTTAGCTATATGGAAAAACGGGGACAATCTTTTTACGATGAGGTCGTGACGCAGTTAGAGCATGCCCTCCAGTGTGCTGCCCTCGCTCATCAGAACGATGCCGGTCCGACCCTGATTACGAGTGCTTTACTGCACGATCTCGGACATATTATCTTAGATGAACACAATGCCGATAAAGCATTTCTTGATATAGACCTGAACCACGAGGAGATCGGCGCGGAGTATTTAGCACCGTTTTTCCCCGAAGCGGTTACCACACCGATTCGGTTGCACGTACCAGCGAAGCGGTATCTGTGTGCAACCGATGCTTCTTACCACGACGGGTTATCCGATGCCTCAAAGAAGAGTCTCATCGTTCAGGGAGGTGTGATGTCGGACGAAGAACGGGAAGCGTTTGAACAGATTCCACACTTCCAAGACGCGCTCACGCTACGGCGATGGGACGATCTCGCCAAAGTAAGAGAGTTAGAGACCGCCAAGTTAGAAACCTATCGAAACGCTGTGCAACAGTGTTTAGTATAGTTAGAGAACCCATTCTTCCAGTAGGAGCGAGCTGGGCTCGCGATATTATGACCTTTCCAGTAGGAGCGAGCTGGGCTCGCGACCTTATGACCTTTCCAGTAGGAGCGAGCTGGGCTCGCGATATTATGACCTTTCCAGTAGGAGCGAGCTGGGCTCGCGACTTTCACAAAAAACACAGAGGTATCAAAAATGAGCTACGAAACAATCGAATCAAAGTTTATCGCGACTCCAGAAAAAGGCGAAGTCTCCTCAATCCTGATGCGTCCAGATGGCGCGAAATGGATACTCGTACTCGGACACGGTTCAGGTACAAATATGCGGAGTTCAACACTCCAGACGATCGCCGAACGGTTAGCGGATATCGGCATCGCGACGTTCCGTTACCAGTTTCCCTATATGGAACGCGGTGGTGGCGGTAGAGAATCAGAAGCAGTCGCATTGCAGACTGTCCGATCCGCTGCGGCTGCTGCGCACGAGGCTGCAAGCGACCTATCCATCCTCGTCGGTGGACACTCCTATAGCGGACGTATGTCCTCAATGTCTGCAGCCAAGGAACCGATTGAACACGTCAAAGGTCTCGTATTTTTCGCGTTTCCGTTGCATCCTTCCGGCAGAGAAGGCACCGAGCGCGCCGAACATCTCGCTGATGTCACGATTCCGATGCTATTCCTCTCTGGGACCCGCGATAAGTTAGCAGTGCTTGAATTGTTAGAACCCGTCTGCGAAAAACTCAGTGACAAGGCGACGTTACATCTATTGGATACCGCGGATCACGGGTTCAAGGTACTCAAACGCCGCAAAACGGAAGAAGATGTTTTCGTAGAGATGGCGCGCGTTCTCAGCGAGTGGATTGAAACACTAAGTTGATAATTGACCTTTCACGCTTCGCGAAGCATTAGAATTTGACGCTGAAACATCTCGCCGAACTGAAAGTGAGGTTGAGGAGATAAAAGTTTCTGACCTCCTCACCGTCCCTTACCGCCCAAAGGAACAGTAGCAGACAATGCCCACACATCCGTTCAAAATTACCACTGTTGAAAGTCAACTCTATGAATGGGACAAGCCGCCTATCTGGAACGGCATGCACGTCTACGATAAAGGCAGACTCCATCTAATAAAAGTAACCGCCAAAAGCCGCACAGAAGAGGTCATCGGATACGGGTTCAACGGCGGCACCGCTGTGACGCGTCCGCTCTCCATATTCCCAAGGTTCGTAGACCTGTTCCGTCCCGCCTTGATTGGACACGATGTGACAGATACCGCTTATGTCTCACAGTTAGCGGAGAACTACAAAATTTACGGACCGGGTGGTTATCACACACAAGTTATCGCAGCGATCAACCAAGCCTGTTGGGACATTCGAGGGAAATTAGAAGGGAAATCGGTTCACACTTTACTTGGTGGCACACAAGAACGCATACGCACTTATATCGCTGGTGGCTACTACGGCAGGGGAAAAGGGTTTAACGAACTCCGCGAAGAGATGGCGCGCAACATAGACGAATTCAACGCCACCGCGGTTAAGATGAAAATCGGAGACCCAAACGCAGGACTCGAAACGGACATCAAACGGATTGAAGCGGTTCGCGAGACCGTCGGTGCTGAGATTACCGTTATGGTAGATGCGAATTGTGCATTATCAATTGAAACGGCAAATGCGTATCTTCCGGCACTTCAGGCAAACGACATCTTCTGGTTTGAAGAACCGATCCATAGCCACGACTACAGGGGACATAAGGCACTACGCGAGATGGCAAAGGATTACGGTATCCGAATCGCGACCGGTGAAAACGGCTACGGGTTACACTATTTCCAAACACTGATTGATTACAACGGCGCAGATGTATTCAATTTGGATGTCGCTATCCTTCCGGGGTATGACCCAGCGATGCACGTCGTTGAAGAGGCATGGACTGCCGAAAAGTTGATTGCACCGCACGGCGCGCAAGAACTCCAAATCCATGTCGCTGCAAGCCGAGATAACGGTCTGATGTTGGAATACTATCCACCGGCTGTCGATCCACTGCGCGGTGAAATGTTCCTCCCACGAATGGTTTTAGAACCTGATGGGTACGTCACGGTCCCGTCTCGTCCCGGCATCGGTTTCACCCCGAATTGGGAATTATTGAAACACCACCGCGTTTAGTAGCACAAACTTCCAGTTTGTGAACAGAAACACCCAATGGTAGGTGCGGTTTCCTAACCGCATCGAATGCCATACGCGTATACTTTCCACCTGTGTGCAATTAATTCCAAAATCTACTATAACAACAAAAGGCAAGCTCCTAAAAATGCGGCTTGCCTTTTTACGTTAAGATACCCCCGACGAGATTTGAACTCGTGTCGCCGCCGTGAAAGGGCGGTGTCCTTGGCCAGGCTAGACGACGGGGGCAAAAAATAATGAGCCGTACAGGAATCGAACCTGTGACCACCTGATTAAAAGTCAGATGCTCTACCTGCTGAGCTAACGGCTCGAAATCAACAACATTTAATGATACCACACTTTTAGATGGATGTCAAGTTAAAGTGACAATTTTTCCAAGCGATGAATCACTAAACAGTACACCTATCAGCAGGTCAATTTTACCAGAGCGGTTCTCCTAATTGTACAATCTGTTCTCTGTCAGGTCCGACGGATATTATCGGGATCGGGACATTCAGATAGTCCGAAACATAAGCGATATAGTCTTTTGTGCGTTGCGGAATATCTGCCGCGGTTCGCGCTTCGGTGAGCGGCTGCTGCCACCCCGGAAGCGTCTCGTAGACCGGTTCGCATTCTTCCAAAACCCCGAGGCTGCTTGGAAAACGGGTCGTCTCTTGTCCTTTATAGCGGTAAGCAACACAGACTTCCAAATCGGTGAGTGTGTCGAACACATCTAACTTTGTCATTGCGATGCCGGTGAGTCCGTTAATTTGCGTTGCGTATCGGAGTGCAACCAAGTCGAGCCACCCGCAGCGTCTTGGACGTTGTGTCGTCGCGCCATACTCTTTACCGATTTCTCGGATCTTTTCATCAATGTCGGGTGCCATCTCTGTCGGGAAGGGTCCCCCACCGACACGTGTTACGTAGGCTTTGGAGACACCGAGCACCTGCTCAATGGCTTTTGGACCAACGCCGAGACCCGTACAGACGGCACCAGCACTACAATTCGAGGAGGTGACGTACGGATACGTTCCGAAATCTATATCGAGCATCGTCCCCTGCGCACCTTCAAAGAGGATCCTTTTCTTAGCGGCGAGGGCATCGTGCATGAAAGCAACGGTGTCCGTTATGTAGGGAGCGAGGCGTTGTGCGTAACCGTAGTAGGTTTCGAGGAGGACGTGCCGATCGATTCCACCTACTTGGAGTGCTTCCGCTTTGGTTTCGAGGTTGTAATCGAGCTTCTTTTGGAAATAATCGAGTTCGAGAAGGTCACCGACACGGATCCCAGCGTGTCGGTTCATCTTATCGGAATAGGTGGGTCCGATGCCGCGCGAGGTGGTGCCGATTTTGGTGGCACTCCCCATCTGCTCCCACTGCTCGACAGCCTTGTGGTACGGCAAAATAAGATGGGCACGATCACTGATTTTCAGGTTATCGCTGCTGACTTCGATACCTTGCGCCTGCAACCGATCAATTTCACCAAAAAGCGTCTCAAGATTGATGACGACGCCGTTACCGATAACATTCACGGTGTCAGGTCTAAGGATACCGGACGGGATGAGGTGTAGGATAAACGTCTTTTCACCGAGGACGATGGTATGTCCGGCGTTATCACCGCCTTGATAGCGGGCAACGACATCTGCATCTCCAGCGAAGACATCGGTCAATTTCCCTTTACTCTCATCGCCCCATTGGGCACCTAAGATGACAATGTTAGACATACAAACCTCTTTCCACCGACAGAGACTTATAGGCGCGGTTAACGCCGCGCGTATCATATTTACACGAGTATTCGACACTAAAACGGTTTATCTCATAAAGCGTCAGTAAATCCGAAAAATAAATACACACTTCAACCCCCTGGTAGGTGCGGTTTCCTAACCGCACCGAGCCTGAGTGTATAAGTAATTACAGAATCTACTATAAGTGTGTGAGGAATGCTGTGATTCTAACGCTTAGAGAACTGGAAGCGTGCGCGTGCGCCTTTCTGTCCGTATTTTTTCCGCTCGACCATTCTCGGATCGCGTGTTAAAAATCCAGCCTTTTTCAAGGAAGGCTTCAGGGATTCATCTGCTTTGACAAGTGCGCGGGCAAGTCCGTGCGAAATCGCGCCTGCCTGTCCGGTATGTCCGCCGCCTTTGACATTGACGTGGACAGCAAACTCACCGCTTCTTTCAACATGCTCGATGGGCCGCTGTGCTGCCTGCCAATGGTCAGCACGTTGGAAGTATTCTTGGATCGGTTTCTTGTTGACGGTAATCCCTGCTTCTTCGCCCGGGATGATACGGACCCGTGCGACTGAGGTCTTCCGTCTTCCGGTTCCCCAGAACTGTTCAATAGCCATACTGCTCATACTCTCCAAAGTTGTAGCGTGTGTCTCATAAATCCGATCTCATATCTGATTACGGTATTGTAAATCGGGCTTCCAAAGCCCTCCTACGATTTATGAGGTAGTTGTAGGAACGTTTTTAGGTAGCCGTTCCTCAACGCAATTAGAACGTTAAGACTTCCGGTTCCTGCGCTTGGTGCGGGTGAGACGGTCCTGCGTAAACTTTGAGTCCCTTCATCAATTGTCTGCCGAGGCTATTCTTCGGGAGCATACCTCTAACAGCGTTCATGAGAATCATCTCTGGTTTGAGTTCCATCTGTTCATCGTAGGTTCGGTATTTATCACCGCCAGGGTAGCCGCTGTGCCTAAAATAGGTCTTCTGCTCGCGTTTTTTCCCTGTGACCTGTACCTTCTCCGCATTAACAACAGCAACACGAAAACCTAAATCCGCGTGGGGTGTGAACCGCGGGTCGTTTTTTCCGCGCAACACCTGTGCGATGCGCGAAGCTAAACGCCCGAGTACCTGTCCCTCCGCGTCTACTACATACCATTTAATCTCTTTATCCGTTTTTGGAAAATAGGTTTTCTTTTTGAGTACCATGATTCCGTGTTCCTTTAGCCACATTCGCCGATATGCGGCTGAACGCGGCTTCGCGTTCATAAAACTGCTTGTCGTCCATTGTTCGCGTTCGCGTGTGGTACGTTTAGGAAATGTCGCCCACCGCGAACTTAACCGACTAATATTATACTATGAAAAGTAGCGATTGTCAAATTTTTGTTGACGAGCAGCAGTTAGACATTAGGCATCAGCAGTGTGTAAGTCCGACGCCTTTGAAAACCTATCGAGATTGAACGGGGCGATTGTCTCCGAAGTCTCACCTGTCAGAATGAGTTTAGAGATCTCGTAAGCCGTGATGGGTGTGAGCAAGATGCCGTTTCGATAGTGTCCTGTTGCGTATATTAGATTATTGACAGGTGTTTTACCGAGTATGGGTGCATTGTCGCTGCTGCCGGGACGTAGACCTGTCCAAGTTTCGATGAGTGGCAGTTCATAAATCCCCGGCACGGCTTCACATGCCCCGTGGAGGAGTTCATATACCCCGCCAACGGTCAGGTCCGTGTCAAATCCGAGTTCCTCGGTTGTTGCGCCGACGATAAGCCTACCATCGGACCTCGGCACTAAATATACTGGCATCGGATACCTCGCCTTGACGGTACGGATGACGTTCTTGAGTATAGTCCCACCCCGCATCCGCAACGCCAACATCTGTCCTTTCACGGGACGGACAGGCGGGATAAGCGTCTCTGGTAACCCGCTGATCTGTCCCGACCAGCACCCTGCGGCGAGAATACAGACATCTGCGCCTTGAAAACCGTCTTCAGTTTGAACACCGGTTGCGCTCCCGTTTTCGATGACGATTTTTTCGACAGTGCTGTTTTGATGCAACACACCGCCGCGCCTTTGATAAGCATGTTGAAGTGCCTGTGCCATCAGTCGGTTATCGACCTGATGGTCAGTTTCACAACGAACAGCTGCCGTCACATAAGGTGAAAGTGCACCTTCAATTTCACGTGCTTCTTCTCCGCTCAACCACTCGACATTCAACCCTAAATTTTGTTGTAGGTCATAAGCATGCCGGAGTTGAATTGCATCATCAGGTTCAATACCTATAATGAGTGTGCCTTCTGCTCGGTAACCGATTGGCATTTCTGTCTCTGCCTCTAACTCATCGACCCATTCTGGGTAGCGTTCCAAACTTTGATTGCTGAGTTTCAGGAGGTCGAGTTCGTCAATATGTGCTTCAGCAATTGGGCCCAGCATACCTGCTGCCGCCCAAGATGCACCGCGTCCGGCTTGTCCGCGGTCATAAATGGTAACATCGGCACCTGCCTTCGCAAGCTGCCACCCGATACCCAGTCCAATCACACCACCACCAATAATGAGCACCTTCTCATTTTGCATTATTCACCTCTTCTAATAGAAGTCTAAATCAATTTTTTTGCTTTGACTGTTTTGAAAATCAGTTCTTTAGGACTTAGGCATGCTGCTCTTTTGTAGCACAAACTTCATAGTTTGTGGCAGGAGACCGCTGTGTTTTCCGAAAATCCTCATCTAACAGAACGGGCCGAAGTCACAATTGCGTAAGTCCTATTCTTTATAATCGGCGAATTTTGGGAACGCAACAGATTTTGACTAATCCACTGGCATCGCGTGTTCCGGGATTTCCACGCCTTGCTCGCTCCAAAATTTGTGTGCCCCACGGTGTAGGGGAATCACAAACGCTTTCGGTCCATTCTCTATCGTCATATCTGCTGCCGCTTGATTGGTGAGGAGCATCATCTGATGCCCCTCTTGTGAGTAGATATGCTTTAGCATGGCATAAACTGATGCCTCACTTACGTCCTTGTGTGCGATGAGTACGGTCGGCATCAAGATCGTATTCACGGGTTCGACTTTCCCTTCGTACGCACCTTCAGGTAGAGTGCCAGAGAGGTAAAACGGGTACTTTTCATAGAACCCGTATTTTTGGGCAGGCGCGTCGAGATCGAGCATACGGATGGATTTAATCGCTGTCAGTTGGATAACAGCACTATTCGGGACACTGACAAGCCACTGGAACCCGTCTACCTGTCCATCTTGGAGTGCTTCGGCAGCTGCGGTGCCGCCTTTGTAAATCGGCGTGAAATCACCCCAAATACCTACCAGTTTTGACAACCGTTCCAACGTCTGTGCGGTGCCAGAACCGTTTGCACCCGCTGCGATTTTCCTGCCAACGATGTCCTCAAACTGATGAACATCGCTGTTCGCTAAGGTTGAGAACTGGTCATACGCGATAAAGAGGAGCGTTACGACTCGGATGTTCGTTTTCGGTCCCTCTTCAGCGAAAATTTCTTCGCCGTGATAGCCGAGATAACTTTCGGAGGCAAAGACGACACCGAGCGATTCCGGATCTCCATTCACACGGCGCGTATTTTCGACAGAACCTGCGGAACCGTCAACCGATATTTTAATATGTGGTTCGTGTTTTGCGAGTACTTGACGGATGCCACCCGCAAATTGTGAGAAACTGCCCCCCGCTGCACCGCCAAGAATTGAGAGCCACTCCCGCTCCTGAGATGGCGTATCAGCGGTTTTCGGTTTTTCGGTTGACTGTCTATCGCTACAACCGTAGAAAACAACGAATGCCAGCAGCACGAAGATTATAGGCTTGCGATATATAGATTTTGTAAACATAGGAATTCCTTTTTCCGTTTGTATATTATAGGACTTACGCATGTTGCTCTTTTGTAGCATAGGCTTTTGGTCTCCTGTGCAGTGAGAACGTCTCTGTTTGTTTCAGAGTTTACCCACTGACAGAACGTCATATCGTCAAAATTGCGTAAGTTCTATATTATAGGACTTACGCACTGTAGCATAAACTGTTAGTTTGTGCAATCTGGAGAGTCGATGGATACCATAGATGTCCACAACCCCTGATGGCGTAATAGACGGAATGCCCATATTTTCCGTAAGTCCTCTATTATAGGACTTACGCACTGTAGCATAAACTGTTAGTTTGTGCAATCTGGAGAGTCGATAGATACCATAGATGTCCACAACCCCTGATGGCGTAATAGACGGAATGCCCATATTTTCCGTAAGTCCTGTATTATATATCAGGCTTTGATTATGAATAATTTCAGGCAATTTAAAGAATGATAACAGATATTTCATCATGTTTCAAATGTTTTTTGCTTAGAAATTGAGATAGCGGTGAGGTTAGGAGACTTCGCCTGTAATAAATTTCTTGATAAATGTTGAAACAATTGCTAAACTATAACTGTAAAAGGTGCGTAAGTGAAAAAAGGAGGCAAAACACAGTGAAACGCTTTTTCTCATATCTATTACTGGTAGGATTCAGTTTAGGTCTTATTCTTGGCAGTGTCGGCGTTAGTGAGGCTGCATCGAAAAAACGGATTGCAGTGCTCTATTTTGAGGACAGCAGTCGCTTTGACTCGCCTACCGGATGTGGTTGTGTACCCGGCTTCATCGGAGCGATTTTCGGGACAAAAAAACGATGGGACTTAGAGGCAGGATTCGCCAAAATGCTCAACAGGAAGTTAATCGAAACGAACGTATACGAACCAGTAACGACAGATGAACTTTTAGACGCGATGGCAATGATGACGCTCTCACGACATAGCTTAAAGAAATTAGATCAATCGCAACGGGCGACGCTTGCAAAGCATCTGGATGCGGATGTAATTGTGATAGGCGATATCCGACATTTCAATCAGGAGCGGCTCCGAACCAACGCTTCGCGGACACTGCGGGAAGGTGGACGGCAAGCACCACAAGGGACGGCTACTGCAAGTTACACGGCACCCGTCATCGTCCGCGGATCGCTCCACCGCGCGACAATCAAACTGAACATGAAATTTTACAACGCATCTGGCGAAACAATTGCTGAACCTCGAATCGCCACGACACGGGATCATTCGTATGCTGGCACAAGATTCGCATCCCTTGAAGCGAGTGTTACAGAGGAAGGGACGAACCTCACACTCGGTCAAACATCCGAGAATCAACGACGAAATCCACGCCCGATTGTCAAACCGACTGAACTCGACAAAGTTAAGTTTGCTACCACTCAGGTGGACTGGGATAATCAGTCGGACGAAGATAAAAGTAAGCACCCCTACCACTACGACCAGACGCTATTGGGTATGGTAACGAATGAGGTGTTGGTAAAGGCGGTATTTGCCCTCCGAGATAACGTCGGACCGAACTTCATTACACCTTGGGAACCGAAATCAGCAACCGCCGAAAAAGGGAAGAAAACACCTTCACAGAGATCAGAGGGCCCTATCAAAGGACAGATCGTGTATGTTGACCCGGATATAATCTACGTCAATATTGGTTCCGATAAGGGGATCGCCATCAACCAAGAATTTACTGTCTATACCAAGGGCAAACCGGTGCGAGATATAGATACCGGTGAAATTCTAACATACGTCCCGAAACCGATCGGTACCTTGGCGGTTTCCGAAATTCAGACGGATAAAGTCTCTATTTTCCGCGTCGTTGAGATAACAGAGCCTCTCAAAAGGGGTGATGTCGTTACAGAAATTACTTTCGAACTCCCCGATTCCGAAACGGATGCATCCGAAGAGCAAGAGTAAATCTTGAAAGGAGTGTCGCATGCAATACCCCTCAATTTTTAATATGAAGCATCCTACTAAAAGTCGTGTCTACTTGAAATTGGTTCCTGTTTTCTGTGCTTTGACAGCGTGTGTCGTCATGCTATTCGGGTGTGCGGATCCGAATACACCGAAACAAAATGAGCAGGCAGATACAACTGCGACTCAAAAAATTAAAATCGGCTTGTCTATAGAGTCATTGCGGGTGGAACGATGGCCGAAGGACCGCGACATTTTCATCGCTGAAGCAGAAAAACTGGGTGCCGAAGTTATTGTTCAATCTGCTGATGGCGATGAACGGCGACAAAACGAACAAGCAGAGAACATGATTACGCAAGGTGTGGATGTCCTCGTCGTCATTCCCAAAGATAGTGTCGCCGCCTCTCAAATTGTTCAAGCTGCACATGCGGAGAGGATCAAGGTAATCGCCTACGATCGCTTGATCCGTGAGAGTGAACCAGACCTCTACATCTCCTTTGATAACGAGAAGGTTGGATATCTGCAAGCCGAATATCTATACCGTCAAAAACCGAAAGGAAACTATTTCTTGCTCGGTGGTGCGCCGACAGACAATAACGCACAACTCCTCCGGCAGGGACAGATGCGTGCGCTACAACCCGCGATTGATAGCGGCGACATCGAATTGGTAGCAGAAGGTAAACATTGGGCAGTCAATTGGGACCCGCGCGACGCACTCAAGAAGGCGGAACAGGTACTGACACAGACGAACAATATGATAGACGCTGTTGTTGCCTCTAACGATGGGACTGCGGGCGGTGTTATTCAGGCACTCGAAGGTCAGAATTTAACAGGGAAGGTACTCGTCTCTGGACAGGATGCCGAACTCGCAGCGTGTCAACGGATTGTCAAAGGGACACAAACGATGACGGTCTATAAACCGATCCATCTTATTGCGACGAAGGCAGCACAAGCCGCTGTCGCACTCGCGAAAGATGAAAAGATCGCTGAAGCCACACAGACTGTTAACAACGGTAAAATTGATGTGCCATCAATCCTGCTCACACCCATCCAAGTCGACAAGGACAATCTCGACGAAGTTGTCATTAAAGATGGCTTCCATACACGTGAGGCAGTTTACCAGACGGAGTAGCCGTCAGTTATCCGTACGGTTTTCTGCGAAACCTTTCAGTACGCAGTTAAGAGAGACTTTGGTGAATTGCATTTTTGTTTCACAGAATAACGTTATCTGAGTACCGCGTACTGAAAACTGAGTACTGATAACGAATCCTCTGACAACCGACAACTGAGTACTGACAACTGAAAGGCGAGGCAGTCGCCGTACTGAGTACTGATAACTGTTAACTGACAACTATTAAAATGCCTATTTTTCTAATTGGTGTAGATACTGAAGGTATCGGAATCGGGGACCGACTTAGTTGGGTATGGCGTTCCGATGCGTATCAGAATATCATCGTTATTGCCTTGCTTGTTGCTGTGATATGGCTCATCCGTTACGCTGCGCGGCAAGAGCATTGGCGGAACGCCGCGAGACAAATACGCGGGAACCGTCTCGCTATGGTCTGCCTGTTTATCCTTTTCGGGTATCTCCTGATCGGTGTGTTGGATAGCATTATCTGGCGCGATCCGTTGATCCGTCAGACCGACCAGACCGTGACGCGAAACGAGGCAGGTGCCGTCGTCTATAAACCGAGGGGGTTGAGTCTGCTCGACCGACTCTGCACGCCGCTTCGCGAACGGAATGAGAAAACCTATTCCGCACCGTTGGCGGCGCATTTGTACGCCAAAAGTACCGTCCAGAGTCCTGATGGGCGGACGCTCCGGGAATACCCACCGCTTGAATATCCGCGGACACATCTTTTAGGCACTGATAAAGTCGGCAGCGATGTTTTCTACCGCGCTTTGAAAGGGATCCGTACAGGACTCATTATCGGTGGATTTACCACACTGATTGCTGTGCCGTTTGCCATCTTTTTTGGCGTTATTGCTGGATACTTCGGTGGCTGGGTAGATGATGCGATTCAATACATTTACGCGACGCTTGACTCCATCCCGTCTATTCTGCTCATTGTCGCCTTCATGCTCCTCTTTGGGCAGGGGTTATTCAATCTCTGCCTCATCATGGGTATCAGCAGCTGGACGGGATTGTGTCGTATCCTGCGCGGTGAGACCTTGAAACTCCGGGAATTGGAGTACATCCAAGCCGCTGAAGCCTTCGGTGTCCGACGCGGACTGATTATTCTCAAACACCTCGTTCCGAATCTGATGCATATTGTGTTAATTACTGCCATCTTAGGGTTCAGCGGACTGGTGCTGACAGAGGCGTTGCTCAGTTACCTCCAGATCGGTGTTGAACCGACAACGGGGAGTTGGGGGAACATGATTAACACGGCACGTCTCGAACTCGCCCGTGATCCGATTGTATGGTGGAATCTCGCCGCGGCGTTTGTCTTTATGTTCGGGTTGGTGCTACCTGCGAACCTGTTCGGTGATGCCGTCCGCGATGCCTTAGATCCAAGATTGCGGACGGAGTAGGTATTTGAACCAAAGGAGAGGCTTATGAAAACAGTCTTTAAGTTGACTTTCTTTATCTTGTTGGGTATCTCTGCTTTAGGGTTCGTGGCGACAACTTTTTTGTATGTTTTTAATCCAGATAAGGCAGAATTGGCGGAAGCACTCGAAGAGGTCCCACCAGCATCCGAACCCGCAAACGAAGTAGCAGCACCGGTAGAGACACCAGATCAGGAAGCCGAACAATCTACGTCTACCGAAACGACTGCGGCACCAGATTCGGAAGCACAGTCTGAGCAGATAGAAGCAGTTCCAACACCGGATTCGGAAGTATCGTCCGATCAGACATCGGTAGATACCAAGGGGAACACTGAAACACCATCGCCGCCAGAAGCGAAACAGATTTCTTGGGATTTAACGCCTGCGGAGCAGGAACTGGAGGTCGGCGACTGGATTTCGATTGACGGGTATCAAGACGATCTTATCGGCGCGACTGTTGGGCAATCCGGTGCCACTCGTGTTTTGAAATGGAACGAACCGAGCGACTTCTTCGGAACAAACGGTATGATAGACATTGTGAGTCAATCGACAGGACTTCCTGCATCAGCGGATAGAATTATAAGCGTCGCTGGACTCGTTGAAAATCCGCGTGAAAACGAGACGATTGTTCAAATGAATACAACCTTACTACAGGAACAGACAATCCGAATCCGTGTGACAGGTCAGATTGATCGCATCGGTGGAGACAAAACGCCGAAGCGGTGGACAGTCTACCTAAAAAAAGGCGTTCGTGTTGATTACGCTGAGCAGCAGAATAATAAAGGAAAAGATCAATGATCCCGAAAGGTTTTGCTATCCCCATCTTACTTGTAGGTATGATACTTTTCGCTGCTGTTGGCTGTGGCGAGGATTTGAAAACACCTGAAGAGTTAAAAAGAGAAAAGGCTGAAGAATCAACAGTTGAACCATCTGTTTCGTCGGTAGCAAATGAAGAATTGCACGGTTCTTGGACGGTCGTTTCAATCCACGGCAAGACGCCCGAAGAACACCTTGAATCTTTCACAATTGGCGGCCAAGCAGAAATCACGATAAAGCAGCTTAACTACGTTTTTGCCGCTGATGATTCGTGGACTTGCGATCTTGAAGAAAAAACTCTAATTGATTTCCCAGATATACCGCATGCCACTCTTGAGGCGACTGCGACGTGGTCGGGGTCTTACGCTTTCGATGGTCAGACGCTCTCCATATTCACAAAAGAAGCAGAGGTTCACATAGCACCTGAACCCAAAGACTTTTTTCAGGTCGCATTTGATCAGGCAACCGTAGAAGCAGAGCAAGATTATGACGAGAGCTTCAGGTCTAAATTCATCATACCGTTTGCGCACTCCGCTTGTACGAAACAGGGGGACACACTCGTTCTGGTCAGTCAAACCGGTGAAGAAATGGTGCTTGAGAAGCAGTAGGTTTCCTTACTATACGTCAGTTTGATTAATTATTTCGGATGCGTTGCAAGGTCTATTTCCACATCACAGAACCGTGAATCGTAGCACAAACTGTTAGTTTGTGACGCATACAGCATCACAGAACCGTGAATCGTAGCACAAACTGTTAGTTTGTGGTGTATACAGCGCAAATTAACAGTGGACGCTACATAAGTCCAACTTTTATCAAACTCACGTTTACTATAATATAAAAAAGCGAACAACGGGCAATAATGCCCGTTGTTTTTTATTTTTAGTCTGCTTTAATGGGATTACTCTTTCTCAAATTCCTTGAGAAATCCTCTAAACTCGCGACGATGTTTTTCTTCATCAGCGAGGAGTTTGATGCAGAGGTCTTGCGTAACGTAGTCTATTCCATCGCATAAGCGAATGATTTTATTGTATTGGTCAATCGCCATATTTTCCGCTTCAATAACGCCATGAATCGTCGAAACAAGGTCTGTGGAATCTTCGGGCGGTTGAAGTGATGCCTGCTCCGGTTTAAAGGCAAAAGAACCGGGCACGCTGCCCCCGATTTCCTTGACGCGAGCGGCAAGTTCTTGAGCATGTGTAATTTCTGTTTGGATGTCTGCTGCGAGGGAGGTCTTAATTTCTTCAGCACGGATACCGTCCAAATCAACAGAAATGGCAAGATAATTAATAGTTGCCTCCAACTCAAGCCAATAAGCGCGAATTAATTCTTTGATGATCGTGTCGTTCGTTGCTTGATCCATCGTGTCTCCTGTCATTAATAATTATAGTAAGTTTTAACTTGTAATACCATTTCTGCTAATAAATCTCTCTTTACGTAGAACAAACTTGTTAGTTTGTTTCGCATCACCACACATACCTCGAAAACCGGTAATGCAATAGCATCATTTATTGTAAAACCCAGAAATAAAAAGACACTTTAAAGAACAAAAAACTGTCCCGTTGCAGGGTTTTTGCTGGGGTGTTTCTTCAGGGTTTGTAACCCCGCCTTCTATAGATGTCTCGTTAATTGTAGGTTTTACTATAGAAATGGTATAAGTTATATCAGTACATAGATTTTTAGTCTTCTATTACTGCCCTGATAAGTATAGCACAAATTAGAACGGATTTCAAGGTTTTTTTGTTTCAAAAATCATAGGCGTTCAGTTATGAATCATTAATAATCAGTACAGGAGGCATTGGGGTAAGAAACCTCACCTGCAATTGAAACGCTACAAGCATTCAGAGCTGGCATTACCCACGGATGTCCGTTTGGATGCGGTAATACATCAAACGGGATATTATAGACCTCTGATAATAGTTCCAGTGTTAGCACCGTTTGAGGAGGTCCACAGGCGATAGAAACACCCTCTTTCAGTAGTAATAGTTGATCGGCGTACATCGATGCGAGATTCAGGTCGTGAATTGCGGTAATAACGGTTTTTCCTTCGCTACAAATTGTTTTGCAGAGGTTGAGTATTTGCACTTGGTGTCTCGGATCCAAGTGATTGGTGGGTTCATCTAAGAGGAACAGGTGTGGTGCTTGTGTAAGGATGCGTGCGACATCAACTCGGCTTGATTCACCTCCCGATAACGTTGGATAGAGCCGTTCCTCAAACATATCGGCTTCGACTTGCTGGAGCGCGTCTTTGGCGATCGAGACATCCGTTTCTGTCTCTTTTGTCCCGTTGAGATAGGGGTGTCGTCCAAACAGAACGACCTCCAAACTGGTAAATGGGAAGTTTATGTCCCGTTTTTGCTGGAGATACGCCCGGAGACGTGCTAACTCTTTGGGTTTATATTTATGGATCGGTTTACCGAAAAGTCGGATTTCTCCGGTCGTTGGCAAAAGGTCTCCAGAAATTAGGCGTAGGAGTGTTGATTTACCGGCACCGTTGGGCCCGACGAATCCCCACAATGTCCCGTACTTTATTGTGACGTTAATTTCCTTGACCAACCAATTCGTGCCGATGCGGTAACCGACATCCTCCAATTCAAGCATTGTATCTGTCTCCTATAGGACTTACGCATTTCATCTTAAAGTCCCCCTGATAAGGGGGATTTAGGGGGTTAATTCCTACTTTTTGCGTCTAAATGTCCAATATTTTCTCAATTTGCGTAAGTCCTGTCCTATAAGAAAATCTCACGTTTGAACCTGAGCAGCAACCACAAGAAGAAGGGTCCGCCGATCAGTGCGGTAACGATACCGACAGGCAATTCGGCAGGCACGACAACTGTTCTTGAGAATAGGTCTGCTGAGACGAGTAGTATCGCGCCACCGACTGCAGAGCCGGGGAGGACGTATCGATGGTCTGCGCCACCTAAAAGCCTCAGCAGGTGTGGAACGACGAGTCCGACGAAACCGATGCCACCGGCTGCTGAAACCGCTGCGCCGACTGTCAAGGCGACCCCAAAAATTGACCATCTTTTCAAAGTTTCCGTTGAAACACCGAGGTGATAGGCTTCGGATTCTCCGAGACTCATTGCATTCAGGGCAGCTGCCTGCCTTGACAACACAAATAGACCTATAACTGCAATCGGCAGCGTTATGAATACAACGGGCCAAGTAGCACCCCCGAAACCGCCGAGCAACCAGAAAGTAAGACTACGGAGCTGCTCATCGTCAGCAAGGAATGTCATTAGTCCGATACCTGCGCCAGCAAAACTGTTGAGCGCAATGCCTGCAAGCAATAACGTTAATGTACTGACTTTTCCTTCTCCCTCAGCGATTTTCCATACGCTAACGGTCACGAGCATTCCACATGCGAAAGCTGCGAGCGGGAGTCCCCACATTCCGAGGGCACCGCCGCCGATTAGGACGATCCAGACCGTTGCCCCCAATCCTGCGCCTGCTGTTACCCCGATTAATCCTGGGTCCGCCAGTGGATTACGGAAAATACCTTGAAGCGTTGCACCCGAAATTGCTAACATCGCGCCGACAACAGCGGATAGAATGACGCGCGGAAAACGGACGTGGACGAGGACAGCGAAACCATCCTTTTGGGAAAATAGAATCTCAGGGATGCGCCACGGTAAAATTTGATAAGCACCCACCCCTGCTGCAACACACATTGCTATTGGGAGTAAACCAATTAAGGTCAACAGAATTTTCGTTCTCTTTTGCATAGATAGATTTGCAAGTTTTCGTCAATCGGATCTTTTACGGTTGTCCAACACAAATTAACTTTCTGCCTGTGCGGATCAAGAACGCGCCGTTGATAGCTGTCACGTTGACATCTAAGGTCGTTTTTCGTCCCCTGTTGCAACGAAAAGTCCATCCGCTTCATAGATACCTCGAAATAGGTCAAGTGCAGCACGTCCAGAACGTGGACCGAATCCAGCGAGATATTGTCCATCGAGTGTCACAACGCGTCTGTTTTGTCCCGCCGGTGTGTGTGCCAAACCGGGTAGTTTGAGGAGCCCATCAACGCCACCGATAGATTCGAGACCCGTGGTAAACAAGACATAGACATCGGGTTGTGCGGCAATTACTGCTTCGGCAGTCATCGGTTTGTTCCCTTTGATGGTTCCTGCGGCGTTCTCAGCACCGACAATATCAAACATCGCCCCAGGTGCGGTATCCGTCCCTAACACGAGCGTGGTTTGTGTGCCTCGTAGGTAGAGAAAAAGTGCTTTCTGTTTCGGGTCGCCTTTTCGAGCCGCGAGCTTGGTTTTCAGCTTCTTGATGTCGGCATCCAGAGTCTTTGCCAATTCCTCAGCCTTTTTCTCTTCACCGACTGCTTTACCGATTGTTAACAAGCGTTGCTTAGCAGTTTCAAAAGTGCGGGGTTCTTTAAGCAGTAAAACGGTTACACCTGCCATGCGGAGTTGTTGCACAACTTGCGGCGGTCTCACATCTTCGCGTCCAATCACCAGTGTCGGATTTAAGGAAAGAATTCCCTCAGCGTTAAGTCCATACTGGTATCCAACACTCGGTAACTTTTCTTTTATGCCCTTCGGATATGATGACGAAGCATCACAACCGACGACATTGTTCCCGACACCCAGCGCGAACAAGATTTCGGTGGTACTACCGTTGAGGCTCACGATCCGTTCGGATGACGTAATAACCACGGTTTTGTCCTCAGCATCTGTGACTTCAATGGTATCTGCGACAGCGAAACAGAGTATGATACCAAAGAGGATAAAGATGGAAACGCTTAATATCCACGCCTTGAAGACGTTTGCTGGCAAAATCTGCATTGTTTCCTCCATATAAAATGAGGCGTTGGATATGGAAACCGTCTTAGTTTGAGGGGGTTATGATATACGGTATTCCATATCCAACATCTCATGAACTCGTTGTTCAGTTGTTCAGTGTAAAATTCTTTATCTGATGGATGGACGAACTTTGAGTCGTCCCCAGAGTGTTGCTAATTTGTCTTTAGCGTCAACTGCCTGGACAGGATCGGCCATATCTTGTAGCAATTCTTCTTCTGTCAAGGCATAGTTGTACATTTTGATTTCATCAAGCGCGCCAGTGAGAAAACGCTGTTGTCCACCGCGTGCCCCAATAAAAAGCGGTTCGTCATTAGGCGTAAGTTCTCCAGCACATTTCATTTCCGCTTCGAGTTTACCGTCAATATAGAGCCTGATAGTTTCGCCATCCCATGTCCCAGCAAGAAAATGCCATTTTCCATCTTGGATACCGGGTCCAGTGTTTTCATCGTCACACTGGTCTGGTAGATCGAAGAATTGAAGCAACGTGGTGGATCCACGATAGTTTGCGGCAAGATTATACAAACCCGGTCCCCAGGATACCCCCTTCTCGACACCGCTCTGAGTGCTGTCACCACCCTCAACGATTGCCCAAAATTCAATCGTAATACCGTCAACGATATCAAGGCTATCGTGGTCGGCAATTTCTCCATGGGTTTTGCCATCAAATTTCAAGGCTTTTCCAAAAACACCCTCTTGCAGTTCGGGCGAGCCGTTAAAAGTCACATCGTTCCCAAATTCAGATAGGTCGCTGGCAACTTTCCCGTTAAGCGCATCAAAAGAGAGATGCAATACCAATTCCTGGGCAGTGCATATTTCAGCTGCGAATGTTAAAATTAGAAGACCTAAGCCAAAAGCAGACACGAATTTCATAATATTTACTTTCCTTATTTAGGAACATGTGCTATAATGCACATGTTGGGTTGAAGGAACGCTCAGAGTTGCATCAGTCGCGTTCTTTGATTTGACACATTGGGGAAGTCAGGGGTAGAAGACCCACGTCTTCCCCTATTCATTTCGGCTGTACGTCGAAACTTGTTATACAACGCCAATAGGACTTACGCATTCTGTCTTAAAGTCCCCCTGATAAGGGGGATTTAGGGGGTTAATTCCTACTTTTTGCGTCTAAACGTCCAATATTTTCTCAATTTGCGTAAGTCCTGGCCAATTTGATAATAAATGATGTGCGTTCAATAATAGGTACTTTCTTGTAGCACAAACTGGAAAGTTTTGCGGCGTACTCGCCCAGATGCGAAATGCATCGTGCTACAAAATGAAAGTTACACTTCAGCTGCTGGTTATGTTCAGAAATTTGGGCTTCCATCTGGTTGATAGACGTATTTAAAGGTCACGAAGCCACTGTCCTGCTTGTTCTCGTTATCCTTATAGTATCCGACAAATTGGACTTTGGCGAACGTTCCATCTGCGGCTTTTACGACAAATACCCGGTCTTCCAAAGGAAGGACCCAGTGTGTCGGTGGCCCCGTGTAGATGTACCACCCTTTTTCACTTTGCGGAACGATAGCGAGGGTGTCCTCTGTATCCTCAAGGTAACCGTCTGCTGGTGCAGTCGTCACTGCCTCAAAGGTTGTTTCCGTGAGCATGACGACCCCGCCCATTCCTGGCCCGCTAATACCTCCATTCAGTTTGACGTGCGTCCGTTGGAACCCGATGTCCCATTCCTCCGAGTTTTCGGCATCTTCGACCTCAACAACGTCTCCAGAGGCAAAAGAGAAGTATACCCAGGCATCTCTATTCGTCGCATCAATTGTGAAGATCAACGATTCCAGCCCAACGGGTTCTTCAGCCGGTATTTGTGTATTAGTCTCTGTCGTCATCGGCGGTATCGTGTCGGTGGTATCCTCTGACTGAAGCGGATTTTCAACATCTTCATTGTCAGCGGTACCACAACCGAAACTAAAAATGACAACAAGAGCAAGTATCATCACGAGAGCAACTCTCGTAATAGAAACTTGAAAGTGCCGCGCGAAAGTGAATTGATTGACAAAATTTCTGACGCTTTCCATGATAATTCTCCTCGTAAAAAACGAAACAGATGTTGTTCGCCTTCTTGAAGGTCCGGGTTAGACTTTCGGAAGTGTCTCCATATTTTTCAGATCCACTTCTTCGGTTACGGATTCTTCTGGCTTCTGTAATTGTTTTGTCTTCCGTAAAATACGCAATGCCTCGACAAAGACATCGGCGACCTGATGGAAATCGCAGGGGTCCATAGCGATGTCTAAAGTGCGATATTTCAGGTGGATATGCCCATCCAAACATTGATAGATAGCACATACTTCATCTCGTGATAAAAATTCTGCTTTGTGGCTCATTTTCAATCTCCTTACGGCACGGTGGCGCGTGCCTGCTGCTGTTAGATTCAGTTTCAAGTTGAGGATATCTGTTCGGTGTCTGAAACGTATTCTTCTTCTGGTGCTTCAAGGACATCTTCAAAAGAGATGTCCTCCAAAGCCAGTGCCCCAGTCTTCCCGGGACCGCTGACACCCCCATTGGCGATGACCTCAGTCCGTTTAAAACCGAGGTTCCACGCCATTGAGGTAGCCGCGTCGGCTATATCAACCGTTTCACCTTCAGTAAGATTGACATAAGCCCAGTTTTCACGGTCGGTTGCATCAACCGTGAGTATGTTTTGATGAAGTTCAGCAGACGCCGTAAAGGCAGCAATGCTGACGGTGATGACCAATAAGGTTGTGTACATGAGCCGTGCCATGCTGTTGTATCCTTTCTCGTATTAATAGGTTAAAGAGAGTCCACCATAAAATGAACGTCCCGTAAATGTATAAAATGTCGGAATTTTGAAGTCAAAAATATTATTGCATCCGATTGAGGCTCTGAATATTTTAAAAAGAGTCTTTGAAGCGCGAATGTTCCACACCCAATAACTCGGTGCCATCTCTTCAGGTTCAAGTACTTTATCGCCATCGTCGAAGAATCCCCAAGAACTGGCGTATCGTCCCCGTAGGTCAATGAGAAAACCGGTATTGGTGTGTAGATAAGCCAATTTGAGCGTGCCGTTGTGGGTCGAACGGTTCAGCAATGACAGTCCAGTCTCTTTATCCGCACCGCGAAGGTAAGCGTAACCGAGAGTAGATGTAAACCCGCCAATACTCCCGATAACGGCTTCAACATCAACGCCTTCCGTGAATGCTCTACTGATGTTTTGGTATTCAAATTTGCTTCCACCCGCTGCGCTCTGTCCGATACGTTCCGCTTCAATCAGATTCTGCAGATCATTGCGATATAAATGGACTCTGCCGAGTAAACCGTCGAAAACCTCATATTCCAGCCCCAGATTCCAACTGTGTGAGGACTCCGGTTGAAGGCTCGGATTGCCTAACACTTGATAGCCAGATGTCACATTCGTAAAGTCGAGATAGAGGTTTTTGAAGTCTGGTGCGCGGAACCCTTGTCCGTACGAGGCACGAACCCGAAGGTTGTCGGTCACTCGATACAGGGTACTCAACTTCGGGCTGAAGTGCGTCCCGAATTCGGAGTGATAGTCTAAACGTCCACCCATGACAAGGGCAAATGCAGAGATAGGACGAAATTCGTTTTGGACAAAGAGCGCGTTGGTCAGGACTTCACGTTCACCACCTGTAATCCGCTGAGATTGGAGATTTTCTAAAACAATCTCTCCACCGAGCGTGACCTGGTGTTTCTCCCAAAGCACTGTGTCAAACTGCGCTTCACCTTTGACCAAATCTTGGATGTTAAGGTTTTCGGAATCTACCGTTGTTGTCTCTCTATTAATCACGGTTGATTCATCATCATATCGGGTGGCGTAGAGTTTACTAGACAGTAAAGTTGAGGGTACGCCCGGTGTACCGTTGCCGAATTCGTGTTCTACGCCCAAACTTCCACTAAAAATTTCGATGTCGCCGAGTCTGTCAAAAACAGTGGCACTGCTTTCGCTGACCCCCTCTTGGTTTTGTGTGAAGTACTGTCCAGAAAAGAGGAGACTCGTCGCAGATGTAAGTTGATATTCTGTTCGTGCGGAACCTGTTACATTGGCATAACCGTCGATCGTCGTTGTGAGGTCGGAGGTATCCAAATCAATCGGATTTCGATAGTTCCTGCTAAGCGTTAGCAAGGCGTTAAGTTTATCGCGTTTTAATTCAAGTGTGCCTCGACTGTCGAGTGTGCTGTTTTGCTCAAAGGTCTGGGAGACCCGGACTGAGAAGGGTGAAGTCGCTTTACGGGTAATAATATTGATAACGCCCCCGAGTGCATCACTTCCGAAAAGAGAAGCCGTAGCCCCTTTGACGATTTCTATTCGCTCAACGTTTTCGACAGCGAGACGTGCCATGTCAAGTTTGCCTGCAATGCGCCCAACCTGCGGTTCACCATCCACGAGAATTAATATATATTCGGAGTCAAGCCCTTGAAGTTGAACGCCGTCCCCGTGTCCATCTCGGTGGATAATGATGCCCGCCGTATGTTCGAGTGCCTCTCCGATATTCTCTGCTCCGGTTGCTTCAATCTCCGCGCGTGTGATGAGATTTGTAATAACCGGTGTATCTTTCAAGCGTTGCGATGTCCTTGTCGCCGTCACGACAATAGATTCTAATTCCGTGGTAGGATCGGTTTCGGATGTATCGTCTTCGGTCTCTGCATAACTCCATATTGCGAAGAGGAGCACGCCGAAGGCAAGATTTATCAATATCCGCAAAATCCAAATTTTCGTATTTGAAATCACTGTTTTCCCCTTGAGTTTGTTAGAAGGCTCGCCAAACAAAAAAGATGGCAAGGGTTAAGGACCCGAAGATAAGTCCCGCCGCGAGCAATCGTGGTCCGTGTAAACGCGTCCAAAGCAGTATGCCACTAAGTGCCAGAATAATTAAACTGCCGGCAATCGTATCGGCGAGGAGAATCCATGCGACTCCCATTCCGCTTGCCATATGCAATCGATTGAGAAAGGCAAACACATTCCGGTCAAATTGTCTGACAGTGGTGTAAGCGTTGCCGACCCAATATTCTGCGCTGTAACCCCGTTTCGGATTGCTCAAACTGAGACTCCATCTTTCAGGTTGTGTGACAGATTTTCCGCCCCAACTAATTTCTCGGGGTTCCTGTGAACGGACACGGCTCCATTTTTCATCGAGTCCAAGTTCAACCTCCAACCACGCGGCAAACGCCTCAATATTTTCAGGTTTCGGGTCCGGCAATGAGAGTTCTCGCTCTATCCGATCAGTTTTCGCGGCGTTAATCCGCAGAGTCCCGCGGTGGTTGAGTAGAATTCCAGTGACACCGAATAGAATACCCAAAGTCGCCCCCCACAACCCGAGCCATGCGTGTGTTCGTCGGAGCCATTTGAGAAATGCTCCCCTGCTCCATGAGAGCGGTAGAAATACGTACGGTGAACGTCTTCGCTGTTTTTCCGGTTTTTTCTGTGATACTGAACTCGTAGAATTTGACATATTAACTCCCAGATTCGCTTGACAATTGTGAGGCTAATAGCGTATCCTAATTAAAGCAGGAAAGGCATCGGGTATAATACGCTCGAATAAACAAGCGTAAGCAGCCCATAAAACGCGGAAGGCAGTCGATTCGTCATCGACGTATGTATAATTTCCTTCAGAAACGTGGACATTGGCTAACAATTGGCAGTTGGGAGCATGTCCTGTTTCTTGCGTCGCTTTTTCTGCTGCTATTTCGTTTTAGTGAACCTTGAAGGGACCCCCTCGTGGTTCTTCTTTCAGATCCGCACGGGTCGAATCAAGAAATACCTCGTGAAGTTCGAGTTTGTTTGATTGTGTGAACGCCTCTTTCGGCAACGTCCCGGATTGTGCATGACCTTTCCGAAATTCTTCAGATTCTACCCAGTTTTCAAAATCCTTACGCGTTTCCCAGAGTGTAAAAACGATGTACGGATCGTCGTCATTGACAGGACGGAGTACCTGATTAGAGATGAATCCCGGCATCCCGTCAACGAGACGTGCTCGGTTTCGGAACCGACCCTCAAATTCATCTCGATACTCAGGTGCGACATAGATTCGGTTTGCAACAGTTATCATAACCTCTCCTTATTGAGAATGAAACTCATTATCATATATGGTGAGGCGGGGTATCCTGTTCCCCGCCAACCATAAAGAACATGCTATACTGCAGCGGATATAATTTGTCCCCCCTTTAGTAAGCATTACCCTTAATTACCACTCTCGGAGGAAAGTGATACGCCTGAACACCATCCTTATAAATTGAGAATGAGACTCATTATCGTATTAGAAGGTTCGTATTCAGACCTAATAGGCAATCAGACTATTGAACACATATATTATACGATATTTGTTAGTAAATGTCAAATTTTTTCTGAATTTTCTCGCTTTTTTCTTCATTTTGACTATAGCGGATCGCAATATTTTTTGCATTATACAAAATTTGTGTTATATTTATCAAGTTCAAACGTATGTAATCCGTTCTATCACCTCTTTCCCGGATTTAAATAGGTCATGCAGGTGCAGATACCGGAACAACGAACTCCTGCCAGTCAGATACAGATTCTCAAACGTTTCAAAATAAGCGACGAGGCGCGCCACGTTTTCCTCAAACCCCACTTCAAGTACAGGATACGCGAAAGGTAGTTTATAACTCTGATAGTGGATAATCTCCTCTTCTGGTATCGGTTTAACGCGTTGCAATGCACGCCATACCTCCGTTTTCAATGTCTCTGCTGACATATTCCACACGGCATCTTCACTGTAGCAGGGAAGCTCTAAGACGATGACTGTTTGTCCTTTTGGTGTCATGTAAGGACTTCGATTTTTAGGTTCATACAGACGTGTAAACGGAAATTCTTCACTCGGAAAATAGATCGAAGCGTTCCGCGAAAAAGTATCTCGGTTTAAGCAAAAAACAGAAAGTAAAAGGTTTCGATATTTAATTCTATCCACCACTGCAAGAAATTCCGGGGGCGGGGGCGGCTCTAACATTCGCATTGAAAGCGTTAGCGGTAGTGTATTAATCACTGTCGAGACGGGTACCTCAGTATTATCTCTCTCCGCTGCATTTTCTATACGAATACGCTCAATCCTTCCATCTTTGTGAATTAACCGATGGATACGATGGTTCAATTTGATATGCTCATCACCGATGAATTCGCACAATTTATCACTAATCATCCCGATACCGTATTTTGGATAAAAGAACGATCCATCTAAATGCGTCGGATTTTGCGGTGTTCCGAGTAAAGTGGAACGCAGGAAACTCCACAGATCCAATCCTTTAAGTCGGTTACCGGCAATCGCGGTAGAGAGTTTGTGCGTCGGTTCTCCCCACAACTTTTCAGAATAGTTAAGCAGAAAGCGTTCAGCGAGCGTTTGCCCGTATTGGTTAACAGCGAATTCAGCGAAGTTGTTCGCCTGTTTTCTGTGTCGATTATATAATTTCTCCGACGCAATCTTTAGTAAGGTTTTGGTTTTTAGTTTTTGGGCGATGTCGCTTAGCAGAAGCGGAAATCGGTAGAATTCGCCCTCAAAAAAAATTTCACTCGGTGCTGTTACCCGTAATAAATCATCGCCGAGTAGGCTTTTTACCTCCTCAGTAACCTGTGGGTCTTTGTCATGGAAGCGGTGTGCCCCGGTGTCGAATCGGAAATCCTCTCTCTGCAGAAAACTATATCTGCAATCTACGCCCCTGATCTTGAGCGTCCGGCAGTTCCCACCAACGTTCTCACCTGCTTCAAAGATGGTGAAATTGGAGAGTCCATATTTCTTGGCGTAGTATCCGGTCGTCAATCCAGCGGGACCGCCACCGAGTATATGAAGATTTGTCCTGTCCATTATGTTACACTCATACAAAGTTCAGTACACAAATAGAGGGATTTCGGACCACATCCGATTCATGTATGGGTTGTGGTAGAATACTTTTTCGACTTTGGGTATCCGGTTTGGCAATGGACTTCCGATAACAATGAATCCGGTCTCCAATTGATCAAGTTCGGCGAGGTCTGCCTCGCTTTTAATAGGTATATAGACTGCTTCTATTGCTTGCGAGACCAAGTAGTATTTAATCAGTGGAACGGACACAATATGCAGTTTGCCGTCCTGCTCGGACTGTTTGCCCCGTAGATATTCGTGGACTTGGGCAATTGCTGTCGGTTTTGTGTGTTGGACAACAGTATATAGCGTAACATAACTGTAACAGAGAAAAAAGATGATAACAGTCCCCCAAGCGAAAGGGGAACCAAATTTACGCCATAGTACCATGATTTTACTACAAGCGAGTGCAATACCTAAGCACAAAAAAGGTAACAACGGTAAAACGTGTCGACTTTTATGGATAACATTTTGCCCTAAGAATATCCATACGAGATAAACAATACACCCGATAAAGATCGGATTGAAAAATAGTGAACTGACTTTAAAGCCTTTTTCTGTCGTCCACTTCTTCAATGTTTGCCAGTTGGCTGCGACGATTCCGATTAAGAGAATAGCCGTGCAAGCGGTTATGAGGTGCCGACCTTGCCAATAGAGTCCAAACCCGTCTGCCCAGACGCTCTCAAAAAGTTTTGTAAATCGGAACCACAATTCAGGTTGCGTGGATACAGTACCCCCGAAGTCCGAAAAATGCCCGTGGCTCTGTGTCTGTGCGGCGGCTATCAGTGTATTCCACCCGGTCATTGAGAGCAGTGGAATGAACCAAACAAGGATACCCACCGTTCCTGCTATGACGCACTTTAACCGACCGCGGTGTTTTAACTGCATTAACAGGGCAGGCATCAATAGCGGAAAATATGAGAGTCGGATACCCATCAGAATGCCAGCGAGAAAAAATCCAACCGCATTACGTAACCCTGATGTACCCGTTTTACTTTCCGTTTGTGCTGTTGCAAAGTAAAGACTTGCCAACAGACAGGCAACTCCCATCGCATCAGGCATATAGCGGTTACCCATCAACCAGAGCAACGGGTTCATGAACACCACAAAGATAGCGATCTTCCCCAATAATGTAGTGTTCTGAATCTTCGCAATCTTTAGCGTAAAGAAGATTGTGAAGAAAGTTGATAATCCTCCAATGAGTGAGAATGCTAACGCATAGCGACGAATAAGTACATAAAAGAGTTTGGCAATACCACAGAAAACAGGATACGCCGGAAAATGCGGTTGCAGCTTAGCGACATCGTAATCTACCATACTCAATGCGAAGCGGAGACTATCTAAGTCCTCAATATAGTAGATAGTGCTAAGCAACCGAGAACCTATACAACTGATTAATACAATACTCCAGACTCTGAATTCCGTCGTCATTTGTTAGTTAGTGTGGTAGGTACGCTTTATGCGTACCTACCTGTGAAACGGCATCTTTGCGGTTCAAAACCACCTATATGGGACTTACGCACTCCGTCTTAAAGTCCCCCTGATAAGGGGGATTTAGGGGGTTAATTCCTACTTTTTGCGTCTAAATGTCCAATATTTTCTCAATTTGCGTAAGTCCTGCTATATTGATGCCTACCAATTTTGCATATTCGCGTTAGAGAATCCATAAGCTGCCTGTAGAACAACTTTAGCACGCTCGTAATTGGCAACCTGGGTTTGGTAACCATTGCTGCCCGGTTCATCATATACGGGTGCTTCCCCCATAATACCATGTAATTCAGCGAGTTGTCCATCATTAATCAACCTGAAGGGATTGTACTGCAACGCGACGGTATAACCTTTCATCTCCGCCCAATGTTTATTTAAGTCAGCCCGGTTTTCATCTGGTGTACCCAACTTCGACATATCACTGAGCGTATCATTTATGTAATGTACAACCGTAGCGGCGATAACCTTTTCCATCCCTTCCGATGCAGCTTGTCGGTGTGCGCTAATGTCTGCTACCGATCCTTGATTGGTGATTGCAGTTCTGCCAGCGAGAAACGCGTTGAAAATTTCTTGTGTGAAATCGACACCTGAGCCACCTTTATCTCGTTTAGCAGCGTTTCTCGAAAGCCCGAAGTTGTATTCCGATTTGAAGTCGATACTACCGTCTCCGTTAGAATCGAAGGTGAAATTATCAACACTTCCGGCGAGTTGATCATCCGTGTAGCGCGCGTAGTCGCGAGCGGCACCGAAGTAGCCAAACGCTTCATCCCATCCGTGCTCCATTGCCGTATACGGGTCGGTCCCATCTCTTCCTTCACTGTTATCGCGGTCGAGCAGACCGTTAAGATAAACACCAGTTGCTTGGTAATACGGCACTGCACCGATGAGTACCTTATTAATCATCTGCGACATATCAACGCCAGCATCACTGGTATAAGCCATCGGTGTGCCGAGTTTGTCAGCGTCCTGTGAATTATCAGCAATAGCGTTGAACCATTCTCGGACTAAATCATCTGCCGGACGGTTATAGCCGATAACCGGCTCATCAGAAATTTTACCGACAAGATTTTTCCCAGTAGAAAGCGACGAATAATGGCTTTCGAGTGCGGGGAGAGCACCTGTGGTCGTTAGTGTTTCGAGGTTAAGTGCGTCATCGTATTCATACAGTCTAAGCATATCCTGTGCACTCACAGAACGCGCGCCATTTTTTCCGACACTATCGGTGAGAGCTTTCAGGTCTTGCAATAGCAAGTTGCGTACGACCTGCCCTGAATAAGAGACACTGCTCTCGCCTTCTACAAAGCGGCTGTCAAAAACATACGCTTGTGGGATTTCGATTGCACCGGCTTCTCCATCCAATGTTTCATCATCTGTATCTTCGTCGCCGCCACAAGCAGACAGAAATATGCATCCGACAGTTAGCAGTACGATGAGCCATTGGTATTTTTTCGTCAGGTAATTCATGTTTTCTCCTTTATAGATATTGAGACTCATTATCCATAAATAAGATTGTTGTTAGTGAATCGTTGATAGGCGCGTTGCCAAAACGAGACACATATCCAAATGGATTGAACCTGTCCCGTTTTGAATGTGCGCCAGAATTAGAACCCTTGTTTAATACCGAAAAGAACCTGTCGTCTGGGTCCAATGAGGATACCCGAGCTGAGGTTCGCTTCGGGTTGTCCAGCATTTGAATGCAGCCGTGACCCGATATATACGTTATCAAAAATGTTTTTGGCGGTAAGAAATACTTGCCACCGTTCAGTTAGTTTGTAATCTATACTTGCATTGACAATAGTGTAACTCGGAATCGGTCCGGTATCTCCACGATTAAAAGTCCGCTTGATATTTTCAAAGTCGGTAAAGACTTCATCAACGAACCGCATATCCGCTCGCATGCGGAGAACGTCCCCGATCCGTTTCGCGAATCCGACCATGAAAGTATGCCGTGGGGCATAAGGCAATTCCTTACCCTTTAAGTCTACATCGACATTCCCGGCAATCGTAGCGGATTTCACAATACCGTCAACAATGTTTGTCTGGAGATACGTATAAGAGAGGTTAAGGTCTGGCAGTAGGGACACGAATTCGGATATCCCGAAAGTCATCGCCATCTCCAGTCCTGACAAATCGACTTTTCCTAAATTTTTGAAAGCTGTCCCGCGCCCAGCCGCGACCATGTCTTCGACTTTAATTAGGAAGCCGGAGGTTTCTACGATAATGCCCGGTATCCATGACCGGAATCCGAGTTCCATGTTCCAGCTTTTTTCAGGTTCGAGATCAAGTCCACCGGTATCAACGTTCTGCCCGAAATTCGTAATTTTCAGTGCACCACTGGAGGGCGCTGTATATCCGCGATGGATACCGGCGAAGAGGTTGAATTGTCCAAGTTCGTAGTTCGCGCCAATACCCGGCAAGAGGACGGATGAGATCTTGTCGGCGAGTATTGAACCGCGCAGCCGGTCTACGCGATCTTGTTTAAATACCTCAAAACGCAATCCCGGTGTAAGCGTCAATCTACTAAAACTTATCTGCTCCTTGGCGTAAAGTGCCAAAGCCATCGTTTCGTAATGGTGGCTTTGCCCTACAATCTTCACAGGATCCGTTTCGGAACCCGGGGTGCCGGTGTAATAAACACCATCGCGCGCGTCCGGTGCGTCCCCAGTTTTCTTATCGTCAATAAAGCGTTCCCAATGTATTCTACCACCGACTTCAGCACGTCCTGTATTTCCAGCGATTCTGTGATTGAGGGTATAATTCTGTTCAATCCCGCCGACGTAGAAGGTACGGAGGATTCCGAAGTTGCTCTCCCCATTGCCGATTCGGACGAGGTCACCTGTCTGGAAATATGGCACAGGCACCAGATTACCGGTCTCAAGTGCTGCAGGACGCACGAAGATATCGTCTTCACGCCACCATCGCCGATCAAACACGCTTGTATACAGCGTTGTATTACTCACGAGATTCGTTGAGATTCTATTCGTGTAAATCAGATCGAGTGAAGTTCTCAATATCTTGAAATTATCGTGCGCTTTCGGATTGAAGTTCGGATCGGTTTCAAAGGAGTACTCTGTTAAACCCGTATACGTTGCGTTTGAGTTCTCAAAGTTGGCGTTTAGTTTGAGATAGATCGTTTTTTCCTCGCTCAATTGGAAGAGCGTTTTCACGGTGCCATTTGCCTGATCGAAGGTGTTATTTTCCCGAAAACCGTCCCCGTGCTTGTAGAGCAGTTGGACATCAGATACAATTTTTTCGGGATCGCCGATACCTCTCCACTCCGAGAATGCGCTGTAGTAACTGTTGTTCCCGGCTGTTAACTGATTTGTTATCCCCTTTGTCCCATCCGGTTTTCGTGTTGTGTAGTTGATAAGTCCACCCATTGTCTGGGGTCCGTATCGGAGTGCGGCACTCCCTTTAATCACCTCAACAGCATCGATCCGGTCTGCTGGTGGATTGTAGTAAGCATTCGGATAGATGTAAAGGGCGGGTTGTATTGGAACGCCGTCTTCCAATATAAGGACGCGGGCACTGCGACGAGGGTTTAACCCTCGGATACCAATACTCAAGCGAGAGTTAGCAAAGCCGTCATCTGCGTAGCCGTTAATACCCGGGATAGTTTCAAGTATTTCTTGTGTTCCGACCGGTTTAATGAGGTCAACGGTTTCCGGTTCCAACATGCTCATCGTTCCTGTAAGTTTTCTATGCTTACGCGATGATTTTCCGATAATTTCTATCGGGGCGAGTTGGAAAGTTTGACTGGACAGCGAAATCTCTAAATTGTGTGTTGAATTAGGGGCAAGTGTGAGTACTTCGTTGTAGCGGTTATACCCGATTGAAGTAACCTGCATCTGTTTTTCGCCCTGAACATCCTGGGTAAGGTGAAAGCTGCCATTTTGGTCTGTGGTCACCTCTCCTAAAACCTGCCCATCCGATTTAATTCTAACAACGGCATCCGAAATGGGTTGCGCTGTCTCTTTATCAATTACCCTACCGCTAATTTCAGCCGAACCTTGACAAAGGTCCGGTATACCTAACAAGAGGGTGAAAATGATTAGAAGCAGTATTGTTCGTGCATATATTTCTAATTTGCAAACTTTAGTAAAAAAAAGATGCATAGATTCTATTCCTGTGCTTTTAAAAGCGTTTAGGGTTGGTAATTGTGGTGCGATCATCTACGGTTTTAGCGTTTTGTTGATCTTGAGCGACGTTTTGCGAGTTGTTAGTTCCACCGACAGGTAGATTCGTATTACCGTAACTGCCGCCGGATTCTTCAGCAACTTCGGATTGTGGCGCGAGTATAGGATCACTCTCACAAGCAGAAAAAGCCAAACTGGTTGCTATTATCAATACGATCAACAAAGTTCTATATGCGATAGAGACAGGTTTCATATTGGGCACGAGACTGGTGTCCTCCCTTGCAGGCGGGGTTTGTAACCCCGCCCAATTACCGATTTATTTTTTGAAACTTCATATAAAAAACAACTTGCGAAAATTGATATTGAGACTCATTATCAATTTATATTCCTTGTGGAACGTGAAATCCTAAATGTTTATACCAGAGATTCCGCTCCGAAAAAGTGATAACGAATCTCATTATCTTTCAATTATACCCAGAATCCTCGCGAATGTCAAAAAAATCGCGATAAATTTTCAGATAACCGCACGAATTGGATTAATTATACCCACGATTTTCATGAATGTCAAATAAAATTGACACTTATGATGTAATCGGGAACTCACACCTATCATCTGAAAATCTTTATTTTACTTCCGCGTAATCTGAAACCAGATCAATATATTTACCTGTCACACCATCTCTATGATAATGGCTCGATTGTGAACCGTTGCATCGGATGAGTCTGTCAGCCGTCAGTAGGACACCGCGGAAAAAGCCGTATTCCTGTACACATCCCATACCGAAGCGTGAACAACTCGGTAAGAACTGACATGAGGGACCGTCTTGACTTGAGATGAATTTCTGATACAGTCGGATCACTCCAGTTGCAACGAGTTTCAGTTCCGAGGTCTCCTGTGGATTAAAACGGACAACTTCCTGAACTTTCGGTGTTGTCATCGGATTGACTTCACGGATGAACGCCAAATCAGCCGCCTCGTCGCCAAGTGCCGGAAACATAGAAACGCATACACAGAACGTACAGAACAGGACAAGCAGACGATAGATAGAAGGATTTACCATTTGATTTCTTTAACCTCCACAGACTTCGGGATCGTGAAATTGAGGATGGGGTTTGGGGTCTCCGCGTTCACCTGCGGGTTGCTATAAACGATCTGCTCATTTTGTAGGACTTCAGATTCCTCGTTGTAGGTACTCGAAGTAACCATCATAGGGATATAGTTAATACCGATTTTTTTGTGGTGCTGATAGCGAGACCGACCGATGATATACCCTGATGGACTTTTGATTTCCGCTGAGATGAGTTGATCGTCGCGCATGCCGAGGATAACGACACCGAGTGTATCTTTTGACTTTTCAGGCGGTTTCCAATGCGTATAAAGCACTTTGTCGTCAATGACCTCGTGCTTCTCCAAAGAATAACCGATGGCAGTTAATCCGTATTCGGCTTGTGTCGCTTGGATAATGGATTCAACAAACGGCAACGGAATCCTACCTTCGGAAATAAAACGGAACGCCTGTTTTTGATCAGGGTAGTAAATTTCCAGGACCTTACCCTTCACAATCATTATCTGTTTGAGCGGTTCCTTGACTTCAACGACAACCCTGGCAGTCTTTACATCGTAGTGAAGTGTGCCTGCGATGTGTTCGGTTGTGTCGTTTTCGGTGAGTTCGCGCGTGAAATCCAACGAGAGCGTCTTCAACGGCGCGGCGCAGAGCACATTGCCGAAAAGGAGTGTGAACAGAAAAGTTATGGAAAATTTGAGATTTTTAAGCATTTGTTTTTTCAGGCGTATAATGGGAAGCATCCAGCACGCGCTACACCTCTATTTTTCTTCAAGTAGCAGTGCTAAGCCAACCCAAATAAGCACCCCAGAACGCAACCAATACCGTTCCACTTACAACACAACCGCTGATACACCCCCGAGAGGCCCATAAAACTTGAATATTTCCTCTTTGTGATTTGTAAGTTTGCGTATAAACATCTACATATTCTGGCGATTTCCCTATGAGTCGCGAAGCTGGTGGATCCGGCTGATAAAAATAAGTTCCAGTGAGACCTAAGGGGGGTAAAAACAAGCTATAACAACCAGGCAAAGGAGCAAACGAGAGTCCTGAAAGCAAACAACCAGCACCAAACCATAACGGTTTATTAACATCCTTGTTAGCATCTGCCTCAGCAGCTGCCTCAGCAGCTATGGCCTCGGTCTGTCCGGAATTCTGTTGTGCCAGGCTGACAAAAGGCATACTGAATATCAGTATTACCATGAAAAAAGTAAAAACACGAAACGATGAACCTATTTTCATAATTTCTCCTTAACGAAGATGGATTACAACTTGGAATTATACAAAACCTGCTGCGAAAAGTCAATCTTTTTCTCCAGCATGAATCAGGGCTATTTAGTTCTCGGTTTTTTCGTCCAATTTTGAACACCCAGGGCCGGTAGGTGCGGTTTGGAACCGCACCGGGACTGAAAATAAAATTCAGAAATTTAGAAAATCTGATGATTTGTTTAAAACTAAATCACCCTGAGCATGAATAGGTCACTCTGGCTCAATCAACAGACATCTCAAGTTTCAGCTGCGTGCGGACGGCTTGACGCACCTCTTCGCAGACATGCATAGCGTGCTGCGTATTTTCGACTGTCGCTGAATCTCCCGGATAGCGGGGATCCACTGCATACGCAGTGATTATTTTAAAGTCAGGCTGCCAAGCAAACCAAAGAGGCTGCGTAGGTACAATTAACGCCAACAATTCCTCGAGGTTATGCGTCCGTGGCGCAGGGATATTCGCCTCCTGTAACCACGCTTTGAGATATTTTTCGATACACTGTTGGGCATGAAAACAGATAGAATCATGAACGGGATCCGGAGCCTGTAACCCCCACGCTGCTGTTCTATAATCGCCTTCAGCCTTCTCTATCCATTCCAGTGTTAGAGGATTCATGCAGTTCTTCCCTTTTCTCAGAGCGGTCGCCTCGCAAGCCGTACCTTGCAGGTTTTTAACAGAGTAATGCGCATCGGATCCATGAAGCAGCTCACCCTTTTCAGTAATCTCGCGAAGAAACCAATCGTTATAGGAGACCCGATACGCGATATCTTCCGGCGACCGGACTAACAGATCCAGCCCGAAACGGTATGAAATACGTTGTCGTATCTCAATCGCCTTGTTAAGAAACTCCGACTTCGGAATATCCATCACAACAAGCAGGTCTACATCCGAATCCTCCGTCGGCGTGCCGTAGGCATAAGAACCGAAAAGGATAACTTGCAGGGGCGCAAATTCGCGCACAATATCGTCACATGTCGCTTGAATCTCTGCTCGGGTAACCATTATGAAACCTCCTTATATTAATCAAGTATAACATATCACCTAACGATTATCAAACGTTTGGAACTATATCCCAGGGGTATTTAATTTTCTCTTTTGTAGCGTATCCTGTTAGGTTGCGCTTCATACACGCATACGAGAGCAAAAAGGCTTGCACCTGAGACATATCACCTAACGATTATCAAACGTTTGGAACTATATCCCAGGGGTATTTAGTTTTCTCTTTTGTAGCGTATCCTGTTAGGTTGCGCTTCATACACGCATACGAGAGCAAAAAGGCTTGCACCTGAGACATAAAAAGTGTATAATACCCACATGAACTTCCAAACACATCGCGACCGCTATCTACAAAACATCCAACGCACACAAGCCTCCGCCGAAGCAACCCCAGAACTCTCCCTATTCCCACATCTCCAAACGTTTCTTGAAGGATTGTTTATTGACTGCTTCAGCAGAGACACGATAAGGCTGACCCAAGAACCGAGAGGACGCAATCAGATCGGAAGACCCGATTTCATCGCCACGGAAGGGCTGCTACCCATCGGCTATATCGAAGCGGAAAGATACGGCAGAGACCTCAACAACCTCACCGGACACGCCAGAGAACAGAACCAACGTTTCATCGAAAACTTGGATAACTTTATCCTCACCAATTTCCTCGATTTCCAGTTATGGCGCGACGGTCAACAACGCATCACAGCAAACATTGAAGACACGCCTGAAAATGTAGAACAGTTACTGGAACACTTCCTGAACGCCGGACACATCCCAATCACTTCACCAGAGGTACTCGCCAGACACCTCGCCAGACGGACGCGGGAACTCCAAACACAGATTTCCACAACACTCACCGACGAAAACAGTCAGATCTACGGGATGTTCTCGGCATTTAAAGAACTCCTCATCGCGACGTTGACACCCGACGATTTCGCGGATATGTACGCACAAACCCTCGCCTACGGGTTGTTCGCCGCACGTTGTACACTCCCGAACGCGACGAACTTCTCACGCCACACCGCAGCAGAGGCACTCCCACGCTCGAACCCGTTCCTTGCACAACTCTTTTACCACGTCGCATCGCCGGGATTAGAGGCGAACGTCACCTATATCCTTGATGAGATCGCAACGCTTCTCCGAAACGTCCCGACCGAGCTGCTCCGCACGGCGTTCACTGCGAAAAACCGTCTCGAAGACCCTGTCATCCACTTCTACGAGACCTTCCTCGCCGAATACGATCCGCAACGACGCGTCGATCGCGGTGTCTACTACACGCCACCACAGGTTATCTCCTACATCGTCAGATCCGTCGATAGCCTGCTGAAAACGGAACTCAACAGACCCGACGGTCTCGCCGATGACGACACGCTCATCCTCGACCCAGCGACAGGGACAGGTGGCTTCTTGTTAGCAGTGCTTGAGCATATCCGAGCATCCGTCACCGACACCTACGGCACGGGGGAGTGGACGCAATACATCAACGCGCAGTTGGTGAAACGACTCTTCGGATTTGAGTTGCTCGTCGCGCCCTATACAATCGCGCATCTGAAGTTGGGTCTGTTCTTACAATCGCAAGGTTGGCGCGCCGATGAACGTCTCCGCATCTATCTCACCAATACATTGGAGCAACCCCAAGAGATGCAGGAATCGCTACCGTTCGCAGAATTCATCACAGACGAAGCAAACGCAGCGTTGTCCGTAAAACGGGACGAACCCATCCTCGTCATCCTCGGCAATCCACCGTATCCACAAGATTCCTCGAATCCAAGTCGCGAGGGTAAAAAATTAACTTTTATTGGAAGACTTATTGAGGATTACAAACAAGTAGACGGGGAACCGCTCGGTGACCGAAACACAAAAGTGCTTCAATCGGATTATGTAAAGTTCATCCGATGGGCCCAGTGGAGAATTGACCAAAACGGCGAGGGCATTATCGGCTATATTGTCAACAATAGTTTCCTTGACGGACCCACTTTTCGTGGCATGCGGCAAAGTTTACTTGATAGTTTTAACACGATCTATCTGCTTAATCTACATGGAAGTAACAGAGTTACAGAAGTTGTTCCTGAAGCAGAAAATGACGAAAACGTTTTTGACATTCTACAAGGGATTTCCATTCTGTTGTGCATCAAAGAATCAGATAATTCAGCATCTGCACAAGTTTATTATGTAGATATGTGGGGATCCCGAGAAAAAAAATATAGTATGCTTTTGAGGACAGATGTCCAATCCACGGAGTGGTGTGAACTACAACCGATGTCACCATACTACCTTTTAGTACCACAATCAACCGAACTAAGAGCGGAATATGATAAGGGATGGGATATTACCGACATCTTTCAAATAGATTCAGTTGGGATTGTCACTGGACGAGATAAATTTACGCTTCATTGGACAGTAGAAAAACTCTGTGAGACCATAGCCAGTTTCATTTCTCTTTCTGAAGATGAGGCACGCGAGAAATACCAATTACCAAAAGATAGTCAAGATTGGAAAGTTCACCGCGCCCAAACTGATCTCCGTAATCATCCAAATGTTAATGAGCACATTGAGCCTATTCATTACCGACCATTTGATACGCGTTGGACATATTACACAGGTCAGTCGTCTGGGTTTCACGGACGCCCACGCCCTGAAATTATGCGTCACATGCGGAAGGAAAATCTTGCGCTTTGTGTTCATCGTGGTATCAAGAGCCCTATATGGCAACACGTTTTAGTGGCTAATCATATAAGCGAAAAAAGTTATATTTCAAATAGAGGTGAACCCACCGCCCATGTATTCCCTCTTTACTTGTACCCTGACCCAGAGGGTTTGCAACTTTCAACAGAACGTTCACTCAATTTCAAACCTGACTTTCTCACCGCAATCTCGGAGGCGTTAGGACTTCCACAGACCGAACCGTTTAACCTCCCCGAAGGCGTTTCACCCGAAGAGATCCTCGCCTATATCTATGCGATCTTGTATAGTCCGACCTACCGCCAACGCTATTACGATTTCCTGAAATACGACTTCCCGCGTATCCCTTTACCCCAAAATATTGACCAATTCCGCACACTCGCAGCGTTAGGGCAGCGTCTCATAGACTGGCATCTATTGAAAGACGTGCAGATTCCGGCGCGTCATCGATTTGAGGGAGAAGGCGACGGCGTTATCACAAAAATCCGATATGAGGACAATAAAATCTGGATCAACCCCACACAACACTTCACCGATGTCCCAGAGAACGTCCGGGAGTATGAGATCGGCGCGTATCAAGTCTGTGAAAAGTGGCTGAAGGATCGGAAGGGAGAAGCGTTGCGCCATGAAGACGTGCGTCAGTATCGTGCAATCCTCGTCGCCATAGCCGAGACGCTTTCGGTTATGGACGAAATAGATGCCGTTTTGTGGTAGGTTATTTTTTCAGAACGTAAGGGGATATGAGAACTTCGCGTATCAACCTGTCAACATCAACCTTGACATGCATTCCAGTCTGATATATATCGGGGAATTCTACATTAAGCCAGTTTTGATACAAAGACCATAGCGTACCTATCACCAGGCCACTCCTGCTGGAACCGCCAAGTTGCATTGACTTGTGTTAAGTCATCAACAACCGCATATATTTCATGCGTATATCCTCCGTAGGTTTGTAATAGCGCAATTCATTGCGCGTGTTTTTCTCCTCGTAGGGGTAACCCACATCGGACATTCATTAACATTGAAAGTTGCAGTAATAGGATGCCAATGCCCAAAAAGGTGGAAACATACACCAGACCTCACAGCGGTAAAGGTTTATGTACTCCTGTGTCTGCGATTCAGACAAAAACACCCATAATCCTGAAAATCACTCGAATTCCATAAACCATACTAAAATTTGGACAATTTCTGCCCATTTCGCCCATTTTAAGAAGTATAGGACTTACGCATTTCGTCTTAAAGTCCCCCTGATAAGGGGGATTTAGGGGGTTAATTCCTACTTTTTACGTCTAAACGTCCAATATTTTCTCAATTTGCGTAAGTCCTGAAGTACTGAACACCTACACAGCACAACGCTGATAAAATAAATTTGACTTTACAAATTATATGTGTTATCATATATAATGTATACTAAAATTAAGAGCAAACACAAGCACCCTATAATCCCGATTCAGACAAACAAAATGTTACACTTTTTACCAAAATATTTTTTTCCACTAAAGAACCGACACCGAAAACGCCTCAGAAACCAGGCACCACATGGGTTCACACGGACAGACAAAAAACAGGTAATGTTACATGGGTATAACATTTTCAGGCATCCACATCAACAAAATACATCAAGACAAACCGTCTCGAAAAAAACACGAAATCACGTCACATTCCCACACCACACGTGGATTCTGCACGTCACTGTGACGTTACAAACGTCACATTAAACGTCACAGTGACGGAGTGTCCGACTTACACAGTAAATTTCACAGTGAAGGTTCTAATCATGTAAATCATTGAATCCTATCAATCATAGTTCAGAATCCACGATATTCGCGGCTTCAAACACCGAATTAACCGCGCCAAAAAGCGTCGACAAATTCGCCAATGCGAAATCCGTTCTATTTTGCGTAAAAGTATCCCCGATAAGCCGTCCGAACTGCCACAGTGTTCCATCAGTAACAATACCGAACACGGGAAAAGCTGCATTATCATTTATCTTCTGGGCAGCGACTAACTCCGCCAAACATTGACCCCATCCCTGTTCAAAGTCGTTTTTCTTCGCCTCAACGAGTAGTATCAACGGACTCCCAACAACAGTTTTGCCTAACTCAGAGCGCGTAGAGACAAAATAATCCGGCGTTCCGTAACACGTTTGATGAATTCCGTTTTCTCCTCAGCGCGCGGAACGACATAGTGTCGGCTCGGATATACGCGGCCTTGTGTTCCAAAGGTTCTCATTTTCGCTTTCTCCCATGACTTCCCATCTTGAGAAAATTTTATCATATCGCTGTGCGAAAATCAACTCCATAACAAACCGCTGAAATTTTCGCTAGATTTCGCTAGATTTCGCTAGACTTCGCACCGGATCCTAAAAAAAAAAGACGTATAAATCACTCGAATCCCATAAATCACAGTTCAGTATCCAAAGGAAACAGAGGTCGGCGGATGTTCTGGTATTCAAAATGCAACGGGTTCACCGCAGTCAACCCCGGTGTGTCTACCTCAATAATCTCTCCTGCGATCGGCTCATAGGCAGCACGGAAGGCAACTGCCGCTTTGACGACGATTATCCGCATCTCCGTCGGATTGATGCCGAGACTCAAGAGTTGCTGGAGACTAAAGGGTGTCTGCCGCCGACTCGTCAACACGACCAAAGAACCGTCCACAGCAACGACAGTCGTCAGTCCCTGATTGTGATGTCTCTGTCCACCGTGTCGCGGTTCCGTCTCCTCGTAGTGTCCGTCGTGGATGAGGCGGACTTTCCCTTGAATTGAAACAGGGTCACCGTGCAGACTATCTGCTTTCCCACCGACATCTAACGCAACCTCCGCACCGATACCTGCCTGAACACAAGTTTGCACACCTTCTGGATCACAGAGAACGACAACAAACCCCGATGCTTCCTGTTGTTGTAACTCCGCTAACACGAAAGTGCTATCTCCGGGTGAACCGCCACCGATATTGTCTCCCATCTCAACAAGGATAACAGGATGTTTATCAGCGTCAACGGCTTGCGCGACTCCCTGTCTTGCATCCGGTAGATCGAGTATGAGTTCTTCACGGACATCCCATAGCAACTTAGATAACATATCCGATACCATCTGTGCGAGTTTCGGATCGTTGTCAGTAGACACAACGAAGGCGGGACCGGCTTCATAGACATCCGCATAAGGATACCCCAATGCGACATTTGCGGCGAGGACATCAGGATACGCTTCCATGGACTTCGCTTTTGTGAGAATAGGCTCCATCGGCGGCGCGCTGGTGTTGTGATAGAGGATATTCAGAAGCATCGGGGGTTTCGTCAGTACCTGCGTCGGTGTAACCCCGTCTCGAAGGATCCGCATCATCAATTCCGCTGCTTGGAGTCCACGTTGACGTTGATCAATGTGCGGTGTCGTCTTATAAATCACAAGCGCAGTCGATTCGGTGACCATCTGTTCAGAGACATTGGCGTGTTGGTCAAGCGTGACAACGATCGGAAGATCGCGACCGAACTCCGTACGAAGGCGGTGTAAGATTTCACCGTCGCCGTCCGCGAAACTTTCAGCGACCAGTGCGCCGTGGAGTGCAAGCAGGAGACCATCACATTTCGGTACAGACTTCAGATGCTGGATGAGCATATCCGTGAGACGGTCAAATGCGTCATCTGTTACAGGACCTGCGGGTGTCGCGGAAGCCATAAGCGTTGGATACGCCGTATAGTCATACGCTGTCGAGCCTTGAATAAAACCTGCCATCTCGTGGTGTGTCTCACTCCAAGCGTCAATCAGATACCTCGCGAAGGTTTGGGAGAACGCACCGTAGTCGGTACGGGTATCGCTGAACGTATTCGATTCATGCATAATCCCGCCGATAGCAATTGTAGTCATAATATGTTCCTTTTTGAAGTTGCCAGTCCGTTGCGCTTTCGAGACTCAACTAAAGAAGTATTTTGTGGCAGTAGCAGAAAAGGTAACCGCCACAATCTGGTAACTGACGACTGAAAGATTTTTTCGCAGAAAAAATCGTACTGACAACTAATAACTATTAAAAAATCTCTTGACGATTACACGGAAAATAGTGTATCATTTAACAACGTTTAAGTCTCTTATTTTTTAGCAAGCGTTGATTCCTTAGCATACAGAAAGCATGACACAGAACGACACTCGGAAAAACCAGATTGAAGAGGCGATAGAAGTCGCCGCTGAAGCACATCACGGGCAGTACCGGAAAGGCACCCACACGCCTTATATCACACACCCCTATGCCGTCGGACTCATCTTAATGGAAGCCGGATGCACGGAAATCGTAATCATCGCAGGCATCTTACACGACACAGTTGAGGACACCGATCTGACGTTAGATTTCATTCGGGAACGTTTCGGAGACGCTGTCGCAAATATCGTTGACGGCTGCTCGGAGAACAAAGCGTTGCGGTGGCGCGCACGTAAAACCGAAAAAATTGAAGCACTCAGAACCGAAAGTCCTGAAGTCTGCACCGTGACATGCGCCGATAAACTTCACAACCTACGGACGATCATCTCAGAATACGATGACATCGGCGACTCGGTATGGGATCGGTTCCACGGTGGTGTCGAAGACCAAGCGTGGTATTATCGCAGTATTCTCAGTGCCATCGCAGACCGTGATGCCACTTTACACAGAAACGGTGTCCATGCTAAATTAACGACGCATGCGAACGGTGTAACACAGCACCCGCCAGACGATCAGAAGACACCAACACCTTTAGACAGCACTATAAACCCTCAAATTTTCCGACAGTTCCAGCAGGCTGTAGCATATCTATTTCAAGGAGATACTGAATGAAGATTGCATACGCTTTTAGACGATGTACATCATACCCTTATAACAGTGGCGCGCTTCCCACCGACACAACAGATAGGCAACGGTTCCTGACACACGCCAAAAAGATTGGCTTTGACGGGATTGAACTCCCTGGGATGAACATCCCTGACGCTGAAATCAAGACCCTCCGTTCAGAACTCGAAGATGCAGGCATGCCGTGTGTCGCGATTCGTGGCGGTGGTGGTGCCGCTGCGGACCCACAAGTCGCTGCAGCCAACAAACAACGGATGATAGATGCCGTTCACTTCGCAGCAAAGATGGGGGCGGGCATCGTTAACTCCACAGTCACGACTCCACCGAACGATCCGGGCGGAAAAGGCACGTATCGCGGCGAATCTGTTTCGCAGGGATCAAGCTGTCAAGCGAGTGATGAAGACTACGAACGAACTGCCAGTGCCGTCAATGAAGTCGCAGGTATCGCCGCGGACCTCGGTGTAGAAATCTCCATAGAAATCCATCAAAATTCAATAGCCGACAACAGTCAAACGACGCTACGACTCTTAGAACGCATTGACGCGCCAAATGTCGGCATAAACCCGGATTTAGGTAATATCTACTGGACTTACGACATCCCAGAGGAAACCTGTGAAGCCGCAATCACCGCTGTGGCACCGCACGTCAACTATTGGCATTGCAAGAGTCTCTATCGCGTGCATATCCCGGATTTGGAAACGGCGATCTATGTCCAAGTGCCGTTGCCCGACGGTGAAATCGACTATCGTTTCGCCATCGCGGCGTTGCTCGATGCCAACTACGACGGCTACTTAGCGATTGAGGGTATCCGCGACGGCGACCAGTTCCATCAAGACGGTCGAAGCGTGGCGTACGTAAAATCTGTTTTAGATGACCTACAATAATTTGCTTTGTCCATCTTCAAATTAAAGGCAAATGCGGTTCGTAGTAGGGCAATTTATTGGTTCGTAGTAGGGCAATTTATTGCCCGTTGCCGAGCTCCAGACGTGCGATAAATCGCACGACTACAAACCAACCCTAAAATAAGAAGATACATTTTGGAAAACGGGAGAGGAGACCTCGCCCCTACGAGGATTCCGACATCTTGCTTTCATTCAGTTGACATTAGACGAAAGACAGCAGCACTGCAACAACGGCGCAGTACAGGTTACGACGAGGCGTTCTCTGTCTAAACCTTGCTAACCGAACCCGTTAGGGAATAGTTAAAAAAACCGAACCCGTTAGGGAATAATTAAAAAACATGACACACCAGAAAATCCGTTTAACAGCCACAGTGAAATGCGCCGGATGAGCGTCAAAACTTGCTCCGGGTGAGCTTGCGCACATCTTAGATAACATCCCGAAATCCACAGACCCGAACCTACTTGTCGGCACCGAGACCTCAGACGATGCCGGCATCTACCGCATCTCCGACGACATCGCACTCGTCAACACAGTCGACTATTTCACACCCATCGTTGACGACCCGTACACATTCGGTGCAATCGCTGCGACGAACTCCCTGAGCGATGTCTATAGCATGGGCGGCGTTCCGAAAACAGCGTTGAACATCACATGCTGGCCCAAGGCTGATTTGGAATTATCCATCCTCGGCGATATTATTAGAGGTGGCACTGAAAAAGCAATTGAAGCCGGTGCCGCACTTGTCGGTGGACATACGGTAGACGCACCGGAACTGATGTACGGACTCTCCGTAACCGGGACGGTTCACCCTGAGAAGTTCGTCAAGAATTACGGGGCGCGTCCGGGAGAGGTTCTCATTCTGACCAAAAATCTCGGTATCGGTATCCTCACCACCGGACTGAAATTCGATAAGATCAGCGATGCAGTGCTACCGCAACTCGTTGAATCAATGACCCGACTCAACGCCTCAGCCTCACAAGTGATGCTCAAATACGGTGCAAGTGCTTGCACGGATGTCACAGGTTACGGGCTGTTAGGACACGCCTCGGAGATGGCAGCGGGTAATGATGTTCGCCTAAAGGTTGAAAGCAGCGCTGTCCCATACTTTGAAGAAGCACCAGCACTCGTCGCGCAGGATACCTATACGCAGGCGTATTTAGCCAATATGACGTTCCTTGCCGACAAGGTCACGTTCCACACCGACAGCGAAGCGATGCGTCATATTCTGATGGAAGCAGAGACATCCGGCGGTCTGTTATTCTCGCTGCCCGCCGAAAACGCCGACGCAGCCGTATCGGAACTCCGAGCCGCCGATTGTCCCGAAGCCGCTATTATCGGAGAAGTCATAGCAGCAGACACCGCACATATTGAGGTGTATTAATAGTTGTCAGTTATCAGTTAAGAGGTTTTCGGGTATTCCAAAGTCTCTTTCTGAAAACTGAAAGATTTTTTCGCAGAAAAAATCGTACTGAAAACTGACAACCATAAAACAATGACAAAAACAGAACTCGCACAACAGATTCGTGAGGTTTCGTATCTCACAGGTGAATTTAAACTCCGTTCAGGGAATATCAGCAATTTCTATTGGGATAAATACCGGTTCGAGAGTGATCCCGTCCTGCTCACAGCAATCGCTAACGAGATGGCGAAACGACTTCCATCAACCTGTGACGGATTGGCAGGCTTAGAATTAGGCGGTATCCCGATAGCAACGGCACTCTCTATGCAGACCGGGATTCCCTGTTTCTATGTCCGTAAGGAAGCGAAAACCTACGGCACTTGCAACCTCATAGAGGGCGGTGCCAAGAAGGGCAGTACACTCGTCGTCATAGAGGACGTGATTACGACAGCAGGACAGGTGTGCACATCTATTGAACAGATTCGGGCAGAAGGGTACAACGTGGAGCATGTCGTCGCAGTCATCGATCGGCAGGCTGGCGGTGGTGCAAAAATTGAGGCACTCGGATGTTCGTTCGCATCCGTGTTCACACTCACAGAATTGGAAGGAGCGTAGCAATCAGCAATCAGCAGTCAGCAAAGAGGTTATTGGTAGTTGGTTATTGTTAAGAGGGTTTTTCTGCATCAAAACCTCTTAACCAACCACTAACAACTATTAACCAACAACTCGTAATCAGAAACCTCTTTACTGAGGGCTGATAGCCGATAGCCGAGAGCCATTAAAAATGAAAATACTGTTTATCGGAGACATCGTCGGAAATCCGGGGCGAACAGCGACGACGAAATTTTTGGAAGAACATCGACACGAATACGACTTTATCGTCGCGAACGGCGAAAACGCAGCGGGTGGGAAAGGTTTGACGTTTGAAATCGTTGACCAACTCTTGGCATCAGGTGTCTCCGCGATTACGACCGGTAACCACGTCTGGGATAACAAAGATATCTTCGGATTTATTGAGACAACGCCGCAGCTCATACGTCCCGCAAACTATCCAGCAGAAGTCATCGGACGCGGCGTGACGATTGTAACATCCACCGACGGACAGACGAAACTCGGTGTCATCAACCTCGCTGGACAGATTTTCATGAATCCGTATACCAACCCGTTCCACGCGCTCGATACTATTTTACCCGAAATTAAAGCCGAGACGCCTTATATCCTCCTCGACTTTCATGCAGAGGCAACCTCCGAAAAAATCGCAATGGGATGGCACGCTGACGGTCGTGTCGGCGCAGTCATCGGAACCCATACACATGTCCCGACAGCGGACGCACGCATCCTCCCACAAGGGACAGCCTATATCACGGATGTCGGTATGACGGGACCCTATGATTCGGTTATCGGGACACGGATAGACCTCGTGCTTGAACGCTTCCTGACGATGATGCCGACCCGTTTCGCTGTCGCGAAGGACAACGTCAAACTTTGCGGTGCCGAGATAGAACTCGACGAGAATACAGGACTCGCACGCAGCATCGTGCCATTGCAACATCAATATTAATGAGTTTTCAGTTAACAGTACGCTGCGCTTTCAGTTATTAGAGAACTGATTGTCAGTTATCAGTTTGCCTCGCGGTGAGAGTTAAAGAGACCTCTGATTAACCAGAGCACCTCTTAACTGAAAACTGAAAGATTTTTTCGCAGAAAAAATCGTACTGAAAACTGGTAACTGAATACTAACATGCAATTAGAATTTTCGATACCAACAAAAACTGTCCGCAGTGTCAGTGAAATAACGAGCCTGCTAAAACAACTGATAGACCAACAACCCGAATTTCAGAATGTATGGGTACAGGGAGAGGTCTCCAATTACAGTCGCTCTGGCGCAGGACATGTCTACTTCACGCTCAAAGAGGATAACCATCAGATCGCTGTTGCCATTTTTCGCAATGCTGTGAACCTCCTCAAGTTCTTACCCAAAAATGGTGAGGAGGTAATTGTCCAAGGGCAACTGAGTCTCTACTCGGCGAGAGGACAATATCAGATTATTGGTCGAAACGTGGAACCCGTTGGGATTGGTGCGCTGCAAAGAGCGTTTGAAGAATTGAAGCAACGCCTCGCAGACGAAGGACTGTTTGATAACATCCACAAAAAACCGTTGCCAAAATTCCCGAAGAGAATCGGTGTAATTACGTCGGCAACGGGTGCAGCATTTCAAGACATCTGTGAGCAGCTTCGCAAACGCTACCCGTTAGCCGAGGTATTGTTACACCCGACACTCGTCCAAGGGGACGGGGCAGCACAAGGGATAACCTTTGCGCTACAAACCATGAACCAACGGGACGACATAGATGTTCTCATCGTCGGTCGCGGCGGCGGCTCCATTGAAGACCTCTGGGCATTCAACGAGGAGATAGTTGCTCGTGCTATTTTTGATTCTACGATTCCGGTTGTATCGGCAGTCGGACACGAAACGGATGTCACCATCGCTGATTGGGTCGCTGACCACCGCGCACCGACGCCCTCGGCTGCAGTAGAGCATATCGTCCCGGATCAGGATGAACTTTTCGCACAATTAAACGGGTTTGATGCGTGGCTGCGCACAACAATTCAGAACCAATTGAATAGCCACGAAACACGGATACAAGAACTTCAAACGCGACTGGCACCGACACAGCGTAAGGACGCTATCTACCAACTCTACCAAACAGTAGATACCTTAGATATAGCCTGTCGATCGGCTGTAGGACTTAAACTTTCTGATAATGAAAACAGACTTCATACACTTGCCCAACGGCTTGACGCGTTGAGTCCGTTAGCCACGTTGAAGCGCGGGTATAGCGTCACCCGAAAAACGGATGGTGAAATACTCACCGATGCTGAACAAGTAGCCGTCGGCGACAAAATTGAGGTTCAACTCTCACGCGGGCATCTCACATGCAGTATTGAGGAGATAACACATGACATTTGAAGAAAAACTTACAAAACTCACACAAATTGTTGAACAACTGGAATCCGGCAACCAGTTGCCACTTGAAGAATCCCTCAAACTTTTCGAGGAAGGTGTCGGTTTGGTCTCATCTTGTCGGGAAATGCTCGAAAAAGCTGAACAGCGGGTCGAAAACGTCCTCAAAACAGATAACTCATAATAGGATAGGACTTACGCATACTGCTCTTTTGTAGCATAAACTTCCCAGTTTGTGGCTCAAAACAGATAACTCATAATAGGATAGGACTTACGCATACTGCTCTTTTGTAGCACAAACTTCCCAGTTTGTGGCTCAAAACAGATAACTCATAATAGGATAGGACTTACGCATACTGCTCTTTNNAGTTTGTGGCAGGAGACCGCTGTGTTTTCCGAAAATTCTCATCTAACAGAACGGGCTGCAGTCAAAATTGCGTAAGTCCTGTAGGATTAATAACATGTTCTTAGAAAAAATTAATACCCCGGCTGATCTGAAAAAACTTGAAACCGATGAACTTAAAGTCCTCGCACAGGAGATGCGCGACTACCTACTGACAGTCCTCTCAGAGCATGCCGGTCATTTCGCACCCAACTTCGGCACCATCGAATTGGCGATCGCCTTACATGCCGTCTTTGATACACCGCGCGATAAAGTCATCTGGGACATTGGGCATCAGGCGTATCCGCATAAACTGCTGACAGGCAGGAGAGAGGCGTTCCCAACCCTCAGACAAAGCGGTGGCATTAGCGGATTCCTCAGCAGAGCCGAGAGCGAATATGACGTTTTCGGTGCCGGGCATTCCAGCACCTCTATCGCCGCCGCTTTAGGTATCGCGACCGCACGAGACCTAATCAACGAAACTTACAAAGTCGTCGCTGTTATCGGGGACGGCGGGCTAACAGGCGGTATGGCGTTTGAAGCACTGAACGCTGCAGGCGACTTCAAGAACGATATGGTCGTCATCCTCAACGATAACAACATGTCTATTTCCGCGACTGTCGGCGCGTTCTCAAAACATTTCCATAAACTCACAAGCTCGCCACACTATAACTTCCTCCGTTCTGGTGTCAAAGAGTTACTGAACTTAATTCCGGCAGATGCAACGCAGGTTGCCCGCAAAATCGAGGCTTCATTGAAACCGGGTACACTGTTTGAAGAATTCGGGTTCCGATACTTCGGTCCACTCGACGGAAACGATTTGGAGGCTCTAATTCCAGTGCTAACAGGTATCCGTAACCTTACCGGTCCTATCCTGCTACACGTCGTAACCGAAAAAGGACGCGGTTATGCGCCCGCAGAAGCCGATCCGGTCGGATTCTATAGCGTCAGCGGTCCCTTCAACCTCAAAACGGGTAAAACACTGAAACCGAAACCACCGACACCGACCTATACCGAAGTCTTCAGCCGAACACTCATTGAACTGGCGAAACGCGATGCACGCGTCGTCGGCGTAACCGCAGCGATGCCCGGCGGCACTGGATTGGATAAATTCGGCAACGCGTTTCCGAGTCGATGCTTCGATCTCGGATTGGCGGAGCAGTGCGCGGTCACATTCGCAGGTGGACTCGCAGCGCAAGGGATGCGTCCCGTCGCCGCGATCTATTCTACTTTCCTTCAACGGAGTTATGACCAAGTGCTACATGATATCTGTATCCAAAACCTACCCGTCATCTTCGCATTGGATAGGAGTGGACTTGTCGGCGCAGATGGTCCGACACATCACGGTGTTTTCGACTTCGCATATCTGCGTTCAATCCCGAACATGGTCGTGATGGCACCGAAAGATGAAAACGAATTACAATCTATGGTGAAAACCGCACTCACCTATGAAGAGGGCCCCATTGCCTTCCGCTACCCACGCGGCACAGGCATCGGTGTGAAAATCGAACCCGAACCACGGGCCTTACCTATCGGAAAAAGCGAAATCGTCAGAGAGGGTGACGATGTACTTATCATCGCGATCGGCAACCGCGTCTACCCAGCACTTGAAGCAGCACAGACGTTAGCTGATACCGGACTTTCCGCAACGGTTGTCAACGCGCGGTTCGTAAAACCGTTAGACACTATAACAATTCTACCACTCGCAGAACAGATCGGTAAAATCATTACGATTGAAGATGGCGTGATCATGGGTGGTTTCGGGAGTGCCGTTTTGGAAGCTCTCGCGGCTGCCGGTATCACAGACGTTAAAATTACGAATCTCGGTATCCCTGACGAATTCATCGAGCACGGTGATTTACAGCATCTCTACGCACAATGCCAATGCGATGCTGACGCTATTGTTCGCACCGCAGAGAAAATGTGCCAATAGCGTTGAAGGATTCGCACGCTATGCAACGGATAGATACTTTTCTGGTAGAACACGATTTAGCGGAGAGCCGCGAACAGGCGAAACGCCTCATACTTGCCGGGGCGGTGACGGTTAACGGAAACGCCGATATTAAACCGGGGCAGCGGATTCCCAACGATGCAGAAGTCGTCGTTAAGGAACGCCAAAAATATGTCAGCCGGGGCGGGTACAAGTTGGAAAAGGCACTAAACACCTTCAATGTAGATGTCCGAAATCGGGTCGCACTCGATGTAGGCGCATCTACCGGTGGATTCACAGACTGCCTTCTCCAGCACGGGGCAAAATTCGTCTATGCCATTGATGTCGGGTACGGGCAACTCGCGTGGAAACTCCGAACACACCCAAAGGTTCAGTCAATTGAGAAAACGAATATCCGACATCTAACGCCAACACTTTTAAGTAGAAGCGGGGTTACCTTGAAGAAGTCCGCAAAAACCCCCGCAAGCAAAAACACCCGACACGATGCCGAAGATTTTATCTCTATCGCTGTAATTGATGTCTCCTTTATCTCTCTACGGACGGTACTACCGAGCGTCATCAAAATTCTGGCACAGGCGAACAGTTTTCAACTAAGAGGGATCCCTTGTCAAAACGATAACCTCTTAACTGAAAACCGAAAGGTTTTTCGCAGAAAAACCGAACTGACAACTGATAACCATTCCTATGATATTATTGCCCTGCTCAAACCGCAGTTTGAAGCCGGGAAAGCATACGTCAAAAAGGGTGGGATTGTGTCCGATAAACAGGTGCATATCGAAACAATAGACAACCTCAGCACTTTCGTTACGGAGAAACTCAGCGCGACTGTCCGCGGGTTAACCTATTCACCGATCCATAGGGACATCGGCAATATTGAGTACCTGCTCTGGCTGACACGCCATCTGGATCCGAGCGTAAGCAAGTTGGAAAGGGACAAGCAACCTAAGCAGACGACTGCCGAAGTCGTCGCTGATGCTCACGAATCGTTTGAAAACTGAGTCCTGAAAACCGTACCAATAAAAAAATGCGAAAAAGAATCCAAAAAATCTCCATTTTCATCGGAATACCCCTAATCATTCTGCTCTGCGGTGCGCTGGTGTTCGTCCAGTCAGAAACCTTCCGAGATTGGGTCGAAAAAAGGCTTGAGACGGAACTGAGAAATCGGCTAACAGACGACTACACCATCAGCATCGGTAACATAGAGGGCAGCATTTTCGGGAATGTTACCGTCAGAGACGTTAAAATAGCCGAAGTCTCCACAGCAGATGTCCCCGTAATCTCGACGCAAAAAGTTGTCCTCAAATACAATCTGCTGCAGTTGCTCAGACGCAAAGTCGAGATTACCGAACTCATAGTGGATGACCCAGAAATTCGTGCCGAAACTGATCCCGACGGTAAACTCAACCTGTCCCACATATTTCAGGAAGATTCGTCAGATGAAGAGACTTCACAATTCAGTTTCGCCGTTAAAGACGTTCAACTTAAGCAAGGAAAAATTAATTACACCGATACGCAAAGAGACCTTGAAATAAGCGTTCAAGGGGTTACACTTAGGTTGAAAGGCCCCCTCGATACGTGGAACCACGACGGGTCCTTTCGGATTAACGCAGGCAGCGTTGATTTCAACGGTTCCCGGGTACCGATTGATACGTTTGAAGCCGATTTTAAAATCTTAGCCGCACATAACGAATTAGCCAGACTGCAGTTAGAATTTGGCAACTCACATTTGGACGTTACAGGTCATTTTCCGCACGGAAAAACGGAAGCACCTTGGGAAATCGCACTCAATATACTGAAACTGGATGTCGCAGATGTCGATCAGTTTTTCGGTGAAGACATCGAACTTGAAGGGAGTGTTAAAGGCAGGATGACAGCGTTTGGCACCGATTCCGACTTCACTGTCGCACTCACCGCCGAAATGCCGACCTTTTCTATGACGCAGACCGAGAACGACAGACATATCGCGATGACAACCCTAATAATTGATGCAGCGCTCAATTTATACCCACTCCCTACATTGACGCTAAAAACTTTCAACGCACAGATCACCGACGGCACCTTGACCGGTAACGGAACGCTCAACCTCACAAACCGACCAGAAGGCAATCTCATTGCGCAGCTTGGACAACTCATAACGCGTCCGATTGCCTATAGCGGACAGTTAGAGGCAACGGATATCCAACTTATGCGGTTGCTCTCAATGTTCTCACCACTCCCGGAATTCCTTGCAGAAGATAGTACCGGACACCTCTCAGGAAACGCTACGTTCCACGGAACCAACACGGATACTTCAACACTCAATCTCGATAGCACATTAGAAATAACGGATACCATCCTCAATACTGTGGCACTCAAGGATTCCGCTCTCAACTGCAAAATTGAGGATGGAGTCTTGACGGCAAACGGACACCTCGATGAAACCGTGATTGCCATCACCGGCCCCTTCCCAGTAACCGAGCGAGACGTTCTCGACATCCACGTAACCAATATCAACTTCGACGACCTCATGAAAATCGCCAATAGTGCAGATTTCGGTGGAACGGGTGAATACACAGCGAAGTTGTCACTGGACGGCAAACTCAAGGGATATATCGAAATCCCGAACGCGAATTTCTTCGACATCCCGATCGGCGTATTGACAGGCAATTTCAACTATCACGATGGACAGGTCTTCATCGAAAACGGACGGCTCACCAAGAACACAATAAACGATACAGTGACAGAATATATGAGTCAAACCACAATCACCGGCGTTGTGGATGTTGCCGGTGAGCTCCCGGCACAGTTCAGCGTCATCGCTAATCCCGTTTATGTTCAACACTATCCAAGGTTATTATTAGGGGCAGAATATCCGGTAACCGGTGAAATCAGGGGCGAACTTGCATTAGACGGGACACTCATCAATCTTGATGGGACTGCCGACTTCAGTGTTACTGAGGGGATCGCATGGGGTATCCATTTGGACCCAGCGACGCTTCCACTGCGCATTGAGGATTATGAACTCACACTCCCCGATTTCAGGATAACCACACGCGGTCAAAGCGTTACCCTCAACGTGAGGGTCGCACCGAATGCCGACTTCGATTTCCGACTCGAAAGCGACGCACCTGTGAACTTTCAGGAACTTTCCAAAGCCGCACAAATTTCCAGTTTCCCGTTTGACGGGCAATTTGATGTCTCGGTCATCGGCATACTCAAAAAACCCGAACCGCTCGATTTTCAGGTCGAACTGGACTTCAAAAATATAACCTACTTAGACTTTGATGACAACGGAAACACTAACAGGTTTCCACTCGGTAACGCAGTCTTACACGGCGAACTCGTAGAACTGAAAAATACCACCGGTGAACAGGATCGATTTGACTTCACAGGAAACGGGTTCAACGGTCAGATTCAAGGCTACGTGAGCATGGAACAGGACAACCCTTACAAGTTTATAGTAGAGACAAAAGCACTTGAAGTTAGACCGATTCTGCGTATCCTGCACCCCGCGTTTGAGACTGTCACCGGCATCGCCGATGGACGCGCACAGATAGCAGGGACGGTGACAGACCTCGTCGGAGCAACCGAAAATAATACTGATGAACGACGCATCTTCCCATACACAGTCGATGTTGAAATAGACACAAGCCGACTTCAATACGGTGAATCAATAGGACGAACGCTCCCGTTCACGAATGCCGAACAAGTCCAAATACACCTCAGAGACGATATATGGACAATTGATGCCCTCTCTTTCAAGACATTAGAAGATACTACATCACCCTTTATCGAACTTACAGGCACCTTTGACGTAAAAAACAACACGATGGACCTTCACGCGAAAGCTGACGAATTCGCTTTATCCCCTTTCGCACCAGTATTCGGACTCGTTCCTGAAGATATAACGTCTGGCACCGGTCGCTACACCGCAGAGATAGATGGCACCTCTCAACAACCGATAGTCGTGTCAAACTGGGTGATTCCGAAATTGGGTTTGAAAACGAAAAACGGTAATATCCATATCAGTGAAGCGAGCGGGACAGTAGACTATCGTAACGAGGTCGTCCACATCGAAAAGACGACCTTGAAACTTTTAGGGAATGCGGTGGATATAGCAGGCAACATAAACATTGATCTTGAAGACCTTAACAATTCGCAGCTGCACCTCACCGTCAACACGCCTGTTTTGGAAATAACAACAGTTGCTGAATTAATAGCGCAAGCCACCAAAAATGTCATCAAGTCAACCGATTTAAAGAGTGGCGTATTAGATGCATCAGTCGACATCACAGGCACCTTCGCCGAAACCGCAATTGCCCTAAACGCACAAACAGCACCAGAACAACCCATTCATCTTGCACCTTATGCCGATTCGATTATAGTCAAAAATCTAAACGCAAACGCCACACTTCGTTCGGATTCTATACGCATCCAATCTGTAAATGCCAACGGACAGATAGACGACAGCACCTATGAAATACAAGGAAACGCTTCGTTCTCAACCCAAGCCGCGGAAACGATGCAATTTGGGATAGATATGTCAGTATCCGAACTGGAGGTCTCTGATTTTCTAACGTTGCTCTCAGACGGCACCTCACCCGTACACGGTACCGTTTCTGGTCAAGTAAAACTTAGAGGTACAGGCACAGATTTGTCTCAAATCTCTATAACGGGCAGCATCGCCGAACTTAATCTGCACGGATATGACACAGATTTCACGAACAGGTCTGAAATCCAGTTCCAATCCGAACGCGGTAATCTCACTGTCCATCTGCCCCTACAACTGAAGTCACCTGAAATAACTGCAACGACAGACATCGGTATAACAGGAACTCTTGAGACACCGGAAATTACAGCAGCATGGAACGGAAACATCAGCGAAATGGAATTGAACGGGGATGTTACGTACCGTGATGAACAGATAACAGTTAAAAGTATTGAACTGAAGAACAGCGCAGGTACGTCAACGATTACTGGTGTTATTCCGTTTAACTTGGCATTCACAGCGATGAACCTCTCTGATCGGTTCCCTGAACAACCGATTGATCTGTATTTACACGCTTCCGAATTGCCACTCGAATTCTTCCCCGGTATTGGAACACTCTTTTCGGAGACAGACGGCACTGTTGACATAGATTTAGCCGTACGAGGCACCAGTCGCGACCCACACATAATAGGAGACATGTCGCTTGAGGCGTTACAACTCCAACCGAAAAATTTCCACGAACCGATCCAGAATGTAAAGGTGAAACTGACTGCCAGCGAAAACACAATTGACGTTATGGAACTCCAATTTGAGATAGAATCAGGCTACTGCACTCTTCAGCACGGGGAATTGGTATTAGACGGATTAACACCTAAAGAATTCACATTACTCGGTTTGAGATTTGAAAAATTTCCACTCGGTTCAACAGTGCAGCACGCGGTGCCACCCGACCTACTCCAAGAGATTGATGGACACGTATCCGCGACGCTCATAGGATTGACAATCCCATTGGACCGTTTTCTGACAAAAATAACGGGTACACCACTTCCACAAATTCGAGAAATCCCTTCATTCAGCGACCTCGTATCGGTTTCAAGTGCCGACCTATCTCTTAACAGTGTCCGTCTCGCCTTTAAGGTGAAGGCATGGAACCGAAATTACGACTTCCAAGGTCCGCGATCGATTCAGATGTCTCTAAACGCAGGAACACTCACCCTATCGGAAGCGTTTATCCTTGAAGACCAGCACACCTTCGCTGTCAAGCAGACCTTCACCGATGAGGACGAAAAACCAGAGGAACTCGTTGGTAATGTGCACACAATCGAAGACGCAAAGGCGACACTTAGCATTGATGATGGAAGTCAGTGGTCAGTAAATGGCGAATTTGATACGGCATTGCGGTTCAAGAACTTTGATGTCTCAGCGATAACTGATACTTTGCCCGCACCGTATCGGGTTGATGGTGCATTGTCCGGCACGCTACAGATACGCGGCACCAGCGAAAATCCGAGGATAACTTTCCGGCGACACGAGTCCGAACCCGCCGAACTCTATTTGGATGACATCCCTATTGACCTACGGTGGAGAGTCCGCTATCAAAACGGAAAATGGGAAATCTCACCAAGACGGTATGCGTATATGAGTTTCGGTGGAAACGTCCTAACATTTTCCGGAACACTGCCGTATCAAATCGAATTGCTTCCGTTTCTGACGCAGCTTCAACAATCACCAGAGACAATATGGAAGCAATTCAAGGAAACAGACATAAATGGCACTTTGGACGTTAACATAGAACACATCGGTATTCTACAATCCATAATCCCAGGTCTGAAATCGCCAACCGGAACAGGTCAAGTCCATGTCGAATTTACAGGCACCGGTGAGACCCCACAAGCCTTAGGTGCTGTGCATTTCAATCAGATCGGATTTAGTTTGCCAACGGCAGGTATGCGTGTCGGAGAAGTCGAAGGGCGAATTAAATTAACCGAACAAGGTGCCACTGTCGATAATCTCAATGGTAGACTGAACGATGGTGCGTTCGCGATTACCGGCAGCGTCAAGACACCACCGGACGGACGCGTATGGGAAAACCCGCCAACGTTCGACCTACAAGCCAGCATCACCTCCACGGCTTTTGAACAGACCGGGAAGTATAGCATTGAACTTGATGACAATCCGAGCCAATTTTACCTACAAGGTGGATTTGATGCCCCTAAACTCACAGGCAACATAAACATTAGCGGCGGCTATTACGAACAGAACTGGGAAACCGTTCGAGATTGGCTTAGCGGTGCTTCCGTCAGTGAAATGGATGTTATGTTAGATTATCCAATCCTCCGACACTTAGAATTGGAAGTCGGTGTCGATATCGCCGATAACTTTGAAGTGCGTTCATCTATTGCAGGACCAACGGATATTAAAATCTCCTGTGCAGGGAAACTCGTCGGACCCATTCAAAAACCGATTTACAACGGAAATGTCTCCATACTCAGCGGAAAGATAGTCATCATTCCACTCGGTACCTTTGAATTCATTGAAGACTCCGGTTCAAGCATTACGAACCGTAGTCTTGACATTTTTAATCCAGATCTCAACCTATCGCTGCGTACACCGAAACGTATTCGCGGTGTCCTACCGAGAGATGGTAGCACTGTGGACCTTCAAATTGCGGTGAAATTTACTGGCACGCTAAACAATTATGATTTAATCTTGAGTGCACCGGATGCCACGGAGGTGCTAACACATGAAGATATTTGGGCGTTCCTCGTGCGCAATATCTCATTCTCACATGCGCTCGGTCCATTTACGTTCAATTTTCACCGTCTAAACGACGCAGGCGCACGCTCTATCAGTGCGGAATATCAAATCCAAGAGAATATATCCATTAAAATTGAAAGCAACGAAAACAGTGAATACGGTGCTGACTTTGAAATAAAGGGACGCTTTTAATTGTTAACAGTACGGAACGAGTACGGTTTTCTGAAAGAAAACCGTACTGAAAACTGATGACTATAAACGCTTATGAGCCTCACAAATTACAATACATCCATAAACAGTGTGATTTGTCTTATTTTGGCACTCTGCTACTTCCTGATTCAGCCCGCAGACGCAGGCGATCCTATAGAACTTTCAGGTGATACGAATGTAGCAGAGATAACGCCACGCGATGCCTTTGATGCAACACGTATCACAAAAATAGCGTACTATATTGATGGTCTATTTGTCTCCGAAACAACAACACAACTCAGCCCACTCAGCAATCGAGCATCGGTCCGCGTCGGGAGCACATTATCTCAGCACGCTATCCAACAGAGCATTAAGCTCCTCTACGCAACCCAACAATTTTCCCAAATTCAAGTTTACGCACAAGAGTCCCCAGATGGTGTGATATTGATTTATCAGTTCACATCCTTTGAACCGATCAAAGCGATTAATCATATCGGTATCCTTGAGAACGACAAATTCGGACAGACCGTTGAAGACACGATGAAATCGAAAGTCGGCGGAAAATATGTACCCGCAATCGCGAAAGCCGATATTAAACGCATCAAACGGGTCTATGAAGATTACGGGTATTTCGACGCACAAATTACGGTCTCCGACGCGCTCAGTGATGACGGGACGTTAACTTACCAGACAGATGTAGGTGTACCGTCCATGATCCGTGAATTGCAAATTCAGGGCAATCGTGCCATCTCAACAGGCCACCTTAAAACGGCTTGCAGATTCAGTACCCAACCTTCTCCGATTTACAATAAATCCAGCGTGGATACCGATGTGGCAGCTATGCTCAAACTCTATCGCGAAAGCAGCTATCCTACCGCTGAAATCGAGTCAAACTTTATACATGAAACCGGCGTGCTACAGTTTCGGATTGATGAAGGTAAAGAGGTGACGTTCAACTTCACAAAGAACCTTTCCCTATTGGAACAGGATACATTCAAAGAAGATATAGCCAATTTGATAAACACAGCAACCCAGGCTATATGGGAGAGAAGGATAAAGTCTTATTTTCAAGACTTGGGGTATCAAGACACAACCGTCGAAATCCTGAATGAAACCAGTGTTCGGCTTACGATTGATCCCGGCACGCAATACAGGGTCGCAAGCGTCGCTTTTTCTGGAAATCGCGTGTTCTCGGACGCTGAACTCCTCCGAGAGATGACAATCAAACCGATGAGTGTACTTAGGCGTAAGTTAAAATTTTTCAATTTTATCACGCAACTGCTGCCAGGACAAACACAACCCCCCTTTTTTAATTTACAATCCCTCAATGAGGATAGACATCGGCTCAAAATTTTATACGAAAAAGCAGGCTATCCGAACAGAACCGTTAAGGCTGACGTTGATAAACAACCCTCAAATAGACAAAACATCGGTGAAGTCGTGATACACATCTCAATTTTTGAGAATCGCAAAGAAGTGATTCACCGGTGTGAGATCAGCGGTAATCAAGCCATAGATACTGCCACACTCCTAAAACGTTTGGAAGATGAACTGCCATTCCCGCAACCGAATGCACGCTTTGAAAAAACGGTCTACCAAAATACGCTCCTAAGTGTATATCGTGAACTCGGATACAATGATGCAGAGGTTAAAAACACTTATATCCCTAAAACAGAAACGCCAATTTTTCGAGTCGCAGGCGATTTTTCGGAAACGCTCGCCAGCGGAAAACTCCCACCCGAAGTTCAAAACGAATTTGAAAAACACGGGCGAACGCTTACAGGACTTTTCATCGCCAACGAAGTCGGTAACAGTTGGAGTATTCAAGATACTGAGGGCAATCCGCGTTATACACTTATACAAGAAACAACTGAACTGCAAGTCTTTGAACACGGTGTCCTCCATCTTACCGTCAATAACGAAGGTGAACAGGTCACATTCGGTAAATTCTATTTTCAAGGAGACACCGACGTTGTGATACCGCGTATTCTTGAACGCGAGGTAGCACATCTTAAAGGCAGACTCTGGACACCAGAGGCGTTAAGCCTCGCCTTGCAAAACCTTGACAGTTTAGGCATCTTCCGCAAGATTGAAGCCTCGCCACTCGAAACCAATTTAAACAGCGCAGCCAACGGCACCTCTCCTACCACTCCAAAAACCAAAGATGTTGTTATAACACTCCAAAAACAACAACCGAGAACTTTTAGATATGGCGGGGGTTATGGGATTGCAGAAGGTTGGCGGACGACTTTGGAACTAACGGATAGCAACTTTCTCTTTAAACGGAACATACAAGGAAACGTGCGAGGTAGATTGGCGTGGCGAGATGAATTAGGGTACCTGCTTGAAGCAAGGATTACCCAACCCTGGCTGATCTGGCGGATACGCGGCAGCCTACAGGCATCCGCTAAAAAGTTAGAGGTAGACGATAATGTTCGAGCACTCGAAGGCAGTTTCATCCTCAATAGGCGGCTCGGAGAATCAAATCACTTAGATTTCAGATACAGTTACCGAGATTTGAACCAACCTGTCCTACCAATAATGCCGAACCTCTCAACAGAAATCGGGGGTTTTGAAGAACAGAACCAGAACCCGTTTAGCACGACGGTAAGCAGCCTACGTCTCTCGTGGATTTACGATACACGCTTGCAGTTTCTCAATCCGGTAGGCGGAATGTTGAACGAGATTACACTCGAATATGCCGGCGGTTTCCTCCGAGGCGAAACCAGCTTTATTAAAACGACAACCGATACCCGATATTACCAGAGAATCGTCGGAGATTTGGTATTAGCGACCGTGCTACGATTGGGCGTTACCACCGGATTACGTTCTAATCGTCGTGCCGAACTTATCTCGTTTGAACGGTTCTGGGCGGGTGGTGGCACAACAGTTCGCGGATACGCCGAACGCTCCCTCGGACCTGAAGACATCACTGGTATCTATCGCGGCGATGTCCAATTCATCTTTAATACAGAATTACGCTTTCCAATTTACCGATTCGTCCGCGGGGCACTCTTTTTCGACGCGGGTAACGTCTGGGGTTCATTGGAGGATATCAACACAATAACAGAGTTACCCTCCGCTGTCGGTGCGGGAGTCTATTTGGACTTCGGTCCACTCGCCGTTGGTGTCGATTATGCCATCCCGCTCGTTCACGTCCCAAGTTCACCGGATAAAAGACGTATCCACTTTCGCCTCGGCAGTCCGTTTTAATGGCTATTCCGATTCACCATAAGGTCTTCCAAGTGCGAGGGGTGCCTCAGCGCGGCCGACAAATCCCGCCAACACCACCAAGCAAAGCAGGTACGGCAACATCAACCACAACTGGTACGGGATTCCCAAACCCAACGCTTGGAACCGCGCATCGAGTGCCAAACCGAGTCCAAAGAGGAGCGCAGCACCACAAGCCTTCACAGGATGCCACTTCCCAAAGATGACGATCGCCAAGGCGATGAAACCACGGCCGTGGGTCATACCCGGTGTAAAATACGGAACATCCGCAAGCGAGAGATAGCCGCCTGCCATACCTGCCATCGCACCCGCGAATAACAGGCAAAGCGTCCGTAGACGGAGGACATTAGAGCCGACAGTCGCAATCGCTTTCGGATGCTCGCCACAAGCACGGATTCGCAGACCGAGTTGTGTATGGTAGAGGAAAAAATAGACGCACGGCAGCAGCAGGAATGTAATGAAGACGAGAATATTGTGTGAAAACAGGGCACGTCCAAGAAACGGGATTTTGGAGAGGAGTGGGAGGTCAATCTGCTGAAACGCCGGAACGCCTTGTGCGATGCCTGTTACCCCAAAGAGTCGTTGATAGATGACCTCTGTCAAACCGAGTGCCAGCAGCGTCATCGCTGTACCAACGATAACTTGGTCGCCACGCAATCTGATGGCGAATAATGCAAAAAGCGCGGCAGCGACAAGTCCGCTAAGTCCTGCGATTAAAAGTCCAAACCATGGTGCGAACACCGCGAATTCCGCCATATAAAAGGAACCTACCATCCCAAAAAACGTGCCGATGAGCATCATCCCTTCAATACCGATGTTCAGTACACCAGCACGTTGGGAAATGACTTCGCCTAATGCTGCAAGTAGGAGCGGTGTCGCACCGCGAATCGTTGCCGAAAGAATCTCTTCAAACATATTTTTAAATAGAGGTTATCGTTTTCACAAGGTCTCCCTCTCAACTGATAACTATTCCCCCTCGGAACGCGAAGATTCCTTTTTTCGGAAAAACTGGATAGAACTATAACCGATAACAAATAGAAGGATCGTCGCTTGTATCACAGACGTTACTCTGTCAGAAATGCCAACCGTGCGTTGCATACTGTAGGAACCGGTCGTTAGCGCGCCAAACAGTAGTGCTGCGGCAACTGTCACCAACGGATTCAATTTTGCCAACAATGCGACAGCAATAGCTGTATAACCGTATCCGGGTGAGAAATTGAGGAATAACCGACGTGTCAGTGCTGTCAACTCAATTGCGCCACCGAGACCTGCAAGGGCACCACTGATAAAAAAGACGCGGAGCGTGTTATGCACAACCGAAATCCCTGCTGCCTCTGCTGCAGCTGCACCCTCTCCAACTGCCCGGAGTTGATAGCCAAACGCCGTCCGAAAGAGGATAAACGTTAGGATAATCGCTAACACCACAGCAATAACAATACCGAGATGGATCCGGTGCGGTGGGAAAAGTCGAGGTAGAAAGACCCACTCCGCTATCCGGTCGCTCTGCGGACCCCGCTGGGATACCTCCTGTAGCGGTCCACCGTCTATCATCATACCGACAAGATGGATAGCGACGTAGTTCAGCATAATCGTACTGATAACTTCGTTGACACCGCGCGCCACCTTGAGAACCGCGGGAATTAGTCCCCATATTCCACCGGCGAGCATCGAAAGAAGGAGGCACATCGGCACTGCAATCCATGTATTCTCTGGAAAAAGCGTGGCGAGTTTCGTGCCAAACCATGTCGCTGCCAAAGCACCCATCAGAAATTGTCCTTCGGCACCGATGTTCCAAATCCCGCACCGAAACGCCATCGCCACTGAAAGTCCAGTCATCAGAAACGGCGTACTTTTCACCAACGTTTCCCCGAATTTCCGACTGTTCCCGAAAGCACCACTTATCGCCGCTTGATATGCCGCTAAAGGGTCGTAGTTGCATAGCAGCATTATAACGGCGTTAACGACAAAAGCACTCGCCAGTATAATAACGGGTGCCGCCAGCCAGTGAATAATGCTGATTCTTTCTAATCTGTTGACTAATTTCGATATCATGTTTTCAAGTTTGTAGCAGTTTCTCCGGTCATTAACAAACCGAGTGCTTCAATGTCGTTACGCTGTGCCGTCGCCTCAATCAACTGACCTCTTGACATCACAAAGAGCCGATCACTTAAGAGCAAGACCTCATCTAATTCTGTTGAGATGAGCAGCACAGACTTTTCTGCGTCGCGTTGTGCCAACAAATTCTCGTGTACGTAACGAGCCGCGTTGACATCTAAACCGCGTGTCGGGTTGACAGCGACAAGTAGATCGGGTTGGAGCGAGATTTCGCGGGCGAGGACAACTTTCTGTTGATTGCCGCCAGAGAGCGCGGCAGCAGAAATGTTAGCGGCAGGCGGACGGATGTCGTAATCAGCGATAAGTTGTTGTGCTATATGCCGTTTTAGAGTTTCGTTGAGGACGTTCCAGTGTGCTGTCCTCTCCAAGTGTGTCACATTCAGCAAGAGGTTCTCTGTAACCGAGAACGATGCGATGATGCCTGTCGTCTGTCTATCTTCAGGGATGTAACCGACCCCGCGTTGCCGTACCGCTTTTGTCCCGCGTGGATCGGCACCTAAAATGCTTATCTTCCCAGAGGCGTGAGGTCTTAAACCCATGATCGCCTCAGCGAGTTCGCGCTGTCCGTTGCCATCAACGCCAGCGATGCCGACAATTTCACCGCGCCGAGTTTCCATCGAAACACCTGAGACCGCGACTTCGTCTCGACTCCCAAGGACGGTTAGATTTTCGAGTTGTAGCACGCTATCTGCCGCCTCACCTTCGCTGCGTACATCGGTTGAACGTTCTACCTCACCGACATCCGATCCGATCATCTCCCGCGCGAGTTCGCGCGCTGTGAGGTCACCTGTTTCACCGAGATAGACTTTCTTGCCACGCCTTAACACAGTAATCCTATTGCTGATGCTTAGGACCTCTTTCATTTTGTGGCTAATGAAGATAATCGCGCGACCGTCGGCTTGGAGGTTACGCAGTATTGTAAAGAAGCCTTCGACCTCTTGCGGACTCAGGACAGCCGTCGGTTCATCAAGGATGAGAATCCGAGCATCAACCGCCAACGCTTTTAAAATTTCAACGCGCTGTTTCAAACCGACCGACAGGGTCCGGACAAGGGCAGTCGGATCGACGATTAAACCGAACTGCTCAGAGAGTGTTTGCGTGATATGAATCGCTTCCTCTTTTTTGAACCAAAAATCAGGGAACCGAAAATTGGAAGACCGCGGGACATCCAACCTTCCGGTCTTCCACCCTTCCATCCGGTCTTTCTGCTTCCCTTTTAATTGCGCAAGACTCAACGCGATGTTCTCAGCGACAGTGAAATTTTCAATCAGCATAAAGTGCTGGTGCACCATGCCGATGCCGTTAAGAATCGCATCCCGTGGCGACTTCGCACGCAATCTACGCCGCCAACCCTCACGATCTGTAACATAGATACGTCCATCCGAGGGTTGATAGAGTCCATAGATAAGATTCATCAGTGTGGACTTACCCGCGCCGTTCTCACCCAGAATCGCGTGAATCTCACCCGCTTGCAGCGCAAAATCGACGCTGTCAACAGCGACGAAGTCACCGAAGGTCTTTGTAACATTCCGAAGTTCAAGGATGTTTTCTTTATCCATCTATAGCAGACACCACTTTTCCGCTCTCGCCGGTGTGAGTTCTCCGTCGTAAGCGATAACCCGAAGCGAGACGTTCCAACTTTCACCTTCGGGAGTTGAGACGGATCCCGTCCACGTCGGATTATAGAGTGCCATCCCGTAATCCCGAATAAACCACGGACCGCGGACACCTTCATTAAGGATGCTCATAAAGACACCAAATCCGCCATGTCCGGTCAAGACGTTCTGGTAAGCAACGAAATCGGATTCGCCTTCGTGAACGACATCAACGCCGCCGCTACGTCCGTCGTCCGCCAGTACGACACCGCCCATGACCGGTAAAAGTCTCGGTTCAACGCGGATACCGATGCTCCCAAACTTCGTCTGTGGATACGTCGCAGCACCGTAAGCCGCAATCTTCTCACTCGTCATATCGCAGACTGTAGCATCCGCGAGCGCGTAGAGATTAACCGTCCGAATTTCGTTAATCAACGGTTCTTCATTTTCATCGCGCCAGACGACGTTCTGAACGAACCGAACACCATCAGGGTGTGGCGTGATGTTAATATCCTTCTGTGTGTCCATCCGTCCCAATTGCTCGAAAACTTTGTCTGTCCAAGATCGGCGCGGTGGCGATGCCCAAAAACCTGCCTCTCTCTCACCGACCTGAACCGGTCCTTGCCCAACGAAAATACCGTTATGAAACGGGTGATCGAAAGCAAACTCCTGAACGACGGTATGTCCGGCTGGTGTGTAGAACGGAAAAACAAACGGACGATAAAAATTCGCACCCACACCACCTAAACAACGTCTTGTATTGCTCTCAACAACCAGATGTGTTTTGGCATTTACTTTAACTTCAAACTTGCTCATTAGCTTTTACTCTCTTCGGTAGATGTGATCTGTGATTGCAATTCCTTTATAGACGAAGGTGCTTCTTGCACGACAGGAATCACATAACTCCGAATTGACACACCCGCCACTTTCTCACTCTCCACGCGAGGTTCCGGTTTTTGACGATGATCGAAGACAACATAGTAGCCTTCCGTTGCCCCCTCAGATGTAAGATACGCGGCAAGTTGTTGCTTGCCTACTTGATAACGGGTCTCGCCCCGCCAAATCTTTGTTTCAACAATATATTTTTGCTGATTGTGCGTGATGAGGATGTCCATTCTCCCACGACCCGTTTGTACCTCTATGTGCATGACACCACCGATACGTCTAACAAACTCGTCAAGATAGGCAAGTAAGAGATGCCGTCCTACCGATTCTTGTGGCGTATCCGGCACCTGCAAAATTCTGAAACCTGCCCGTGCTATGAAATCTCGGAAGTTATCAAGCAACGTCTCCATTTCAATCTGCCCGGTAGCTGTGAGATATTCATGAAGTGCTTCGTCGGTATCTTCTGGGAAGTATTCTTGCTCTAACCCGTTTACGAGTGGCTTGAACGACCTCATAATCCGATAGAGATAAATCGGATTGAGAATCTCACACATACCGTCAGCACCCTCTTCAATAACGCCGTATGTAGTGAGTTCACTGATAATATCATCGTCGAGATTGAAGTCTACGCCTTCATCACGCGCCATAATACGCATCAGGATGCTTTCAAAGCGTGGATTTCTGCGGATATTGGTCGTCAGATGTTCAATGTTGGTATTCCGTCCACGCAGGAGTCGTGTATGCGCTACTGTAAAATGTTCCATCGCAATCGTCTCAGTTTTCGGAATATCAATCTCTTCAGTAAGAATCTGTGCTAACCGATTGACAAGCACAGGTTGACCGGCAGTCTGCTTGTGAATAGATGCCACAACTTCAGGAGCGAACCCTTGACCGATCTCCTCAGTATATTGTCCAAGCAGTTCTTTGACTTGTTCAAGTGTAAAATTGGGTAGATGGAACTCATCCTGAATATTGAACGGCGAGATGGACCTGTCGTAGTTGAGCTGAATAATATTCTTGACACCGACAATGCCGACACTATGCGGACACCGCGTTCTATCGGAGAGATAGATATGGCGGAGTGACCGCAAAAAACCGTTGACAGCGGAGCGCGGGATAGCATCAAACTCGTCAATGAGAAGCACAACTTTCTGCTTAATGTGATATGACGGATCGAGGAAGTTCGCCAGTTGGGAAAAGAACCTTCTCATTGCTCTATGATCTGTTAGCTCGATCTTTCCCAAAAAATCTATGAGGACTTCAGAAGGGGCCTGCCCACGCCGCTGAAAAACCTTTTCTATCTCTTCACGAATATCTTCGGAGAGACCTCGGTAAAAATAAGCGGGATTATCGTCTTCGTACTCCTCAAAGTTCAGTTGAATTGGGAAATATGTTAAATCTTCAGTTGTAAGTGCGTCAAGTGCCAATCGGAAGAAGGTCGTTTTGCCGGTCTGGCGCGGCGCAAAAAGGACGATATATTTGCCCTGCTTGATGCGATCTATGAAATCGGCAGTCTCTTTTGTGCGTGGGACGATGTAGTTATCTTCAGGATACAAGCGCCCTTCGGTTCCAAAACGTCTCATGTACACCCGCTTCTCCACTGTAAAGCACGTTAAATTATGGCTTGATTGCGCGACGCTATACGGTATTGACTCGCGGTTAAGTATATCACACCATCGCTTGGCAGTCAATATTAATATAAGATGAAATTCTGGCTTTACATTTCCGATGCAAACATGCTATAATATCCCATATTTCATAATGCAATGGAGGAAAGTACGCACATGAAAAAATTTTGTTGGACTGTCTTATGCCTTTTCGCAATCGGATTCATACCCGTCGCGAACATAGATCTCGACGCGAAAGGACATGAAAAATTCAAGGTTGCTATGCTGCTCCCCGGCTCAATTAGTGACGCTGGCTGGAACGCTTTAGCCTATGAAGGCCTCGTAGCCATCGAAAAAGAACTCGGCGCAGAAATCAGCCACGCTGAGACCCGAACCCCATCGGACCAAGAAGAACAATTCCGTTCCTACGCACTTGACGGTTATAACTTAGTGTTTGGACACGGATACGAGTTTCAAGACCCAGCCAAAGCCGTCGCTGTGGACTTCCCAGAAACGATTTTCATCACCTCTTCCGGTGGCACCATCACCGACAATATTTCGCCAGTTAACTTCCGTGTTGAAGAACCTGCATACCTTTTAGGGATAATCGCAGGAATGATGACGAAAACCAATAAACTCGGTGTTATGGGTGGACAGAATATCCCGTCTGTGAATAGCACATTTATGGCATTTGAAGGCGGCGCGAAAAGCGTCAACCCCGAAGTCGAGGTATCTTGGGTATACGTCGGGAATTGGGAAGACATCGGTAAAGGTAAAGAACTCGCACTCGCACAGATTAATGAAGGCGTTGACTTTATTTTCCCGAATGCCGACGCAGCTGGACTCGGTGCCTATGAGGCGGCTGAGATTTTTAATAAATCTGAAACTGCCGAAAAAGAAAAAAGAATGGTGTATACCTTCGGCGCAAACCGAGACAAGAGCGATATATCCCCAACGGTGATTGCCAACGCAGTGATTACGCCGGACGCATTTGTGAAAATCGCCAAGATCATTAAAGAAGGCAAGTTTAATCCGAAAGTCTATACCTTCAACATGCTCACCGACGAAGCGATCACCCTCACATACAGTCCAGATTTAAAGGACGATGTGCCAGAAGATGTCCAAAAAGCCGTTGAAGAAGCGAAATCGAAAATCCTCGCTGGTGAATTGAAAGTGCCACAAATCGACTTCACCGAAAAGGAAAACGATAAAGATTAACAACCCTCTACGCTATACATCGGAGGAATGTTCGCGTGAAATGGATAACTTGGCAATCACGATATAGCATTGCAACCTATGTCCTATACCTGTGTCTTTTCGCAATCGGATTTATGTTAGGCTGTGAAAGACTTCAGGATAGCAGCAAAATTATCCACGCGCCAGAACCCGAAATATTCAAAGTAGGTATGCTTCTCCCGGGTTCTATTAGCGATCAAGGTTGGAATGCCCTCGCGTACGATGGATTAAAAGCGATTGAAACAGAACTGGGGGCGGAAATAGACTACGTTGAAAGTTTAACCCCTGCTGCGTGGGAAGCGGATTTTCGCACCTACGCTATGAATGATTATCAACTTATCTTCGGGCACGGTTACGAGTATCAGGAGGCAGCGATAGCCGTCGCCCAAGATTATCCTGAAATTATCTTTATTACTTCTGCTGGAGCAAGTGGTGCTATCCGTGAGAATGTCTCCCCGATTGTCTTTCGACTTGAACAGGCTACCTACCTTTTAGGTATGATAGCCGGTATGATGACACAAACAGACAAAATCGGTATTGTCGGTGGACAGGACCTCCCATCTGGTAGGAGTACGTTTATAGCCTTTGAAGGCGGCGTGGAAAGCGTTAACCCGGACGCCGTAGTGCAACACGCCTATGTAGGCGACTGGGAAAACATTGATAAAGCAAGGGAACTCGCACTTGCACAGATACAGGAAGGCGTTGACTTTATTTTTCATAATGCGAATGAAGCCGGACTCGGTGTGTTTGAAGCAGTCGTTATGGCGCAGGACGCTGGAAAAACTGTCTACGCCTTCGGTGCTAACCGCGACCAGAGTTCGATCTCGCCACGCGCTGTCCTCGCGAATGCTGTGATTACACCGAATGCCTACGTGCAATTGGCAACAGCTGTTAAAGCAGGGACATTTGAATCCAAACTCCACGTCTTCACAATGACGACTGATGGCGCAATCGCTTTAACCTATAATCCAGCACTGAAGGATCAGGTCCCTGACGAGGTGCAGCAAAAGGTTGAAACAGCGAGGCAACAAATTCTTGCCGGGACATTAGAAATCCAGCAAATTGATTTTGCTGCAGGAGATAACGAAGAATAAAAGCACTAAATGTTTTTATAGTCGCGAGTGCCATTGTTACACCCAAGGTCTTTGTAAACCTCGCCAAGGTTGTGATGGAAGGCACCTTTGAACCGCAACCCTATCGCTTCACAATGGCAGAAGATGGCGCACTTACTTTCGTCTACAATCCTATGTTGAAGGATAAGGTACCAGAGACGGTGCAAAAAGCCGTTGCGGAGGCAAAAGCCAAAATTATTACTGGTGAATTGAAGGTGTCGCAAACCTATTTGACTGAAGAAAATAAATAATCTATATGAGACAGAACTTACGCAGGCGGCTCTTTTGTAGCATAAACTTCCCAGTTTGTGCTACAAAAACGCTCGGTTTTCCAAGAAATCTCATCTAACAGAACGGGCTACAGTCAAAATTGCGTAAGTCCTATGAGATCCGTAACGCTGTGTTGGGAGCATGCATCATGACGCACACAATGGAAATTGACGGTGTTGAAGTTCCTTTTTCCGAGGGCGAAACGATCCTTGAAATCGCACAACGCCATCAAAAAGAGATTCCAACCCTCTGCTATGACCCGAGGCTCGAACCCTTCGGCGGTTGTCGTCTCTGTATCGTTGCGTTAGAAGGGGCGCGGAATCCTGTCGCATCTTGCACAACCAAAGCGACACCCGGAATGGTCGTGCAGACAACAACCGACACAATAGAGGCATATCGGAAAACGCTGCTGGAGATGGTTGTTAGTGAGAACCGTGAGGTTGACGTGTCCCCACTGCGCGGCTACGCGTCAACCGAACTCGCGAACCTCCGAGATAGATACGACATTGATACCCCAAGAATAACGGGTGCGACATCCGGCACAAGTAAAACAGATGACGACAACCCGTTTATCCTCAGAGATTATGAACTCTGCATTTCGTGCTATCGATGTGTCCGCGTCTGTGCTGAGCAAGAGGGTGACCATGCCATCAATATCATGAATCGCGGTTTCCATACGCAGATTACAACCGAATTCAACGGACTACTCAAGGATTCTGCCTGCACCTTCTGTGGACAGTGTATCCAGACCTGCCCGACTGGCGCACTCGGTGATAAAAAGGCACTCCGTGCGGCTGATGTGGTGGCGGATGCGATGCCTGACAAAACCCGCACCATCTGTCCCTATTGCGGTGTCGGTTGTTCGGTTGATATACTGACCAAAGACGACAAGATTATCGGCATCCAGCCGGCGATGGACGGACCTGCCAATGAGGGTGCGCTCTGTGTTAAAGGGCAGTTTGCTTACGACTTCGTGCAACATCCTGACCGCTTGAAAACGCCACGCATCCGTGGCACCGATGGCGAGCTTCATGAAACAACATGGGAAAACGCACTCAACAAAGCCGCTGACGGATTTCGGAAGGTCGATGCTGAACACGGGAGACATAGTATCTACGGTATCGCTTCCGGGCGCGCACCGAGTGAAGCCGCGTACCTCATGCAAAAGTTTATCCGGGCGGGGTTCGGGACCAACTATATCGACAACTGCAGCCGTGCCTGACACGCACCGACCGTTGCCGGTCTGGCAGCGACAATCGGACGCGGTGCGATGTCTAACCCGCTCGTCGATATGCAGAAACCGGATGTTATTTTCTGTATCGGCACAAATATGACCGAATGCCACCCGGTCGCAGCGACAGGACTTAAGAAGGCAATCGCCCGCGGCGCGAAACTCATCGTCGCAGATCCGAGGCGTATCGGATTAGCAGAGATGTCGCATCTCTACCTACCGCTCCGCGTCGGTTCGGATACCGCACTGCTCCTCGGCATGGCACACGTCATCGCACGTGAAGGTTTGATTGACGAGGATTTCATCGAAAACCGCACGACCGGGTTTGACGCGTTCTTTGAACACATCAGTCAGTGGACACCAGAATGGGCGGAAACGATTACCGGTGTACCCGCCAAAGACATTGAAACCGCTGCGATGTGGTACGGGGGCGCAAACAAGGGTGCTATCTACTACACCCTCGGAATTACGGAGCATATTTGTGGCGTTGAGAACGTTCAGAGCCTGTGCAACATCGCCTTGATGACCGGGAACGTCGGGCGCGAGGGAACCGGCATCAACCCGATGCGTGGGCAGAACAACATCCAAGGAGCAGGAGATAGCGGCGCATTGCCGAACAACTATCCCGGCTTCCAATCTGTCACGGATCCGAAGTATCAAGAGAAATTCAAAGCAGAATACGGGAAAGAAATCGATTTAGAGAAAGGGATTACCAAAGTAACTGCCTTAGAACTTTGTGGTGAAAGCATCCATGCGATGTTAATTGACGGTGAAAACACGCTGCTCTCCGATCCAGATCGCGAGCATTGTGAGCATGCGCTCCGTTCATTGGATCACCTCGTTGTGATTGACATCTTCCTTACGGAGACGGCTGAACTTGCCGATGTCGTATTGCCAGCAACTGCGTGGGGTGAAACAGATGGCGTATGCACGAATACAGAACGTCGCGTCCAACGTGTCCGCGCTGCGGTGCCACCATCGGGTATCGCAAAACCGGACTGGTGGATTATCTGCCAAATAGCACAACGCCTCGGATTTAAAGGCTTTGATTTTAACGAACCGAAACCGATTTTCAACGAACTCTGTCGGCTCTCGCCGATTTATGAGGGTTTAGATTGGGACCGTATTGAGAAAGGCGAATACCAATGGCCCGTACCCTACAAAGGACATCCGGGAACACCGATGCTCCATGAAGAAGAATTCGTCAACGGTCGCGGTATCTTCTCAAATGTCCATTACCGAGACCCCGCGGAGACAATCAGCGACGAATTTCCCGTATGGCTCACAACAGGCAGACGCTTAGAATCCTATCACACACGGACACAGACAGGCAGAGCAGAAGGGATTGATTACCTTCTACCAGAAGAATCGCTGGAAGTCAATCCTACCGACATTGAAAGATGGGAATTGACAGACGGTGAATGGTGCAAAATGAGTAGTGCGCGCGGCAGTATCAACATCAAAGTAAAAGCGACGAATCGCTCACCTCGCGGCACCGTTTTTGCCAGTTTTAGCTTCGCAGATGTGCCGGTCAATCTATTAACAGGTTCCGGTTACGACCCGATTACTCACACCGCTGAATTGAAGGTGTGCCCGGTACGGTTAGAACCGCTTTAAGAATTTTTTACAAAGCAAGTATCGTGAAAAAAGGTGTGTATGAAAGAGGTTGTATGGGTTGGAGATTCTCGTGACCGACTGAGGCAATTTCCCAAAAAGGTAAGACAAGCAATCGGTAAGGCTTTGGAATACGCTCAGCTCGGAGATAAGCATCCAGCTGCCAAACCTATGCGAGGTCTCGGTACAGGAGTCCTACAAATTGTTGCTCGGTATTCCACCAATGCCTACCGGGCTGTTTACACAGTGAGCATCGGAGAGCGGGTATATGTATTGCATTGTTTCGAGAAGAAATCAACACGAGGGATAAGAACCCCCAAAAGAGAAATAGATCTTATTAAGCAACGCTTAAGGCAAGCAAGAGAAATGGAGGAAATATATGTGTGATGATGTGAAATTTGAGAAAAGCAGTGGGAACGTTTTTAAAGACATAGGTTTTTCTGATGAAGAAGCCGAAGCCTTGTCGTTCCGGACGAAGTTGACTTTTGAGGTATTCACACTTCTTAAAAAGTCTCGTCTGAGGCGCGTGAAGGCAGCAAAACTTCTGGCAGTTGACCCAGCAGACATCTCGAAACTCAAGAAGGGGGACGATGACCATTTCAGCTTGGCATGCCTTTCTGATTTTCGGGATCGGTTGAAACGTTATATGGAAGGTCGGGTCACGCTATCAGAAAATGACGATACACAAAACGCAACAGACGTACTTGGAGCTGGAAGATGAATTGGAAATCACACTGGTCAGAAAAACATGCAGATACCGACGCTTTAAAGCGGCAATTGCAAACCGAAGGCTTCAGTGCCTACGAATGGACAGGTCGTCCGGGGGGTGCCTACCTCGACTATATCCACACACAAGATGAGGTCGTATGTGTGCTATCTGGCACAGCAGATGTGAAGGTCGCTGACAAGCACGGAACCGTTGAGAGTGGCGACCGTATTGATGTGCCTGCGAACACCTACCATTCAATTACCGTCACGAGCAAAGAACCGTTAGTCGTCTTAACAGGGATGCGAAAATCTTAGAATGAAGAGGGAACATGCCAGAAGATAGAGATATACGTAGCTTTTTTGACATTTCAATCACACATTTTCCAGATAGGAGTGCAAGATGGCTTCTACAATACATAGAATACGTCCAAGGGTTGTTATGGCAAAAACAATGGCAGATATTCTTAGAGAGCAAGGTATTGAGCAAGGTATTGAGCAAGGCGAGACCCGCGCTAAACAGGAAGCAGTGCTCAAATTGTTACAATTCCGATTTAATGACGTTCCCGAATCAGTTGCGAATCAGGTCGCCTCAATACAGAGCGCCTCGCGTCTTGATTCGCTTTTTGAAGAAGCATGGGAAGCAGATACACTTGATGAAATTGACTGGCAGAACGGAAGCAATTCATAAACTTTTAGGACTTACACACTCGGTCTCCTTAAAGTCCCCCTGATAAGGGGGATTTAGGGGGTTGAAATTTCCTATATTTCCCTAATTTGCGTAAGTCCTGACTTTATTTTTGCAGCACTGGTTAAAATAATCAATAACTAAGGAGTAATTCATGAATATTACAGTTAAAACCGGCGGCTTCAATCAAGAACAGGCGGATGTCGTCGCCATCGGTGTGCTGGAGAACCCAGACTTCTACAGCGCACCCCTTCAAACCATAGATCAAGCACTCGGTGGACGCATTCGCGAAATAATAAATCTCGGTGATTTCACGGGCAAGTTGAAAACAACCGCTTGGCTCTACACCAATGGAACTATCACCGCTCCGCGCGTGCTACTGGTCGGTCTCGGTGAATACCATGACCTCACACCTGAAAAGGTACGTCAAGCAGCCGGACACGCCGCACGGACTATCCGAGATATGGGTTTGAGAAACGCAGCGATCCCGATTCCGATCGAAGCGACACCTGAGATGATTCAAGCCGCAACGGAGGCGTGTATCCTCTCGCTCTATCAGTTCGATGAACATAAAACAGATAACGACGGTGACGACGAAAAGAAAAAACTTGAATCTCTGACCTTTTTAGCCGAAAACGACCACAGTCAAGGGACAGTAGAAGACGCAGTGCAGCGCGGGGAACTGATAGCCAACGGCACGCTCCTCGCTCGCGATTTGAGCAATCAACCGAGTAACCACCTCACACCGACACAACTGGCTGAAAAAGCGGAAGCCGTAGCAGAGGTGGCAGGGCTCCGTTGCGAAATCTTCGATAAAGCGACATTGGAGGAGAAAGGTTTCCGTACGCTTCTTGCCGTTGCACAGGGCAGTGCCGAAGAGCCGCGATTCATCATCTTGGAGTATACCCCAGATGGCGAAGGTCAGGATACGGTTGTACTCGTCGGAAAAGGCATTACTTTCGATACAGGTGGAATTTCGCTCAAAAGCGGAAGCGGTATGCACGAGATGAAACACGATATGTCGGGTGCCGCTGCAGTCATCGGTGCGATGCAAGTGATCGGTCATCTCAAACCGAACGTCCGAGTCATCGGTATTGTCGCCGCTACCGAAAATATGCCGAGCGGTACTGCTATTAAGCCGGGGGATGTCGTCACCTCTTACGGTGGCAAAACAATCGAGATTCTCAACACCGATGCTGAGGGACGATTGGTATTGGCAGATGCACTCGGATGGACAGCACAGTATAACCCGAAAGGTGTTATCGACTTAGCCACGCTCACCGGTGCTGTGATTACCTGTTTAGGACACATTGCAGCTGGCGCGATGGGGACAGATACGGAACTCATGGCGAAAGTGAAGTCTGCCGGTATAAAGACACACGAACGTGTCTGGGAATTACCGCTCTGGGATGATTACGATGAAGGCGTTAAAAGTAAGGTAGCCGATGTGCAGAACATCGGGGACGGTGGTGCCGGCACAATCGCAGGTGCTGCGTTCTTGAAGAAATTCGCTGAAGGCTACCCGTGGGTGCATCTTGACATCGCTGGGATGGCTTGGGGAATGAAAGGGTCTACGTATGTCCCTGAAGGCGCATCAGGCTACGGTGTGCGGTTGTTAGTACAATTAGTTGAAGACTGGTAGGTTTCTTTAAAACGTGTGAATATCAAGTCCTGTCGGATTCTCTAATAGGACTGCAGGCGGGGTTTGATGAAGATTAATTTATTAAT